>NZ_URHZ01000068.1 GCF_900547735.1 uncultured Clostridium sp. | reverse complement strand
TTATGCACTTCGAAGAGCGCAAGCGTTTCCCGCAGGAACTTTTTCTGCCCGGATTTCCCACCCGCGACAACCTAACGCCCGGGACTGAAGACTCACAACCTCCCACTCACCATTCCGAACCCCGACCTAACGGCGGCGTTCTCCTTCCTCAATTAAATCTTGACAATCCGCCCAAAAACCACTATGATATCATAGTATATAGGAAAATGCTGTGAAGAAGAGGAGTACATGCATAACCCCGACAGAGAGGATGGTCCACTGGTTGAGAGGCTGTTCAGGGAAAGTGTGGATGGAAGGTAGCTTCGGAGCGGGATTCCCCAAAGCAGGATGCAAGTAGGGAGTCACGGCCGGTCACCGTTAAAAGACTCAATGAGATTGCCGGAGCTCTATGAGATACGGCAGAAGCCAGGTGGTACCGCGGAAGATTTTTCGCCCTTTGCATAATAATTGTGCAGAGGGCTTTTTTGATTGACAGTGAAAAGTTTGAGGAACGTGCTTTTCAACGCCATTCAAACTCACGCCGGGCGCTTTAAAAGGAGGTGGAGGCTTGAAAAAACAGGGAGGACCGCAGAGCTGCGAATCCTGCGGTAATTATATTTATGATGAGGATTATGGTTATTACGTCTGTGAGGCGGATCTGGATGAAGATGAAATGGCTTCATTTCTCGGAAATCAACGTTTTGAATGTCCTTACTACCAGACAGACGATGAATACCGAATTGTGAGGAAACAGATGTAATACCAGGCGAGGAGGCATCAGATGGCAGAGAAACGCCGGATGGCTGAGAAAAGCAATACAGCAGGAAGAAATACAGCGACAGCAGGCAGGAAGGCCGTGGCTGCTGCGGTGGTTTTTGTGGTCATAACAGCCATGCTGCTGACGGCATGCCGCACAACCGGAACCGTTACTGAGACGGCGGCAGCACAGACGCCGGGAACGCTGGAAAACGGAGTATATCTGAGCGGAGACGGCAGATTCACCGTTAAGGCCGATGAAGCAAAATGGCGGACTACGGGAACAGGAGAGTTATGGGAACTCAGTCTTCTGGAAAACAGAAGCGTCCATATTTCATTTTCTCCTGCAGAGGGCCTTAATAAAGAGATGATTGCCGATTTTGAGACATCTTTTGCAGACGGCTATGTGGAGGCCTTAAAAGAAGAATATCCCGATATTAAAAAGACGGATATCCGCGAAGTCAGCGAAGAGCTGGCGGGCCTTGGGATGACAATGACCGGGCCGGGAGGCGGGGACAGAATGTACCAGCTTCTTTATCTGGCCTCGGACGGAGAGAACGGATATCTTATCACGGCGTCCTTTCCAGCAGAACAGGAGAGTGTTTTTAAGCAGGAAGTGATGCAGGTGATAGAATCGATTTCATTTATAATGAAAGAACAGACATAACCGCTGATATAAAACAAAATAATGATTCACAAAAAGAACTGAAAAGAGAAAAGGAGATACACATGAAAGAACTCGAAAAAACCTACAATCCGGCGGACATTGAAGAACGCCTCTACCAGAAATGGCTGGACAGCAAATACTTCCATGCAAAAGTAAATAAGGACAAAAAGCCGTTTACCATCGTAATGCCGCCGCCAAACATCACGGGACAGCTCCATATGGGACACGCCCTGGACAACACGATGCAGGATATCCTGATCCGTTACAAGAGAATGCAGGGATACGAAGCATTATGGCAGCCGGGAACCGACCATGCCGCGATCGCTACGGAGGTTAAGGTCATCGATAAGCTGAAAAGCGAGGGCATTGACAAGCATGATCTGGGCCGTGATAAATTCCTGGAGAAAGCCTGGGAGTGGAAAGAAGAGTATGGCAGCCGCATCGTAAACCAGCTCCATAAATTAGGTTCCTCCGCCGACTGGGACAGAGAGCGTTTCACCATGGACGAGGGCTGCTCCGACGCGGTTTTGGAGGTATTCACAAAGCTTTATGAGAAAGGCTATATTTATAAAGGCTCCCGAATCATCAACTGGTGCCCCGTCTGCCAGACTTCGATTTCCGATGCCGAGGTGGAGCACGAGGAGCAGGACGGCTTCTTCTGGCACATCAATTATCCGATCGCAGGCGAAGAGGGCCGTTTCGTAGAGATCGCCACCACACGTCCAGAGACGATGTTAGGCGACACGGCGGTGGCGGTAAACCCGGAAGACGACAGATATAAAGACCTGATCGGCAAGATGTTGAAACTGCCTCTGACCGGCCGTGAAATTCCGGTTGTTGCGGATGAATATGTTGACAAAGAGTTTGGTACGGGCTGTGTAAAGATTACGCCTGCCCATGACCCGAACGACTTTGAGGTAGGAAAACGCCACGGCCTGGAGGAAATCTGCATCATGAACGACGATGCCACGATCAGCGCTCCGGGTAAATATAAGGGAATGGATCGTTATGCCGCCAGAAAGGCAATCGTAGCCGACCTTAAGGAGCAGGGACTCCTTGTAAAAGTAGTACCGCATTCCCACAATGTCGGAACTCATGACCGCTGCGGCACAACCGTAGAACCGATGGTAAAACCACAGTGGTTCGTAAAGATGGATGAAATGGCAAAACCGGCGATTGAGGCACTGCAGTCCGGACGTCTTAAATTCGTTCCGGAGAGTTTTGGAAAGACCTATCTCCACTGGCTGGAGGGAATCCGCGACTGGTGCATTTCCAGACAGCTTTGGTGGGGACACAGAATCCCTGCATATTACTGTGAGGAATGCGGTGAGATGGTAGTGGCGAAAGAAGCGCCTCACGCCTGCCCGAAATGCGGCAGCGCCCGTCTGCGTCAGGATGAGGATACGCTGGACACCTGGTTCTCCTCCGCGCTCTGGCCGTTTTCAACTCTGGGCTGGCCGGAGAAAACGCCGGAATATGAGTATTTCTATCCAACGGATGTGCTGGTAACGGGATACGATATCATTTTCTTCTGGGTGATCCGTATGGTATTCTCAGGAATTGAGCAGACGGGAAAAGAGCCGTTCCACACCGTACTGATTCACGGCCTGGTAAGAGACTCCCAGGGACGCAAGATGAGCAAATCCCTCGGTAACGGCATCGATCCTCTGGAGGTAATCGAGAAGTACGGCGCCGATGCCCTGCGTATGACCCTGATGACGGGCAATGCACCAGGCAACGATATGCGTTTCTACTGGGAAAGAGTGGAGGCAAGCCGTAATTTTGCAAACAAGATTTGGAATGCAACGCGTTTCATCATGATGAATATTGAAAAAGCTCCGGCAGCCGATGTCAGCTTAAGCGACCTCACAATGGCCGACCGCTGGATCCTGTCGAAGGTAAACACCCTTTCCAGGGATGTCACCGAAAACATGGATAAATACGAGCTTGGTATCGCGCTCCAGAAGGTATACGACTTTGTCTGGGAGGAATTCTGCGACTGGTATATCGAGATGGTAAAACCGAGGCTCTGGGATGACAATGATACGACAAAAGCGGCGGCGCTGTGGACGCTCAAGACCGTATTAATCAACTCCCTGAAACTGCTTCACCCATATATGCCGTTTATCACGGAAGAGATTTTCTGCAATCTCCAGGATGACGAACCGTCCATCATGATTTCCGCCTGGCCGGTTTACAAAGAAGAATGGAATTTCGCCGGTGAGGAGAAGGCTGTGGAGGTAATCAAGGAAGCGGTCCGCGCAATCAGAAACGTACGTACCTCCATGAATGTACCGCCGAGCAAAAAGGCAAAGGTATACGTTGTGTCCGACAGCGATGAGATTCTGGGCATTTTCGAACACAGCCGGGTATTCTTTGCAACACTCGGATATGCGGGCGAGGTAGTCCTCCAGAAGGATAAGACGGACATTGCGGATGACGCGGTATCGGCTGTGACGGCCCAGGCAACAATTTATATGCCGTTCGCAGAACTTGTGGATCTGGACAAGGAAATCGAAAGACTGGAAAAAGAGGAAGAAAAGCTTGGAAAAGAGCTGGCACGCGTTACCGGAATGCTGAACAACGAAAAGTTTGTCAGCAAAGCGCCGGAGGCAAAGATTGCCGAGGAACGTGAAAAGCTTGAAAAGTATACCCAGATGATGGCTCAGGTGAAGGAAAGACTGGATCATCTCAGAAAGTAAAAAGAAGCGCCGGGAGATTGCATATCTGCCGGAAGTTCCGGTGCCAAAGGAGGGAACGGGTTGTTGTTCAGGGAACTGAAAGAAAGCGAGATAGAAACTGCATGGGCTTTGGTTTGGAGAGTCTTTCTGGAGTTTGAAGCTCCGGACTATACCGTACAGGGAGTCGACGAATTTTACAGGAGTTGCTGTAATCCGGAGTATCTTGCTATGCTTAGATGGTACGGGGCTTTTGACAGAGAGAAGCTCGTTGGGGTAATAGCGACCCGGAGCAGTGGAAACCACGTGGCGTTATTCTTTGTGGATGGCTGGTATCACCGCAAGGGAATAGGCCGCAGGCTGCTTGAACTCGCTTTAAAGGACAATGCCGCGGGCAAAATGACGGTAAACTCGTCCCCATTTGCAGTCCCTGTATATCATTGTCTGGGATTTCGGGATACGGATACCGAACAGGAGACGAACGGGTTAAGGTATACCCCAATGGAATTAGAATTTTCGGTGTCTGCATTAGACGAAGACGGTTAGTAAAAAGTAACAGAAAAGGCTCCGGAGCGGAGGATGTGGTAAAATGCCCATCTGACGGTCCGGAGCTTTTTCTGTGGACGGCGGTGAAAAGTCCACAGAAAGCGTTGTACATTTTCTGTTTTTATTTTTATGAAGAACGGTGAACGTTCAGAGCGTGTTTTAAAATGTCCTTTTCCGGTAGGAATGATATTTAGACACGTTCTATTTGGACGTACTTTTTTTCGGCGAAGATTCCTGCGTCTCCTTGCTCTCCGGCGGCGAACAGAGTTCCTGGTGCGCATCGATGGTAGCCAGGGTGTCCCCCAATTGGGAGAAAAGGGCGGCATACAGGGCGATTTCCTCCGAAGTTTTACCCTGGGCGATATTGCAGGCCAGGGCGGTTATAGTCATGGCAAATTCACAAGATTGCATAAATGACACCTCAATTCAGAATATGAACGGAGGAGAAAAAATAGAATGAGCCGGACCGTTTTTGTGATATACTATCGATAGCAATACTACAGAAGATAATATTTTCCGCATACAAAGGAGAAATGAAAATGTACATAGCAGATCTTCACATCCATTCCCGTTACTCAAGAGCCACCAGCCATGACTGCACGCCGGAAGCGCTGGAGCTGTGGGCAAGAAAAAAAGGAATCCGGCTTCTGGGAACCGGAGATTTTACGCACCCGGCCTGGCGGGCGGAGTTAAAAGAAAAACTGGTTCCGGCGGAAGAGGGGCTGTACACTTTAAAAGAGGAATACAGAATTCACGATAACGGCGCGGATGACTCACAGGCGGTAAGATTTGTTGTAACGGGTGAGATTAGCTCGATTTATAAGCAGGGGGAGCGGGTAAGAAAGGTTCACAGCCTTCTGCTGCTGCCAAACCTGGAGGCGGCGGAGCTTTTGTCCGCAAGGCTTGAACAGATCGGAAACATCCATTCCGACGGACGCCCGATCCTTGGGCTGCCCTGCCGCGATCTTCTGGAAATTATGCTGGAAGTGTGCCCGGATGCGGTCTATGTGCCGGCTCATATCTGGACGCCTCATTTTTCGATGTTCGGGGCGTTTTCCGGCTTTGATACAATAGAAGAATGTTTCGGAGATCTGACGCCCCATATCCATGCGCTGGAGACGGGGCTGTCCTCCGATCCGCCGATGAACTGGCGCCTCTCAGCACTTGATTCTTACCAGCTTATATCGAACTCGGATGCCCACTCTCCGTCAAAACTGGGAAGAGAGGCAAATCTGCTGGACACGGACCTTAACTACCCTTCATTAGTGAAGGCGATTGAGACGGGTGACGGCCTTCGGGGAACGATTGAATTCTTCCCCGAGGAAGGGAAATACCATCTGGACGGGCATCGGAAATGCCACCTTTGCTTAAGCCCGGCAGAGACCATTAAATATGGGGGAAAATGCCCGGTGTGCGGGAAAAAACTGACCATCGGCGTCTCGCACAGGGTGGAGGAGCTGGCCGACCGGGCGGAGGGCTATGTGCGGCCGGCCGGAAAAGTTTTTGAGAGCCTGGTGCCTCTGCCCGAGGTAATAGCGGCCTCCACAGGAAGAACAGCAGCCAGTGTCAGGGTCCAGAGACAGTATCAGGAGATGCTGTCCAAACTGGGAAATGAATTTTCCATCTTAAGGGAAGTACCGCAGGAAGACATCAAATTGGCGGCCGGAACCATGATTGCCGAGGGAATCAGCCGTTTGCGCCGTGGAAACGTCCTGCGCAATCCGGGATTTGACGGAGAGTATGGAACGATCCAGCTGTTCGAACCGTGGGAACTTGAAAATGTGGACGGGCAGATCAGTCTATTTCTGCCGCCCCGGGAAAACTTAGCTGCAACAGTTGGGGACTTGAAAGAGAAAAGGACAACAGATGGAGCCATAACAAATAAGATGGCGGCAGGTGAGACGGCAGCATATGAGACGGCGGCAGATGAGAGCGCAGAAATGGATTCGGACACAGGTAACGCCGTAAAAGAGACGGCAGCGGCGGTTGAATTGGATTGTCCGGAATCTAAAAATTTCTTTCTTGACCATCTGAATGAAAAACAGAGAGAAGCCGCCGTCATACCGGCCCGCGCGATTGCGGTTACGGCCGGTCCGGGAACCGGAAAGACGGGAACCCTGACGTCCAGAATCGGTTATCTTCTGGAGGAACGCGGTGTAAAACCGTCCGAGATTACGGCCGTTACATTTACCAATAAGGCGTCGTCGGAGCTTCGGGAGCGTCTGGAAAAACAGGCGGGAGGAAAAAGAATTACCCGCCTGCTGAGAGTGGGGACATTTCATGGCCTTTGCCTGGAACTTCTGAAAAAACAGGGTTTTAACCGCATTCCGGCTCCGGAAGAGATGCTTTTAGAGACGGCAGCGGATATTGTAAGAGAATATAATTTAAACATCCCGCCATCCGGCTTTTTAAGACAGTTGTCCCTGAAAAAGTCGCGAATGGAACTGTGTGATCCGGCCGGAGAAAGAACGTCGGCCGCCACGGCTGAGGGAGCGGGGAATCCCGCGTCCACAGGGGAAAACAGCAGCGAAGATACCTTTCATGAAGCTGCTCAGGAGTATCAGAAGCGGTTGACGGCAGAAGGGGCGTGCGATTTTGACGATCTGCTCCTTGAGACGTTAAAACTTCTTAAAACAGAGCAGAAAAATGAAATCAGGAAACAGCATTTTAATTACCTCCTGGTGGATGAGTTTCAGGATGTTAACCCGGTTCAGCTTGAGCTTATCAGGGTATGGAACCGGGGAGGAAGGGAACTTTTTGTGATCGGAGATCCGGATCAGTCCATCTATGGATTCCGGGGAACGGATGCGGCCTGCTTTGAGCACTTGAAAAAAGAGTACCCTTCTTTAATTAATATTGTCCTGAATGAAAATTACCGCTCGGTTCCGTCTATTCTGGAAGGAGCGCAGGCCGTTATTTCGGAAAATCCGGGGCAGGAAAGAAGACTGACGCCCGTATGCGGAGAGGGAGCAAAGATACGCCTTATCACAGCGGAAAGTGCGATGTCCGAGGCTATTTTCACCGCAAAGGAGATTAACCGTCTTGTAGGCGGAATTGATATGCTGGATGCCCAGGAAAAAAGGATAACGGGACGCCTCGCCGGTTTTTCCGACATAGCGGTCCTTTACCGGACCCACCGCCAGGCAGCGCTTCTGGAGAAATGTCTGCGCAAGGAAGGAATCCCTTACCGTGTGGCGGGAAGAGACGCATTTTTGGCGGATCCTGAGGTCAGGGGCAGTATCAGTTTTTTCAGGAGTCTGCTAAATCCGGAAGATCGGTTCTCGGCCGGACTCAGCCGCCGCCTTCTGTGGAACGAACTGGGAGACAGGGAGCGGGAAGAAAGGTTTGCCGGAGAAGCAAAACACTACCTTCCACTTTTGAAAAAAGGAAAACCATCGGATATCCTGGAACAGTGGATCACTGCGGCACCGGATGGAGATACGTCAGGCAGCCGGCATATGGAAAAATTATGGCAGCTTTCATTCATGTACCACAATATGAAGGACTTTTTGGAGGCGCTGGCTTTTGGCACGGAGGGTGAACTGATCCGCCCGGGAAAAAAGCAGTACCGGTCCGATGCAGTTACACTGATGTCTCTTCATGCTTCAAAAGGTCTGGAATTTCCGGCCGTGATTCTGTGCGGAGTCAGAAAGGGACTGATTCCGTTAGAAAGACAGTCGGCGGGAAAAGCGGACGAGATAGATCAAGAGGAAGAACGCCGCCTCTTTTACGTGGGAATGACCAGGGCGAAAGAGCAGTTGGTGCTGGTAACGGGAAAGGAACCGTCGGAGTTCCTGAACGCTCTGCCGGAGACATGTTTCGAACGGGAAGAGGCAGGAAAAACGAAACGGGCGGAATCCGGTTTCGGACAGCAGCTCAGTCTGTTCGACTGGATAAAGGAGAAATAGCAATCATACATACACCGGCCCGTTCACGGAACATGCGGGCCGGCGTTGGAAGGATAAGTCCGCGAAGAGCTCCCGTTAATTTCTCCCGGTTTTATGACTGAACCTGGGAAAGATAAGCGCCGTACCCCTCGGATTCCATCTTGTCTTTGGGAATAAAACGGAGAGAGGCGCTGTTGATACAGTAGCGGAGTCCGCCTGTTTCCAGGGGGCCGTCCGGAAATACGTGGCCCAGATGCGAATCACCCTCCCGGCTGCGTATCTCTACGCGTTTCATACCGTGGCTGGTATCCGAAAGTTCCGTAACCGCCGAAGAGTCGACCGGTTTCGTAAAACTTGGCCAGCCGCAGCCGGAATCAAACTGATCGGAGGAGACGAAAAGCGGTTCGCCGGTGACAATATCCACGTAGAGGCCCGGTTCATGATTGTCATAGTATTGTCCCGTGAACGGTCTTTCGGTAGCGGAATTTTGGGTCACTTCATATTGCTCCCCGGTCAGCTTTTCTTTCAGTGCCTCTTCCGAAAGACGGACTCTTACTTTTCCATCGGAGCCTACGGTCAAATCGTCAAGCGTATTGAAATGGATGTGGCAATATCCGTTTGGATTTACCTTCAGGTAGTCCTGATGATAACTTTCAGCGGGATAAAAATTATTCAGCGGAGCCAGTTCTACAGCCATAGGGGAAGGGAGTCCCTTTTGTACGGTGTCCATGACGGTCCGCAGGGTTACGGCATCCTTCTCGCCGGTATAGAAAATGCCTGTCCTGTACTGGCTTCCAATGTCGTTTCCCTGCCGGTTCAGACTGAGCGGGTCGATAATCTTGAAATACTGTTCCGTCAGGATGTGCAGCGTGACAATGTCGGGATCATACCGGACAAGGACCGTTTCCGCAAACCCCGTCGTATCGGAGCAGACATCCTCATAGGAGGGATTTGTGCCATAGCCGTTGGCATAACCGGAAATACAGTCGTGGACGCCGGGAATACGTGAAAAATATTCTTCAACGCCCCAAAAGCAGCCGCCTGCAAAGTAGATTTCCCTGAGATTTTTGTTTTGTTCTGAATTCATGAGGTGAACCTCGCTTTCTTTTCAATATCGTTTCTAGTTTAATGATAGAATACCCATTTTTAAATAATATAGAATGAGAGACAGGCGGACCTTTTCTCTGACTGGTGAATCAATCTGAGAAAAAGTCCGCCCCTGTTTAAGAATCCGTGAAAATCATTTGGAAAGGAATTACATCATTTATTCAGTTTCAGTTTCACTTTCCGGTGACAATATATGGATCGCTTCCTCATCGGTAAACCCTGAATCCGTCAAAAACTTCAAACGTTTGCCAACGACGATAATCGCATAATTCTGAGAATCTTCTATGAAGGCTTTTGCGTCGGATAAATCCTCCATATTCTGCTTATCAATATATTTCTTTACCGATGAAGCGATCAGTTTCATATTCATAACATAATTCCGGGCGGCATCCTGATATTCTTTTATGTTGTCACATTTTACAGTGTTGATATTGCTCCAGTAAATTCCAAAGTTACTCTCGGCAGTTTTAGCAGTGTCATACAGGTCTACTAAGGAAACTCCCTCGGTTCCCATAACCGTGGTGAGCGTGGCATAATCGGCTTCGGCGGCTGTGATGATATCAAACAGTTCCCTGTCGGCCTCCAGAGCGGCGTCCCGGTTGTCGGTAACGGTGCTTTCGCCGGATGCAGCAGGTTCGGTCTTAACGGTGTCGGCGCTTTCCGTTCTGGAAGACATCCGTCTGGAAGTTTCAGATTCCTGAGCTTCCGTGCCGGCAGGATCAGAGACGGTTCCGGAAGCATTAGGGCCTTTTGCGACGCCTATGATAAAGGCAATGGCAAAGAACACGGTCAGGCCGATTCTCACGGGCTTGCTGAACTTTTTATATTTCCACATAAGAAACAGTCCCACAGGGAAACAGCAGCAGAACATCATCAGGACAACAAACCAGCTTTGTGCATAAAAAGGTTCTTTTAAAGGCGGGGCGGCCTGCGGCCTGCTCATATCCACGCCGTTTAAAATAGGAGCCCTGTTCTCCTGATCGGCAGATCGGTTCTCCTGCCCGGCAGTTTGTTCCCTCTGCTCGGCTGCCTTTTCTGTCTGTCCGGTACCCGCCGGTTCTCCGCAGTTCGGGCAGAACTTTCCCTGGAATTCTTCTCCGCATTTTCTACAGTACATACTTTTTCCCCCTATAACATAAATTTTTTACCGCAGTTTAAACAGGTGACACGGACTTTTTTTGCTCCGATATTACCTGCAACTAATCCAAGCGGGCCGACTAAAGCAGCGCCGACAACCGCTTTCCCAATTCCAAATCCTTTTTTATTGCCGGACAGGGACGTGGAACCGCATTTGGGACATTTTGCCATTGAGGCATACTGCTGCTGTTGCAGCTCAAGCTGTTCCTGCTGGGCTTTAAGAGACATTGCCTGCATTTTGAGCTGGGCGCTCCGGGCCTGCAGTTCGTTATGTTCCCTTTGCTTTTGCAGGGCATATTCCGAAAGCGGAGACCGGCAGTTCGTACAGAAATTAGCTCCCTTTTGGTTTTCACTTCCGCAGATCGGACATAAAATTACGCTATCCTGTACGAGCTCAGTGACTTCCTGCTGAAGCCGTTTACCGCATTCAGAGCAGAAAACGCTGTCATCCGGCATTGTGTTGTTACAATATGGACAAATCATACTTATCCCCCTTTATGTATTTTATTAAAAAGCCATGAGGCCCTTTCATACTTTCCACACCAATATTCCCATATAAAATCTTACCGCAAATCGACAGAAAAGTCCAACAATATATTGCATATTCTTGCAAAAAATACATAATAAATGGAAAAATCTGTTAAAATGTCTTCGATAGGGCGATAAAACGCATTTTAATTCAGATAATTAAAAATGAAACAAAAACAGAAATTCCCCTGCGGCCGCAAAAGTTTCAGGTACCCCCTTGTAAAAAATAGTCAATGAAGTACAATTAAATTGACCAAACCAGTCAAACAACAAATCATTTCATCCTTTGATAGAAAGGAAACCTGCAAATGAATGACCAGTTCTATGATCTTCCCGAGGAGAAACAGCTCAGAATCATCAATGCAGCCCTCGAAGTATTTTCCAGAAACGACTATAAACACGCGGTGACGGATGAAATCGCCAGAAAAGCCGGTATTTCTAAGGGTCTGCTGTTTTATTATTTCCATAACAAAAAAAGTCTCTATCTGTTCCTGTTTGAATACTGTTCGAAACTGGTGACCTCTCAGGTCCTGGATGAACAGTTTGGCAAACTGACCGATTTCTTCGAGCTGCTGGAATACGCGGCGCAGGAAAAGTTGAAGATACTGAAGCAGACCCCTTTTGTGCTGGAGTTTGTCACGCGGTGTTTTTATCTGGAAAAGGAGCCGGTGATCGAGGAACTGAACCGGTCGATTTGTAATTTTATCGGTGAAGCTTACGGCATATTTTTTGAAAAAATCGACCGCAGCCGATTCAGGGAAGGAATTGATCCGGTGGAAATCTGCAATATGATAACCTGGATGGTTGACGGCTATATCCATGACAGACAGAGGGCCGGTCTGCCCCTGGACATAGAGGAAATGATGGAAAACTTTTACAGATGGGAAAGGCGGTTCAGGGAGATTGCTTATAAAGAAGAGTATCAGGGACAGAATTGCCGGCAATAAGAACGATAAAAGAAGAGAAATGATAGAAAACAGAACCGCAGACAACGGAATGAACAAAGCCGGAATGGAAGCTACGGGTAACAGTGAGCCGGACGGTAACTCAGACGCTGTATTAAAAGCCGAAAATCTCTCCATGCGCTACGAGACCGGGGATGTGGCGGTGGATGCATTAAAAAACGTCTCTTTTGAGGTGAGAAAAGGTGAGTTCATCGTAGTCCTGGGACCCTCCGGCTCCGGGAAATCCACGCTGCTGAATGTAATCGGAGGCATGGATCGCCCCACCTCGGGAACGATGCGGTACGGAGGGAGAGCGGTGACGGACTGCACGATGGATCAGCTTGCCGTTTACAGGCGGGACGTGGTGGGCTTTGTCTTCCAGTTTTTCAACCTGATTCCCTCATTGACGGCCAGGGAGAATGTGGAGCTGGCCGCCTCACTGACCAGAGACGCAATGGAGCCTGATGAGGCGCTCGCCATGGTAGGACTTAGAGGACGGGCGGGCCATTTCCCTTCCCAGCTATCGGGAGGAGAACAGCAAAGAGTTTCCGTGGCAAGAGCGATTGTGAAGAAACCGGCGCTTCTGCTCTGCGATGAGCCTACGGGAGCGCTGGACAGCAAAAACAGCATTGCCGTTGTGAAGCTGCTTCTGGAGGTCAGGGATAAACTGGGATGCCCGGTGCTGACGATTACCCACAATCCGGAGATGGCCCGCGTGGCCGACCGGGTGTTCCACATGAAGGACGGGGAGCTGGTACGCGCGGAGGTAAACGGGACGCCCTGCGGCGCAGAGGAACTGGACTGGTAGCTAACTGAAGAGAGAATCCAAAGGGGAGGACATGATATGACAGGAATTTTGTTAAAAAAAATGCTGCGTGATATCAGGGCCTCCCTGTCCGCTTACCTGTCATGTATCCTGATTGTAATGATCGGCCTGTGCGGATACAGCGTCCTGGAACTTTGCTATGACAATCTGGTCGAATCCAGAGATACCTTTTTCAGGGAGACCGATTTCTGCGACGGCTTTGCGGACACCGCGGATGTCGGCCTGCAGACGGCTTCACGGCTGGAAAGTCTGGACGGTATCGCTCTAGCGGAAGGCAGGCTTGTCCGGAATGTGGAGCTGGCCGGTGTTACGGGGCAGGCGGAGCTTCATCTGGTGTCCTGGTCGGAGGGACAGATGAACCGGCCGCTGCTTACAAGGGGAACGATGCCGGAGGAGGGAAAACAGGAATTGATTCTGGGGGAGAGTATGGCGGAGGCCAGGGGACTGAAGCCGGGGGATACAATTCATATTGTGGTGAACGGTAAAAAAGTTCCAATGAAGATAACAGGAATCGGCACGACACCGGAAAATATCTATATGATCCGCGACATGAATGAACTGTTTCCCAGTCCTGAGACATATGATGCCGCTTTTGCATCATACCGGACCGTTTCACGTCTCCTGGGAAAAGAGAGCATGGCGAACAGTTTCCTGATGCGTCTGGATAACGGGGTTGAGTGGGAGTCAGTCGAAAAACAGGTGGAACAGCTTCTGGAGGCCTATGGTCTGATATCGGCCTATAAAGGAGAGGACCAGATAGGAGCCGCCATGGTGGGAGAAGAGATTAAGCAGTTGGATCGGATGTCCGGTGCAGTTCCCTTTCTCTTTCTGGCGGTGGCGGCGGTTGTCCTGTACATAACACTCAGCCGCATGATAGAACAGCAACGGACACAGGTTGGGACGATGATGGCCCTGGGAATTTCAAAATGGCGGATTCGGCTTCACTATCTGGGATATGGGGCGTTTGTGGGAGCGGTGGGAGGAATTCTGGGAACGTGCGCTGGCTATATCCTGGCAGAGCCGATGGCAGATTTCTACCGGGTGTATTTTAAGCTTCCGTCGGTCTCTGCCCCTCTTTCGCTCACCTACTTTGCAGTGGGAACGCTGGAAGCAGCCGCTTTTTGTGCGGGAGTCGCGTGGTTTTGCGTCGGTTCCCTGTGGAAGATGGAGCCGGCTGCGGCCCTTCGCCCGGCCGCTCCGGGAGCAGCCGGAAAGTCATTTCTGGAAAAAATACCGGGATTTACAAAATTCCTGACAATACCGGGGCTCATGGGAGTCAGAACCCTTGCCAGAAATCCGGGAAGAACCTGTTTTTCCCTGGCCGGGATGGCGGCTGCTTATATGATAACGGCCACGCTGGTGTCCATGAATACGATGTTTGACATTTTTATTATCAATTATTGGGAAAAGACGCAGAGGCAGGATATTATGGTATATTTCAGCCATCCCGTCGGCCGCAGTGACGCGTTCGAGGCGGTCCGGGATCCGAGAATCCGGGAGGCGGAAGGAATTATTGAATTTCCCGTCACACTGGCTGGTCCCGACGGGAAAACAGACTGCACGCTGCAGGCAGTTTCAAAAGACGGTAAGCTTACCAAACTGTACCGGACCGGAGGACGGCAGGTATATGTGAGGGATGAGGGAATTATCCTTTCGGAGCACATGGCGGAAATATTGGGAGTGAAGAGAGGGGACATGATAGAAGTGCGGACGTCCTACCCGGATAAGAGGGAGACAAGTACGGTGGTTACGGATATCATTGCCCAGTATATGGGAAGTCTGGCCTACATGTCTTATCAGGGAGCCGGGAAGGTAAGCAGTTATGGGGATGGTTTCACCGGAGTATACCTGAAAGCTCCTGACGGTGTGCTGGAGGATTTGAGGGAGAGGCTGCAGGGAAAGGGAACCGTATCGCTGATTCAGAGCAGGCAGGAGAGGATGGAGCAGTACCGCACGGTTATGGGCAGTATGAGCGGAATCATGTTTTCCATGTCTCTGATGGGTGTGGCAATCGGCTTTGCGGTCATCTATGTCAGTTCCCTGATCCGCTACGAAGAATTGAAGCGCGAGCTGTCGGTTCTGATGTTGCTCGGGTTGAACAGCAGGGAATGCCTGGACGTGCTTTCCACCGGCCAGTGGATTCTGACGGCGGGTGCCGTTATCCTGGGAATACCGCTGGCCTTTTTGGCCAGCCTTCTGATAACGGCGACGATGTCGGGAGATATGTATACAATTCCGAATTTTCTGGACGCAAAAGCCATCCTGGCAGCGGCCGGTCTGACGGCCTGCTCTTCATTTTTGGGTTCTGCGGCCATGCTCTCAAAACTGAAAACAATACTTCCGGCTGAATTTTTGCGGGAACGTGAATAGGGGGGGAAACAGTCATATGAAGAGGAAATACAAAAAAATTCTGGCAGCGGCGGCTGTGATACTCTGCCTGGCGGCGCTTGGGCTTAGCATGATGAAGCCGGCGGATGCGGATGCGGAGGAAGTCGGGTATGGGAACCTGGAACGGAAATTTACGGTCCAGGCCGAACTGACGCCGGCCCACAGTATGATTCTGAGCACCCCGTCGGCCGGTAGCGTATCGGATATCCCCTATAAACCGGGAGAGCAGGTAAAAGCGGGAGAGGCGCTTCTTAAAACCGAGACGGCTCAGGAAATCAGCATGGACCTCCAGAGGGAGCAGTTAAAGCAGCAGATTAACAAGGCCAAACAGGAATATGACCGCTTGTACGGAGCGGGAGGAGAGGCACAGTCCGCCTATGATGCGGCGGACAGCGCCTACCGCCTGGCAAAGAAAAATTACGAGGACGGCAGGATTCTGGCGGACAGCGGATACCTGTCGCAGACGGAATTGGAGACGGCGCGAACGGAGATGGCACGGGCTTATCAGCAGTATGTCCAGGCCGGGGAGGTCAATTCCGAGAAGCAGAGGAACTATTTGAACGAGCAGATCGCATCCAGCGAAAGGCAGCTCGAAACACTGGAAGATGCGGTCGGCCCTACCACGGTTGTGATGCCGTTTGACGGAATCCTGTGGGAAGTATATACGGAAAAAGGGGCCTATCTGGCGCAGAACCAGGCGGCCGTCAAAGTCTACCGCATGGATGAAATGAAACTGTCGGCTTCCGTTCTGGCGGAGGATGCGGCGGGACTCACCGTCGGGATGGAGGCCGAGGCGGTGTATCCCGATGGGATAAAAGGCAGGGTTACGGTGGCATTTATAGCCAGAACTGCGTCAAAAGCGATATCATCCACAGGACTGGAAGAGAGCCGCTGCCAGGTGGAGCTGGATCCCCAAGATCCTGACACCATGACCCTGATGGAACGGTTCGGAGCCGGGCAGCAGGCGGATTTGACGTTTCATATAATAAAAGCGGAGAATGTTCTGACCGTCCCCATATCCGCGGTGGTGCCGGACGGCACCGATACGGTGGTCTATAGAGTGAGGGCGGGAAAGGCAGAGGCCGCGGCGGTGAAAGCAGGAACGACTGAAAATGGAAGAACGGAGATACTGGAAGGCCTGACGGAGGGGGATGTGGTTATTTCGGATCCTTATGATTCTGGAATTGTAGATGGAAGCAGAGTGAAAACAGTGTTTTAAAGAAAAGGGCAGGGCCGGTAATGGCCTCGCCCTTTTACAGTATCTATCTGGACCGCTGGTTCAGTTCCAGGCCGTCTGTTCCCGTTTCCGGCCTTGTCTGTTACAAAAAATTCTCTCTTGCATACTTCATAAGTTCTTCCCTGAAATCGGGATGCGCTATCGCGGTCATTGCCTCGGCCCGCTCCCGCAGAGATAGGCCGGACAGCTTTGCCACGCCGTATTCCGTCGCCACGTACTGAATCATGCTTCGGGGCGCCGACACCACGCTGCCGCCGGGAACGAAGGGGACGATATTGGATTTGAGGGTCCCGTCCTTCTTTTTATGCGTGGAGGCAAGACAGATGAATCCCTTGCCGCCTTCGGAGCGGAAAGCGCCTTCCAGGAAATCAAGCTGCCCGCCTGTGCCGGAGAGCTGGCGGCTTCCCGCAGATTCCGCATTTTCCTGGCCCATCAGGTCGAGTTCCACGCCGCCGTTGATGCTGATTACATTCTTCATCCGGCTGATGCGCTCAGGGGAATGGACGTAGTCCACGTCGCCCGGGTGAAAGAGCTCCGGTTCCTCATCAAGCCAGTTATAGAGTTCCTGTGACCCCATGGCAAGATTCCAGGTAGAGTAGCCCGCGTCAAATTCTTTTCTCTTATTGGTCAGCTTACCGGCTTTGTACAGCGCCAGAAAGGCGTCGCTGATGGTTCCCGTATGGCAGCCCAGATCCTTCAGATCCGATTCGGCGAGCATCCTGGCAACGGTAAACGGCACACCGCCGACGCCGAGCGAGAGAACGGCTCCGTCCGGAATTTCGTTTACGACATGTCTGGCGATTTCAATATCGGTGGGAGACGGTTCCCGGTAGGTACGCAGGGGAAGGGGCTCGTGTTCTCCCTCGACGATAAAGTCCGCTTCGGACAGATGGACACGGTGGGAGCCGTCCACACCCTGGAGTCTCGGAAGATGTTCGTTAATCTCAAACACGACGGTCCGGGCTTTCTCAAAAATAGTCCGCCAGGCATAGTTAGAAACGCCAAGTCCGCAGTAACCGTTGTCATCGGGCGTTGAAACAGGCACGAAGGCCACGTCGACGCGGATGTGATTGCGGTAAAGCTCGGGCAGCGAACGCAGGATCATTGGGATAAAACGGCATAAACCGCGGCTCTGAAGCTTTCTTTCATAATCGCCGATGTGCCAGCTGTAATAGGTAAATGCACTTTGTTCCGGATCGCATTCCACGGCCTCAATGCGGGGACGGATTACCAGACCGCCGCGGATCTTCACATCCTTTAATTCTTCTTTCCGTCCGGCCAGCGCCCTGTCTAAAAGCTCCGGAAATCCGGCGCCGAAACCGTAATCCACCCAATCACCGGAGCGGACCGCTTTCGCCGCGGCAGCTTCCGGAGTTACAAATTTGTTCCTGTAATCATTTAACATAGTCTGTTTTCCTTCCCTGTCTCTTTTGCGTGTGATGCAATTCATTTGCGCATCCTGCCCGGAGGGCTTTTTGTATCATAGCGGTTTTCTGTGATATAAAAATGCCAGTCCGCAAAAAGCTTTGCGGCTGGCGCTGCGGGTATAAAAATGCCGCCCGTATATTATAACTTAGAACCGTATTTTTTTCAAGATATGAAACGATGCGCGGAAGATGTACGGAAATACCTCGCAAAATGGCGTTCTTTGCCATTTCTGTGCATCGCGAAGCGTGTTATTGTTCACAGCGCAATGCGGTGTGGACAGTGACAATCCATCCGGTGAAGCCCGTATTATCAGTCCTTCTCCAGCACGCGTATCCCATTCAGAATCACTTCTTCCGTCATAAAAGCAAGCTCCTCGGCGGTCTCCTTCATGCCGGTGCCCAGCCAGTACTGGACCATTCCAATACAGCCCGACACGATAAAGGAATAGTATGCATCGAAGGCATCGGAGTTGCGCAGAGACTTCAGGGCCTTCCAGTCGTTGAGGCATTTCTCACGCACGATATGTTTAAGACGGTTTACAAAATTCAGATCCCCGTTTTCTCCAATCAGAATCGAAACAATATCCGCATTCTCCTGTACGAGGGGGTAGAGTTCCGCAAAGATCAGGGAAGGCCGGGACAGGAGATCCTGGGCCTGGTGATGGTTCAGCATATCCTCAAGCTCTTTCAGCAGTTCATTTTCAATCTGTTCCATCAGATCGAATACATCTTTATAGTGCAGATAAAATGTTCCGCGGTTGATGTCCGCCATATCGGCGATTTCTCTTACCGTAATATCCTGGACCCGTTTCTCTTTGAGCAGGGAGGTCAGGCATTCTCTCAACATGCGGCGGGTCTTCCTGATTCGCCGGTCAACGTTCTCCTCTTTTTTTTCTTCTTTCATGACGTTTCTCCTTTTGCGCACGTCCGGTATATTCACCGCGGAATTTTCATACGGATAGAACCGAAAACATGAAACTACCCCGCGTATGATTGTCCTCCGGACCGTTCTCGCCTTCTTTATATAATACTTCTTAACGGCATCTTAACAACTGTCTCTTTTTGTCTAATTTGCACAAAAATCATTGATAATGAACATATTTGTTAAAAATGTCGGTTAATAGATCAAGCGTAAAAAAATGATTATTGTATAAATCCTCATGAGTTAGTATAATGCATTATAGCTTAGAAATAAACAAATGTCAATTATCATATTTGATGTTGCTTAGGAGGAACAAAGATGAAAAAAATCGTTATTTCCATAGGAAGGGAATTCGGCAGCGGCGGAAGACGGATCGGGGAGCTGCTGGCGGAAGAACTGGAGATTCCGTGCTATGACAGACATTTAATAGAGGAGGCGGCCTGCTGCAGCGGAATTGAGACAAGGGAGCTGGAGGACGCCGACGAGATGAAGGCCAACCGCTTTCTGTTCAAGGTGCCTGCCAGGGCGAATCCGTTTACGGGTTATGGAAAACCGATGAATGACACACTCTTTGCGATACAGTCCGGGCTGATAAAAAAATATGCGGACAAAGGCTCCTGTGTCATTGTGGGCCGCTGTGCGGATAAGGTGCTGGAGGATTGTGACGGGCTGGTATCCGTGTTTATTTACGCTCCGCTTCAATCCCGGGTTGAGGAAGTAAAAAAACGTTATGAGACCGATGAAGAGGAGGCTCTCTATCTGGTCCGTCAGGCGGACAAAATAAGACGGAATTATTACAACTATTATGCAAAGAAGAAATGGGGAGACAGAAGCAGCTACGACCTGATGATCGACAGCAGCCACTTTTCGGAAAGGGAAGTAGCGGCCATGATCCGGGCCCTGGTGGAGGAAAGAAAGGCCTCATGGGAGGAAGAAAAATTTTCTTCCCCGGCGAAGTAAAAAACATTAGAACGGCAGAGGATAGAAGCCGCATACTATAATTTAGCAGAATTTACGGTATGGCATTCATGACACGATGCGGCCGGATAAGGCGGGCCGCGGCAGCGATGCAGAAAGAGTGGGAGAGCAGATGGATAAGAACAGGACTTTTAATCATAAAAATCAGACTGATTCAGGGAATATAAAGAAAAGAAAGATGTTTGCAGGAGCGGCTTTCTGTCTGGCGTTCACCCTTGGAACCGCAATGCCTGCGCTGGCGGATGGCGGAAGCTTTCAGCAGAACGGCGAGGGTCGGTGGATGTACATAACGCAGGACGGCGCGGCAGCGGCTCCGGGCTGGATTCAGTCCGACGGAAACTGGTACAGAATCGGAGACGACGGATTCAGGCAGACCGGCTGGATTATGGAAGGCGACGCCTGGTATTACCTGGATGAGGAGGGAGTGATGGCTACGGGCTGGAAGAGCATTGACGGAAAACATTACTATTTCCGCGACAACGGCACGATGCAGAACAGCACGCTCAGAAAGGACGATACACAGTACACATTTAATGCGGACGGAAGTTTTTCAAGCGCCAGAAAAGAGAAGAACACGGGCGGCGGAGCCTATCCGGTGGCCTTTTACAATACCGAACTTCAGGCGCTTTCGGATAATTTAAATGAGCTGAAAGAGGATTCGTTCGAAGGCGATGAGGAAGAGGACTACTATGAGGACGATAAAAAGAATTACGACAAGGATGCGAGTTACATTATAAACGGGAAGCTCCAGGAGATTGCGGAGCACCGTCTCGCCATGGCAAGGACGAAGGGCTATGGAAGCGGGAAGATACCGGATGAGGGAACTCTGACGGATTATCTGAAATCGATCGGATATAACAGCGGCAGACGGATTATGGAAGTTTATCTGATGAACTGCGACGGAGCCGATGCGGCGGAAGAAAAACTTTTGAGAAGCCATGACAGCAACGAAAAGAAGAGGTCTGACCGGGCCGTCTACTATAAAGAGATGGGAATTGCCCACGAAAAGGTCAATGGAAAAGATTATTTTATGGTCGTTTTCATGAGGTGACAGACAGGAGCAGGTAAACATGAGACTGAAATTTTTACATGATAAAAGAAAACAGCTTGAAGAAAAAAAGGGCTCCTTCTCTCTTCCTGTATTTATCATCGAGAGAAGCCGGCTGATAGAGATTGTATTTGTGGTGGCGGTGCTTCTTTCCATACTGGCTGCGCCCTTTGTCAATATCAATTATGACCTGACCAGGTATCTTCCGAAGACGGTCCAGTCCAAAGCCGGCCTGGATCTGATGGAGGAAAAGTTCGGATATCCGGGAACAGGAAGAGTCATGATAGATGACGTGACGCTTTATGAGGCAAAGCAGTACAAGGATAAGCTGGAAAAGGTGGACGGGGTCGATCAGATTATGTGGCTGGACACCGGCACCGACGTCTTTTCCGCAGACGCCTTTATTAATTTCAACAGTATTGATGATTATTACAAAGACGGTTCGGCGGTCATGGATATCGTATTTGAAAAGGGAGACACCAACCGCAAAACGTCGAAGGCCATCGACGCAATGAAAGAAATAACAGGGGAAAAGGGCCATTATGTAGGCATGGCGGTACAGAACAAGTCGCTTGCCGAGAACGTGACGAGGGAGATGAAGATGATTCTCTCGCTGGGCGTGCTGATGATTTTCATTATCCTGTGCCTGACCACGAACTCCTGGTTTGAGCCGGTGCTGTATCTGATTGTCATGGGAGTGGCGATTCTGATTAACAAGGGTACCAATATTTTTCTGGGAGAGATATCATTCCTGACAAACAGCGTGTCGGCCGTCTTGCAGCTGGCGGTTTCCATGGACTATTCAATCTTCCTGATCCATGCATTTACCAGGGAGAAAAATAAGGGGCTCGATCAGATGGAGGCCCTGACCAATGCCATCAACGAAGCGCTGAACTCCATTTTCGCCAGCAGCCTTACAACCATCGTGGGATTTATCGTACTGACCTTTATGAAGTTCAACATCGGCTTTGATATGGGTATTGTACTGGCGAAGGGAATCGTCTTCAGCCTCCTGACCGTCGTATTCTTCATGCCGGCCATGATTCTGAGGCTGACGCCGATGATTGAGAAGACCGGCCACCGTTCCTTTATGCCGGGTTTTGATAAACTCAGCCGCGGGATTTACCGCATACGGTACGGAGTCCTGATCTTTGTGGCGGTCTTCGTCATCCCTGCCTACACGGCCCAGAATATGAACAGCTTCCTGTTCGGCAACGACGCCGTAGGCGCCAGCGAGGGTACCAAGGTATACGACGATGAACAGCTGATCAATTCGAAATTCGGGCGCAGCAATATGATGATGGCGCTGGTGCCGAATACCTCGCTAATCGATGAAAAAGCGTTTACCGACGATGTGGAAGCGCTGCCTTATACAAAATCCGTGACCTCTATGGCCGGTTCCCTCCCGGACGGCGTGCCGGAAGAATTCCTTCCCGCGAGCATCACGGAGCAGTTACATAAGAACGACTATTCCAGAATCCTGATTTATGTCAGAAGTAAGGGGGAGAGCAAACTGGCCTACCAGTGCTCCGACGAAATCCAGGTTCTGCTCAAGAAATATTACCCGGAAGATTCCTATCTGGTGGGAACGACTCCATCGACACAGGATATTGAGACGACAATTACAAAGGATTACAGCAGAGTCAATGTATTGTCCCTGCTGGGTGTTTTCTTTGTCGTAATGTTCAGTTTTAAATCGGTTGTCATTCCGGTTATTATCATGATACCCATTGAGGTGGCTATTTTCATCAATATGGCGGTTCCTTATATTAAGGGAGATACGATGATTTTCATGGGATATATCATCGTAAGCTGCATCCAGTTGGGGGCCACGGTCGACTACGCGATTCTGACGACCAACAACTACCTGGAATGCAGAAAAGAGGCGGAGAAAAAGGAAGCGGCCATTCAGGCGCTGAACAGGAGTATACCCGCCATTCTAACGTCCGGTTCCATCCTGACGATTGTGGGATATATCCTCTATAATATTTCATCCGTAGCTGCCATCGGCGATCTGGGGCACCTGATAGGAAGAGGCGCATGGATGAGTATGATTCTTGTATGCACCCTGATGCCGGCGTTCCTCGTTCTGTTTGACCACGTCCTGATGGACAATGAGTTTGAAAGAATCAGGAAATTCTTTGAACGCAGACGGAAAAGACGGCGTGAGCGGCTTAAAATGCTGGCGGGAAAAGTGACGAAAACCCGGAAAAATGACAGTGATGATAAAGATGGTAAGGAGGCCTGAAAGTCATGAGACATAGAAGAAAAACAGCAGTATTGATGGTGGCGGTCACGCTTTCCATGAGTGTGGCGTCACCGGTCAGGGCGGCGGCTCCCCGGGTTCAGGTCGATGAGACAATGTATGTCAATATGGATTACTACGGAAAAACAACCACGGTCAACGTCGTGAAGGGCTGCAGCACAAACGGTGTGGAGCAGTACACGGATTACGGCGTTTATGACAAGGTTGTCAATATGACGGATAAGACGGAACCAAAGCTCGGGGACGGCAGCGTCACCTGGCAGCTTCCGGAAGGGAATAAACGGTTTTATTACCAGTGTACCATGCCGGAGGGCTCGGTGGATCTGCCGTGGACCTTTGACATTTCCTATAAATTAAACGGGGTGGAGGCCGAAGCCTCCAAACTGGCCGGGGCATCGGGACTGGTGGAGATCAATGTGAAGGCATTTGCCAACAAAAATGCCAGAGCCTATTATAAAAACAACATGGTGCTGACCGTGGTGTTTCCGGTCGATATGGAAAAATGCTACAGTGTGGATGCACCGGGTTCCCAGCTCCAGTCAGTCGGCAATAATACCGTGGTTATGTTTGCCGCGCTGCCGGGCGAAGACGGAGACTACACGGTGCGTATCGGAACCGACGATTATGAGAGCGTGGGCGTTGTCATGATGATGGTTCCGGGCACGGTAGATGCGCTTAATAACATCAAGGATTTAAAAGAGGCCAAGGATACCTGGCGCGAGGACGGGGATCAAATGTACGACAGCATGAATGAGCTGCTGCGTTCCATGGAAGCCATGAAGACCGATGTAACCCAGGTCAGGGGCGGACTGAATTCCCTCGACAATGCCAGAAGCCAGATAAACGGAAACAGAAAGCAGATTGAGGCCCTTTCCACCCAGGCGCTGAATGATTTGGCCTCGGTGACGGAACAGACGTCGAAGGTGATTCCATACCTGGAAACGGCCAGAAGCGCAGTAACCGATATTAATGCAAATATGGATGCCATTTATAATACAATGGAAGACACCCAGGATGAACTGGACCGTCTGTACGACCGTCTGGGCGGGCTTAAGAGCTCGCTAAACTCCATGTCGGACCGAATCAGCCAGGGAATTACGCCGGAAGAGCAGAAGCAGCTGGCGGACGCAATCAGCCAGCAGACGGCGGAAATCCAGCAGATACTGGAAATTCTGGGCGGCCAGCTTGGAGGAAGCGGAGGCGCTTACAATCTGGCGGCCGCAGATCTTAAGGAGCTGGAAGAAAGCCTGGAATCGGCGGATTCCTTCCGTTATAACAGAAAGAAAAAGGCGGAGGCCGCTTCTGACAGTACCGGCGCTGCGGGAAATTCCGGTACGGACGACAGTGACGGCTCTGCGGAGAACACAGGTTCCGCCAACAATGCAGATACAGCCGATAATTCCGGCTCCGTCAACAATTCCGGTGCGGTGGAGAATACCGGTTCCGCTGAAAATGCAGGTACAGCCGACAAGGCCGGTGCTGCGGACGACTCCGGATCTGCCAATAATGCAGGTACAGCCGACAAGGCCGGTGCTGCGGATAACGCCGGATCTGCCAATAATGCAGGTACAACCGACAGTTCCGGTGCTGCGGATAACGCCGGATCTGCCGATAAGGCAGGTACAGCCGACAGTTCCGGTGCTGCGGATAACTCCGGTTCTGCTAATAACGCAGACGCATCCGACAAATCTGGAGCATCCGATCATTCCAATTCTGCTGATGCAGCCGATGCCAAAGATACCAAAACTCCGGAAGCCGGTTCCGGCGGGGACGCAGACATTCAGGCCTTTGGCGCGGCAGCAGATATCCGCGCTTTTGGAACGGAAGCGGATATGAATGCACTTTCGGGCGGGCCTTCCGGCCTTCCGGGAAGCGGCGGTGTCAGTGACGATGATTTTGAGACGTGGAGCGAAGAACTGGATCCTTATGCAGATAATGTGGAGGAAGTTCTCCAGTCGCTTTCGGGAACGTCTTATCCGGCCGAGGTTGGAGCCATTCTTCAAAAAATCCAGGCCATGATTGGCGACGGCACTGCAGTGCAGCAGTCGGCGGGCCAGGTAATTGGAAAGATTAACGCCGTGTGCAGTGATGTGGGAAATGTCGGTTCCAAGACCGCATCCACCGTATCGGCTCTCAGAAGCGTTACGGATGAACTGATTAATCTGTTGGACGACACCAGAGTCCTGATCGACACCACGGACAGCTATGTTCCTTCCATGCTGGATGCGCTTTCGGATACGCAGGAACTGATGAACCGTCTGACCAGGGCAATGGGCAGCACACATGATATGCTGAGCCTTGTCAACTCTACGATGATAGCAGCAGGCGATTCTCTGGACGCAGGCACAAAGAACAGCCTGGAAGGTCTTCAGGGGCTGTTGGATAAGAGCCTGACCACGCTCGACAGCATCACATCGGTGAGAACGGCCAGCGAGGGAATGAAGGATACCCTGGATGAACAACTGGATAAGTACGAGGATGAAAATAACTTCCTGAACATGGATCCGGAGGCCGACAAAATTTCCTTTACATCCTCTAAAAACCCGTCGCCCCACAGTCTGCAGATTATACTCAGGACGGACGAAATAAGCGATGACGACGAGGCCACCGACATTTCCGATATGGAAGATGCGGAAAATGAGGAGGCAGGCCCGTTCACCAGGATGTGGAGAGTGATTACAAAGATATTCCACGCGGTGATCGATATTTTTACAAACAGATAATAGAAAATGCGCAGGGGGCAGCCGGAAAACGGATGCCTCCTGCTGCTTTAATCGGCGGAATTTGCAATGGCCTAACCGATATACATATGTCGATATTTCAAAAAAAATACCGAAATAAACTCCTTGCATAAAAACGGATGTATATTATAATAGTAAAGTAAAATGTAATTATCCCGCGAGCGGGATTCTTTGTTCCAAGTACGGGCGGCTTTGCCGCATCAAGATAAAGGCCTTTCTGGCAGAAAGATGGTAAATAGGATGAAGGAACGGAATATAGCTGTCAATGAGGCGGCGGAATATCTGGATCAGATACCGAAGTTTTCCAAAGAGAAGCATACTGTTGAGATGGTCAGGGAAATGCTGGGAATTCTGGGAAGTCCCCAGGATGACATGAAGATTGTGCATATAGCCGGAACGAATGGAAAAGGTTCCGTCTGCGCTTTTCTCTCCTCCGTTTTCAGGGAGGCCGGACATACGGCGGCCGTATTTACATCGCCGCACCTGCTTTCTATCACGGAGAGATTTGCCTTCAACGGCAAAGATGTGGACGACGAACTGTTCTTATATGCATACCGGAAAGTCCGGGACGCACAGGAGGAGTTTGAGAAGATTGGAGCGGGCCATCCGTCCTACTTTGAGTTCCTGTTTTTGATGTTTATGGTGATGGTGAAGAAGTCCCCCTGCGATTACGTAGTGTTGGAAACCGGGCTTGGCGGCCGGCTGGATGCCACAAACTGTGTGGAGCATCCCCTGGCAACCGTGATTACGTCGATCAGCCTGGATCACATGGAATACCTGGGAGACACGGTGGAGAAGATTGCCGGAGAAAAGGCCGGAATCATCAAACCGGGTGTCCCCGTAATATACGATAACACGTCGGCGGAGGCGTCGGCAGTGATAAGAGCCAAAGCGGAGGAGATGGGCAGCAGGGCCTGGCCGGTGGACAATACGTCCTACAGCGGCCTGGAGCTTGACGGCGGCCATCTGAAACTGACGGCAAAGCAGGCGGAAGGAGACAGAGAACATCTCCTTGAGATCCCGTTTGCGGCGGAATACCAGGCGGTTAATTCCATGCTGGCCTTCAGGACGGCCGAGATTCTCGGAATTGACGCGGAAGTCATTAGCCGGGGCATCGGACATGCCGTATGGCCGGGACGCATGGAACAGATAATGGAAAATGTATATCTCGACGGAGCCCACAACGAAGGAGGAATCCGGGAGTTTGCCAAAGCGGCCAGGGCGATTGCGGCAAAGCGCGGAGGCGGCAGAAGAATCCTGATGTTTGCCGTGGTTTCAGACAAAGAGTACCGTGAGATGGCCGAGATCCTCTGCCGGGAATTTATGCCGGACGTGCTGATCCTGACCCAGATCGAGTATGGACGCGGTCTGGATATCAGAAAGCTGGACGAGGCCGCCCATGACGCATGGAAGAAAGTGGACAGACTGCTGGGCCGGACGCAATCCGCGGGCGGAACCGGCAAAGAAAGCGGCCATGACATCCGCGTAATACCGACGGTAGCGGAGGCGCTTAAAGAAGCGGTAAGGGAGAAAAAACAGGAAGACACCGTTTTCTGTGCAGGTTCTCTTTACTTAATCGGAGAAATAAAAGATGTGCTGAGGAGGAATGAAGCATGAGTGACGAAGCGTTAACAATTGATTTTGATGATGAGATAGAGCGTTTTAAACCCAGCCTTGAAGTGGAAGATATCGGCGAGGCAATTGTAAAAAGTGATTTAACAGATATGTCCGATATTATGATAGAACTTTTAAAGAGAATGAAAGAATAGGCGGTAAGAATGGATCAGATGAAAAAAATCCGCCTGGTTTCCAACAGCTTTTATAATGCAGGTCTGGAACTGGCGGGAAAAAGGGATTTAACAGGCGCGGTGCAGTATCTGCAAAAGTGCCTGAACCTGAATAAATACCATATTGAAGCAAGAAATCTGCTGGGCTTAATCTACTACGAGATGGGCGAAGTATCGGAAGCGCTTGTGCAGTGGGTTATCAGCATGAATTTCCAGGAGAATGACAACAGGGCGGACTATTATCTTGATCAGATACAGCGGAAGCCGGAACGCCTTGAACTGGCTAGCCAGAATGTGAAGAAATATAATCAGGCGCTTTTACAGGCGCAGAGCGGCAGCGACGATCTTGCCGTGCTGCAGTTAACACGCGTCGTTGAGGCCAATTCCCGGTTCGTCAAAGCCCATCTGCTCCTGGCTCTTCTCTATATCAGCCATGAGGATTATACAAAAGCGGGCAAGTCGCTCTACAAGGTGTTAAAGATTGACAAGAATAACCCCAAGGCATCGTGGTACATGTCTATTGTCAAGGCAAGGACAGGCAAGGCCGAGATAGAGCGCAGGAAAATTAAGAATGCATTTTCCCACAGGCAGATGCAGGATGACGATGTCATCATTCCGCCCAGCTATAAAGAAAATACGGGATGGCAGTCCGTCCTCAACATTGGGGCCGGGCTCCTTCTGGGAGCGGCCGTAATCTTTTTCCTCGTAATGCCGGCGGCTGCAAAAAAACTGAACAACGAGCACAACCAGGAGATTCTTCAGTATAATGAGCAGTTAAACCAGAAGAACGAGGAGATAACAAACTTAAATAACAGCATTGTGACCTATAAAAGCGATAAGGATTCGGCGGAAGAACAGCTTAATAACTTCTTGAACAGCAATGAGAGCGTTGTGAATCAGTACAGTATTCTGGTGAAAATTCTGCAGGCCTACAGAAGCAGCAATCTGACCGAGGCGGTTTCCCTCTATGCCGGATTTAACCCGGCCCTGTTTACGGACGAGACGGATCTTGCCATTGCCAATTCAATCAAGCAGGATATTGAGACAAACGGCTACCAGACGCTGGAGGATCTGGCCTATACGATGTGGTCGGCCGGAAGAATGAGCGAGGCCCTGAATTACTATCAGACCTGTCTGAACATCAGGCCGGACAACCCAAAGGTTATTTTTAACATGGGTATGATCAACCGTTCCCAGGGACAGGCCGAGACGGCCATCCAGCTGTTCACCCAGATTGTGACCCAGTTTGCGGATTCGGAATACGCAGGCAAGGCGAGAACCCAGCTTGCCGAACTGGCTCCCCAGAGTGAGGCGGCGGGAGCGCCGGGACAGACCGCGCCGAACCAGACGCCGGCTGCCACACAACCGCAGGGAACAGGCGGAACAGCAGGAGGAAATGCCGGAGGAGCCGCTGCGGGCGGAGCCGGAACAACCGTTCCCGAAACACAGCCGGAAACAGCGGCCGGCAATGCCGGAGAAACACAGGCCGGTACAGAAGCCCCGGGTAACGGCGGGGCCGGCGACGAGAGCAGCGCTGCCGGTGAGGGCCAGGATTAAAAAGACCAGGACCCGGTTGGAACAGGATTAAAACAAATCATATAAATAAGAACAATAGAAAGACACTACGGAAGATAAGAAATTACGCCCGTAGTGTCTTTTTTTATATCATAGGAATGTGTTCCTATGATATAAAAAGCCATCCGGGCAGGATACGCACCCGCGCGAAGATGTAATGTGCCGCTATGCGGCCGCGCCCGGCGCAAGAGTCCGGCGAGCCAGACTCTATATCATTTAAGCAGTCGAAAGGAGCATAAAAATGCAGAATGAACTTTTTACCTATGAGGCGGATGGCCAGGCGCTTATCATCCATCTGCCCAAGGAACTTGATCACCACAACTGCCGTAATCTGAAATATGAAACGGATCTTCTGATGGAGGAGAATTATATTAATAAAATTGTTTTTGATTTCTCGCAGACGGAATTTATGGACAGTTCAGGGATTGGCGTCCTTTTGAGCCGGTATAAGCAGATGGAAGGCAGCCGGGGAACGGTGAGGATTTATGGGGCAGGCCCTAGAATTACAAGGATCCTGACAATCGGAGGAATTATGCGGCTGGTAAAAAAATGTGATACAAGGGAAGACGCAATTAATGGATAGGGAGGAGAATAACGTGAAGACGGGACAAAACGTGCAGGAGATTCAGGAAAATATGGAAATAAAGGAACAGGAAACAAAAAAAGCGCTCAGAAAAGAATGGATGAAAATGCAGATCGAAAGCCGGTCGGAGAATGAGGAATTCGCCCGGGTGACCGTGGCCGTATTTATGAGCCGCATGGACCCGACCCTGGAGGAGATCAACGATGTAAAAACCGCCGTGTCGGAGGCGGTGACGAACTGCGTGATTCATGGATACGGAAACGGGGAAGGAATCATTTACATAGAAACCGGCATCGAGGAGGACGAACTTTCAGTCTGGATCAGGGACGAGGGCAGGGGTATCGACAACATTGAAAAAGCAATGGAACCCATGTATACCAGCGATACCAGCGGAGAACGGTCCGGAATGGGATTTTCCTTTATGGAGGCATTCATGGATCGGGTGGAAGTAGAGTCGGAACCAGGCCGGGGAACTATGGTAAAAATGAAAAAGAAAATCGGCAGGTGACTCTATGGATGAGACCATGAAACTAATCGAGATGGCTCACAACGGGGATAAAGCAGCCAGAGAACGGCTGGTAATGGACAACGTAGGGCTTGTCTGGAGTATTGTCAGACGCTTTACGGGAAGAGGATGTGAGACAGAAGATTTGTTTCAGATAGGGAGCATCGGGCTTATCAAGGCGATTGATAAATTCGACACTTCCTATGAGGTGCGTTTTTCTACTTATGCGGTTCCGATGATCACCGGGGAGATTAAACGTTTTCTCCGGGACGACGGCATGATCAAGGTCAGCCGTTCTATCAAGGAACTGGGGATTAAGGTCAGCGTAGTGCGGGAGAGCCTGTCCGGCTCCCTGGGCCGGGAACCGACCCTGGAGGAAATTTCCGACGCCCTCGGGGCCAGCAAAGAGGAGGTGGCGGCATCCCTGGAAGCCGGATGCCAGGTCGAATCCCTCTATGCTCCATCCGGATCGGGCGAGGACAACACCCTGTCCCTGATCGACAAGGTGGCCGAAGAGCGGGAAGAAAACGAGATGCTCTTAGACCGCATGGTGTTGGGAGAACTCTTAAAATCCCTAGAAAAAAAGCAGCGTGAAATCATCGTGAGAAGATATTTTTACAACCAGACCCAGACGCAGATAGCGGAAATCCTCGGAATTTCCCAGGTTCAGGTATCGCGGATGGAGCGGAAGATACTGAAGGAGATGAGGGAGAAGTTATGAATATGAAGTTAGTTGAGATGCGAGGACGCCTCTGTAAGACGGCGGACGGGGGAGTGGGTTGGA
>NZ_URHZ01000067.1 GCF_900547735.1 uncultured Clostridium sp. | reverse complement strand
GCACGTCCGGATTTCTGTGAGGGGTGTGCCCTGTAAGGGGCACATCTACTCGACAGGCGTCATAATACGACGCCAAAGTACCGATGGACTCCAATGTTCCCATAGGAATCTTTTTCTCCCTCCTCCCTCCCCACCCCGATGACTCGACCGATGACGCCAGGGTTACTGTTCCCCATCTCCGGGAGCGAGGGGCGGGGTTTCTACCTTTCTAACAACCGCCTGGACGTTGACGGTCTTTACCATAACCGCCAATAGCAGGAAAATCAGGAACAAGGTTCCCGTGATGATCCGTGATTTTTTTGTTTACACAGGCACAAATGATTACTGATGAAATCATAACGGCTGAATTGATTTATATCTAAAAATATCGCTCTGCTGACTTTAAAATCAGCAGGGCGATATCGCTTTTACGGATTATCTTGCTACCCTCGGAAAGCAGCTAACGGGAACAGTGCACGACAAATTGCTCATTTGACTATGTAGAGAAAAGTAGGAAGTAAATATGCCGTCAAAATGTCATAAAATCCATGAGCAATCATAAGCGGAACAATACTTTTATTTTTAGACCTGTAGAAATAGATGCACAAGAAAAGTGTATTTACAGTAATATTAAAAAATTCACCAAATACAAAACGTACAGGAGGCCAGTGGAAGGCATAGAATAACACACAATTAATAGTCACAATGATAACTTTCCGATTGCATAGTTCTTTGGTTTTTCGTAATATAAATCCTCTGAATATCAGTTCTTCTGTAAGTCCCACGCACAAAAAGCAATACAGTGACATGATAACGGTGTTACCCCAGTCAGGCTCTGCTGCAAAGACGGAATAGTCTATTCCCATCAAAAGAAAAGGTATTTGCTGCACTGCAAACATGCAAAGTCCTAACAGTAATCCTTTTGTAATATCAGAAGGAACCGGTTTCTTGAATCCAATGTAAGTAATCGGTTTTTTTTCTATTTTCTCTACATAGAGAATAATAAATATGGCAGAAACGAGATATATCAGAATGCCAACCCAAAGTCCATCGGAGTTCAAAATATCTGCTATCTTATTAAATATGGCGCCTACTATTGACATAAGAAAAAAGCAGGCAATAATTTCAATTAGTGTTCTTAATTTTTTAGACTGTAAGATGTTCACTTTTCTTTCCTCTGTATCTTTCTTCATATTACATAAATAATCTCAAAATCTGCCCTCTAAAATTTTCTACGCAAAAGAAAACTAATTCTGAATAAAAAAACACAAATACATCATAGCAAACAGATACAAACTTTTCAACGGCACATTATAAATTCAGCCCGTACACACCCCTCATTTAAAATGCCTGCGCCTGGTTCAAAAATTTACTGCGTGACCAGCGTGGCGAGTATAATCCACACAGAATGGGCGATAATTGTCAAGGGCGGCGGAACCGGCCATTTTAACATTGACGCTCGCTGGCCGTTATGCTATGTTTTAATTATGGTATTTGAACGTAGCTGCAGCTAAGAAGGGAATTGTAATGGAAATAATTAATAAGAAAAATCATCTGTCTCGTATTTTAATCTTTTTTATTATGCTTCTTTTTGCTATGGGCTTAACTATGAATGTGCTCTTTTGTAATAATTATAGTCTTTATGAATTATTAGATAAGACAGTTGTAATTGAGACGTGGACAATTTCTGAAAGTATGGTTTCCAATGAAGACGGTGATAATACTTCCCATTTTAAGGCATCATTTTTAAGCAAAAATAATTCCCATACTGAAACTATAACCCAGAATATCTGTCCAATACCTATAATTGCAGCTATCCCAAAAGGATTCAGCCTGCTTCTTTTTCTTATTATAGTTTTTCTGTTTTACTTTTCGACCTTATTTATATTATTGCCTGATGAATGGACATTAATTAATCAGAAGGTGCGTCTGGACGATTGAATCACTTCCTTTTCAAATCCTTACAAGTGTGCTGGTGGTTGTAAGCCATTTTTAGAGTCAAACAATGGCTTTCTTTTTGTATGCAAATAGATAACGAGTATAAGCCACATACTTATTATGAGAGTGAAGAAAAGCAGAGATTGAATTGGAGAAATGAATGAAAAAAAAGATATATAAATTATTTTTCATCTTAATGGTGAGTCTGTCCTTGGGTTCGGGTTCCCTAGCCCAAAATGAGATACGCAAGCTACTTGAAGCTCTCTCTGGGACAGGTAATGCACAGGTGGTTCAAGAGCTTGATGAAGAAGAAAAACAAAAAGAGTCCGAAGAAATAAGAAAGAAGAAGAAATTGCTAAATTATTTTCAAGATTTTCTATGACAGATATTGTTCAATAAATGTCGTTGCCCGCCCCAGCGGCAACGGCATTTTCGCAGCAACGCCAACAGAGCGTATAAAACAAAACAGCCCGCCCTCCCGGATTGACTTTCCTCATCCTGTCATCTACAATGAAAGTGTCTGTCTCGTCTTTTTCACCGTTTCGCGCCGTGTCACTCGGGATTTTCGTGCACAATATGCAGGAAAGCGTCTTGCGGGATACGATCCGTGCACAGTATCCTTTTGGGAAATATTTACAATATGGAGATTAAATTATGGAAACAATCAATATAAAAATTGAAACAATACCGGCCGTTCTCTACGGAAAACCATCTGACAATGTGTACCTCTTTGTCCATGGTAAAAACGGCTGTAAAGAGGAAGCGGCCAGGTTTGCCCCGACGGCGGAAGCCAGGGGATGGCAGATGCTTGGTATTGATCTGCCCGGTCATGGGGAACGCAAAGCAGAGGGGGAGCATTTTCTTCCCTGGTATACGGTTCCCGAGCTGAAAACCGTTATGCAGTATATTGGACAGCATTGGAAGAAAACTGCCCTGATGGCAAACAGCCTCGGCGCCTGGTTCAGTATGATGAGCTTTCGGGACATACCGTTTAAGAAATGTCTTTTCATCTCACCGGTTCTCGATATGGAACGGCTGATCCGTAATATGATGATGTGGGCCTCCGTTTCTGAAGACGAGCTCAGGGAAAAGCAGACCATCCCCACCAATTTTGGCGAGACACTGTCGTGGGAGTACCTGGAATATGCTAAAAACCATCCTGTGACAAAATGGGAAGTCCCGACTGAAATCCTGTATGCGGGTAAAGATAATCTAACCGGACGGGACACCGTGGATGCTTTCACTGAAAAATTCGGCGCCGGTCTCACCGTAATGGAGGATGGAGAGCACTGGTTCCACACACCGGAGCAGTTGGATGTTCTGGCAGGGTGGGCCGGTAAAATGATATAAAATCCCGCTTCTTATCCGACCGGTTCCGCTTCAAAACGGCTCTTGACAAATTCGTATGCGAACAGAATCGCATCCCTCGTTAAAGTTTCACAGGCATGGGGAGGATCATCTTCCCTGAATCCTCCCGGCCTTAAGTCACGGCATTTCAGGGAGCCAAACTTTCCGATAAAACAGTCGGCAAACTCATAGCATAACTGTGCCGTTTCGCCGTCTGTTTTTCCCTTCATCCGGCCATAAATCCCGATAAACATTAAAGAACCTTCAACGAGCCCGCACTGCGCCCGGTAACCGCCCGCGCCATGCAGTCCGATGGCTGAGGAAAGCGTCTGCTCCTGCAGCACAACGTCAAAGCATCCGGCCAGGCAAATCAGCGTGGTCCTGGCACAGTTGATATCATGCTGCCAGTATAGTTCATGTACTTTCTGTCCAATCAATTCTGCTTTTTCCATCTGTAATCTCCCCTGTATGTTTCCTTATCTCACCGGCTCATAATCGATCCGGGATTCCTCGTCGGTGGCTTCCAGCTTAAAGATAACAGGACGCAGACCGTCGTTGCAGCTGCAGATCGCCACGCCCGGCTTTCTGATCCAGTCACCATAATAAAACACTTCATTCCCTGCGCCATGGGCCAGGGCAAAGGCATACTGGTAAACGGCTTTCCACGCCTCGTCGCAGAATCCTTCCGGCTTTGCATAATCTGCGTAAAAAATCTGTCCCTCCCGGAGCATTGGACAGGCCGACAGGCCCTCTGCACCATATTCTTTTGCCAGTTGTTCATCTAGTGTTGTCTTTAAAACTGTTATTTTCACTTTTCTCATATGGGATTCTCCTCTCCTATTTGCCTGTTTCCATCCTGACCTCCGGCCCGGAGTTCCTGCCGGTTAGGTAAATAATAATTCCAGCAGTTCTTCCAACGCGAACATTTCTCCCTCCCAGACTTCTTCTGAAAATGCCTCCAGGTTTTCAAGGGAATACTCCAGTTCCCTGGAATAATACCGGACGATTTCAATCTGCTCCTCCGCCGTCACTTGCCCCGTCCCGGCATATTTTTCCATATCAAACAGTCTGATAACCAGAACGCTTACCACGGTAAATACGGCTCTGGAAAGGAGGTCGCAGTCAAAGCAGGATTTCAGATAATACCGGTATGTAAAATAGACGGCGAGATGTTCATACTGATACTCCCGTTCTTTAAAATACGCTGAGAATTCCTCCTGTTTAGCAAGAACAGATTCAAGTTCTCCCTCCAGGCGTCCCAGAAGCTCCGGCCACTGTTCCGAAACCGGCTCCAGCGTGCGCAGAAACTGTAGTATCGTCCGGTATCCGTCGGCAGTCACCGCAATATTCCCTTCTTTTTCGGGGAGTAAATGCTCCGGTTCACCTTTCTCATTTTCCCCGCTTTGGTTACCGCTCCCACTTTCATCGTCTTCCCTGCAGTCTTTTAAAAGTCCGGAGATAAATTCCGGATCCCCGTATTCTTCCGCAACCTCACGGATCCGCTCCGCCGTCTGCGTTCTGGCCTCTCTTCCTGCCTGAACTTCTGTCTTTGTCCTGGTCTGTGCCCCGGCCTGTTCCCTGGTCTGTACCCCGGCCTGTCCCCCTGTATCGGCTTCCCCGCCGTCTTCCTGCGGCAGAGTTTCCTGATAATCGGCGTACATGCTCAGATAGTCCTGGATATCCTCGGAGAACATCAGATAGAGGGCAAGTCTTTCATTCAATGGAATTTCCCTGTTCTGAAGCAATTGGAATGCTGTTTCACGCGCTGCCAGCAGTCCGGTAAGAAGAGGATCCCATTGCTTTCCTTCCTGTAATGGCTCCACTCCCTGCGACGGTCCCACTTCCTGCGACGGCTCGCATTCCTGCTGCTCTTCCAGTTCCGTCACGAATTCTGCTTTCTTTGAAGATTCCAGGATAAGGCCTGCCGCCGCCTCACAGCACAGGCCCACCCCCTTCTCGGTCAGACCGTCAAACCATTCGTAATATCTCGGGTGCTCCCTGCAGATATCACAGAGACTTTCTTCTCCCAATTCCCGTATAATCTCGCAGAGGTTGTCCCGATCCAGAAAAGGACAGCGCTCCCCCTGGAGAATAAAATGAGGAGGTTCTCTATCGGAAGGAGATTTTCTCTCGGACGGAGGTTCTCCAGCCTGAACTTCCTCCGTCTGAATTTCTTCTCCTCCAAGCCATGAAATCATCTCCCGAAGTTTTTTCCCCAGCTCCCCGGAGACATTCTTATATCTCCCGGCCGTCTTTTCATCAATGTCAATTTCCCAGCCGATGCAGCAGTTGTCACTGCAGGCCGAAGCCGTACACCTGAAACGGTCAAAATAATCCGGTTTGCGTACCAATGTTCTGTTTTTACCACTCACTTCTGTGTGTTCCCTCTTCCAGCATTTTATTGTATTCCTCCCATGGGACGTACCTTCCTCCCATGCTCTCAAGATGCTCCGTATGAAACTGGCAGTCGATAAACAGGAACCCGTTCTCTTCCAGTATCTGCGCCAGGGCAATCAGGGCCGTCTTGGAACCGTTCTCCTTCTCGGAGAACATGCTCTCACCAAAAAAACATTTTCCGATGGACACACCGTAAAGTCCTCCGGCCAGTTTTCCGTCCTCGAAGGCCTCCACGCTGACGGCCCAGCCCTTCTCGTTCAGCCTGTAATAAGCCTCTTCCATCTCATCCGTAATCCAGGTTCCCTCCGCATTTTCCCGTTTCATCCTGCAGCGGTGCATCGTATCCCGGAAATCCCGGTTCAGGCAGAGCTTGATATCATGCTTTTTCATATATTTTTTCATGGAACGTGAAACATGAATCTCCCCCGGAAATATCAGAAACCGTTTCTTCGGGCACCACCACATTATCTCATCTTCCGGATTATACCATGGAAAAATACCATACATATAAGCAAGAAGGAGGCGTTCCATCGACAGATCGCCTCCAACTGCCAGGAGTCCGTTGTCCTCGGCAAGAACCGGATCCGGAAAACTGATTTCCTTTTCAGATAAACGATATACCGGCATCTCTTTTAACCCTTCCTCTTTCCCGCCTTAATGGTAAAAGCGCCGTCTTTGCAATCCAACAGACAGTCACCGCCCCGCTTCAGGCTGCCGAACAGGATTTCATCCACCAGCAGCGGTTTGATTTCGCTCCCGATCACGCGCTCGATTTCCCTCGCTCCGTACTCCTGGCTGATTCCCTTCTGTTTCAGGAGGGCTTTCGCTGCATCGGTCACGGTAAACTGAACCTTTTTATCATCCAGCATCGTTCCCAGCTCCCTCAGCTTTTTATCTACAATTGCGGCCGCCATCCTGTCGTCCATTGCGTTAAAGACAACAATCCGGTTGAGCCTGTTGCGGAATTCCGGCTGGAATGTCTTCTTGACCTCATCCATAATGATATCGGATTTCACCGTCCGTTCGCCAAAACCGATCTGGGATTTTCCTATCTGGCTGGCCCCTGCATTGGAGGTCATAATCAAAATAATATTTCTAAAATCCGCTTTTCTTCCCTGGTTATCGGTCAGCGTCGCATAGTCCATCACCTGGAGCAGGATATTGTAAATGTCGGGATGGGCCTTTTCGATCTCATCCAACAGAAGCACCGCATGGGGATTCTTTCTGATTTCCTCCGTAAGAAGGCCGCCTTCCTCATATCCCACATACCCGGCGGGCGCTCCAATCAGTTTTGCCACGGCATGCTTTTCTTCGTATTCACTCATATCATAACGGATTAGCTTGATTCCCAGTTCCTGTGCAAGCGTTTTCGCAATCTCCGTCTTGCCGACGCCGGTAGGGCCGACGAACAGCAGGCTGGCCAGCGGTTTTCCCGCTTCGAGGAGCCCTGCCCGTGAGAATTTGACCGCATTCACAACCTGTCCCACGGCCTCGTCCTGGCCGAATACGTTTGTGGAAATCCTGCGGTCCAGCGTCGCCAGTTTCTTCACTTCGTCACTCTCCACCACCTGTTTGGGAATCTGGCAGGTCTTTGACAGTATCTCGTCAATCAGCCCTTTCCCCACGGTCTGCGTCTTCTGCTCCTGCGGGTGGAGGCGTCTGTATGCACCTGCCTCATCGATAAGGTCGATGGCCTTGTCCGGCAGATAACGTTCATTGATATATCTGGCGCTCATTTTCACCGCATATTCCAGGACGCCTTTGCCATACTTGACGCCGTGATATGATTCATAGTGCCTTTTCAGCCCCTCCAGTATTTTCACCGTATCCTCTTCGGACGGTTCCTTAATCTCGACGTTCTGAAACCGTCTTACAAGGCTCTTACTCTTCTCAAAATGTTTCTTATACTCTTCATAAGTGGTGGCTCCGATAAAACGGATTTCCCCCGCGGCAAGGTACGGCTTCAACATATTGGAAACATCGAAACTGCCCCCGTTCACCGCTCCCGCGCCTACGATATTATGGATTTCATCGATATAAAGGATTGGTTTTTCTTCTTTCATGACGCCGTCCATAATCTCACGGAATCGTTTCTCAAAATCGCCCCTGTACTGGGTTCCCGCCAGCAGGGTTCCGAGATCCAGGGTAAAAATCGTGGCGCCTTTTAACGGTTCCGGCACCTTTCCTTCCTCTAAAAGCCGTGCCAGTCCATAGACAATGGCGGTCTTTCCGACTCCCGGTTCGCCGATATGAAGCGGGTTGTTTTTCTCCTTCCGGCACAGGATCTGCATGGTACGTTCCAGTTCATCCTCGCGGCCAATCAGGGGATTTACCCCTTCCAGGTTCTCATTCAGACAGGTCACATATCGACGCCATCTGCTGTTTTTGCCGGGCTGGCCTTCCTGTGCTTCGCCCGCATCCTGCCCGCCGGATTCATCACCGGTTCCGGACGGCTCCGCCTCTCCCCGGCCTCGGGCGGATTTATCTTCCGCACTTTTTCCACGGCCGTTTCCAGAGTCCTGCTTTCCGCGGCCGGAACCGTTTTTCTCAAGTTCTTTCTGGGCTTTTCTCTCCTGATACCGCTCATAAATCCCATCATAAATCTCCGAAAGTTCCTGAAGAAGGGCCGTCTTGCCCACGCCCTGGCTTTCCATATAATAGATGGCATAGCTTTCCTCCAGAGAATAAAAACCATATACGAGATGGGAAAGTTCCACCGCATCTTTTCCGCAGTTATCGGCCGTCTCCTGTGCGCGGATCAGCACGTTTTCAAAACCGGCCGTCATCTCCGGCCTCTCTTCATCAAATGTCTGCTCTTCCGCCGCAGAATCTTCCGGGCCGTCATCTTCCTCCGGGCCGTCATCCAGACTGCCCGCAGCCATATGCTGCTCCAGGTAGTTCCGCAGATTCTGCCTGAGTATGTCCGTATCCCCTCCGCAGTTTTCAAAAGCTTCCCGGAATGTATCCTGGGCTGCAATCTCATATAACAGCAGTTCGGGAGTTACATATTCATGGTGCTCCCGCACCGCTACATCAAAAGTCAGGTTTAATATATCCGCCACTTCTTTTGTCACTCTCATTTTATGATGCCTCCTTCGTGGGTCCAAATCATGAGTCTTCTTATTGTTCTTCCACCGTCAGCCTGAAAGGATACCCCTCCTCCTCGGCCAAAGCTGTCACTGTTCTTATCTTTGTCAGGGCAATGTCATAAGAATAAGTGCCCACGACGGCCTTACCGCCCTTGTGCACCATCATCATCAGCATGACAGCCTCTTCCTGTCTCTTATTAAATACCTCCATCAGGACCTGGACTACAAAATCCATCGGGGTATAGTCATCGTTGTGCATGATAACTCTGTATCGTTTGGGTTCTCTGACCTGTGATTTTATCTGCTGTTTTACTTCTCCCTGGGTTGACATCTGAAACACCTTCCATTACTTAATATTATCACGGCTGCGCCGCAGTCCGGCCTTCGGACGGGTACAGCATCAGTTTCATATAGTATAATATACTTGCATAAAAAAAGACAGGAAAAAAAGTGGGAGATATGGTATATTTAGTAACAGTTGATTAGCAGAAAACTAAAAAGAAAAGAGGTAATCAATATGGCATCTACTGCAAAAATTGGTTTTATCGGCTTCGGCAACATGGCACAGGCCATCGCCGACGGTCTTTTATGTAAGAATGTAACCGCTCCGTCACAGATTTACGCCTGTGCCGCCAACTGGGAAAAGCTGTGCCGCAACGCGAAGCAGAGAGGGATTACTCCCTGCCGGACCGCAGAAGAGACGGCCGAACATTCGGATATTGTGGTTCTGGCTGTTAAACCCTACATGATAGAGGAAGTAACTTCTCCCATTAAGAACATCCTGAAGGAAAGAATCGTTATCTCCGTAGCCGCGGGCTACCCATTTGAAAAGTATGAAGAAATCCTGCTGCCAGGAACCCACCATCTGAGCACGATTCCCAACACTCCGGTCGCAATCGGCGAGGGTATCTTTATCTGCGAAAACCGCCACTCCCTGACCGATGATGAATTAACTCTGGTACAGGAACTTTTCTCCCGTATTGCCCTGATGCAGTTTGTTGAGACAAGCCAGCTTTCCATTGCAGGAACCGTCAGCGGATGCGGCCCTGCCTTTGCCAGCGTGTTCATGGAGGCCCTGGCCGACGCTGCGGTGATGCACGGTCTCACAAGAACCACCGCTTACAGTCTGGCCGCCCAGATGATAGCGGGAACCGGAAAGCTTCAGTTAGAAACAGGGGAACATCCGGGCGCTATGAAGGATGCCGTCTGCTCCCCCGGCGGTACTACCATCAGGGGCGTTGCCGCCCTGGAGCGCAGCGGTCTCCGCGCTGCCGTGATCGATGCTATTGATGCCGTCGAAGGACCTGTAACGCAGTAACCGCGCGCAACGCGCGGGTTTCTGCCGTCACTCCGGCTATATTATTCTGCATCCATCAGTGTTCCGATAAATACAGGCAGTTTTGTCTCACAATCAATAATCATATAAAGAAAAGGACGATCGAGATAGACTTCTTTCCCCTCTTCGGGCTCGAACGTATCAAGGCAGGATGTTGTTTCCACAACAACGGTTGCAGCTCCTGCCTTCGTCTTCTCCTCATCAATGGAAAAATAAGTCTGATGCACAACATTTTGGATTGCAAATCGATTAAAATGGTTCTCTTCAAGATCATACATTTCAGAAAAATCTGCTGTTGTAGCGTTAAAAGCGTCCTTCATTCCCATTTCCATTAAAATATCCTGCATCTCTACACGATATTCTGTTTCAAACATAGGAATTGCTGCACTTACGGCAATCCTCTGCCCATGATCCAAAATATCCATCAGCCGCCTTCCCGTGATGGTTGAAACATACTCTGATACAGATACCCCTTTTTCCGGAAGCAATGCGGCAAACGCATACTTCTGGTCAGCATAATATTTGATAAATCCTTCTGCTTTCTCATCCTCCAAATATATACCCTCGGGGGAATACATCATTATAACATCTTGTTTTTTTCCATCCTCCGTTGTAAACACCCCGTTTTTAACCTGGTTTTCTCTGTAGATTTCCTCCCATACGGAATTAAAGGCCAGGGCATTTACCAGAAAAACGTCTCCTCCGGAAGCACTATTATCCAGAATGTCCTTTATCATCCCATCCGTCTGTTCACTAACCCAAAGATTAATATCCTGTATAATCGGATCCTCAGAAGAAAAGGTGTAAATATCTCCTTTGTAATAATCAGCATTTAACTGTAAAAAATCCCGTTTAAACCCAGTGACAGCTTCCTTAAGCCAAATGGAATTTGCTATTTTAAGCTTGTATTTTTTCCCTATCGGCAGATTTTTAACATACGTGTATAAATACTCATTCAACTCCCCAATCGGCATGCCGAAAACTTCTTCCATCTGTGAAAGCGTATTTCCATGCGCTCCATTTGCCGTCATTCCAAGCGCACAGAGAACCGACACGGGTGATATCAAAATGTTTTTCCCATTTACTTGACTCTCCTGGAACAATTGGACGCCAAAATCTGCAACTGCAATCCTCTGCTCACCATCAAGCGGCATACTTGTCACAACCGTATTCGGTTTGATTCCTTTCATCATTGCCTCAGACTGAATCTTTTCCTGCCCGCTGCACCCGGTAAGCGAAAACTGAGCCGTAACCGCCAGGGTAAGACACAGCAGAGCCGCTGTCATTCGTTTCTTCGTTCTCCCTGTCATTTGCGTTTTCATTTGTACCTTCATTCGTTTCTTCATCCGTATCCCCCCTATGTATCTCCCAGGCACATCTGGACAGCCACACCCGCAATCAGCCCTCCGTCCCCAAAAACATCGCCCTACTCCATCTTGATCTGATAATTCCATTATACTAAAAAATCACAGGCATATCCACTCACCGGCCAAAAAATGCCAAAACCAGGTCATTGGAACAAACTTGCTAAATCCTTCCTTTTTTCGTAAGAATGCTTTAGATTCTTTTTATACATTGGTCAAATATTGGTCACAATTACCAGTTATGATTATCGTATCAAATAAATGAGGCCAATGATTAAAAACAGCGCGCACACTGTCGTTGGCTTCGACTAACAATAATTAAACTTTATATAGATTTCTGAAAAGCATTTATATCCCCCATATTTTCAGAAAAAGCAAGAGAAGCACAAGGGAATTTCTTCCCTGTGCTTCTCTTGCTTTATTGAGCGGCAATGAAAACTTCGAAAAGCGTGCATTTCGTTGTTGGCTGAATTATCTGCCCCTGTGCTTTTCCTTCTTTTTCTGCTGCTTCAGTTCGAAGTGACGTTCTTTTTCTTCCTCTTTCTGTTCGCGGCTCTTCCTGTTACGGACAATCTTATTTTCTTCCCGCTGAAGCTGCAGGGCCTGTTGAGATTTTGTTCCTGTTCCGTGTGAATCAAGCTCTTTTTTTACAAGCCGTTTCATCCGCTTCGGATTAATCTTCTTTTCCTGCTTTTCACCGGCGCTTACCGTTGGACTGAACTTCAGCCCCGCCCAGTTCTTCAAAAGAAATTCATACACCTCATAATCCTTTGGCTCGGCTCCAAACGTGATTTTACATGCTTCCAGTTCATTCTTTGAAATACGCTCATAAATCCCAATCCAGAAAGTCCCGTCGTAAAACACTGTCAGTCTGCTCTTATTTTCCTGCATAGAAAATACTCCTCTCTTTCATAACAAAGAATGGACAACCGAGGAGGCAGGTTACTGACAGATTTATAATACTGCGCCCGGACTACCGGCCGGGACTGTGTTTTTATCTTTGTACTATTTAATTTATCTTTTTATTTTAACTCACTCTCCTTCATTTTTCAAGTAATCTAGGTAATGTAACGCATACGTATTTCGGACCGGTTCCTCCATGCATAAAGGCCGGTTCCATCTGAGATCTTTCCCGCCGTATAAAAATGGGAGTGCCGCACATTCTGCAACACTCCCTTCATGCCTAAACATATATTCGATTAGTAATCCCAGCTATCATCGTACATCTCTTCGTATTCCGCATAGCTGTCATAATACTCTTCATCCCATTTGCCGTTTTTATCGAAGTAACAGTATGAATCATCAATTAATACACATTGATTGATGAGCATATGTCCGCTCCCGTCAAAGTAGTACCAATCATCGTCTATCTCCTGCCATCCTGTAAGCATGTATCCTTCTGAATCAAATCGATAATAGTAACCGTCAATATAATATACGCCATCTTTTTTATACGTTGTTTCACTGTCTTTGTACCACCATCCGGCAGTATCCATCTTCCATCCCAATGTATCCGTCGGTTCGGCGGCTGCAGTCGGCTCAAGTAATGCCGGGGCCGTATTATTTACCGCACCGCTGCCTGACGAGGCGGTACTTCCCTGATTCGAACCGGTGGTTCCGCCGCTCTTATAGGGACATACTCCGTTTGTATGTAAATGGGCAGGATATCCACCGCAATGGTAATGATAGCTTTCCAAACCGCTTTTGTTCTTATAGTCATGATGCCCTCCACTGGAATCCGTTCTTCCCGAATGGGCTTCGGCAGTAATCACGAATGGACTGCCGGCACTTCCGGCCGCAGGCGATACTCCAATCACCAATGCCGCGATGAAAACAATTACCCTTTTTAAATTCTTTTTCATTTTATCTCCCCTCCTGCATCATTATACCGCCGCCGTAATTATTTAGCAATATGCCCCGGCCCATAAGCCATGAATGCCTTCAATAATACAACTTTTATTTTTATTGACTTCTTAATGCAGAATCTCTCTTTCCGTTTTTAGCACAGCATATTCCAATTCGTCCTCCCATATTATATTGCCGTTCTTTACATATCTGCATTTCTGCCTATAATACGCTTCCCTGCGCATGCCGCATTTTTCCAGAGCTTTCCATGAAGCAATATTCTCCGGGTGGCATAAAGCGCAGACTCTATGCACCTTTAATGCATCGAAACTATAATCGATTAATGCACACGTCATTTCCGACGCATAACCTTTTCCCCATTCCTTCTTCAACAGCAGCCAGCCGACCATTGCCGTATCGGTTTCATAATCCAAATGAATTCTGGAACGGCCAATCTTTTCCTGATTCTCCTTTAAAATTACCGCCATTTCAAAATTCACCTGCGGTTCCTCTCCCCAGTCACCTGCAACTTTGTTTAAATGCGTTTGGGCTTTTTCTGCGTCCATAACGTCATTTGGCATATATCTCATGATTTCTTCATTCGAATAAAGACCCATAATAATATCAAAATCATCCTTATTAAATGGCCGCATAATCAATCTTTCTGTTTCTATCATAACAAGTTTCTTCCTTACTTCTGTCTATTTTGTCCCATCCGTCTATTCTGTCCCGTCATTCATATCCTCTTCGCACCGGATGGCCTGCAAGATATAACGCAATTCCCTAAACTTCCCGCTTTACACCTGGTGAGTAAAGAATACGGATAAAATCACTATCTCTCGTATCCATATCTCCAAGAAACATCCGCTGATGTTCCGGAACCGCCTCATAGGCTTTCCTCAATTCTTCCCGCGTCCAGTCGTTCGGATCGGTCAGGTATTGATAGTGAGCGCGCTTGCAGCGGTCTAAAGAATCCTTCTCCCCCGACAGCCCGGCCATTGTATCATTGATTTCTTTCTGCTTCTCTTCCACCGGAAGCGCACCATATTCGGGCGGCGCTAACAACACGTTTCCTAAACCGTCGATTTCTACCCATTCCTCACCTTCAGGGGATGTAGAGAGGATCTTCTGTACAAAAAGCCCCTCTATCTCTTCCATAGTGTAGGACCGGTCACTTACTAAACCCAGCCGGACCGTCTTGTCCGCATAAGCGGTGAGTGAAGTGAGATGCAGCCTGCCTTGCTGCCGGTAGAAAATATAGCCGCTGTCCCCGTCAATCAGGGTATAACACCAGCCCGGTTTTAATTTACAGGGAGTCGGGTCGGCCGTCCACCGGACGCGCGCTTTCTCCCATTTATCTTTCTCCCACTGAGCCATCCGGTACAGATTTGTCATCTCCGGATTAAGAGAACGCACCACCTCTTCCACGCGGTGATAGTATTCCTCCCTGTTATAGAGCCAACGGGCCTCTCGGATTGGGAAACAGCCCAGATTGTTTATGGAAAGTTCCGTATCCACCGGTACCGAAGGTACGACCCAGCCCTTTTCCAAATCGCTCCGAAACTGTTGCAAATCGCTTTTGTGCCAGCAGCTTACGGTTCCATTCTCATACACTGCCATCTGTATCAGAAAATAACTGCTGTTATGAATAATGGCTGGAATCGCCGCTCCCTCTATTAACTGTTTATAGTAAACCCGCTCCATATTATCACCTTTCTTCTATAAATATCATCCTGCAAAATTTAGTCCTGCCCGCCGGGTTATTGCATGGAATCCAACTGTTTTTTGGAATCACAAAAAACCTGCCAGAGCTGAATCCGACTTTCCTTAACCACCACTTTCCAGCAGGATGGAAATTCCCAATGCCTGCTTCCGTCCCCCAGATACGATGCGCCGGCCTTTCCGATTATCACTGCAAACTTTTCATTTTCAAGGTAATCCTCTACTTCAATATGATAATCAGGAAACCAATCAAAATACCCCTGCCAGCCTGTTTTCATCTGCTCCTTATCCGCTTTACCGCCATAGGTGTCTATGAAATAAAAATCCTCCGACATCATTTCAATAATGCACGGTAAATCCTGTCTGTTTATCGCTTCTGCAAATTTCAAAACCGTATCTTTTTTCATACTTCACCTCAATTATTCCTGATGCCATTATAGCAGAGATAAAAGCAAAATGCAGCACGGTATAGTGATTATCACAATATACCGTGCTGCAAAATATTCCTTCTCGTACCGTACCCGGCAGCGTATTTCGAATCACACAGAAACGACATAATATACCGTCCGGGGCAGCTTCGGGAAACTACATATACTCGCACCCAATCTCGTCCAGCTTCTCATCCACCCACGGACGCAGATAGGTTCCGTCTCTTTCCATCGTCTCCACAATCCCCTCTTCCTTTTCCATGACCTGAAGCGCTTTTTCAAGCAGAGGCTCCGCCTCCTCGGGATGGATGATGAGAATTCCGTCGGCGTCTCCCACAATAATGTCACCCGGGCGCACCACCTGGCCGCCGAATGATATTACCGTGTTGATTTCTCCCGGGCCGTTCTTATACGGGCCGTTGGGTGTGATTCCTTTAGCGTAGACGGGAAAATCGAGTGTCTCCAGCGTGTCGGAGTCCCGGATACATCCGTCCACAATCACGCCTCCCAGCTTTCTGCTCATACAGTACTGAATCATCAGCTCCCCGAAAATCGCCCGATCCGTGGCGCCCTCGGCGTCTATCACTATGACATCTCCCTCCCTGGCCATGTCCATGGCCTTGTGAAACATCAGGTTGTCCCCTGCCGGAACCTTCACGGTAAAAGCCGGTCCTAAAAGTTTCGCACGGTTCACCGGACGGATTTCATGGGACACCGCCGCCATCCGGTTCATGCAGTCGTCAATGTTGGCAACCGGGAGTCCCCGGAATTTCTCAATCAAATTTCTGTCCGGCCTTACAAAATCCTTTACAATCCTACATCCAATATTCATTCTGACATCCTCCTATATAAATTCTATGTAAACTGAAATCCCGTCTCTTTTTCCATCACATCACGGTTCGCCACATGTTCCTTCCTGACTTTCCCCTCATTCAGGGCCTCCGCCACCAGCTCCCTGGCCCAGGAAAGCTGCCGCTTTTTAGAGCCTGTGCCGTAAAATGCGCTGTGGCAGGTCAACACCACATCGTCGCGCTCCCGAAGAGGGGAATCGGCTCTTAAAGGCTCCGTCTCGAATACATCGAGGCCTGCAAAACGGATTTGCCCCTCGTCAAGGGCCTTCACAAGAGCCTCCTCATCGATCAGCCCTCCCCTGGCGATGTTTACTATCATAGCACCCTTCTTCATCCTGCAAAATGCATCCCTGCCGAAGATGTGCCTGGTCTCCTTATTGAGAGGGGCATGGATGGAGATGACATCCGACCGGCCGAGCAGGGTGTTAAAATCCACAAATTCCGCATCATACCGCGCCCTGGCCTCTTCAGGCAGATATGGGTCGCAGGCAATGACCCTGGCTCCAAAGCCCTCCCTGAAAATCTGGTACAGCAGCCTTGCCGAGCCCCCGAAACCATAGAGGCCCACCGTCAGTTCCGACACCTTGGGCGGTGTATAATAAGACGCTTTCGGCCATTCTCCCATGCGGATATGGCGGTCATAATACGCGGTGTTCCGGATCAGGGCCAGGATCAGCGACGCTGCATGGGCCGCCAGCTCCTCCACACAGAACCCCGGCATAAAAAGAACCACGGTTCTGCACTCCGACGCCGCCTCCAGGTCGATGGAATTAACCCCGATTCCAAACCGCTGGACAATTTTAAGCTCCGGGAGCGCTTTTAAGACGCGGGCTGTGATGGGCGGATTGCCGGTGCCTAAAATGGCCGCCGCGCCTCTGCAGCCCTCGATGATCTCCTCCTCCGAGGTAAAATGACAGAGTTCAAGCTCTATCCCCTGTTCCCGGTATGCCTGCTGCAGTTCTTCCAAATCCTCCTTTGCCACACTCCCATAATCTTTATCCACTACAACTGCTTTTTTCATTGAAACATGTCTCCCCTCTCATTATAACTTTTCAGCCATGCCGTTTTATTGATATTTCTCCTATTTTCCCTTTAAATAAAAGGAAAACCGTGATACAATGATTATAACTTTTAGTTATATTAATGAGTACACTACTGTGAGGTGACCATATGCTGTTCAAAAACTACGAATATTTCCTTGCCATCACGGAGGCAAAAAACCTCTCCGAGGCAGCGGAAAAACTTTTTATCTCCCAGCCCTCCCTGAGCAAATATTTAAAAAGACTGGAGGACAACCTGGGGATCGAGCTCTTCGATCATCACAGCTCACCGCTGAAGCTCACCTATGCAGGCGAGCGGTATCTGGAATATGTCACTACCGTTGCCGAGCTGGACAGCCAGCTCCAGAAAGAATTTTCCGAAATCAAGAAGAACGACCGCGGCAAGCTGACTCTGGGCCTCGCCCTGTGGCGCAGCTCCTATATGCTGCCGGAGATTCTTCCCGTTTTCTCAAAGAAGTACCCAAATATCGAGGTCAAGGTAGTCGAGGGAAAATCCGATTTCCTAATCAATGAGATGCTGAAACAACGGCTGGATCTTTGTATTTTAAATCCCGTTTCCAACCTTAATTATCAAAATCTGGACTACGAGGTGCTCATGTATGAGCGGATTCTGCTTCTGGCCAACCGGGAGCATCCGCTGATACGCTCCCTTTTTCCGGAAAGCGGCGCGTCCGGCAATCCGGCGGGAGTTTATCCCCACCTGGATCTCTCACTGATTGAAAAGGAGCAGTTCTTCCTCACAAAGGCCGGACAGAACCTGACTGTGACCATTTCCAGTTTCTTCAGCAAGCACCACCTGCACCCCTCCCGGATCTTTGAGACGGAAAACCTGACTACCGCCATCAATATGGTGGCCGCGGGTATGGGATTTACCTTCGTCCCCGAAGCCGGCACCGCGCCGGGCAACCTTCCTCCCAACCTGGCTCTCTTTACCATCGATGAGCCCCCGCTCCAATGGCCCCTGGCCGTATTCTACAAGCGCTCTTCCTATGTGACGCACGCAGCGCAGCATTTTGTAAATCTTCTGAAAGAACGTTACCACTAAATGCCTGTTTCACCGGCAAAGTGGCAGGCGGCAAAATGGCCCGGTTCCCTCTCCAGAAACTCCGGCGTCACTTCCCCGCAGATCTCCTTCCGGTTCGGACAGCGCTTGCAGAAGCGGCATCCGGCCGGCGGATCGACCGGGCTCGGCACATCGCCTTCCAGGATGACACGTTCCCGCTCCACGGACAGCCTGGGAACCGGTACGGCCGAGAGCAGCGCCCTCGTGTAGGGATGCAGAGGATTTGAAAAAATCTCGCGGTAATCGGCCAGCTCCACGATCACTCCCAGGTACATAACCGCAATCCTGTCACTGATATGCTTTACCACACTCAGGTCATGGGAAATGAACAGATAGGAAAGCTTGAATTTGTGCTGCAGTTCCTGCAGCAGATTCAGTACCTGGGCCTGGATAGACACGTCCAGGGCCGACACCGGCTCATCCAGCACCAGAAATGAGGGGTTGAGGGCCAGAGCCCTGGCAACGCCGACTCTCTGGCGGCGCCCTCCGTCCAGCTCATGGGGATACGCATTGACCAGACGGGGAGCCAGCCCCACCGTCTCCATCAGTTCAAATACCTTCTGCTCCGTTTCCTTCCTGTCTCTGTATATCTTATTGACCTTTAACGGCTCTTCAATGCACTCAAAGACATTGTGGCGCGGATTCAAAGAAGAGTACGGGTCCTGGAAGACGATCTGCATCTTTTTCCTCATCTCCCGCATTCTTTCCTTACCGTACTTGCAGATATCCTCACCGTCATACAAAATCTCGCCTCCGGTGGGTTCGATGAGCCGCAGTACCGCCCTGCCGGTGGTGGATTTTCCGCAGCCCGATTCCCCTACTAAGCCCAGGGTTTCCCCCTTCATCACGTGGAAATTCACGTCATCCACCGCATGGAGCATCCCGGCGGGAGTCTGGAAATATTTTTTTAAGTTTTTTACTTCAATCAGTTTCTCTTCCATGTCAATTCCCACCTTCCGCAAAAAAACATGACACATAATGGCCCGGTGTAATTTCCCTTGCCTGTGGTTTCTCCTTCAGGCAGCACTCCTTTGCCTCCCCGCACCGCGGTGCGAACGCACAGCCCTCCGGAAGGTTGGACGGATCCGGCATCAGTCCCTTAATCGGCGTCAGCGTTGTCTCATCCTCAAACAGATCCGGAATACAGGCAAACAATCCCCTGGTATACGGGTGGGACGTCCGGAGGAAGATATCTTCCCTGGTGCCGTATTCCACCACATTTCCCGCATACATGATGGCCACATTGTCGCAGATTTCCGCCACAATCCCCAGGTCATGGGTGATGAGCAGCATGGACGTGCCGTATTGTTCCCTGAGGCCCCGCATCAGTTCCAGCACCTGGGCCTGAATCGTCACGTCGAGGGCTGTCGTCGGTTCGTCCGCAATAAGCAGAATCGGATTGCAGGCCAGAGCCATGGCTATCACGACGCGCTGCTTCATACCGCCCGAGAACTGATGCGGGTAGTCTTTAAGCCTCCTCCTCTCAATTCCCACCAGCTCCAGCATATCCCCGGCCTTCTTCATAGCTTCGCTTTTCTTGATGTGCTCATGCTGGGAAATGACCTCGGCGATCTGTTCCCCTACCACCAGAACCGGATTTAACGCCGTCATTGGGTCCTGGAATATCATCGAAATCTGGTTTCCCCGTATGGTCCGCATGGTCTTTTCATCCAGCTTCAGCAGATCCCGTCCCTCAAAAAATACTTCTCCTTCTATCACCTTGGCCGGCGGATCCGGCAGGAGGCGCATGATCCCCTTGGCCGTCGTGGTTTTGCCCGCTCCGGTTTCTCCCACGACTCCCAGGGTCTTACCCTTTTCCAGGGTTAAATGAAGATGTTCCACCGCATGCACGACGAATTCATCGGTCACATAATGGATGGTGAGGTTTTTAATCTCCAGCAGTTGTTCTTTCTCTCCCATTTTAACCCCCTCCTAATTTTTCAGTTTCGGGTCCAGGGCGTCCCTCAGCCCATCCCCCATCAGATTCAGTGAAAATACGGCCAGCATAATGGCAATGCCCGGAAACGTGGTCAGATGCGGGGCTGTCCTTAAATACTCCCTGCCCGTTGCAATCATGGAGCCCCACTCCGGGGTAGGCGGACTGATGCCCACACCGATAAAACTTAGGGTAGAACAGAGCAGGATTGCCGCTCCCACCTTGAGCGTGGCCTGCACGATCATCGGAGACAGGCAGTTCGGCACAATGTGGTGAAGAATAATATAGCCGTCCCCCGCTCCCGCGGCCCTGGATGCCTCGATGAATTCCTGATCCCGCACCGAATAAATGGAGCTTCTCATAATCCTGCAGTATGCCGGTATATAGGAAATCCCCAGAGCAATCATCATGTTGACCAGTCCTCCCCCGAGCGCCGCCGCAATGGCGATGTTTAAAAGGATGCTTGGAATTGCCAGAAAGATATCGGTGACCCGCATGATGATGCTCTCCGTCACCCCTCCGTAATATCCGGCCACGGAACCCAGCGTGCCTCCCACGGCTACGGCCATGGATGTGGAAACAATTCCAACCATCAAAGATATCCTGGTTCCAAAAATCACGCGGGAAAGAATATCCCTCCCATACTGATCCGTCCCCATCAGGTGCGCTATGCTCGGCCCCTGAAGCTTGTTTGGAATATCCTGCACCGTCGGATCATAAGGCGATACCACGTTTGCAAATACCGCCAGAAATACCAGGAAAATCAGAATGCCCAGGCCCAGAAGCGCACGCCTGTTTTTCTTGAATCTCCTCCATATCTCCGGTCCCTGCGACTTTTTCTTATATGTAACAGTTGTTTCATTCATAGCATTGTCCCCCTCAACGCAGCCTGGATTTTACCCGCGGATCCGCAAATGTATACAGAATATCCACCAGCAGGTTTACCATGCAGAAGGCAAATGCGATATACAGCACTCCGCCCTGGACGACAGGATAATTTCTCGCCTTGATGGCATCCACCATAAGCTTTCCTACCCCTGATATGGAAAATATGGATTCCACCACCACCGCTCCACCCAGCAGGACACCGAAGTTAATGCCGACAATGGTGATAATCGGTATCAGTGCATTCCTCAGGGCATGGCGCAGAACCACCATGCGCTCCGGCAGGCCCTTGGCTTTGGCCGTCACCACATAGTCCTGACGGATGACCTCCAGCATGCTGGACCGTGTCATTCTGGCCGTCTCGGCGGCCGATGCCAGCGCCACGGTGAGCGCCGGAAGAAAGAGTTCCTTCATGGACGACAGGTTCGTGGACGAAGAGGGCAGCCATCCCAGGTTAATGGAAAATAAAAGGATGAGCAGTAATCCCTGCCAGAACCTGGGCATGGATACTCCGATCAGCGCCACCGACATAACGACATTGTCCACCATCGAATAGGGCCTGATTGCGGAAATAATTCCGAAAGTCAGTCCCACGGCCACCGACATCAGCGTGGCCGCAGCCGCCAGTTTTAATGTGTTCGGAAATCTGGCTGCAATCAGTTCCGTCACAGGTTCGTTGGTCGTATAGCTCCGGCCCAAATCCCCCTTGCTGACGAAATTCCAGACAAACTTACCGAACCGGATGGGGAGAGGGTCATCCAGACCCATCTCCTCATGGAGCTCCGCCACCGTTTCCGGCGTGGCGGCCTCCCCCAGGATAATCTCCGCCGGATCGCCGGTGGTCACACTGAGCAGCACGAATATGATAAATGTGACGCCCAGCAGGACCGGCACCAGCATAAGCACTCTCTTTATGATGTATTTCAGCATATCATCACTCCTTGTAAACGTCCTTGTACCTCTGGGTATTGTTTGCGTACAGTTCAAATCCCTTTACGTTTCCTCTCGTCACCACCTGTAAATCCGGGACGCCGGCCGGAATCCAGACCGCGTCGTCGGCAATAATCTGCTGCAGTTCCCCGTACATGCCCACGCGTTTCTCCTGATCTCCCTCGGCGCGCGCCGCCAGAATCAGCTCATCCGCCGCCGGATTATTGTAGGCCGCAAAGTTACCGGCATTGCCGGTGTTGGTAGACAGGAACATCTTCGTAAAGTTTCCGTCCGCATCGCCCACGGAGTTGTTGGTCGGACATACGGTCAGATCGAATTCCAGGTTATTCTGACGGGTCAGCCAGGCCGCATTCTCCATCTGTTCGATTTCCACCGTAACGCCAATCTCTTTCCACTGCGCCTGCAGGACTTCCGCCAGTTTCACATTCTCACTTGCCTCGCTGGTGATAAGTTTGCAGGTAAATCCGTCGGGATATCCGGCCTCCGCCATCAGTTCTTTCGCCTTCTCCTGACTGTATTCATATTTTGTCACATCCCCGGTATAACCCGCAATACTGGGCGGCATCACCGTATCCACGTGGGTTGCGTCCCCCTCCCACACTACGGAAATCATATCATCCACATTCGTTGCATAGCGCATGGCCTGGCGCAGCGTTCTGTCGGCAAAAAGCTCCGACTGTTCATTCATGATAATCGGATAAATTCTCATGCCCGGCTTTGCGTATACGTTAAACTTCCCATCACTCTCCTTAAACCGTTTCAGATCGTTGACCGGCACATCCCCGATTACATCAACGCCGCCCGATTCCAGCTCCACGACGCGGCTGGCCGCCTCCGGCATAATCCGGAACACCAGGTTCTTTGTCTTTGCCTTTTCTCCGTGGTAATCCTCAAAACGCTCCAGGACGATGGATTCGCCGGATGTCCAGGACACGAACTTGTACGGTCCCGTACCGACCGGGTTGCGGACGAAGTCCTCCCCCTTCTCCTCCCATGCCTTAGCATTTACGATGGAATTGGCCGAATGGCTCAAACAGGCGATAATCGGCGCATAAGCTTCCGTGGTCCGTACAATAACGGTGTAATCATCCTCTATCTCAAATCCGTCCGGGTCGATGGCCGCGGATGCATGCTTGACGCTGGGGCTTATGGCTGCCTCATGCAGGGAGTAAACCACGTCCTCCGCCTTCATCTCTTCCCCGTTATGGAATTTCACGCCCTTTTTCAAATAGAATCGGTAGGAGCGTTCGTCCACCTGCTCATACTTTTCCGCCAGGAGCGGTTCATATTTCCCCTCCGGGGTGACGGTAATAAGTCCCTCGGCAATATTGCAGATAGGAATGTTGGAAACCAGAGTTCCCACCTGGGAGCCGACAAGCCCCAGCGGTTCACTGGGCAGCGCCACCGTCAGCGTGTCGTTTTTCGACGTATCCGCTTCCTTTGCCTTATCTCCCCCGCCGCATCCTGCCATGGACAGAACCATGATTCCCGCCATTGCAACACATACCCATTTCCGTAACGTCCTTCTCATAAATATCCTCCTTCGTATACTGCTGTTTTTACTGCTTCCCTCTCAGTTCCTCTTTAAAACCGTCTATAAGAGACGGGGTAACTGCAATCTCATACGCCGCCTGCGCCAGGGCCTGTCCTGCAAACAGGGACGCCTTATATCCGATGCTCATTCCGGCCGTGGCCGTCACTCCCCAGTGATGGGTCGGAATATCCTTAAGAATCCCCAGTCCGAATATCCGCCCCGTCGGCACTGCCTTTGTCACACAGCCCACATCGCTGGAGCCCATGGCCGGAATCTCTGTTCCGCCCGGCTCCCTGATTCCTTCCGGAAGTATCTCCCCCTCCGGCTCTCTTCCCATGATATTTCTGTATAATTCTCCGGCAAACGCCTTTTCCTCCCCGGTGTATCTGACCGGCGGGATTTTTTCCATGGCCTGATATAAAAACCGGTTAAAGCTGTGGAGGATGCAGGTCTCCGGGCTTTTTATCTCCGTTTCCCACTTTACCTGCGTGTCCGTCATGAGGGCCGCTCCCTGCGCAATCCGTTTCACCCTCTCGATGACCGCCTCATTTCCTTTCATATCTTTTGCCCTGATATAGTACTGTAAAGAAGCATAGGAAGGCACGATGTTCGGCCTGTCCCCGCCGTTCAGGTAAATGTAATGGATCCGTACATCCGGCGTCACATGCTCCCGCAGGAACTGAACCCCTATATTCATCAGCTCCGCGGCATCCAGAGCGCTCTTTCCCAGCTCCGGGGAAAGGGCCGCATGGGCGGCCTCGCCGAAAAATTCAAATTTCATTCCCGCCAGTGCCTGCAATACCCCCTCAAATGGCGTTGCATCATACCCGGCCGGATGCCAGGCCATACAGCAGTCAAGCCCGTCAAACACTCCTTTCTCCATCAGATAAATCTTGCCCTTGCCAATCTCCTCCGCCGGACAGGCGATAAACCGGAGGGTTCCCGGCAGATGCTCCGCCTCCATCACCGCTCTGGCTGCGCATACCGCTCCGGCTCCGGCAGGGCTCATCAGGCTGTGGCCGCATCCGTGTCCGTAGCCCGGACGTTCCGAACGTATCGGAACCGCATCCTGACCCAGGCCCAGAAGAGCGTCGTACTCTCCCAGAATCCCAATCACGGGAGATCCGCTTCCCCAGTCGGCCACCACCGTATTGGGCCTCTCCCCTTCTCCGCAGCAGTTGAAGGTCTTTACCGAAAATCCCTCTCCCTTTAGAAAATCCGCCACATTCCGGCAGGCCTCATACTCTTCTAAGGACGCTTCCGGTTTGCTCCAGATTTTATCGATCAGCTCCGTCAGCCGCTTCCCATTCTTCCCGTACCACTCCTGTATCTTTTCGTTCATAATCCATCTCCCCTCCCGATTATGGATCTAATTGCATAAAGGCGAATTAAATCTTTTTGAATATCGTTTGTTTTTTAACACAATTTTTGTTTTTCTCCGCTTTTACCATAAAATTTTCTGAATTTTCCTTTTGTACTAATATTAGTACATTTGGTATTTAAATTCCAATGACTTTTAATCTATACTAATTATATCTTTGAGTTATAATGCCGGAGCTGGGAAATTATGGCAAAATGGTTCCTGATGGGCCAGTGAGCGGATGGGCAGAGGAAAACTTTGTTTCATAAGAGTTTTATCCTGTTATGCAAAAGAACAGGTACCGGTTTTTACGCCGATACCTGTTCTCTGATGCTGTTTTTGTATGTTACTTACTAAAAATTAAACTCATTTTCCCAGTCAAAATCGCCGGACACCTCTACATTCTTTGGCCAGTGTGCACACCAGTCCGGAACACCCGGGGATTCCACCCTGTCGAGGCTTGGTGTATACGGCTTGAGATCCAGAACCGGCGTGCCGTCGTTGGCATCGATATAAGCAATCCTGATGATGCCGTTCTCATAATCAATCTGAATCACTTCCACCGCGGTCAGCGCAATGGGATTCGGCCGGGCAGGCGATCTTGTGGCAAATATGCCCATTGTCTCCGGAGATTTTTTATAGGGCTGATCCACCGTCAGTACCGACCTGGCCATCTCATTATCACAGCCGTCGAACCACCAGATTACATTGATGTAGCCGAATCCGTCCAGCGCCTGAAGCGCGGCGCGGTATTCCGGATAAAGTTCGATCGTCGAACCGCTGTCGTCACTGTGAATTACCCCAATCGGATTTACATTAAATTCTGTCATCATTTTTCCTCCTGTTTTTCATTTTCTGTAAATCCATATTAGGCCCTGACACCGTGTGAGAGTCAAGAAAAATCCGGTTCCCGGTTTTCTCCCTGTTTTTCGATCGGAATCTGAATCTCCACCAGATAATTCTCCGGATTTTCTTCATTCCAGGGACCGCGGTGGACAATCTGCCTGTTTTGTCCGTACATTCTGTACTGGCTGTTATCCTGGAGCCACCTGGCAAAAGACAGATAGGCCCCCGCGATATTGGAAAAATCCCCGTACACCATTGTGCAGGCCATGGACGGCACCGCTTCGGTCATCCGGTAGGTAAAACCGCCGCCGTCCCTGCCTGTTTTTGTAACCCGGGCGCACAGCTCGACGTCCACATCCCGTTCCTTAAATTCCATGTCATGATAAATGGAAAAAGTCTCTCCCGACACCGATATCCGCTGCTCCCCGGCAAAAGCGCTCATCTCCTGCCACATCCCGCCTTCGCAGTAATAATCCGGAATTTTCTTCCGCAGGGAAAGCACCTGATACTCCGGGATTGACTTGATTACAACATTGTAGTGCATCTCGCCGGTTCCATGCAGAATTTCTTTTTTTGCCAGTTTTATCTTCTCCAGCTTCTCCTGCTCATCCCGTATCGTTTTACAAATCTCCTCATATTTACCGTCCAGCTGTTTTGCAATCAGGCTGTTATCCCTGCAGGCGATCGCCGATGCAATCTCCGCAACGCCAAAACCGCTGTCCCGCAGGTATATAATCTTATTCAGCACCGGAATTTGTTCCACCGAATACATGCGGTATCCGGTCCAGGAATCAATATGGGCGGGCTTTAACAGGCCCATTTCGTCATAATACCTGAGCATCCTGACCGATACCTGGGTCAGCCTGGAAAATTCTCCGATTTTAAACATGGCTTTCCTCTGCCCACTTTCTGCACTGTTCAAGGCGGGGCGCCGGGTCAAAGCCCATGTCTTTTCCCATCTCCGCCTCCATGCTGCACGGAAAATCGGGACATTCCCCGCAATGGTTCAGCGCTCTATTCTTACAGCACGCTTTCACTTCACAGACTCCGCCCCAGAACGTCTTTTCCATATTGGTGCATCCCGTGCAGTGCACTGCTTCCTTTCTCTCACAATCGTTACAGCAGACTCCGCATCTTGACTCAAACATATCTTTCCTCCTTTGTACGTTTGGAAACGCTATTTCAGATAGTCCTTCCTGAAATTCTCCATCCATTTTCCCAGAACATCAAACAGCATGTACTGCTGTTCCAGAATCGCCATACCGGTAAACGGGGCGTGGCTCCTCTCAGACATTTTCTCTTCCACCGTGTCCTTCATTATCTGAATCTCATCCTGAATCCGTCCGGTCAGCTCTCCCCTGGACTCCTCAGGCACAAAATCAAGGCTCATAATCACCGCATTAAAATCCAGGAAAAGGCGGACGGACTGGCCTGCCGTCTCCTCCATCAGCTTCAGGAAATGTTTTTCCCCCGCTTCCGTAATCCGGTAAACCGTTTTCTCCGGCATCTTTCCCTCTTTCACAATGCTCCCGGTAATATCGCCCTTCTCTTCCAGCTGCACCACCTTCTTATAAATAGAAGGAGTGCTGACCTTCACCCATTTGGAAATGTTCCTGTATTCCACATTCTTCTGCAGTTCATAGGCACTCTGCGGCTGTGCCTTTATCATACCCAGTACAATTAAATCAATTGCCGCCATGTTTCACCTTCCCTTTTCTATGTTACGGCCGCTGCGGCGGCGCATATGTTTCATCTCGTTAGCTATATTTTATAGTACTATAGTATACAGCTGTAATCAAGTGAAAATATCAATATTGCGGAGAAAGTTGTCATGATGCATAGTTTTTCATTACAATCCGCATTATTTTGCCTAATATTTCCCGCCAACTTTTTCCTTAAATTTCGTCAGGAATTCCCTTGACTCCTACCTAACGTCATAGTGTATCCTATAATCACACGAGAGGAGGACACTCAATGAAAACGGTAAATGAAGTGAGCACGCTGACCGGTGTAAGCGCACGTGCCTTACACTACTATGATTCAATCGGACTGTTAAAACCTGCGCAGGTCACCGGGTCCGGTTACAGGCTGTATGACGATGCGGCCCTGGAACGGCTGCAACATATTCTTCTGTTTAAAGAACTGCAGTTTCCTTTAAAGGAAATCAGGCGTATTCTGGACAGTCCGGATTTTGATCGCAATCTGGCCCTGGAACAGCAGCTGAATCTTCTGCTGCTTCAAAAAGAGCACCTGGAGAACCTGATCGATCTGGCTCGTGGAATTCGTATGACAGGAGTGAGAAATTTGGATTTTACAGCATTTGATGCAAAAAAAATTGATGAGTATGCAGAACAGGCCAAGGCCGCCTGGGGTAAAACGGCTGCTTATAAAGAATTTGAAGAAAAAACACGGGACCGCAGTCCCGAAGAATACGACGTGATCAATCATGATTTTATGGAACTTTTCCGTGAATTCGGAGAACTGAATGCCCAAAACGGTTCCCCAGATTCCCCGGAGGCTCAGGGACAGGTACAAAAACTCCGGGATTTTATCACGGAACACTTTTACAACTGTTCCCCTGAAATATTGGGAGAACTGGGAAAAATGTATGCCGGAGGCGGAGCCTTCACGGAAACGATAGACGGCAAGGGCGGAAAAGGAACCTCTGATTTCGCTTCACGGGCGATCGACTTCTACGCCGGTAATCAGCCGTAGAACTCACGCTGTGTATACAGACCGTATGCTGTGTGCACAGACTGCTACTCCGTGCAAAGACCGCATACTCCGTGCAAAGACCGCATACTCCGTGCGCAGACCTCATACTCTGTGCAAAGACCGCATATTCCGTGCACAGACCACATATTCCGTGCACAGACCACATACTACGTGCACAGACCGCTATTCATAAAATAAATACTGCCGCTGGACGGCAAAAGGCTCCGGTTGAGGGACCGGAGCCAAAGTAGGATTGGAGGGGTGATGAGTCATCCCTTATATATTAAACGTTTTTACAGGACAATTTGTGACAGAATTTTATATTTTTTTCAACTTTTTCCCATATTATTTAAATAAAAACAATCTTTCGCCTTTTTCGTTCCAAACCGCAGACCAATGACAGGAATTTATCGCCATTCATCGCCTGTCCCCGTCCCCGACTGCAGAGCTCACCTGACCACATCTGAAATATCGATTACTTTCTGTGCCCAATCCTTATAAAATTTTTCTTCATGCGATACCAGCAGAACGGTTCCCGGGAATTCCGTCAGCGCAGTTTTTAATGCCTCCTTGGACAGAAGATCCAGGTGGTTGGTCGGTTCATCCAGGATAACAAAATTATACGGTTTTAATGTGAGCAGGCACATTTTCACCTTTGCCTGTTCACCTCCGCTCAGCGTGCCGACAGGCTGCATGGCATGCCTGCTGGAAATGCCGCAGCGCGCCAGTCTTTTCCGTATCTCTTTATTAACAAGTTCCGGGTATTGATCGGAGACAATCTCCATCGGCGTCCTGTCCGCATCCTCCCACGCCAAATCCTGCTCATAATATCCCGTCTTCACCTGTTCCGAAAAGGAAAAACTGCCCTGCAGCGCCTTAATCTGTCCCACTAAGGTTTTTAACAGCGTCGATTTACCGATTCCGTTAAATCCGGTGATTACAACCTTCTGTCCTCCTTTAATTGAAAAGCTGATGTCTTTCAGGATGGGATAAAGATAACCCACGGATAAATGTTTTACCCACAGATGCTCCGTATCCGTCAAGGGCAAATTGGGGAAATGAAAAATCGGCTTAATCTCCTTCTCCTCCAGCGCCTCCATCTTATCCATCCGGTCTAACTGTTTCTGCCTTCCCCTTGCCATTTTCGCCTTCCTTCCCGCCGCATTTCTCCGGATAAATTCCTCCGTCTTTTTAATCTCTTTTCTCTGCGCGGAATACTGGCGGATATAATCCTCCCGCAGCAGTGTTTTCTTTCTTAAGAACTCGGAATAAGTTCCATAATATTTTGCTATTTTTCCGTTGTCGATGTCGCAGATACGGTTGGCGATTCTCTCCAGAAAATCATAATCATGTGAAACAACCATGAAGGCATTTTCCAGCCCCGACAGGTATCCGGCCAGCCATGTGACATGTTCCCGATCCAAAAAGTTGGTCGGTTCGTCCAGAAGCAGTACGTCCGGCTTTTCAAGCAGAAGTTTTGCCAGAATCACCTTTGCCCGCTGTCCGCCGCTCATCTCCCCGATCGGTTTGTCAAGACCAATGGCAAGCAGGCCAAGACCTTCCGCCACCTGGTCAATCCTTGTGTCAATGGAATAAAAGTCACGGTTTTCAAGCTGCTCTCCATATTTTGCCGCCCTATTAAGCGCCTTTGCATTTCCGCCCGCCGCATCCTCATAGAGGAGGTTCATCTTCTGTTCAATCCGATATAAATCCCGGAAAGCCGATTTTAGCAGTTCCCTCATCGTCATCTGCTTTTCCGTTTCAGCATATTGATCCAGATAGCCTGCGGTCACATTGGGCTGCCAGACAACGCGCCCGTTGTCCGGTATCACCTGCTCCGTACATATTTTGATCAGGGTGCTTTTTCCGGTCCCGTTCTGTCCTACAATTCCAATATGCTCCCCCTTATTCAGGGTCAGTTCCGCATTCCTGTATAACTCATTCTCTCCAAATGTATGAGATAATTCTGTAATTTCTAATAAGCTCATGATAATAATCCTTTCTCTTACGCCGTATCCAGCGTTTTATTCTGCGAGCGGGTTCTGCCTGCCAAAAAGAGTCCGCAAGTAAAAAAAGACAGAAGGCCCCGGTATGCTCCCATACCTGCCTTCTGTCTGACTGATTACCAACTGCGGCGGTGAAAAATTCACCGTATTAATCAACAAAAGGCTATGGACAAAACACTGTCCATAGCCTTCTCACGCCAAAAAACACACGAAAAGAAAACAATACGGCCCTAAAAACCATACTGTATTTCTTTCCGATGAAATCCGGGCGTATATTTATACGCTATACTCTGCACAATGTTTCATCGGTCTGAAATGTACAGAGTTAAGTTTCCTTTTAAGCTGACTGGTTATATAAAAGTTCATTGTCTAATCTCCTTCTGAAAAACGCTGTTATTATAGCATCAGGGACAGCGGTTGTCAATTCGTTTCCGGTTACGGTGTGAAACCGCAAGTAACAGTTTAGCCATAAAGTGGGGATTTTGTTGAGGAACGAGAACGCCGCCGGGACGGTCGGGGTTCGGGATGGTGAGGGGGAGGTTGTGAGTCTTCAGTCCCGGGCTGTAGGTTATCGCGGGTGGGGAATCCGGGCAGAAAAAGTTCCTTCGGGAAACGCTTGCGCTCTTCGAAGTGCATAACGGTACTAACCTCGAAAAAACCTCGGTAAGTGCCGATGAACTTCAGGTTCCCTCCGGAATCTTTTTCTCCCTTCTTCCCCACAGGCAGGTTATGGACCGGGCCTGAAGACGCGAAGGTTTTCGCCATCCCGAACTCCGGCCTGCGGCTGCTGATTTGTTCTATTCCTTCAAGTGCGGGAGGTATTTTCGCTGCCACTACGTTTCCTTGAATTTCAGGGGAATGCCTCTTGTATGGTATTCAATTAATGAGCCGAAGTTTTAGCGTCTGATTTATCCTTTAATAACCATGCAATTTTTTGTTTACACATTAAATTTAGTTTTGGATCTATCTCCGAATTCATCCTGAAACATCTTCAAAAGGTAAAAGGTTCACGACTGCATAGTGGCCGCGACGATACCTCCCTCCGCACTTGACGAAAGAGACAATCAGCCCCTGAAGCCGGCGGACGGGGCAATACC
>NZ_URHZ01000066.1 GCF_900547735.1 uncultured Clostridium sp. | reverse complement strand
CTCCAAAGAGCGCAAGCGTTTCCCGCAGGAACTTTTTCTGCCCGGATTCCCCACCTGCGACAACCTAACGCCCGGGACTGAAGACTCACGACTTCCCCCTCACCATTCCGCCCCCCGGCCGTCCCGGCGGCGTTCTCTTTCTCTCCCTTACTTTAAAGACTCTGCCGTCAGGGCATGCTGGCTGCATTCGTAATATTTTCCCTGCTTCAGTTCCACCTTTTCCTGCACATTCTGCCCAAGTGATTCCGCCGCGGCTATCTCAAAAATCACATCGGCATACTCTTTGCTGTCACACTGAACGGTTCCGAACAGCTTTCCGCTCTTTAAACCTTCTAGTCCCTGCGGTGTCCCGTCTATGCCGACAATCTTAACCGGCCTGGAATCGCCGCTGCGTTCCAGCGCGTCGGCGGCTCCTAAAGCCATCTCGTCGTTGTTGCAGATGACCACCTCAATTTCTTTTGGGAATTCTTCGATCCACTGCTCCATCAGGGCCGATGCCTGGCTCCTGTCCCAGTTGGCAATCCCGCCGGTCAGTTTCTCAAGCGGTACGCCTCCGTCCTTCAGGGTCTGGATCGACCACTCGGTCCGGATTAGGGAATCCTGATGGCTGCTCTCTCCTTCAAGCAGCACATAGCTGACCTTTCCATTGCCGTCCAGATCGAGTCCTTCCGGATTTTCCTGATAGAGATCCACCAGGATATTTCCCTGCAGAACCGCAGACTCCTTGGCGTCCTCCCCCACATAGTAGAGCTTCTCCCAGCGCTTCATATCCTCCTCCACCGGCTCCCGGTTGAAGAAGATGACAGGCACATCCGCATCCATCGCCTTGTTGATGACATAGGAGGCGGCGGAGCGGTCCACCATATTGACGCAGATAGCGTCATATCCCAACGAGAGGAAACGGTCCACCTGGCTGTTCTGTGTATTCTGGTTGCCCTTGGAATCGGCCACATCCATCACGACCTTGATTCCGGTTCCCTTCTCATACGTTTTAGCTTTGTCTTCCAGGTTGGAGCGGATATTGTTGATAAACGGATCGTCTCCTCGGTACAGCACCACGCCGATGCGGATCGATTTTTTTTCATCCTTTTTATCGCTCCTGCAGCCCTGCAGAACCATACATCCGGCCAATACCACCGCCACTGCGGCCGCCGCAATCCATAAACGTTTTTGCTTCTTCATAGGCCATTCCCCCTAATCAATCGGATACAGAATCTTCTCGAATTTGCTTTCCCTTAAATCCGCTTTTTCTATATAATAGGCATCCAGGCGGATCTGCTCCCTGGCTCCCTTTCTCTGAATCGCTTCCACTGCCTTCTCTACGCAGAGATAACCTTCGTCGAACTCATTGCTGACCACCATTCCCCTGATGACTCCCTTGTCCATCTGGTTTAAGAGAGAGGGGGTTGTCCCGGTCCCGTAGAGGCTTACGATGTACTTTCCGTATACCGGGCTTCCGCCTATAATCTCCGCCGCCTCACTGGTACTTGAGGGATCCAGGCAGGCAATTACGGCCGTTCCGCTTCCGGGATATACGGTTTCTTCTATTATTTTGCGGAATGTGTCCGCCGTTTTTCTCTCGTAGGCAGCCATCGCAAAACCGTTTTCTTCCAGAACCGTCCGAAGTCCTTCCAGACGCTCTCCTGTGTAGCCGTGTGTCAGACTGCCGGCAAAGATATATACGGGCAGCTCCGGCGTATTTTCCGAGACAATTGCCTCGCCCATTTTTTTGCCCTCTTCAAAATGATCCGTGGAAACCGCTCCCTTCACGCTCTCCGACGGCAGCAGTTCCCCGGCCACGATCACCGGACTGCCCAGGACCGTCGTATCCATATGAGTCATACATTCCGTTGCATCCACGGGTTCCAGTATGACTGCCAGAGCCCCATCGTCGATCTCACGTTTCACCAGCTCCATCTGGCTGTCCGCATCTTCCTTATCAAAAAGCGTGATAAAACTGACATCCACATTGTAATCATCGGCGGCCTGTTCAACGCCTTTTCGGAAGTTGACGTAGTAGTCGTCCGTCGTATCGGCGATAACGATGGAAATCGGGTAAATCTCCGTCTTTTTTTCTTTAATAATCAGATCGGTGGAGGATAAAAGATACAGGAACACGAGAATTCCCGCAAAAACACCCCAGAGGACTTTTTCCTGTTTTGCCATTATACCATCCCCCTCTCCACCGCTTCACTGTACGGCACGACCGGAAGATGTATCCTGACCGTGGTGCCCTCATCCGGCTCCGATTCAATGGAAAGGCCGTATTCTTCCCCAAAGTAAAGCTTAATCCTCTCATTGACGTTTTTAACGCCGATGCCGGAACCGCGCCTGGATTCCACGTGGGACGCCCCCGTAAAGAGGTTGGCCACCTGTTCACCGGTCATTCCAAGGCCGTTGTCGCTCACGCAGAAATACAGATCCGCGTTCTCCTTCCATACCTTCAAAAGGATTTCCCCGTCGCCGTCCATGAATTCCATGCCGTGGTAAATGGCATTTTCCACCAGGGGCTGCAGCATCAGCTTGAGACTTGCCAGCTCCAGCACGTCGTCGGACGCCTCGATCTCATAGGTAAACTTGTTTTTAAATCTCATATGCTGGATCATCAGGTAGTTTCTGACATGTTCCAGCTCATCCCGCACCGTGATAATGCTTTTTCCCTTGCTCAGGCTGATTCGGAAAAATCTGGCCAGCGCGGTCACCGCCTTTACCGCCTCCGCCTTCTGCTCGTTTTCAATCATCCAGACGATAATATCCAGTGTATTATAGAGAAAATGGGGATTAATCTGGGACTGCAGCGTGTCGAATTCCTGTTTCCGCTTCGCCTCGTGCTCCGTCACGATGTCCTTCATCAGAAGACGTATCTGCGCTGCCATATCCCCGATAGATTTGCCCAGATGCTGAATCTCATAGGAACCGCCGGTATAAACGGTCACATCCAGGTTGCCCTCCTCCAGTATTCCCACGGATTTTTCCAGCTCCTTGATGGGGTTCGTGATCCTGGAGGAAATATAGGAATTGATGAGGGCCAGGATGAACAGAATGAGTGCAATGATGAATACGATAAAAAGCCGGGTTTTAATCGTGTTCAGGGAAACGACGTTTTCCGGCGTCACTCCGACCACTTTCCAGCCCGTATAGCCGATGGACTTGATTGTCACAAACCGGCTGCCGCCCTCAAACTCCTCCATATGGTTGCCGTCCTTATAGCCGGCCGCCGCCGCATTATTCTCCTGCATCCTGCCCGAATCGATGAGCTGCATCTTGGGATGGTATAAAAGCTCGCCGTCGCTGCTGATCAGATAGACGTATCCGCCCTTACCGGCCGTCACGCCGTCAAAGAGCTGTTCCAGACTGGAATAGCTGATGTCCACCAGAAGCACGCCCTGGGCCGTGGAAGTGCCCTTTGTAAGCTCCACGGCGCGGGAGAGGGATATCACCCAGCGGTACTGGTTCTCATTGTTGTCAAAAATATACTGCACATGGGGCTGGGAAAAGTGCTGGTTTTCCGTCTTCTCCAGCGCATCCTTAAACCACGGTTCCCCCGTGACGTCCAGATTCGCTTTAAGTCTTGCCGCGGGGACCGCTTCCACCAGCGTTCCGTCCTCCGAGAAAAGAGCAATGTTATCGACATTGTCCTTGTTATTGTCGTAGAGCAGCGTAAGCTCCGAACCGACCGACTCGGAGGAGAGGTCCGCATTCTTTACCGCTCCGTAATAGAGCGAATCCGACAGTTTCATAATCGTCCGCAGATAGGATTCCACGGAGCGGGCCACCTGGCCGATCAGCCTCTGGTTCTCGTCCTGGACCATGGCCGTGACCTGGCCGGACAGTCTCTGGTACAGGGAAAATGTAATCAGGAGGCCGGCCGCCAGCGCAGTCACCGTAAAATAGATGAAAATCGTGGTACGTATGCTGTTGTTCAGAAAAAACGGCCGTCTCTGATTATTGTCCTTCTTATCCATTTATCTGGCTCCCCTGAATTTCGTAGGCGACACACCGAACTTCTTTTTAAAAACATAGCTGAAATAGTTTTGTTCCGGGTATCCCACCTTATCTGCGATAATATAGGTTTTATCTTCCGTTGTCATGAGCAGTTCCACCGCGCGGTTTAAACGCACGTCCGTCAGGTACGCAATATAGGCCTGGCCCGTCTCCTTCTTGAATACGGTGGAAAAATAGGCCGGACTCATATGGAGATGGCGGCAGATCTTTTCCACCGACAAATCCGGATCCCTGAAGTTCTCCTGGATATACTGTTTGGCCTCCTGGATGACATTCTTGGTCGTATTGCTTCTCTCCTCCTCCATCACCCGGTTCATTTTAAAGGCGACTTCGGTCAGATACTGCCTGATATTGTCCGTTTTTTCCACTTTCAGAAGAATTTCAAAATAATCCGTCTCCACGCCGAACATATCGCTGATCCGAAGGTCATACTGCTGCGAAAGCTGGGTCAGGGCGTTGATGACGGCCAGGATATAGGCCTGGTACTGGCGGTAATGGACCTTTGCCTCCTCCATCTTTCCGACTACGTCTCCAACGACGGAGCGTATCTTCTCTTCCGGCCCGAATTTGACGGCGGCTATCAGCTCCGACTCCATCCGGCTGTCGAACTGAAGCTTTCCGTGGTTGAACGGCTCCACATCCCGGATGTAGATAAGACCGCCGGAACCGGCGACGGCCCTGTAACCCAGCGCATTTAACGCCGAGTGGAAAGACTGGCCGATATCCGTCAGGGAATTGCTGCTCTCTCCGACGCCGATTGTGACGGAAACCTCCAGGATCTTTTTCGTCTCCTTGCAGATATCGCCCAGCATGGCCACCAGGCCCGTCTGGGAATTATTTTCATCGATCGCGGCAATCAGGATGCTCTCAAAGGAGGAGTGAAACATCGTATAACGGTACTGTCCCTCCAGCTTTTCTTCTATCATATTCTGGACGGAGATCGGAATCAGCTCCCGCTCCTTATGGAGGGATACGGCCTTGTCCACCTTCTCGTCCGGTTCCAGATGGATGGCGGCAACAATCCATTTATGGGCGTTGTCTATGTCGATATCATATTCCTTCAGTTTTTCCGATATGGTTTCCCCCGACATTCCCCCATGGATCAGGTCGTTTAAGAAATGTTCCCTGATGGTCGGGAGATTTTTGATATAGCTCTCCCTGAGGAGGTTCACGTTCCTCTTCTGCTCGATCTCCTCATCCAGGTTTTTCTTAATTTTTTTGAGGATCGCGGTCAGTTCTTCCACGTTCACCGGTTTTAAAATGTACTCAATTACATTCAGCTTGATCGCTTTTTTCGCATATTCGAATTCATCGAAGCCGGAAAAAATCACAATCTTCACCGACGGATACTGCTGGCGGATTGTCTCCGCCATCGTGAGGCCGTCCATGTAGGGCATTTTGATATCCGTCAGGACGAGATCCGGCTCATTCTGCTCGATCTTTTCCAGGGCGTCCTTGCCGTTCTCCGCATCTCCGATTACTTCAAAGCCGGTGTCCGCCCAGTCTATCTTGTTAATAATGCTTTTCCTTACCTCTTCCTCATCGTCTACCAGCATAATCTTATAAAGATTCATATCGCATCACTCATCTTCTTCCCTGTCAATGTCATTGTCAATATAATCGATATCCTCAAGCGCCGCCGGATTAGAGGCGGGACAGAGATATACCTCGCCGGGATGCCTCTTCATTACGGCTTTTCCGCCCGTATCGCCGCGAAGACTTAAAAGCTCCTCCCGGTATTTCCCCGAAAATACGACGGGATTCCCGGTCCTTCTTCCGTCCGACAGGCAGGCGATCGTCTTTTTCGTCCTCCTGAATTCCTCCGCCAGCCGGAAGATCTCACCGGCCGCCAGCCGCGGCTGATCGCAGACCATAAACATCAGGCCGTCCTCCTCCGACATGGCTCCGGCCGCCCAAATCCCCAGCGCGATGGAATGGGAAATCCCCATTTCCCGGTTCCTGTTAAACACCACCCGCCTGTCCGGTTTCATGTATCCGGCCGGTTCACCATACGGTATAAAGCCGTCATGGCTGCAGAGTTCCCGGCCAATCTCCTCATAAGCCGTCACGGCGATGAGGCGGACCGCTTCTCCCTTTCCCGGCTTTTGAAGCGGTTCCATAAACCGTTTCTGGAATTCTTTTGCCGCCTCCACCGCGTAACGGTACATCGGCGTTCCGTCGATACAGTGAAGGAGTTTATTGCTGCCAAACCGTTTTGAAAAACCGGCCGCCAGCAGAATCACATTCATCATGGCAGTTTTTTAAGCCCCCTCACTACCTTCTCGGGTGTGACGGGAAGCTCCCGGAACCAGAGTCCGGTTGCGTGATAGATCGCCTGCACAATGGCGGGAAGCGGGGTGTTCATGACAACCTCACCTACCGATTTTGCCCCGAACGGCCCTGTCGGTTCATAGCTGGAATCGAATTCCACCTCCAAATCCGGCACCTCCACCCTGGCGGGAATTTTGTACTGCATAAAGGAGTTCTCTTTCAGTCTTCCCTTATCCGTATAATTTATATCCTCAAAAAGTGTCATGCCGATGCCCTGGACGATGCCTCCCTCGGCCTGGATTCTGGCCAGGTTCGGGTTTATCACCGTTCCGCAGTCCACGGCCGCCTTATACTGGAGAAGGTCAATTTTCCCCGTCTCCAAATCCACTTCCACCTCGGCCATACCGCACATAAACGGAGGCGGCGATACCTGGGAGGAATGGGAAACCGTAGCCTCAAGAGCCAGGCCCGAACCGCACATTCTCTTTGTGGAGATATCTTTGAGGGAAACCTTCTGCTCTTCCCCTGTCCGTGCTTCCGATGCATAAACACTGGTACCGTCGAAGTCCGCTTCCGACGCATTAACTTCCAGAAGCTCCGCGCCCTGGGCGATTATCTTTGCCCGCAGCTCGCCGCAGGCTTTGACAACGGCCATTCCGGTGACGTAGGTGGTGCTGGATGCGTAGGAACCCGAGTCATAGGGCGAAACATCCGTGTCTACACCGGACACGACGATGTCGTCCACATCGCAGTCCATACAGTCGGCCGCCATCTGTGCTAGGATCGTGTCACAGCCGGTTCCCATATCGGTTGCCCCGATCATCATATTATAATGGCCCTCATCACTCAGGCGGATTGTCACCGTTCCGACGTCCATGGCCGAGATGCCCGAACCCTGCATGGAAATGCCGACTCCGACGCCCCGGACCTTACCGTTTTTCATATCCCTGGACGGATACTTTCCGGCCCAGTCCATCATGGCCGCCGCTCTGTCCATACACTGTTTTACATGACAGCTCTGAAGCCGTTCATTGTAGTAGGCAGGCATAATCTGGCCTTCCTGCAGGAAATTCCGGCTCCTGATTTGGAGCGGATCAAGTCCCAGTATCGCCGCGGCCTCATTTAACGCCGTCTCCACCGCAAAGAGGCCCTGGGTCGCCCCGTACCCCCTGTAGGCTCCGGATGACTGGTAGTTTGTATAGACCACATCATAGGTAAACCGGAATGCCTCCGGCGTGTAGATGGGAATTGCCTTATGGCCGCTGAGTCCGACCGTCGTCGGCCCATGTTCCCCGTATGCTCCCGTGTTGGAAAGCGTATACATATCGATAGCCCTGACCTTGCCGTCGCTCATCAGTCCCATCCGGACGGTAATCTCCATCTCATGGCGCGGGGAAGAGGCAATCATGGATTCGTATCTTGTAAATACCATCTTGGCCGGGCGTCCCGTCTTCATCGTGACAAGGGCCGGATAAATCTCCGCCACTCCCGTCTGCTTGGCCCCGAACCCGCCTCCGATTCTCGGTTTAATCACGCGAATGGACGATTTCGGGATGTCCAGGGCATTAGCCAGAATCCGCCTGATGTGGAACGGAATCTGGGTGGACGCCACCACGTTAAGCCGCCCGAAGGCATCCTTATAGGTAAAGGCCCGGAACGTCTCCATCATCGTCTGGTTGTCCGCCTTCGTGTGATAGGTTCTCTCAATCACCAGATCGCAGTCCTTCAGCACCGCATCCACATCCCCGTCCGACTCGGCGCCGCTGGAACACAGGTTTCTCTGATTATCGGCTCCCACCGGGCAGAGCGCCTTCCAGTCTTCCTCCGGATGGACCAGCACATGGTTGTCCTTTGCCGTCCTGAAATCAAGAACCGGTTCCAGCACCTCATACTCCGTCTTAATCAGCCGGAGAGCCTGATCCACGGCGCTTTCCGTCTCTCCCGCCACGATGGCGGCCACGTCGCCGACAAAGCGCAGACGCCGGTCGATAACTTTTCTGTCGTACGGGCTTGGCTCCGGATATGTCTGTCCCGCCTGGGTGAACCGGCTCTTTGGCGAGTCTTCCCATGTCAGCACACAGGCGATTCCCGGAACGACTTTTGCCCTTTTCGTATCAATGGTCTTCACAAGCGCATGGGCGTAGGGGCTTCTCAGCACCTTCACCACAAGACAGTCCTTCGGGGCCAGATCATCGGTATAGACCGGCGCTCCCGTCACCAGGGCCATGGCATCTTTTTTCATCACAGGCCGGTTCACATTCTTTCCCTTATTCATGACTCCTGACCCTCCTGCTCTTTTTCCTTTATGTAAATAAGATATTTTCTAATAGCGCGCATCTGGCCGGAATAGCCGGTACAGCGGCAGAGATTGCCCGCCAAAAATTCCCGGATTTCGCGGTCATCCGGTTCCCTCAGTTCCCGCTTCATCGCAAGGACATTCATAATAAAGCCGGGACTGCAGAAACCGCACTGCTCCGCTCCTTCACCGGCCAGGAAACGGCCGAATTCTTCCGCTTCCTCCTTAACGCCCTCCAATGTCGTAATCTCAGCCCCTTCCGCCCGCAGCGCGGGAACGGCGCAGGAAAGCACCGGTTTTCCATCCATCCAGACGGTGCACAGACCGCAGTTTGTCGTCTCACAGCCGCATTTTACACTGTAGCACCCCTGGGAGCGCAGAAATTCAAGAAGCATCATATCGGGAGCGATATCCGCGCTCACCGCCTTATTATTAATCCTGCATGTCAGATTCATCCCGTCCGCCCTCCTGTCCTTCTCTCAGTGCGCCGATGCGTCCGGCCGCCCGGCCGATGAGAATGCCCGCCAGGTATTTCCTGTACTCCGCACTGCCTCTCATATTGGTACCGTAAGTAAAACGGGCGGCCAGTTTCTCCGCCTCCGCGCGCCTCTTCTCATCGTCCAGGACGGAAAGCAGGCCCTCTGTTTCAATGACCAATGCCTTGGCCGGCCTTGCGCCGACCGCCAGACGCGTCATCCCTTTTTCGTCCTCCGAAACGGCGACGGAGAGCACCGGGAAATCCACCGCCTCATTTCTCATCATCTCATAGGCCGCTTTTCTGCCCGTCTTCTTCACAATGAGGGCGGTCATAATATCGCCGTCCGCCTTCATGGCCGCAAACTCGGAAAGGGGAATCCTTCCTCCCCGGTAAAGCTCCACCCAGGAATCCATGACAAGAAAACAGGTCAGAATGTCGGAAAACCCGAATCTTCCGAATATGCTTCCTCCCACCGTGGCGCAGTTTCGAAACTGCGTTCCTACAATGTGACAGACACAGTCCCTTGCCGCCCCAAACATAAAATCATTCAGCCCATCATGCTGCTCCAGCTCACGCAGGGAAACCATGGCTCCAATCCGGAATTCCTCCTCCGTCTCCTCGATCCGATCCGATAAAAGCTCCCGAAGATCCAGGAGTGTTCCGATATTCCTGTTCTGCAGACGCAGAAAACAGAATCCCCCCGCTATTACCGCCGACTTTTTGGCATTCATCGTGAATGCCTCCTCCAAATCCTTTGGTTTAACATAATTTTTATAATGAATCACCGATTTATCCTCCGTATTAATCCGTGCCGTATGGCTGCCGTTTCGCGGCTAAGAGGCTGTTCCGGCCTCAAACACGGTTTACTGATATTTTACCATAGAGCTTAATTTAGGACAAGGAAAAAGCGGCTTACGCCGCTTACAGAGCGCCGCGAAAGGTAACAGTTCAGACAGCATGAACTGTTACGGCATTCGGCTAATGAAATCGCTGCGCGATGAGCCGAATGCTTGCTGCCACTATCTTTTTGTACAGTCAGCGCAGTAAATGCGCAGACCTATCCGAACTGTTACCGTGAAAGTTACTGTCCGCTCCGTAAAATCCATTGCTGCCGCCGCTTTCTTTCCTATCTTCCATTATTATCACGGCGCCCCTGCGCGCCCCTGTGTTCAATCTTGTCGCCTGTCCTCTTGCCCGCCTCCTTTTTTTCTCTCGCGAGTTTCTCACTGCAGGCGAGGCAGTCTTCATCAATTTCGTATACGCTGTTTCCTTCTATTATTAAACGGGTGCTCATTCCCACTTTCCCCCTGTAATTTTCATCGTACTTTAGTATATGCGGCAATTTCCAAAGCGTCGGCATGATCCTTTCTTTTTGCGCATATATTTAGGCAAGGAATTAAGAGGTATTGTCCCATGAGCAATGAACAGACTTTAAAAATCACAGAGCTGGATTATCTGACGGCCGCCCCTCATCTTCAGATGATAAAAGCCGCTCTTCCCTACATCAATATACAGGAACAGCGTATCTTCTCCCTGCTTGTAAAAATTGGTGAACTGCAGCGAACCGTACAGTTGTTTGGAAACAGTGAGGAAGGCGATCTCAGCATCTGCTCCCTGGAAGAAGACGCGCCGGCTTCCCCGGTGGATATGTTAAATGCAATGAAACCATTCGGCACGGAGGCCGAGCAGGACTTTATCGATCTGATTGTCAACTTTCTGCAGGGCTCCCAGCTTTACCAGTCCTATATGGACAGTATGGATGAACCCGATCAGGAAATCCCCAGGCGGGAACCGGAACATGTGCAGGGACAGGAACGCAGGGCCGACAGCCGTACGGGATATTCGTCCGCCCAGAATAACCAGGGCAGCCAGGGCAGCCAGGGGAACCAGAACGGCTCCGGCGGACAGAATGGTTCCGGTGGGCATAACGGACAAAACGGCAGGAGAAACGATTTCTTCCGTTTCCCCATGGACCAGCTGAAAAATATACTTCCCCCCGATCAACAGTCCAGACTGGAGACGGCCCAAATGCTGATGCAGACCTTTCAGCAGTTCTCGTAGCACGACCTGCTCCGTTACATAGAGCGGCAGCGGTCCTCCCTGCAGCCGTGCCGCGGCGGGGAAGACCTGTGACAAAGCCCGAAGCAATAGCATGAAACCACCTGGCCAGAAACAGATCATAACAAGCAGAAAGGAAATTAGACCATGAATGAGAATTGGAGACAGGATCCGCGCCTGAAAGGAATGGATGAACAAAAACTGAAATATTTGACCGAGCTGGCTGACAAAGCCGGAAAAACACCGAAAGATAAACTGATGCCCTTATTAATGAGCATGGCCACCGGAAACAACGGAATGAATTTTAATGATCAGGAGACGGATCTGATTGTATCGATTCTCACTTCAGGAATGAATCCCGCACAGAGAAAACAGGTAGAAACCCTGCGCACGCTGTCGAGGAAGATGGGAAACCGGAAATAAAACATGGAAGGCCGCTGCAGGCAGGAACCGGCAGCGGCCTCTATTTCGTATTTTCTTTTATCTGAACGGGTAGTTACTGTACGTCCCGCCATCGGCTCCGTCATCCATCCCATTACCGGATCGACAGAAGCGCCGCCTTTGTCGCATGGATCTGCGTCGTATCAAACACGGGCAGGGCCGTATCCGCCTCCCGGATCAGCATTCCAATCTCGGTGCAGCCAAGAATCACTCCCTGCGCGCCCGCAGCCGCCAGCTTATCGATAACCGCCAGGTATTTCTGTTTGGACGTCTCCGAAATGATTCCCCGGCACAGTTCTTTAAAAATCACTTCGTTGATTTCTTCAATCTCCTCTTCCCCGGGAATCAGAACTTCAATTCCGGCGCCAACCAGCTTTTCTTTATAGAAATCCTGCGTCATCGTATATTTTGTGCCAAGCAGGGCGACCCGGTTAATCCCGCTTTGCAGAAGTATGTCAGCCGTCGCCTCGGCAATATGGATAACCGGAATCCCGATGCGCGCCTCAATCTGCGGTACGACCTTATGCATGGTATTTGTACAGATTACAATATAATCGGCCCCCGCATTTTCAAGTTTCCCGGCAGCCTCCGCCAGAATCTCCCCTGCCCTGTCCCACTCCCCGTCGGACTGGTACTTTTCGATTTCCTCAAAATCCACGCTGTACAGCAGTATCTTTGCGGAGTGCAGGCCTCCCAGCTCTTCCTTAACCACCTCGTTGATAATCTTATAATAGGTGACGGTGCTCTCCCAGCTCATTCCGGCAATCATTCCAATTGTTTTCATCTAAAATGCCTCCCGCCTGTGTCAATCGGACAAGAAAGAGTCCTGCCCTGAGTTTTTTCATACCACAGGCTCACTTTCCTGTGATAGAAAAAAGGGACGCCGGATGCGGGACTGTTTTCCGCCCGCCTCACCCGCAAAACGGTTTCGGCCGCGTCAGAAAATCCTGTCCGCCATCCGGCGTCCCTTTTTTCAATTAGATCTCTTTTTTCCAGAGTCCGTGCAGATTGCAGTACTCATAAGCGGCAACAGCCTCATCAGTCTCACTTAAAACAAACTCAGCAGCCGGTTTCATCTCCGGATTCAGATATTTAATCTGAACGCCCTCTTTCGTCTCAAGAGCGATCCACTGGATATAATGCTGCTCCATCATCGGATGCTCCACTTCGCCTACCTTTACGGTAATCTTAGCGCCCTCAACCTCGACTGCAGGAACATGCTTCTCAAACGCTCCGTCCGTACTTCCCGGAACAAGCTCCGTCATCTTCTGACCGCAGCACATAACCGGCACTCCGCTGTTTTTCACGTAAGTAATAATGTTACCGCAATGTTCACAGACATAAAATTTTAATTCCATCTTTCTTTCCTCCTGATTTCCACATATGTAACCGTTCCGTACCTTCCGAACCGTTTCCATATATTTCTTTTTATGTATATTCATTATATTTGTTTTAGATACAATATACAAGTAAATATTAATTACTTATAGCAATTCACCGATCAATGCACCGTTTCATATCTCATGTTTTGCAATCCGCAGTAACATTAAAACAACATAGTGGCAGCGGCCGTCCCCTCCCCTTGAGAAATAAAACAAATAATCCGCCGCAGGCCGGGTTTTGGAATCCAGCGAAAACCTCGGCGTCTTCAGTCCCGTCGACAACCTGCCCGGGGAAGGAAGGAGAAAACTTTCCGAAGGGGACATTGGAGCCCACCGGTGCTTAGACGGCGTTCTTTGACGTCTTAGCATCCGCTGTGCGCTCCACAAGCGGGAGCGAGTCCCCGTAGGAATTTTTTCTCCTGGATTCCCCACCAGCAACAACCTGTATACCGGGACTGAAGACTCATCCCCTCCCCCATTCCACCCCCGCATTTTTATATTTCCCAAAAAACAATTGATTTCCCATCCTTTTCGTGCTACAATCAGTAATCGATAAGAAGACCGCTTTCACGGACTTTTTACCGTTATAAATCAAAAAAGAAACAGGGGAGCTTGTAGAACAGGCTGAGAGGAAATTTGAAATTTCGACCCTTTACCTGATTTGGATAATGCCAACGTAGGGACGTGAAATATTGTACATACCATCCCGCCATTATCCGGCGGGATTTTTTCTATCATGGGAAAGTGCTTCTATGATATAAAAAGCCCTCCGGGCAGGATGCACATGCCGCGCAGAGGTAAATGGTTGCAGAAGCAACCGCGCGGCAGCGCAAGCGTTCCGCGAGCGGAACTCTTTGTTCTTACTGATTGATTGACTTTTTTCTATAAACAGGAGAATCCAATGAAAAAATATTATAATAACTTCATCCCGGCTCTTTTCATTCTCGTCCTGCTCCTTCTGTGGGAAGGGGCCGTGCAGGTTTTTCATATCCCCCTGTATGTCCTCCCCTCACCGGTGCAGGTGATAAAAACGCTGGCAGCCGAACTCAACACGCTGGGAGGCCATGCGGCCGTTACCGTTATTGAGGCCCTCTCCGGTATTGCCATCTCCCTTGTGCTGGCGCTCGTGCTCGGCATTCTGATGGACTGTTTTCCAGTTGTCAAGCAGGGACTTTATCCGATTCTCGTCGTTACCCAGACGGTTCCCATGATTGTCCTGGCCCCGATTCTTATCATCTATATGGGCTTTGGCGTGGCGCCGAAAATATTGACCGTCGTACTGATGTGTTTCTTTCCCATTGCGGTCAGTTTCTCCGACGGGCTCGCCCAGGTGGATGAGGAATACGTCCACCTCACCCGATCTTACGGCGCGGGAAAATGGGAGACTTACCGCCTTGTGAAGATACCCGCCTCCATCCCGTCTCTGCTGTCCGGCCTGAAGGTAGCGGCCACGTACAGCATCAGCGGCGCCGTGGTCGGCGAATGGATCGGCTCACAGAAGGGACTCGGCTATTATCTTTTGAGAGTGAAAAACAGCTATATGCTCGACAAGGTATTTGCCTGCGTCCTGGTAATCATCTTTTTAAGCCTGTGCATGAACAGACTGATCCGCCTTTACCAGTTCGCCGCCCTTCCCTATCTGAAACGGAATAACAATTAACACCACGTTGCAGATTTTCAATGTTTACTTATGAAATGATGCAAAGCCGTTACTATTTCCACACGCTGCTTTTTAGCGGGATAGGGACCGTAACCCGAATTGCCCACGCATCATTTTCAATAATCACACCAAAGGAGAAAAATTATGAAAAAGAAATCACTTGCAATCCTGTTAACCGCTGCCCTGGCAGCAGGTACGCTGGCAGGCTGTTCCCAGTCCTCCGGCACCGCAGAGCCGTCTTCCAATCCGGCTGCGGCAGAAACCGGGAATCCTTCCTCCGGCACAGAAAAGACGGACGAGACTTCCGGTGAAGCTTTCGCTGGCTCCGGGGAGCTTAAGGATGTCACCGTCATTCTCGACTACGTGGCCAACACAAACCACACCGGCATGTACGTCGCCCTGGACCAGGGATATTATGAGGCGGAAGGACTGAACGTCAATATTATTGAGCCAACCGAGGGCGCTACCGCCACCCTGATTGCCGTTGGTAAGGGCGATTTCGGAATCAGCTATCAGGAGGACGTCACCATTGCCCTCACCGCTGCCGATCCCCTTCCAATCAAAGCCATTGCAACCATTATCCAGCATAACACCTCCGGTTTTGCAACCTACGAGGGAAAAGGCATCAAATCCCCGAAAGATTTTGAAGGCAAAACTTATGCAGGCTGGGGAGGCCCGGGCGAGGAGGCCGTATTAAACGCCGTTATGACAAAGGACGGAGCCGATTTCTCCAAACTCAACATGGTCATCTCCGACGGTTCCGGTTTTGAGGCACTGAAGGATAAAGCCGATATCATGTGGTTCTTTGAGGCCTGGGACAATGTAAAATGCCAGTTAAATGATTTCCCAATCGAGTATATGCCGGTCCGCGAACTGGATGAGCGTCTGGACTACTATACGCCTGTCATTATTGCTTCCAACGACACGTTGAAAAACAACCCCGACACGGTGAAAAAGTTCCTGGCCGCCACGGAAAAAGGTTACGAATACGCAATTCAGAATCCAAAGGAAAGCGCCGCCATCCTCCAGAAATACGCTCCCGACTATCCTCTTGAAATGCTGGAAGTATCCCAGACCTATCTTGCCGATAAATATTCGGAAGATGCCAGTCAATGGGGCGTAATGAAGGACGAAGTCTGGGACAGATACACGGACTTCATGGTTGAATACGGAGTAATTGACAAAGCCATTCCGGCTTCCGACTGCTATACCAACGAATTCCTCCCCGTGAAATAAGAAAGGACAGATGTACTATGAAACTGGACGTATCCGGCTTATCTTTTTCCTATGAAAACAAAAAACTGTTCGAGGCCCTGGATTTTTCCATCAAAGAGGGGGAATTTGTAAGTCTTCTCGGGCCTTCCGGCTGCGGAAAGTCGACGATTCTCAAGCTCCTGACCGGGGTCATCACGGCGGAAACCGGCCAGATTCAAGTGGACGGCCGGACCGTGAACGGACTCTCGGAGCATTTTGCCTACATGCCCCAGAATGATCTCCTGTTCCCCTGGAAAACAATCCTGGAAAACGTCTGCCTTTACGGACAGATTCATGGTTCTTTCAATGAAATGAAGCGGGAAGCCGCGGAAAACTTTCCTGCTTTCGGCCTGGACGGATATGAAAACAAATATCCGTCCGCCCTTTCCGGAGGCATGAGGCAGCGTGCCGCCTTCCTGCGCACCGCGCTGTGCAAGGCGGACATCCTGCTTCTGGACGAGCCGTTCGGAGCCCTCGATGTCATCACGAGAGGTGATATGCAGGACTGGCTGATTGGGATGAGGGCCAGGTTAAACCGTACGGTGCTCCTGGTCACACACGATATGGATGAGGCGCTCTATCTCTCCGACCGGATTCTGATTCTCAACCAGACGCCGGCCCATATCACCTGTGAAATCACAATCCCGGACAGGGAAAGAAACAGGGAATGGCTCTACCGGCAGGGAGATCTGAGGCAGAAGATCCACTCGGAAATCATGTCGGGACGAACCTGAGATGATTCGTGTAAAAAGAGAGATTGGACCATCGGCAGGAGGTGTCAAAATGGAACAGACCAGAATAGAACAGACCAGAATAGAACAGACCAGAATAGAACAGACCGATTTAAGATTTTTATGCGATGCCCATGCCCATATCGGCTCACGCAAAGAACTCAGGGAGCGCAGGGAAAGTAAGATTCCCTCTCTCCTCTGCGCTTCAAACCCAATGGAGGCGGACAGGCTGGCCGCACTGTGTTCCGAACCGGAAAATGAGAGTTTTCTCATTCCTACCTTCGGCCTGCATCCATGGTATGCGGACCGCTTCCGGATAAGCGATATGGAACCGTTTTTTTCACAGTGTTCCGTAATCGGGGAGATTGGGATGGACAGCGTCTGGTGTGACGTCCCTCTGGACATTCAGGAAAAGGTGTTCACCGGACAGCTCGCCATGGCAAGCGGGATGAAAAAGCCCGTGATTCTTCACACAAAGGGGCAGGAAAAGAGAATCGCCTCCCTGATCTCCGAATTTCCCAATACCTATCTGGTACACTGGTACTCCTCCCCCGAATTTCCGAAACAGTATCTGGAACTTGACTGCTATTTTTCCATCGGGCCGGACGTCTGGTGGAATCCCGATGTAAGAAAACTCGCAGCGGGCCTTCCGGCCGACCGGATTCTAATCGAAACCGACGGTCTGGGAGCCGTAACCTGGTCCTTTGATGAGGCTCCGGAAGAACTCCGCTCCCACGCCGCTGAGGACGCATCCTCTTCCATCCGTTCCTCCCTCTCCTACACCCTGGCACAGACGGCAGAAATCCGGCGCCTCCCTGTGGAAGAAGCCGGATCTCAGATTGTCCGAAACTTTCATAATTGTTTTAAACGGGATTGTCACAAATCCCGATAAAAAGCCACACGCCGTTCTTCTTAATGCCGTACAGGAAAGGACGGTCCAGAATCATCTCCGCCCTGCCGTCCGGAAGCGCGGCCCCTGCGTAGGCAATATCCGTAAAGGCAGATGCCTCCACGCCCTTCTCGTCGATTCCGATATGCCCGTTCTGGGTGATGGAGGAGATGAAAATGTCCTTCTGCTCCGTCATTCCCGAAAAGTCCCCGTTCTCAAAAATTCCGGTGATTCCCAGTTTCATCATCATCTCTTTTATATCACTCCGGCTGTCCGAAGTGAATTTGGGAACCTTAAATACCACCTCCCCCGTATGGCTCTCTCCGCTCTCTAGCGCTTCTCTCAAGCGCTCCGGAGATTCAAGAAAAGAATCGATGGAAACGCCCTCATCGGGAAGAACAAAGACCATGGAACCACTCTCTTTCAACCCCAGGGCGGATCTTACATATCCTTCCCCCGTGCTGAATCCATGGGAGCCAAAGGTGGCGTTCATAAAATCCGTCTCCACCGCGGTTCCGTCCGCAAGGTGGAAATCTCCCTTCTTTGTCTCCGATTTGGGAAACCGGTCAATCCATTCATCATAGAAGTAAATCGTATTCATCAGGTGCATCAACTGCTGTGAATCGGTTTTGATCTCCGGCGCAATTGTTCCCTTTGTATTCTCCTGTACCCATTTTCCCATCTCCCCACCTGTTTTTTCATCCGAAAAATCCACATTGTGGACGGAGGCATAGAACTGCTCTGCAGCCGTCTTCCGGAACGCTTCCTTCAGCTTCAGATCACGCCCCACCCACAGGGATGTCGCGATGCGAAGCTGGCCGATGGAGTTGTCACAGTATAAGGTCCGGTAGAGTTTACCCGCATTTTCTTCAGCCTTTTCTCTGTCTTTTGTGCCGAGAAAACGGTAAAGCTCCTCCGCCGTCTCCCCCTCCGTTCCGGAAGCCGCCAGAGCCAGGGCGTAGTAAAGACTGGTCGGGGAATAGACCAGATTTTCCTCCCTGGCCGCCAGAAGCTCCCTGGCGGTTGTAAATACAAAATCCGCCTGCTCCTCAATAAAAGACGGATCCACTTCATTATTGTCCATATACTCCCTCCATTTTTCCCAGTCCTTGTCGCTGTCTATCCCTTCCGGGTAGGACGGGTTTACCGCCGAATCATCCTGGTTCGTCCGTACGCCTTTGCCGCAGCCTCCCAGGATACCCCCGGCCATCGCGAGAAGCGCCAGTCCGCAGAGCGCGGCTGTTTTTTTCTGTTTCCATCCTGCTTTTTTCATAAGTTTCCTCCTCTTTTTCGGCCGCCCGTTCCGTCCCCGGAACCCGCACGGCTTATTCCATGCTCCCATTATACCTGATTTTTCCAGCGTCTTTTTTGCTTTTCTCTTACTCATTCTTAATATTTGTTACTATTCACAACAACAGCGAAAAGCACGCTTCGCGAACTTTTCATTGCCGCTCAATAAAATAAGGCACTCATCTCCCCCCGCCGACGGCGAAGAAGGAAATGGTGCCACTCTTTTATGACATTGTTTTATGACATTCTCTTATGAATTTGAAAAGGAAAGCGTACTCAGGCGGTCCGCCCGCACATTTCGCTCTTTTCTTTTTAATGCGCCTTAATACGCCGCCAGATCTTTTTCCTCCTGGACTACGATAATCTTTGTATTCTGATCCACGTTTTGTACCAGCTCCTTCATATACTCTTCCGGTATGCTGATACAGCCGGAGGTTCCCGTATTATTGGCAACCTTCGGGCAGTGCAGGAAAATGGCGGAACCCTTTCCCGGCACATAGCCGTCGTTGTAATTCAGGACCAGGGCATAGTTGTAATGCGGCGCCTGGCGTATCAGGTTCTCGGAGGAAGTCCAGTCCTTCTGGACTTCAAATTCATTGACAAGGCGGTTATAATACCGGCTGTTTCCGTCATCCACGAAATGATCGCCGTTTACCACCTTGTGGTAGGGAAGAATACTTCCGGGGTTATCTTTCATTCCGAAAGCCATGGTAAAGGAGTAAACGCCCGCCGGCGTCTTCTTGTCCCCCTCCTTCTTGTCTCCGGAAATCCCGTTCATGCCGCTCACTGCCGGTACGGAAAATGCGGGTGCGAACACTCCATCCCGGTTCTTTTTATACCAGGTCAGGGTTCCCAGCGCGGGATCGGCAGGATTCCCCACTGCTACAATAAGCTGGGAGGCCTCCTTTGCCGCTTTGAGCGTGTTTACGTCTCCATTATAGGGGACGGCGGCCTCTCCTGTTTCCGTATTCCCGGACTGTTCCGTAAGGAGTCCGGCTTTCTTCTGTTCGCTCTCCCAGGCCGGTCCGTACGCCTGGCCGCTGTTGTCTGCGGCAAATGCGGTCCGGGGACCTGCAGCCGCAAGTATCAGCCCGGCAAGTCCCGCCAGGCAGATTTTCTTATATAATCGATCGGTTCCTCTGTGCTTCTTTTTCATCAGGGCAAATTCCTTTCTGTCCATGCTCAGCCATTCTATATCCATTCCTGTATTACCAATTCCTCCGGCATCTGCCGCATTTATCCATTGCTGCAGTTTGCCGCATCGATTGCAATAACAAGCATCAGACCCAGAAGTTCATCCTCCGGATCGTCGTATTGCAGCACATAGGTGTCGCCCCAGTGCAGAAATTCCTTTTCGATGTGCATGATGGCCGAACACTCGTTATAAATGCCGTAATCCCATCCCAGGAAATCGCCTTCCACCCGCCATCCGTTAAAATCGACCTCGTATTTGGGCCTGAACAGCGTAAACCGCTTTTCGACCTGCCCCATAATCCGTCCGCCGATCTCGATTTCAAATCTCGGCATCAGCGTTAAAAAGGCCTCTCTGACTGCGCCGAGTTCTTCCCCCGTACGGCTGTCATAGACGTGGATCTGGTGGGTCAGCGACAGGAATTCGGCTTTCACAAAATACCGCGGACTCTCATCCTCGCCGTATACATCATAAGTATCGCTCCATGAAAACACTCTCTGTCTGATTAATAATCTGGGCATCCGGTCCTCCCTCTTTTTTGTCCTTTGTGTTTGTCTCTTTTGTAGCCGTTACTGCTTCTGTTCCACCTTCTGTTTTTCTATCTGTGCGGACAGAAGCCTGTCCAGATAGATGGATTTAAACTGCTTGCTTGCCAGTGCCTGCTTTACGGGCGGCAGCTTCAGGATGGTCCCGAAGACGGCGGCCAGGGCCCTGTGGTTGGCGAATGCCTCATTGTCAAATATCAGGTTCTGCAGGGTTCCCTTCTCAATCGCCTGCAGCACGAAACGGTGCGTGCTGTTGACCGGCGTGATAATCTGTACGGGCCGTTTCTCCAGTTGGATGGCTCCCACCGGGCAGTTTCTCACACAGACGCCGCAGCCGAGACAGATATCCCGGTCCACTACCGCCTTCTTCCTGCCGGTCTTCTCCCCCGTCTCCGGAGATAACTCATCCTCCATCTTAACCGCCAGCACAGGACAGACTTTTGCACATTTGCCGCAGCCGATACAGGTCTTCTGATCGATTGCCGGAATGTAATTCGTCGTCGCCACCGGCTGCATCGGGGCAAACCGTCTGGCGGCCTGAAGCGCTTCACAGCAGCATCCGCAGCAGTTGCAGACAAATGCCGGATATTCCCTCACATTTTCGCCGATCTGCACCAGATTGGCATCATAAGAACGCTCCAGCGCGTCCATTGCCTCTTCTTTGGAAATCAGTCTGGCATGTCCTCCATGTTCCGCCAGGGAACGGGCCACATTGCCGAAGGTCAGACAGACGTCAAGCGGAGCGTCTATCTCGCAGGGATGGCCCGTATGAGCCGCTTTATGGCGGCAGTAACAGAGCCCCAGACCGATATAATCCGCTTCCTCCACGATATGGCTGGCCCTTTCATAATCCAGAATATGGCTCATATTCTCATTGCCGAGCACCGGTTCCTGGACAAACACGCGGCCCAGTTTTGTCTCCGTCGCATAGAAGAGATCCTTTACAAAGTCCTCCTCCACGTTCATATACTGATAGTAAAGCTCACTCAGGTATTTCTGATCGATATCGCCCCTGGTGCGCATCAGGGCAAACTCGAAAAATCCTGCCATTGGCGGCGGGATGACAAATTTTCTGACCCCATTATGCCAGGAATCCACCAGAAGCGCTTTCTCGCAGAGATGGTCGAGCACCTTCTCCGCCTTTGCCTCCGAAGTATTCCAGATATGAGCCGCTCTCTTTAGTGTAAAAGGTCTTACGGGAAGCATGGCCATAACCCTGGCTTCCTTTTCCGTAAAAAGCACCTGTAAAATCTTATACAGCGTATCCGATGCCGGAGCGCCCTGAGTAAACCAGTTGATGCGTTCCTCCAGGCTCTTGTGGGCATCCTTTGATGTAATGTGTCCCATTTCTGTCAGTCCTTTCCTGATAAGTCATATTTTATATCATAACACAAAAAATATCCGTTTTCCATTTACGATTTTCTTGCAATAAAAAACCTGCGCCCCGGCATAGGCAGGGACACAGGTTATTTATTAACAGGAAAATCCTCCGTTGTGCGACTCCTTTGCCACATACAGAGCCGCATCCGCCGCCTTTGCGACAACCGAGTATTTGTCGCCGGGGTTGACGACAGCAGCGCCGGCCGACAGTGTGATGGAAGGCATATTCCTTCGTTTTGCCTCCGCGGCCAGAGTGTCGTTGATATCCTTCATAATCTTTTCCGCTACGGAATAATCCGAAGTGTGGGCGACAAAGATGGCGAATTCATCGCCGTGGAGCCTGGACGCAAGGTCGATTGTCCTGATACGGCCGATGATCATCTGTGCCGTCAGTTTAATCACTTCATCTCCCACGCTGTGCCCGTAATTATCATTGACCTGTTTAAAATGGTCTCCATCTATCATAATCAGGATTCCGCTCTGTTCGGTCGTCTCCAGAACCTCGTTCATCTCCTTGCGGAAGGATTTGAGATTCATCATTCCGGTCAGATCGTCGACCGCCGCAGCTTTCTGGGCGGCGCTGAGCGCGATCTCAAGACGCCTCTGCGTCTGTCCGAGTTCCACATAAGCCTCCTTCAGCTCCCTGTTTTTCTGATCTACGCTGACACGGCTCAGAACATAGATAAGCAGCAGTTCCGTGACGAGAATCGGAATCAGCCAGATGTCCATCGTCGCGGTAAGTATGGAAGCGGCCGGGACAAAGACCAGGAAATCAAAGCCGTTTCCTTTCAGCAGACAGCCGTAATATTTCTTTCCGTCCATCTTGAAAGGAACCGATTCTCCGCCGCCCCGGCTGACCGCCTGAAGGCCGTCCTCAAACTGGCTTCGGAATCCATAAAAAGCCGCTGCGGAATCGGCAGTCTCCCTCAGCTTGACCGCTTCCTCCGAATTCTGATCGGCAATCGCGGCCAAATCGTTCTTTGCCGTCTCCACCGCCAAGGCCGCCTCGTCCAGGGTTGAATATAAATCTCCCCCCAGATACTCTTCTTTGGTGCTTCCGATTACGGTTCCGCTGCCGTCGCACACCATCATCTGGGCGTTTTTGTACTGCTCCATGGAAGTAACCAGGCTCTGGATATCGGCCATCTTGATATCATAGGCAAATACCGTCTCGCCGTCCGGCTGGAGCTGGGAGATGGTCGTCAATATGTAGTGGTTTGCATAGCTCATATAAGGAGGAGTAAAAACGATTCCTCCCATCCCGGCCGCAGCATCCTTATACCAGGGACGTTCCGTTGCCACGTAACCGCTCTCCTCGTAGACGGAATAGGGGGTATCCCAGCTGTAAAGGTACCTGCCCCGGTAATACATGTACAGGCCGTCATACGTCTCCCCCTCGATTGCAAGCAGCTTCTTGTCGATATTTTTAAGATAATCCCATATAATATCGGGATCCGGATTGTTTTCAATTTCCCGCGACATCATCTGCACAAACAGTTGGAAAGAGCGCTCATAATCGTTCATGACATCTTCAAAACCGACCTTTGCGCTCATCGCGTGATCCGTCAGGCTTTTGTTGATCGTATTTCGTTCCACCCTGCCGACTGCCAGTACAACCGCTATGTTCACAACCACAATAATGACTGCAAAAATAATCCTTTTACGTTTTCCCCTTCGCTTTGACGCCTCCATAAGCTCTTCCCCCGGAATACTCATTTTTCTGCCTCTGTATTTACTTATTTTGTTTATATTTTACCATAGTTTTGAAAAAAAGTCTGCTTTTATACAAAATTCGCAGGCAATGTTTTTACTGCATTGCCTGCGCTGTTTTATTGATTTGCAATGAAAAGCCCATGGGGCATACGGTTCATTATTTTATTGCAATCGAATCCTTGATTCATTACACTTATTTCATTACGATGTTGACGATTCTGCCCGGTACATAGATTTCTTTCACTACGTTTCCGGTCAGTTTGTCCCCGAGCGCCTCTTTGCCCGCCGCGATTGCGTCTTCTTTCGATACATCGGCGGGAAGTGTTACGACGGCTCTTGTCTTGCCGTTAATCTGGACGGCGATCTCTTTCTCATCGTCCTTCATCAGCTCCGGATCGCATTCCGGCCATGTCTCGTGGAATACGCTGTCCGTACCGCCCAGCACCTGCCACAGTTCTTCACCCAGATGAGGTGCAAACGGGGCCAGAAGGATTACAAATGTCCTGAGGGTTTCTTTGTCGATACCGCCCTCTTTCTTAGCCAGGTCGATGAGCTTGTTATTATACTCCATGAATCCCGAGATAACGGTGTTCAGGCTGAACTGCTCAAATCTCTGTTCAATGTCGAACACCAGCTTGTGGCGGAGCTTAATCATTTCCTTAGTCGCCGCAATATCCTTATCCTTATTTTCCATTACAAGGTTGTGGAAACGGTTCAGGAAACGCGATACGCCCTCGATTCCCCTGTCGTCCCACTCGGCATCCAGCTCCGGCGGTCCCACGAATAATTCATAGAGACGCAGCGAGTCACAGCCGTAGTCACGCACCAGATCGTCGGGGGAAACCACGTTGCCCTTGGATTTGCTCATCTTGATACCGTTCTTGCCGGTGATCATGCCCTGGTTAAACAGCTTCTTAAACGGTTCATCGAAATCGATGGCTCCGATGTCGCAGAGGAACTTCGTATAGAAACGGGAGTAAAGAAGGTGAAGGACCGCATGCTCTACGCCGCCGATATACATGTCAACCGGCAGATATTTGTCTGCTTTTTCCCTGGAAACCAGTTCTTCATTGTTTTTGCTGTCCACATAGCGGAGGAAATACCAGGAGGAACCTGCCCACTGAGGCATGGTGTTGGTCTCTCTCTTTGCAGGCGCGCCACAGCACGGGCATGTGGTGTTGACCCACTCGTCAATACCTGCAAGAGGTGATTCCCCGGTTCCTGTCGGCTGGTAGCTCTCCACTTTCGGAAGCTCTAACGGAAGCTGATCCTCCGGTACCGGCACGTTGCCGCAGTTCGGACAGTGGATGATCGGGATTGGCTCTCCCCAGTAACGCTGACGGGAAAATACCCAGTCACGCAGTTTGTAGTTGACCGTCTTTTTGCCCAGTCCCCTCTCCTCGATCATGGCAGGAGCTTCCTGTTTGAGTACGGACGACTCCATGCCGTTCCACTCGCCGGAATTGATCATGACTCCGCTTGCCTCGGTATAGGCCTCGGTCATATTCTCGATTTCTTTGCCGTCCTTAGCGATAACCTGGATAATCGGGATATTGAATTTTTTCGCAAACTCAAAGTCACGGTCGTCGTGGGCCGGAACGCACATGATGGCTCCCGTACCGTAATCTGCCAGTACATAGTCGGACAGCCAGATCGGGGTCTTCTCGCCGTTTAACGGATTGATTGCATAGGAACCGGTAAATACGCCGGTCTTTTCTTTATCCTGGAGACGGTCCACATTGGATTTCATTGAGGCGTCAAAAATGTATTTCTCCACGTCTTCCCTTGTCTCGTCCGTAGCCAGGCTCTTCGCCAGGCTGTGCTCCGGTGCAAGGACCATGAATGTCGCTCCGTAAAGGGTGTCGGGCCTTGTTGTATAAACCGTGATCTTCTCGTCTCTTCCGTCCACCTTAAAGTCTACTTCTGCGCCGTAAGATTTGCCAATCCAGTCGGTCTGCATCTTCTTAACCTTCTCAGGCCAGTCAAGCTTGTCGAGATCATTTAAGAGGCGCTCTGCATATGCCGTGATTTTGAGCATCCACTGGCGCAGGTTCTTCTTGGTCACGGCGGTTCCGCAGCGTTCGCAGCAGCCGTTTACGACTTCCTCGTTGGCAAGGCCTGTCTTACAGGACGGGCACCAGTTGATCGGGAATTCCTTCTCATAGGCAAGGCCTTTTTTGAACATCTGAACGAAAATCCACTGGGTCCATTTATAAAATCCGGGATCCGTGGTATTTACTTCCATATCCCAGTCATAGATTGCCGCAATCTCACCGATCTGGCGTTTGATATTCTTTACATTCTCCGCGGTGGAGATAGCCGGATGAACGCCCATCTTGATGGCATAGTTCTCTGCCGGAAGGCCGAAAGCATCCCAGCCCATCGGATGGATGACATATTTTCCCTTTAATAACTGGTAACGGCTCCACACATCAGAGATGACATAGCCTCTCCAGTGTCCTACATGAAGGCCGCTTCCCGACGGATATGGGAACATATCAAGGCAGTAGTATTTCTCCTTCTCTCCGTCATTTACATTGATCGGGTTCTTTTCCCAGTTTTCACGCCATTTTTTCTCAATGGCGGTATGATTGTACTGTGACATTTCATTTCCTCCTGTTTCAATTTATATGCAGCGCTTCCTGCCCGGAGAGCTTTTTATATCACAGGAGCACTATCCTATGATATAAAAAAAGCCTGCATCTCTACTATCATAGAGACGCAGGGCAATATTACACGCTACGCGGTACCACTCTATTTCACACCGGTTATTGCTCCGCAGGTTTCATGGTTCCGGCCGGTTCGGCCTTTGCGGTAAACGGTATGCTCTTTCTACTCCATATAACGGCCGGATCCCGGCTCTGCCTACACAGGAACTTCCCTGCACCGGACGGAATGTCCGCGCCTCTTCCCTTCAACAGGCTGCTCCAAGGCGAGTTCGACTGAACTATTCATATCTGCCTCGCACCTTCCGGCAGCTCTCTGGTATGTCATTCAGCCTACTATTCCTTATCTTTGCATTTATGCTAAACAATAATTTAACATAATCGCCGGGGGATGTCAACCCGTTTAGACGGGGTTTTGGCTGAATACGGGTTAAAAGGGAAGATCTATTTTATAAATGCTGATATTCGGTCCTTTTCCATTCGGTCTCTTCTTGCCGATAATCTCCGCCTTGCCGTTGTTCTTCAGATTGGCAAGATAGTGGTTCGCGGTCCGAAGCGACACTCCCAGGCGGCTGATCAGCTCTGTGGAGGATATCTCATTGGTCCCCTCGGCTCTGAGCGTATTGATAATCTTCATCAGCGTGGCGGAGGAAAGTTTCACCTGATATGCCACCTCGTTGATATACTCCTGGGGGATTCCCGTCTTGTCCGACGGCATATCCTCATGACCGGAAGACAGTTCCGTAAGCCGGTTTTCTTCATCCAGCAGAAAGCTGGTTGCCGTCTTGTCCCGGCAGCTATGGGCATAACTGCTCGCATTCACCGCGTTGGAACGGGCCTGATAAAAATCCGCCCCGACCCCGTATCCAATCGAAACCGCCTCACGCTCCATCTTATCGAGGAATTCCGTAAGCGGACAGCCGGTATACCTGTTTGTCAGCCTGGCCAGCTCTTCCTGCACCGTATAAATCTCAAAATATTCGTTCCCGCTTTTAAGCGTCAGTCTGCCGCATTCCCTCTGCACAAAATCCGACAGGGACTTCTTCAGGGAAATCACACGCTGGGCCTTCTCATAGGTGTTCTCCTCCGCATCCAGATGCAGATCGATCCGTATCACGGCCGGACTGCCGCCGCGGGCGCGCTTTAAGTCAATCGCGTGGCAGACATTCCCTATCACATAATTCATCATATTGAGACTGGGGAAAATATAGCTGCAGGAACAGCCCTCTGCATTCAGGGCATCGGCCACATACAAAGACGAAGTCAGAACCGACCGGATTCTGCCCTCTTTAAAAAGCATCAGGTATTCATCGGTCATCCTCTGCTCTTCCAGCTCCATATCCTCATAAGAATCTACGCTCTTCTTATCTCTCTCCATATCATCCACCAGGGAGTGCATCCGATCCTCAAGAATCACTTCACCAAGCGTCCACCTGCTGCCGAGGACATCAATGCCAATCTGTTCGATGCTCAGGCCGGGATGGAGCAGAAGTTCGCTTAAAATGAGGCGGTATGTATTTTCTATATCAAAATCAAAATAGGATTTGCACATCGTTTTCGTCCACTCCAGGCGTTCCAGAATGGAATCCGGCCACGAACCGCTGGTGATTACCCCATCAAAATTCTCATGGATGTCATAGCTGACCTTCTCAAACTCTTTTGCCTCAGTGTATGGGATATAGGTCAGTTCGACTCCCCTGGGAGGCTCCTTCATCTGTTCTTTACAATAATCGATCAGAGCCGGTTTCAGCAACATTGCAATTTTATAGCACATGAATCACTAAACCCCCGAATTTTATTTTTATTTTCACGTTTATCATACAGGCTATCATAGTGAATGTCAAGCAATGCAGCCGTCATGATTATGCAATTTGTACAATATTTCTTCTATTTTTTATCTAATATAGACATTGTCAACAGTACCTTGCGTATATATAATCATATAAAAAGAACGTTCTTTAAACCATTCTTTAAATACTTTTCCGCCGGTGTGCATGCCGCTGTATTCAGGGAATTTTTAAACAAAGGAGAATTTGTCAATGGGAGTAAAAGAAAATATCTGTAAGTTCGTAGAGGAAAAAAAGGACCTGTTCATCGGGGTGAGTGAACAGGTATGGGAAAACCCGGAACTGGGTTTTGAGGAATTCAAATCATCCGATATTATAATTGATGCCCTGATCCGGGAAGATTTTCAGGTGGAGCGCGGTATCGCCGGTATCGGGACGGCGTTTCGGGGAACCTTTGGCCACGGCAGTCCGGTCATCGGTTTTCTCGGTGAATACGACGCCCTGCCGTCCCTCAGCCAGCAGGCCATGACTGCGGTTAAGCGTCCCGTCTCCGAGGGAGCCGCCGGGCACGGGTGCGGCCACAATGCGCTGGGAGCTGGTTCCCTCGCCGCTGCGGTTGCCTTTAAGGATTATCTGAAAGAAACAGGCCTCACAGGCACCGTTGTTTATCTCGGCTGTCCCGCAGAGGAATCCGGCTGCGGTAAAGCATTTATGGCAAGGGAAGGCATTTTTGATTCACTGGATGCCGCTCTCACCTGGCATCCCGATTCCTGCACCGGAATCTTTGCCGCCTCATCCCTGGCCGACTACTGTGTTCTGTTTAAATTTAAGGGCGTCTCCGCCCATGCCGCTTCCTCCCCTCATCTTGGGCGCAGCGCGCTGGATGCCGCGGAACTGATGAATGTGGGCGTCAACTTTTTGCGGGAACATATTATTGATCAGGCCAGAATCCACTATGCATTTCTGGATACGGGCGGCTCCGCCCCGAATGTGGTCCAGGACAGCGCAACGCTCTACTATTACATACGTGCACCAAAGAACAGCCAGATTATGGAGATTTACCCCCGCGTTGTAAAAGTTGCGCAGGGAGCCGCCATGATGACCGAAACCACGCTGACCGTTGAGGTTAAGAGCGCTCTTTCGGACTATATTCCCAACCGGATTCTCTCCTCTGTCATGGGTGAGTGCAATCTGGAACTGGGCGGCATCCAATTCAGCCGGCAGGCCGAAGAATTCGCAGCCGCGATGACGAATTCCATTAGTGTGGAGGATAAGGGCACCATTTTTGAACATCTCACCATGTACTGTGAACCCGAAGCAGCCGCCTCCCTCACGGATCGCGTGCTCTTAGGCAAGGCGTTCGGATACCACCCTCTCTCCTGCTGTCTGCCCGGCTCCACCGATGTAGGGGATGTATCCTATATCGTCCCGACCGCACAGATGGTTGCAACAACCGCCGTTCTCGGCACCCCGGAGCATTCCTGGCAGCTTACCGCCCAGGCCAACAGCCCCATTGCGCATGAAGGCCTTCTGTATGCGGGAAAAGTCATGGCATACACGGCCTGCCGTCTTTTGGAAGAGCCGGAGCTGTTAGAAAAAGCAAAGGCCGAACTGAAAGCCACGGTTCCAGGAGGTTACGTCTGTCCGATTCCGCCCGAAGTGACGCCTGAGGCGCAGTCACAGACGGACTGAACGGCCAATCCAGAAAATAGAGAGTGCATTTCTTTGAAAACAAAGGAGGAAATAAATTATGACATATTCTGATGTATCGGGCGGCGGCCTGCTTTACACGCTGGTAATCGCCGGGCTGCTTTTCATGGTCGGCCTGTGTATAGTCTTCTATATTAAATCTTACCGAAGGGCGATACAACTCGGCATTTCCCGGGAGAGCATTGCAAAGATTCACAAAAATACGCTTTTAGTCACCATCGTTCCCTCACTGGCCGTCATCGTCGGGCTGGTTTCCCTCACCGCCGTGATTGGAATACCGTGGTCCTGGTTCCGTTTAAGCGTTGTAGGAGATGTTTCCTATGAACTGATTGCGGCGGAGCTGGCAACATCCGCCATGGGCTTTACCGATATTACATCGGCGGCCCAGTCGGAGGCATCCACATTCTGCGCCATCATGTTTGTCATGAGTATGGGTATTATCGCAGGCGTCATTATCAACGCCCTGTTCGGCAAGCAGATTATTACCGGTGTGAGTAAGCTCGGACAGTCCAAAAGCTCCTTCGGGCAGATTATCAACGGTTCCCTGATGCTGGCCCTGATGGCGGTCCTGATTCCTTTCCAGATTTTCCAGGGAAAGGTTGCCACAATGGTTCTTATCTCCAGCGTCGGCATCTCCTACCTTCTTGCCCTGATCGGCAAAAAAATGGGCTGGTCATGGCTGGGAGACTTCGTCATGGCGTTTACACTGCTTCTCGGAATGGCATCCGCAGTTTTGTGGACTCAACTTTTTTAATCGGAGGGTATAAATATGAATGAAGATAAGAAATATATTGACAGCGTACACCGAATCGGCCGGATTGGCTCTTTGATTGCCGTCGGGTTTATGCTTGGAATTCCAACGATCATCTGCATAGTTTACAAGTGTTTCCCCAATCCCGGGACAATTATCCAGTCCGGCGCCGGGCTGCTGGCCCTGATGCTTCCGATTGATTTTGCGGAAATCATCGGTTACGCCCCGATTCTCGGCTCTTCTTCCTATATTACCTTCATCACGGGAAATGTAATGAGCCTGAAACTTCCGGTTGTCATCTCCGCCCAGCAGATCGCGGGCGTGGAAGCCAACACCCAGGAGGCCGATGCCGTGTCGACAATGGCCGTGTCGCTTTCTTCGATCGAAACAACGATTATTATCGCCCTCGGAGTTGTGCTTTTAAAACCCCTGGCCCCGGTTCTGACCCAGCCCGTATTCAGAACCGCCATCCAGTATATCGTTCCCGCCCTCATCGGCGCCCTGGTCATGGGTGTGTTTGGCAGAGAATCCTCCGATAAATATATTAAAAACAAATCCCTGGTAGCCATCGCCCCGGCATTCCTCTCCGTTCTGGCGCTGCTCTTCATCCCGGACATGCAGTCCTATCAGGGCATTGCCATTCTGATATCCATCCCGGTGGCAATCGGATGGGCCTATGTACTCCATAAGAAAGGTCTTATTACGATGGTCGATGTGAGCGCCGACAGTGTCGGCGGATCAGCCTGTTAATCCAGTTTACCGTCTTCAATCATGGGGCCGTTAAAAACTTCCAGTCATGGCCACCGGCTTAGCCGGTGGCCTGTTCTGCCCCTATAAGGGGCTATTAGATTACACGCTGCGCAGTACCACTCTATTTCACACCGGTTCTTGCTCCGCAGGTTTCATGATTCCGGCCGGAATGGCCGCGCATCTTCCCTTCAACAGGCTGCTCCAAGGCGAGTTCTATTGAAATATTCATATCTGCCCCGCACCTTCCGGCAGCTCTCTGGTATGTCATTCAGCCTACTATTCCTTATTTTTGCATTTATGCTAAACAGGGATTTAACATAATCGCCGGGGATGTCAACCCGTTTAGACGGGGTTTCTTGATATTGTTGACGCTCAGGTATGAAATAGGGATTTAATTGAGGAATGAGAACGCCGCCGTTAGGCCGGGGTTCGGGATGGTGAGGGGGAGGTTATGAGTCTTCAGTCCCGGTTTTCAGGTTGTCGCGAGTGGTGAATCCGGGCAGAAAAAGTTCCTTCGGGAAACGCTCGCGCTCTTCGAAGTGCATA
>NZ_URHZ01000065.1 GCF_900547735.1 uncultured Clostridium sp. | reverse complement strand
CTTTACGAGCATTTAAGAAAATATAAAAAGATAATTAGAAATTTATACTTTGTTTATGTAGTAAACAGTGGTATTTTTTATAGTTTATTTATTGATTTATTATAAAATGTAAAGGAAAAATAGAAAATAATAATATTTTGTATTGTAATTGGGAAAAAATACCTGTATAATGTAAGCAGCAGATATCCTTTCAGATTGTTTTAAAATAGTCAAAAAGAAGGGATGTTTAATAATTTCACATAAGGGAGGAATTATCTATGAGAAAGAAATTAGCACTTGTACTCGCTGCGGCTATGGTCATGGGAACCGTTTTATCAGGTTGTAGTTCAGGCGGTAAAGACAGCACACAGGCAGCAGCGACTGAAGCAGCAACCGAGGCGGCCAAAGAAGGTGAGACAGAAGGAGCTGAAGCAGCAGCAACCGGAACTGTCAAAGGAGGTATGGAAGGAGGCACCAGCCTTAACTTCACAACAGGCGGAGATCAGGGTACATATTATGGCTTTGGCGGCGTTCTGTCCGGTAAGATAGGTGAGAGCACCAGCACGAAGGTTACTGCAATTACATCCGGCGGTTCTCAGGCTAATATCGAGGCTATGGATGCCGGTGACGCACAGCTCGGATTCGTACAGTCCGACGTTATGGCATATGCATATAATGGTACCAACCTTTTTGAAGAGTATGGCAAGGTAGAGAATTTCTCCACAGTTGCCGCTCTGTATATGGAGCAGGTTCAGATCGTTACTCTGGATCCTAACATCAAATCCGTAGCGGATCTGGCAGGCAAGAATGTTTCCGTCGGCGCAGCAGGTTCCGGCGTATTCTACAATGCGGTAGACGTACTCGGCGCATACGGCATGGATGTTGAGAAAGATATTAAACCTACATACCAGTCATTCGGCGACAGCGCAGAGGCTCTTCAGGATGGCAAGATCGATGCGGCTTTCGTAGTTGCAGGAGCTCCTACAACCGCTATCACATCTCTGGCAGCAACTAAAGACGTTTACCTGGTTAGTCTGGATGATGAGCATATGAGCGCTCTGCTTGAAACATCTCCATATTACAGTGAGAATGTAATCCCGGCTTCCGCATACGGCACAGACGGCGACATCACAACAGTAGCAGTAGGCGCAGTTGTTATCGCACGTGACGATGTATCCGAGGCAGACGTTTATAACTTCCTCTATGGTATTTTTGAAAACCTGGACGGCATCACGGCAGCTCATGCAAAGGGTGCTGAACTGAGCCTTGACTTTGCATCTTCCGTTACTGCAGTTCCTTATCATCCGGGCGCAGCAAAATACTTCTCCGAAAAAGGAATTGAAGTTCCCACAAAGTGATAATGATCTTTTCTGAGTGAATGGCAGCTGCGGTGGGCGTGAGCCTGCCGCAGCTTTTATAAACGGAATAACTCATTATATTGTGATGACTGGGCATGAAAGAGAAAGGGGAGAACGAGAACATGAAAGATGAGAACAAGAAAGAGCCTGTTCCGGTACAGGATATCGATGTAGGAACGGCTGCCGATGTGGAAGCAGTCATGAAAAAGTATGACAGGGAATCCAATGTCCGTATATGGGAGGGAAAGCCGTTGATCGTCATACGCTGGCTGTCAGTGCTTTTCTCTATCTACTGTATCTACGTGACACTGTTCAGTACAGCGCTTCCGGAGGTTCGTCTGACTACTTTCCTCGGGATGATTCTGATTCTTGGCTATCTGAACTATCCGATTAAAAAGGGAGTTACCCGGGCCAACTATATGCCGTGGTATGATGTTGTTCTCATGGTGGCAGGTTCAGCGCCGTTTTTCTATTTTGCTCTCCATGCACAGCAGATTATCAAGCTGGCGACCCGTGTTACAAGAGATCCTGTCATGGTTGCAATTGCGATTATTGCCGTTCTGGCTCTGATGGAACTCTGCCGCCGCTGCGTGGGAATTCCGATTCTGTGCGTTGTCGGCGCATTGCTGGTATACACGTTTGCCACCGTCCGTTTCGGCAAAGTAATCTATGATCTTTTTTATACGACGACCGGTGTTATGAATACTCCGATCAATGTCTGCGCTAAGTATATAGTGGTGTTTATTATCTTCGGGGCGTTCCTGGAACGGACCGGAATATCGGGTTTCTTCATTGACCTGGCGAACAGCCTGTGCGGCTCTTCGGCCGGCGGACCTGCCAAAGTGGCGGTTATCTCCTCGGCTCTTTGCGGCATGGTGTCCGGTTCCTCAGTCGGCAACACGGTTACAACGGGTTCGGTTACTATCCCGATGATGAAGAGATGCGGTTATAAACCTGAGTTTGCAGGCGCCGTAGAGGCGGCCTCTTCCACCGGCGGCCAGATAATGCCTCCTATCATGGGCGCTGCCGCTTTCCTGATGGCAGAGTACATGGGAGTGCCTTATGCAACGGTAGCCGTGAAGGCAATTTTACCGGCAGTCCTCTATTTTGCAGGAATTTATATCGCGGTACATCTGGAAGCCCAGAAGCTTGGCCTCAAGGGCATTCCGAAAGAAGAACTGCCTAAGATGAGATTATTGATTAAGAAAATCTATCTGCTGGCTCCACTGATTGTATTGGTTGCATTAGTGTCCACTAATACCTATACCATGCAGTTCTCCGCATCAGTTGCAATTTTTATTGCAATTGGCGTAGGTCTGATTAATAAAGACAACAGAATTAACCTGACCAAGATTGTCGATGCCCTGGAAGCCGGAGGCAAGGGTACAATCACGGTAGCCGTTGCCTGTGCAATGGCAGGTCTCGTAGCAGGCTGCATTACCTCAACCGGTCTGGCATCCAAACTGATTACGGCCATCGTAGCAGTATCCCAGGGAAAACCGATTATCGCTCTGTTCCTGACTATGATTTGCTGTATCGTACTCGGCATGGGAGTTCCGACAACGGCGAACTATTGTATCATGGCTGCAACATGTGCACCGATCCTGATTGCACCGGAAATCGGCATCAATCTGGTATCCGCACACTTCTTCGTATTCTACTTTGGTATCGTGGCGGATATTACACCACCGGTTGCCCTGGCGGCGTATGCCGGTTCGGCCATAGCCAAGGCCCCGCCGATGAAGACGGCCATCAACGCAACGCGTCTTGCGATTGCGGCCTTCATCGTGCCTTATATCCTGGCCTTCAATCCGGCCATGGTATTTATCGATACAAACGTGGTTCAGGTTATCCAGATTTGTGTGACGTCTCTGCTCGGTATTTTCGGTATTGCGGCAGCACTGAACGGATTCCTGTTCGGAAAGCTGAATCCGGTCTTCAGAGTACTTTTAATCGCCGGAGGCCTCTGCATGATGGATCCTGGCGCCCTGACCGATATGGTAGGTCTGGTTCTGGTAATTGGAACGACATTCTGGCAGTATGTAAGTTCTAAAAAAGCGGTATCTGCATAACTATGCTGCCTGCCGCCTGAAGATATGACTGTATATCTGCATACATAATGAGATAAAAAATCAAAGTACCTGTCCGGCAGGAGGCTATTCTGTCCCGGCAGGTACTTTTTTTCGGGTCTATCGTTACAGTTCAGCCTTCGGCCAAACTGCAACAAAAAGATGCACAAAAACGGTAAAAAGCACCGTTTCGTGCCGCGTAACTCGGGATTTTCGCAAAAATATGCGAAAACACCTCGCGGGATGCATCACGGCTGAACTGTTACGGTCTATCCTTAGAATTTGGTAAAAGAATTGACAGGTGTTTCAAACCGTGTTATTATCGCAAAATGGTTCAGGGAAAACCCTGGGCATGCAGGAGGCAGATTATGAAGAAAAAATTGATTGCAGCAGTTGTGCTGGCTTCGGTGATGGGGCTTGGCGGATGCGGCGGTATCGGAAACGGTACAACAGAAACAGTTCAAACAACAGAAGCGCAGACTGCAGAGACAACAGCAGAGGAAACGAAACACGTGGAAGATACAACTCTGTCGGCAGAAGAAGAAAAAAAGATGCTGGAGACAGAGTATAAAGCTCTGGCCAAAGGCGTTCAGAATATCATTGAAGAGCGGGATTTGGAGAAGTTAAAAGAAGCAGTCGTTTATCCCTGCTATGTGGGTGTGGGAGACGGAGTGACGGTGGACAGTGAGGAAGAATTTATGGATCTGAACCCGGACGAAGTCTTTACCGACGAGCTGGTTGAAGCGGTAAAGGGAGCTGATGTAAACTCCCTGAATGTCGAAAAGGCCGGACTTGTAGTCGGCGATCCGTCAGGAAAGCCCAATATTACGATTGGGCTTGGCGCGGATAACCATGTTGGAATTATTGGGATCAATTATTAATCTGGAAGGATTCCATGCAGGGAAGATACTCTGCAAGTTTCTTTAAGGATGTGTTGACAACAAGTTCCTCGGGGAAATCCATCTCTTTCAGAAGTTCTGCCGCATAATCGTGACGTCCGGCATCCGAGGCACAGTGGGAATCACTGTTCACGATAACGGACACATTGTGCCTGCGGCAGAGCTCCAGCATGATATGGTAATTCTCTTTCGCTCCCGGCCGGGGGGAACCCGGTTTCAGGGAGCTGTTATTCACTTCCAGAAGAATGTGGTGCTCCTTCGCTCCTTTCACAAGCTCCGTGTAGTCAAGGGGAATGTTGGCATTATCGGGATGACCGATAATCTGGACGCAGGGGTTCTTCATGGCGCCTATCGTGGCAGCCGTATTCTCCTCTCTGGTACCGATTTTGTAACAGAGATCATGAATGCTGGCAATGCCGTAATCGATGCGTTTTAAAAGCCATTCCTTCAAATCCAGGGTGCCTTTATAGTCCAGAATATTCAGTTCGCAGCCCATAATCAGTTTTATTCCGTAAAGCTCATTAGGGATGGACTTGAAATTGCAGAAGTACATTTCATGGCAGCTTCCGGGAAGGGCCGGTCCGTGATCGGAGGAGCCGAAAAGTTCCATTCCGTTATCGGCGGCAGCTTTGACCATCTCGTACAGAGTGTTGTATGCATGGCCGCTTGCAATTGTGTGAGTGTGCAGGTCAAGAATGTCATTCATTTATAAAGCCTCATTTCTAACTATATCAAGTTCTGATTATCGCTTTGAAACCCATGAGTGTTTCATGAATCCCAAATATGAAATCGCTAAGTTCCTGAAACGGCGCATTTACCGTTTCTGTGCATCGCGGAGTGTGTTACTGCGCACGGAGTGAACAGTAACAACTAATAAAAATATATCATACTTTTCATCAGAAAACTATAGAAATATGAGGTGGGATATGGTTAAATAGACTAAGGAGAGTAGACCAGCACACAAAAGGAGGAAAAACTATGACAGATGAAATGATATATGGGGCAGAGATGGAAGAGAAAGCACAGAAAGGCACCGAAGAAATACTGAAAGACCGCGAGAATGTGGCGGAAGCGATCGAGGAAGAGCAGAGCCGGGAAACAATGGATGACTATGCGGCGGAACTGGAAGCTTCTTTTAAAAAGGTGCGGGAGGGTGATATATTAACCGGAACCGTAATCGGAGTAACCGATACCGAGGTGCTTCTCGATATGAAATATTATGCCGAGGGAATCATTGAGAAAGAGAATATGAGCAATGATCCCGATTTTAACATGAAAGAAGAGATTCATGTCGGCGAAGAAATTACAGCCACCGTCATCAAGACGGACGACGGCGAGGGCAACATTGTACTCTCCAGAAAAGAAGCAAATGACAAGATGGCATGGGACAGACTGAGGGCCATGCTGGAAGAGCGCACCATCGTTCCGGTCAGGATTACGGAGATCGTAAACGGCGGAGCCGTAGCCCAGATCGAAGGAATGAGAGGATTTATCCCGGCTTCCCGTCTGGATGCCGCTTATGTGGAGAACCTGGAAGAATGGAACGGCAGAATGGTGGATGTCACGGTCATCACGGCCGATGAAGAGCATAACAAGCTGGTTCTGTCAGGAAGAGAGGCAGCCAGAGAAAAGCTCCAGGAAGAGAAGAAGAAAAAAATCGCCAAATGCGAAGTCGGCGCAATCATGGAAGGCACCGTTGACAGCATCAAACCATACGGAGCATTTATCAGCCTTGAGAACGGACTGTCCGGCCTTGTGCATATTTCCCAGATCAGCAGCAAGAGGATTTCACATCCCGGCGCAGTGCTGAAAGAGGGCCAGACCGTAACGGTAAAAATTATTTCAACAGCCGACAATAAAATCAGCCTCAGTATGAAGGCAGTGGAGCTGGGTGAGGCGCCGGATGAAGAGGTATTCAATTACCATGAGTCGGGTGAGGCTACCACGGGACTGGGAGAGCTGTTTAAGAACCTCAAATTCTAACAGTGACTTAAAGGAGAGGGAAAACATTGAACATTCCCAAATCATATGATCAGCTTGACCAGTGGAAAACGGTCATGTTTTTGTATAATTCGGCTTTAAAAGCGATTAATACGAAGATCGAGATTTTAAATAATGAATTTATCCATATTTATAACTATAATCCCATCGAGCACGTGAAATCCAGGCTGAAGACACCGGAGAGTATTGTAAAGAAGTTAAAGCACGATGGCCGGGATGTGACAATCCCGAATATGATTGATTATCTGAGCGATATTGCAGGCATCCGGATTATCTGTTCCTTTACTTCCGATATCTACCTGATCGCCGATATGCTGGCCAGACAGTCGGATATTACGGTTCTCTACATCAAGGACTATATAAAGAATCCCAAGCCCAACGGGTATAAGAGCTATCATTTGGTCGTCACCATCCCGATTTACCTGAGTGAGGGACCGGTGGAGACCAAGGTGGAGATCCAGATCCGGACGGTTGCCATGGATTTCTGGGCGAGTCTGGAACATAAGATTTACTACAAATTCGAAGGGCACGCCCCTGATTATCTGGAGGAGGAGTTAAAAGCCTGCGCCGATATGGTCGACATGCTGGATGCCAAGATGTTCTCTCTGAATGAGGAGATTATGAAGATTAACCAGGATGAGAGGGAAGCGGAAACTGCCGCGGAGGCGAAAGCGGAGCTTTTGGCTGCGGCTGCCGCAGAGAAAGAAAAGTAAGGATAAGAGCGTTCTGAAAAGAACGGGACAGAATACAGAAAGAAGTACGGGGAAGATGAAAATAAGACGGGAATTTGAGGACACGAAGCAGATTTTGAGCATTAACAACGGAAATATTTTTCTGTTTGAGCTGGCGTTCCGTCTTTTGACTCTTCCTCTTCTGTTGCAGATTACCGGGGCGCTGGTGCGCCTTTCCCTGAAGGCGGCGGGTTACAGCTATGTGACGGTGAGCAATTTGCAGGCATTCCTGCTGAAACCGGTCACAATACCCGTCGTTGTTCTGATCGCGGCGGTAATTATGACGGGACTCATGATAGAGGTCGGAAGTCTGACAACGGCATTCCAGGCGGCGGCATATTCCAGGAAAATGAACGTGTACTCTGTTTTTCTGGGCGGGCTTGCGAAGACGGCCCATGAGATAAGGCGGAAGAACTGGAAACTTTTTCTGATTGTGGCCGTCCATTATATCCTGACCAATATATTTTTTATTTACAGGCTGCTGTGCCATTTAAAGCCGCTTAAATTTATCCTGCCCGGCCTGATGGGAGAAAACTGGGGCAGGCTCCTGATTGTGTTTTTCCTGGCGGCCTGCATCCTTTTATCGATTCCGACCGCGTTTATCTGCTTTGGCTGTCTGGTGGAGCAGAGGACGTTCAGGGACAGTCTGGAGCGGAGCAAAGAGCTTCTGAGGGGAAGGTATGTAAGGACTTCGTTTATTCTGACGGCCTGCAATGTGGCGGTTGTCGTGACGGGCATCCTTATGTACCTGTTTTCAGTTGTCATCGTGGCGGTATTTGCGGTCCGCTTCATGGACCGGAGAGTCGAACTGGCGCTGCTGCTGGCGGCCAGGGATAAAATCGAGCTGGCAATCATTTTTATTGCCAGTATCGTGTCGGTGGTGGTAAACTACGGCGCCCTGACCGTACTGTATTTCCAGTATGACAGAAAAGACAGGAAGAAGAATCGGTGGGACTTCGATATCGACAGGCACGGCAGGGAGCGGTGGCTGAACCGGAGAAACGTCCTGGGACTTCTGGCCGTAGTGACCGCGGTCAGTATGGCGACGGCGTTTGACGTGTCGAGAAACGGCAGCTTTCTGGATGAAGATCTGCTCTATGAGGTTCAGATTACGGCGCACAGAGGCAGCTCCCGGACGGCGCCGGAAAATACGATACCGGCTCTGCAGGCTGCGGTTGACGAGCTGGCTGACTATGCGGAGATTGACGTCCAGGAGACTAAGGACGGAGTGATGGTACTGTTTCATGACGGTACCCTGAAACGCATGGCGGGGATTGACAGGACGGTTAAGTCAATGACCTGGGAGGAATTAAAGGATATTGACGTGGGAACGGGATTTTCCATGCAGTATGCGGGAACGACAATCCCAACGCTGGAAGAGGTTCTGGAGTTTGCGAGAGGCCGTTTAAAACTGAATATTGAAATCAAGTATATGGGAGCCTCCTCCGGCCTTCCGGAGAAGGTTGCGGAGCTCATCGAGCAGGCGGGATGGACGGAGCAGTGTGTTGTGACATCCACCAGCTACGGCTACTTGAAAAGAGTGAAGGAGGCGGCGCCGGATATTTACACGGGATATATCGTATCGGCGGCCTATGGAAACTACTACAGGGATGAGGCGATAGACTTTATCAGTATGCTGTCAAGCTCCGTCAACCAGAAGCTGATTGACGATGCCCATGAAAGCGGTAAAGAAGTCCATGTATGGACGGTGAACAGAAGGAGCGAGATGGAGCGGATGAAGATTCTGGGGGCGGATAACGTGATTACGGATAACCCCCTGATGGCCCGGGAAGTTCTGTATGGAGAGAAGGCGACGGAAAATCTCCTTGCGAGAATCAGGGAGATGTTAAAATAAACAGGAGGAACTGAAGATGAGAGTTGTGCTTCAGAGAGTGTCAAAGGCAAGCGTATCGGTGGAAGGAAAGGTGCTGGGAGCCATAGAGGACGGTTTTCTGGTGCTTTTGGGAGTCTCCGATACGGACACGGAAGAGATTGCCGACAAGATGGTTGATAAATTATGTAAACTGCGTATTTTTAAGGATGAAAATGGGAAGACGAATCTGTCTTTGTCCGATGTGGGCGGACAGATCCTGGTTGTGAGCCAGTTTACCCTGTATGCGGACTGCAGCGAAGGGAACCGTCCCAGCTTTTTCAAGGCGGGAGCGCCGGAGCTGGCCAACCGCCTCTACGAACATGTGGTGGAGCGGTGCCGGAAGTACGTGGATAAAGTGGAGCACGGCGAGTTCGGAGCTTATATGCAGGTAGAACTTTTAAACGACGGACCATTTACGATTGTCCTCGACAGTGATATGATGGTAAAGAAGAAAAAAGGATGACATGTATGGAAGAAGTCATGATAAAACCGATACAGAAGAAGGAGGAAAGAAAGGAAATGGAACAGACAGAAAAGACAGCGGGCGAAAGAGCAAAAGAACTTCAGAAAGAACTGACATGGAAGTTCCCGAATATCGCACAGGAGGCGCCTTCCCAGAAGGAAGAGGCGTTTGCTTACTGTGAGGGATATAAGGAATTTTTAAACTGTGCAAAAACAGAGCGCGAGTTTGTGACGGAGGCGGTGAAACGGCTGAGCGAAGCGGGCTATACTCTTTTTGAAAAAGGCAAAGCATATCGGGCGGGAGAGAAGGTATATTATGTCAACAGAAAAAAATCCCTGATTATGACTACCTTCGGACAGAAAAAGCTGGAGGAGGGCGTCCGCCTGAACGTGGCGCATATAGATTCCCCACGCCTTGATTTAAAACCGAACCCAATGTATGAGAAGACGGAGCTGGCCTATTTTAAAACACATTATTACGGAGGAATCCGTAAATACCAGTGGGCGGCAATCCCCCTTGCCATGCACGGCGTGGTAGTTAGAAAGGATGGGGAGATTGTAAACATCAGTATTGGCGAGAATGCGGGTGATCCCGTTTTCTGCGTGACCGATCTGCTTCCCCATCTGGCGGCCGATCAGAATGAGAGAAAATTAAAGGACGGAATTAAGGGGGAAGAATTGAATGTGGTGATTGGTTCCCTTCCGTTTGTCGAGGATGAGGAGATTAAGGAGCCTGTGAAACTTCTGGCCCTTTCCATCCTGAATGAGAAGTACGGTATGACCGAGAAGGATTTCATCCGCGCGGAGATCGAGATTGTTCCTGCCTTTAAGGCGGTGGATGTGGGACTCGACAGAAGCCTGGTGGGAGCGTACGGACAGGATGACCGCGTGTGTGCTTTCACAGCCCTTACGGCCGAACTCGTTACAAAGAATCCGGAGTACACGACGGTTACGGTGCTGGCCGATAAGGAAGAGATTGGTTCCGTAGGCAATACGGGCCTGGATTCCGATTTTGTACTCCATTATATTGAAGATCTGGCAGAGATTTCCGGCGTTGACTGCAGGGAGATTTTAAGAAATTCCATCTGCCTGTCATCCGATGTCAATGCGGCTTATGATCCGACATTTTCACAGGTTTACGAGGAGAGAAACGCCTGCTTTATCAACAAGGGCTGTGTCCTGACCAAGTATACCGGTTCAAGGGGCAAGGGCGGCAGCAACGACGCCAGCGCAGAGACAATGGCGAAGGTTGTGGAAATTATGGACAGAGAGGGAGTATACTGGCAGATTGGTGAGCTGGGAGCCGTGGATGTGGGAGGCGGCGGAACCGTTGCCCTGTACGTGGCGGGCATGGATGTGGACGTAGTGGATCTGGGCGTTCCGATTCTTTCCATGCATTCTCCGTTCGAGCTGGCTTCCAAGCTGGATATCTACAATACATACAAGGCGTTCTGCGCATTTTATAAATAGGATCTTTTTTTCTGGGGCCGTTTGTGGTATTATGTCTGTTATACGCATCGGCTCCAGAATGCGTTAGACGGGGTTGTGCTGCCGGACACGGAGTGAACGGCAACGGATCTGCAGCTCGGATCTGCCGTCGGTATTGCAGTTGAATAAAATAAGAAAAGATGAGGTTTTTTAATGAGAAAATTTTTAACAGTAGGACTTTGCGGCGCAGCGGCCCTGATGCTTTTTGCAACAGGATGTTCAGGACAGAAGAGTGCGACAGGCACTACGGCTTCAGAGGCGGAGAGCACTGCCGCTGAGACGGAGACGGAAGAGTATGTGGCAGAGGGAAGTATTACCCTTGGAGACTATAAAGGAATTCCGGTTACGGTGACAGAGCCGGAGGTGACGGACGAGGAAGTGGATGCACAGATTCAGCAGCTTTTGAATTCCAGCGCCAAGTATGTGGAAGTGGATCGTGAGGCAAAGCTTGGCGATCAGGTCAATATTGATTACAAGGGAACGAAGGACGGAGTGGCTTTTGACGGCGGAAGCGCAGAAGGATACGATTTAATTCTCGGTTCCAACAGCTTTATCGACGGTTTTGAGTCCGGCCTTGTGGGAGCGAAAAAGGGAGATAATGTATCCCTGAACCTGACTTTCCCGGCAGATTACAGAAATACGGATCTGGCAGGCAAGGAAGTGGTATTTGAAGTAACCGTCAATAACGTGCAGGAGAAGACGGTACCGGAGCTTACGGACGAGTTTGTTACCGAAGTTTCACCGGAGGACGGAACCGTTGAGAACCTGAAAAAGAATATGAAGGAATTTATCCTGGAGAATAAGCAGGCTCAGATTGACAATCAGAGAAATACCGATATCCTTAACGCAGCTATCGACAATTCCGAGATTATCTGCGCAACGGATGAAGTGAATACAAACTTTGACAACCAGGTTCAGTACTATACAAATCAGGCGGCGATGTACGGGATGGATTTTGCTACATATGCAGGGCTGATGGGAATGGATGAAGATGGATTGAAGAGTGAGCTTAAGGCGATTGCAAAGGACATGACAAAGCAGGAGATGCTTTTAAAGGAGATTGCATCCAAAGAGAACATCACGATCTCGGATGAGGACAGGGAAGCTCTGGCCAAACAGTACGGATACGATGATCTGGAAAGTTTTCTGGAGACCGCTGATAAGGAGATCGTGGATGATACGGCTCTGATGCAGAAGACGCTTGATTTCCTGGTGGAGAATGCGGTTATCACAGTCGCTGACGCAAAAGAGGTTCCGGCGTCATAAAAGTATAATACAAAGTAACAGTTCAGATAGGTCTGCGCATTTACTGCGCTGACCGTACAAAAAGGTAGTGGCAGCAAGCATTCGGCTCATCGCGCAGCGATTTCATTGGCCGAATGCCGTAACAGTTCATGCTGTCTGAACTGTTATAATACAAAAGCAGGTGGGGAAAATCATATGCAGATCTTATTGGACCGAATCCGCAAAGACGGAGTAGTGAAAGCCGGCAATGTCCTGAAGGTGGACCGCTTTTTAAACCATCAGATGGATATAAGGCTCTTTAAAGAGATTGGCAAAGAATTTAAGAGACGCTTTGAAGGCACGGAGATTAATAAAATCCTCACAATCGAGGCGTCCGGCATCGGAATTGCCTGTATTGTGGCGGAATATTTCGACGTACCGGTTGTGTTTGCAAAAAAGACGAAGACCAAGAATATAGCAGGGGACGTATACACCACGAAAGTGGAATCCTTCACCCACGGAACGGTTTATGATATTATCGTATCCAAAGAGTTTCTGGGAGAAGGGGACAAGGTCCTCGTGATAGACGATTTTCTGGCCAACGGAAAGGCGCTGGAAGGTCTTACGGCATTGATTAAGGATTCAGGGGCAGAGCTGGCAGGCGCCGGAATTGTCATTGAAAAGGGATTCCAGGAAGGCGGAAAGCGTATCCGTGAGAATGGAATCCGGCTGGAATCGCTGGCTATTGTGGACAGCATGGATGATAAGACAGGAGAGATTGTGTTCAGAGATGAATAGGAAAGCGCTGTTTTTTGATATTGACGGAACATTATTCAGTGAGATAACAAGGCAGGTACCGCAGAGCGCGGTGCTTGCCTTAAAAAAAACCAGGCAGAGGGGAAACCTTGTGTTTATCAACACGGGCAGGACGTACTGTCAGACAGAGGGAATCAGAAGCGAGGTGGAGCTGGACGGGCTTTTGTGCGGCTGCGGCACCTATATTACAGTGGGGAATGAAATTCTCTATGACCGAAGGGTTTCGGCCGAAAGGGCGTTACGTCTGAAGGAGGATATCATCCGCTTTGGGCTGGACGGCGTGCTGGAAGGAGTCGAGGGCTGCTATTTCAATAATGGGAAATCCAGGATGCCCGTGGTGGAGCATATGATTCGTCTTCTGAAAGCGGCGGACGCCTATATTCCTCTGGGATGGGACGACAACTCCTATGAGATCACAAAGTTCTGCGTTGTGGCGGATGGAGAGAGCAGAAGAGAAGAATTCTTTGCCACGCTGAAGGATGAGTTTGAAGTAATAGACAGAGGCGGGGATTTTTATGAATGTATACCGGTTGGACATTCCAAGGCAACGGCCATCGAAGCAATCCTGAAACGGTATGGGATTGTGAAGGAAGACGCATGGGTGTTCGGAGACAGCATGAACGACCTTTCCATGTTTCAGTATTCACTCAACTCGGTTCTGATGGGAAAACATGACAGCGGGCTGGAGCCTTACGCCACTTTTACGACGAAGACGGTCGAGGCGGACGGAATAGCCTATGCCCTTGAAACACTGGGGATGCTGTAAAAGGGAAAGAAATTTACGGAATAAACAGGGGGAGTTACAAGATGAAGGAATACAAAATCAGAAAAATTAAATCTCCGATGGAGATAGAATCCTGCGTGAGAGCGGAGATTGCAGAGGTTCAGTGGAACTGCAAAATGCAGCCCAAATCATGGGCATATATGGGATACCAGGAGGGAAAAGGACTGCTGGTCCGCATGGCCTGTGAGGAGACAAACCCTCACAGAGTCCATGTCTACCATAAGGGACCAGTCTGGACGGACAGCGCCCTGGAATTATTTTTGGCATTCCCCATCCATGAGGGAGGCGTACCGGGGGAGATTGACGGCAGGTGCCTGTATCTGAACTTTGAACTCAATGCCAATGCGGCAATGTATGCCCAGTATGGCTACGGCAAAGAAAACAGGGAATTTATACCGGACCAGGTATACCGGGAAAGCCGCTGTAACGCCGTTATTGGCCGGGATGGCTGGAGGGTGGATTTTCTGATACCGGAGTGGTATCTTAGGGAACTGACGGGCAGAAAACTGGAGGAATGGCTGGCAGCAGGAGATGGGGAAGGACGGATGCGCTGTAATTTCTACAAGATATCCGAGAGCCCCGAGATTGAGCATTATATGAGCTATTCGAGGATAGAGAGCGATGCGCCGGATTTTCATCTGCCTTCCTATTTTGCGGAGGCGGGATTTGAGAGATGAGAACGCCGCCGGAACGGTCGGTGTTCGGAATGGGGAGGGGGAGGTTATGAGTCTTCAGTCCCGGGGTTTGAGTTTAGTCGCGGGTGGGGAATCCGGGCAGAAAAAGTTCCTTCGGGAAACGCTCGCGCTCTTCGAAGTACATAACGGTACTAACCTCGTGAAAAACCTAGGTAAGTGCCGATGAACTTCAGGTTCCCTGCGGAATCTTTTTCTCCCGGATTCCCCACAGGAAGGTTATGGCCGGGACTGAAGACGCGTAGGTTTTTGCCATCCCGAAAACCGGCCTGCGGCCGCTGATTTGTTTTATTTCTTCAAATGGGGAGGAGATTGTCGAAGTCACTGAATATCTTTAAAGGCCAGGGGAATGACACCTGGTCTGTTTTAGTGGTTTTGTCTGGAAGTTAGCAAGGGATTTGATTTTTAAATCTGCTTTCGATTTTGACTAAATGCCATCATAAGGTATAAGTATCATAGCCGCCAAAAAAGAAAGTAGAAAATCTATTCCCGTCATGATATGATAAAGAGGGTTTAAATGTTCTGTCAGAATGCAGATGACGGAAAAGGAGATTTGAAATTTTATATGGATAAATATCAGGTATTAAAACACTATTTTGGATATGAAGAATTCCGGGAGGGGCAGGAAACGTTGATTGACAGTATCCTCTCCGGACAGGATACTTTGGGAATTATGCCTACCGGCGCCGGGAAATCGCTGTGCTTTCAGGTTCCGGCCCTGATGATGAAGGGAATCACTTTAGTCATTTCACCATTAATTTCTTTAATGCAGGATCAGGTATCAGCCCTGAACCAGGCCGGCGTTCATGCCGCGTATCTGAACAGCTCCCTGACGGTAAGCCAGTATTATAAAGCGCTCTCCTATGCAAGAGAGGGAAGATATCCGATTATTTATGTTGCCCCCGAGAGGCTGGTGACGGAGGAATTTCTCGATTTTGCCACGCATGCTGAGATTTCAATGCTGGTCGTTGATGAGGCGCACTGTGTATCACAGTGGGGACAGGATTTCAGGCCGAGCTATTTAAAGATTATGGAGTTTGTCGATAAGCTTCCGAAGAGGCCGGTCATCAGCGCTTTTACTGCGACTGCGACAAAAGAGGTGAGGGATGATGTGATTGACATCCTGATGCTGAGGGAACCAACGGTGGTGGCAACCGGGTTTGACCGGCCGAATTTGTGGTTCTCGGTGCAGTCGCCGAAAGACCGTTATACGACGATGAAAAATTACATAGAATGCCATCCGGATCAGAGCGGCATTGTCTACTGCCTGACCAGAAAGACGGTGGAGGAGGTCAGCAAAAGGCTGGCCGATGAAGGTTTTGAGGTGACACGCTATCATGCGGGGCTGAGCGATGCGGAGAGAAAACGGAACCAGGAAGATTTTATTTATGACAGAAAGAATCTGATGATCGCAACGAATGCATTTGGCATGGGTATTGATAAATCGGATGTGCGGTTTGTCATTCATTACAACATGCCGAAGAACATCGAGAGTTACTACCAGGAGGCGGGGCGTGCGGGCAGGGACGGTGAACCGGCCGAATGCATCCTGCTGTATGGCGGCCAGGATGTGATTACCAACCAGTTTTTTATTGATAATAACCAGGACAACCAGGAGCTTGATTTTGCGGCCAGAGAGCTGGTTCAGGAGAGGGACCGCGAACGACTGCGCAAGATGACATATTACTGTTTCACCAATGAATGCCTGAGAGATTACATCCTGCGCTACTTTGGGGAATACGGTGGAAATTACTGCGGAAACTGTTCCAACTGCCTGAGCCAGTTTGAAACGGTGGATGTTACAGAGACGGCCAAAGCGGCAATCGGCTGTGTGGAAGACTGCAGGCAGAGATACGGCGTCAACGTAATTCTCGATACGGTGCGCGGCGCCAATACGGCTAAAATCAGGCAGTACCGTATGGACGAGAACGCATGGTACGCAGCGGCAGCCAAGGTTCCGGCATTTAAAATGCGCCAGGTGATGAATTACCTGCTTCTCAACGATTATCTGCGTGTGACAAATGACGAATACATGCTTGTAAAGCTGACGGAAAAATCAATGGCCGTCCTGAATGACGAGGAATCCGTTGTCATGAAGATGGCAAAAGAGCAGGAACACGAAGCAAAAGAGAGGGGCGTAAAGAAGAAAAAAACCGGCAAGGGATTTGCGGCCGGACTTTCCGGTGCGGAATTTACCGAGGAGGACGAGAAACTGTTTGAAAAGCTGCGGACGCTTCGGATGGAGATTGCCAGAGAGGCAAAGGTTCCGCCGTATATTGTATTTTCCGATAAAACGCTGACTCATATGAGCATTGTGAAACCTCAGTCAAGGGAGGAGATGCTTAACGTGTCCGGCGTCGGGGAAGTCAAGTATGAAAAATATGGGGAGAGATTCCTGGAATGTGTGCTTGAAGCGTTACGGTTCACTCCGTGACCAGAAACACGCTGCGCGATGCAAAGAAACGGAAAAAAACACCTCGCGGAATACTATCTGTGAACAATAACCTTGAATCTTCCGCAGAACCAACCGCCATAAATTGATAATATCTGAAATCTTATAAAAGATTCATAAATGTACAGATTTTATCTTGTTATAGTCCCGGGCTTTTAGTATAATAAAGGTAACTGTTCAGAAGGTAGTATTCCGCGAGACGTTTTTATGCGTTTTTGCATGAAGATCCCGAGTTTAGCCAGAGCGAAACAGCGTTTTTTGCTGTTTCTGTGCATCGTGGAGCGGTAATTATGAAGGTACTGAATAGTTACTGATAAAGATAAGTTACAGTTGAGACTTTCTTATGAAGGGGGCGTTTATATGGAGAATAAGTACACCAAGATTAAGACAGCAGGAACCGACGTTGCTTTAAAGGTACTGCCCGGACATTTCGCAACCAACCACGCCCATATCAATTACTACATTGATATGACTACAATGAAGACAAGAACCAGTGAGGCACAGGAAGTAGCCAGAGATTTGGTAAGCATGTATCTCTATGACACGGTGATTGATACAATCGTGTGTATGGAGGAGACGGAAGTAATCGGAGCATTTTTGTCGGAAGAACTGACAAAGGGCGGCTTCCTCTCCATGAATGCACACAAAACAGTTTACGTTGTAAGTCCTGAATTTAACAACAACAGCCAGATTATCTTCAGGGAGAACCTGCTCCCGATGATCAGGGGAAAACACGTTATGATTCTGATGTCCACGGTAACAACAGGACTTACGGTAAATAAAGCCGTTGAGTGTATCCAGTACTATGACGGCATCCTCATGGGCGTATCGGCAATATTCAGTGCACTTGACGAGGTTAACGGAGTTCCGATTAAGTCGGTATTCGGCAAGAAAGATTTACCGGACTATGCCTATTCAGACTACAGAAACTGCCCGCAGTGCAAGGCAGGAAAGAAACTGGATGCGCTGGTAAACACGTTTGGCTATTCGTTATTATAAGAGAACCGGCCGCCGCCTCTGCATTATCCCGCAAGGCGAAACCCGGTAACAATTAATCAAAGAATTAAATTATTAGAAAAATTGATTGACAGTCTGTATGGCTTGCTGGTTAAGTTTATTTCAATAAGATTGAGAGGGCATGTTAAAAAAACATGTCCTCTTTTTTTGAGTGGCAATGAAAAGTTCGCGAAGCGTACTATATCCCTTCCATAAAGCCGGAACAGATCAACCCGCGACAACCCAACCCCTCTGATCCCTACTTGACGGAAGGGACAATCAGCGGCCGCAGGCCGCGAATGGGATGGACAGCAGCCTACGCGTCTTCAGTCCCGTCATAACCTGCCGGGGTGGGGAAGGAGGAAGAAAAAATCTCCGGAGGGGACGTTGGAGTCCATCGGCACTTGGGCGGCGTTTCTCAGACGCCTTAGTGACCGTTATGCACTCCATCAGCGCAAGCGGTCCCCGCAGGAGATTTCTTTCTTCCTCCTTCCCCGCCTGTCACGACAACCCCCCACCGGGACTGAAGACTCACCACCTCCCTCTCCCCATCCCACCCGCGGCACTCCCAGCCGCGTCCCCGCCCCTCAACTAAATCCTCTTGACAAAGCCTCCCCCCTCCGATATAATAATATTGGACACTGGATACAATTGGATACCCCATCAAATATCAGGAGGTATCACATGAGTAATCTAACAATAAGACCCATCAATACAGGCTTTGTGACAATGATCCCAAAGCAGTATCTCTACCACCATTCAACGGTGGCATTCTATCCGGAGGCCTCTGATCAGGAAGAGGAGTATCCGGTCTTTACATACCTTGTAGAAGGCGGCGACAAGCTATTGCTGGTAGATACCGGCATGGCTGATACGGAGCGCGCCGATCAATATCACCACCACGGTTCACGCCAGCCGGAAGGGATGGCGATCACGGAGCAGTTGGCTGTTTTGGGATATAAGCCGGAGGATATCGACATTGTAGTATTTACCCATCTGCACTGGGATCACTGTTTTTACATGGAAAAATTCACCAACGCACAATTTTATGTTAACCGAAAAGAATATGAGTTTGCAATGAACCCCATTCCGCTGTATTACAAGTCCTATGAAGCGCCGGAGCTTGGAATCATCAGGCCTTTTGAGGGAATCCAGATGAATCTTGTGGAGGGAGAGACGGAGATTATGCCGGGAGTCCGCGTATTTGAGACGCCGGGCCATTCCGTGGGACATCAGTCCGTTGAGATCGACACGGCCGCCGGCAAATATATCTGCTGCGGTGATTCGATATTTATTATGGATAACGTGAAGCCAATCGAAAAACTGCATTATGACATTACGCCGCCCAACCGCTTTTCCGATATTGTTTCCACATGGAAGAGTATTGAGCTTATTAAGGAGCGGGCGGAGAGCCTGGATCGGATCCTCACATGCCACGACAGGGAGATTCTTGAACGTGCTGCCGCGTCGCCTGTACTTGGAGTGAAAGAGGAAGGCAGGTGAAAGAAGAAGTCCCGGTGACTTCGAGAATATGGCAGTGATCGCGGTTATAGCCTGCTGTGATACAAAATATCACGAGATAACATTTGTGCAGGAAAAGATTAGAAAAAGCGGTAACCAGCCTCTTATACTGGACATCAGCACGGGGCCATGTATTCCTCTGAAGGCTGATATAACACGTGAGGAGGTGCTGGCAGCCGGAGGTTATACCTGGGAACAGGTACACGGCTTTGATAAGAGCGGAGCTATCTCCGCGATGACGGAGAGTATAGCAAAGACAGTGATGAAGCTGTATCAGCAGGAGAAGATAGACGGTGTGATTGGGATGGGCGGACTGCAGAATACGGTTGTGTGTTCGGCAGCCCTGAGACTGCTGCCCATCGGATTTCCCAAAATAATCTGTTCCACAATTGCGAGCGGTTCCCGCTGTTTCGATACGGTTGTAGGTGATAAGGATATCGCCGTGATTCCGTCTATCGTCGACTTTGCAGGAATGAACCCGATCAGCGAGGTAGTGCTGGGCAATACGGTCAGCGCCATGATAGGTATGGTTACCCATGGAAGCAGAGGGATTGATACGAAAGGGGAACTGTATATCGGCACCACTCTGATGGGCATTACGAATGATACCGTCATGCAGGCATCAAATGAGCTGGCGGAGAATGGGCTGAAGACCATCAGCTTCCACTCCACGGGGATTGGAGGAAAAGTGATGGAAGATTTAATACGGGAGGGAGTCATCACGGCCGTGATGGATCTTTCCCTGCATGAGATGACGGCGGAGTATTTTGGTGATTACGGATACAGCAAAGGCGCCGCAAACAGACTGTGCGCTGCCGCGGAAATGGGGATACCTGCTCTTGTCTGCCCGGGGGGCATTGACTTTGCCTGCCTGCGTCCGGAAGAACTGTTCGACGATCAGGAGGAGCGGGGATATGTATGGCACAATAAAGATTTGACCCATACCCGCCTTCACGAACATGAGATTTTGGATATCACCAGAACAATTGCAGAACGGCTCAACCGCTCAACCGGAAGGACAGAAGTGGTGCTTCCGATGGGAGGGCTGCGCACGCTCAGCTATCCCGGAGAATTTTTCAACAAGCCGGAAACAATCCGGAAGATGAAAAAGATCTTCGAGGAGGAACTCAAGCCGGAAATCACGTTCAAAGCATTTGACCTGAACTTCTGTGATCCGGTGTTTGCCCATATCTGTGCGCAGGAAATGATGAGTCTTTTGAATGGAGCGGATCAATGATGAGATATAATGAATATGTAAATCTGGCGGAGGATATTCGGAAGGCGGCAGCCAAATTTTATGCGCTCCGTTACCAGATGAGCAATGGAGGCAATCTGAGTATCCGGATACCGGAAAAAGACTGGATGCTGGTAAAAGGAACCGATGTTGCTTTTGATGAGATCGGTCCCGAGACACTTGTTATCACCGATTTTGACGGCAATGTAATTGAGGGAGAACTGCGGCCATCCAAAGAAGCGCTGCTGCACGGAGCCATCTATAAGGAGGTGGACGGGGCAGGCGCTATTATGCACTGCCATTCACCGTATGCCACGGCTTGGGCGGCAGGGCATGAAAAACTTCAGTTTTCCACGCACCATTCCGGGATGAAGCTGAAGGGCTTGGTGCCGGTGTTCGACACCCATTCCTATGCGGTGCCGAAGGAGTATTTCCCGCAGATCGTGAAATTCTTTAATGACAACCAGGGGACCAATGCCTTTTTGCTGAGGGGACACGGTCAGGTGACGATTGGAAAAGATATGAGAGAGGCGGCGTACCTGGCGGAGCTGGTGGAGGAGACGGCGCAGATCTCTATTTTTTCCTGAAACGCCGGATATTGATACAGCGGGAAACATGCTGCGCGGATGTTCCATTGCCGGTAAATGACAGCCTGAGTGATGTCTGACCGCAATGCGTTCCTGCCCGGAGGGCTTTTAATATCATAGGAGCACTTTCCTATGATATTAAAAAGGTGTCTCTGAATCTCCGTTAACCGGAGAAAATCAGAGGCACCTTTTCCTGTCCCGGGAAAAGCTCCCGGCAGATAAATCAGGAAAAATTCACATGCGTGCTGACGCTGTTGACGACATCCTTCAGATGATCTGCAATTGCTTCTTTGGTCGCTGTGATATTCCGCTTTCTCAGGCCCTGGACGATGCGCGCATGTTCGGACAGCGTATCGTTGGCCCGTCCCTCCAGGGAATAGTAGATGGATTTAAATGAATCACATTTATTCCAGAGTCCCTCCAGAATTTCCACGGTATTCGTGCATCCTGACAGGGAGCAGAGCAGGGAGTGGAACTGACGGTCCAGCTGCATGAATTCTTTTGAGGTATTGGAGAAACTCAGCATGCGCAGGTTGATTGCGTCCACGGCGTCGATCTCTTCATCGGACGCTTTGATGCAGGTTCTGGCGGCGCAGTACTGTTCCATGAGAATCCTCACCTCATAAATTTCATTGAGATGTTCCCTGGAAAGTTTGAAGACCACGGCTCCGCAATGGGGTTTGGTAATCAGCAGTCCCTCCGCCTCGAGACGTTTCATGGCATCCCTGACGGGGGTGCGGCTGACGCCTAATTTTTGAGTAAGGCTCTCCTGGGCAATATGTTCACCGGGTTTAAAATCCCCCTGAATGATTGCATTCTTTATCCAAAGATAAACGGAATCTGAAACAGTTGTATATTGGATTAATGGTTTAGTGTTCTCCATAAGCAGCTCCCCTCTTTGATTTAGAAATAATTTCCAGATTTAAATATACTCTTATTTGAGTCCATTGTCAATCGATTGGACAATGTATCCAATGTTGAATAATATTATTGTAAAATATAGATAAAATATTGTCAAGAAAATAATTATTTATTGACAATATATACAATAAGTTGTACAATGTGCCTATAGTAATGTATCCAATATCCGGTGTCCAACGGAAAGAGGGAAAACTGTAACGGTAAAATGAGAAAGGATGGAGAAGATGAAAAAAAACAGATTATTTGCATTGGGGATGGCGGCAGCAGTAGCAATTTCAACGATGACGGGATGTGGAAGCAGCAGTACACAGACGAAGGAAACGGCGGCTCCGGCTGAACAGGGAGGTTCGGAAGCGGCGGCCCCGTCGGAAAAGAAGGAAAAAATAACATTGAGGATTGGATCCGGTCATTCGGAATCAAATCCATGGATTACGGCGCTGGAAGATTATTTTGTTAAAAATGTTTCAGAGCGCGTAAGCTCCGAGACGAATTATGAGATTGACTGGGTTAAATCTTACGGCGGCTCCGTTATTTCCCTGGGCAATGAACTTCAGGGTGTACAGGACGGTCTGGTAGATATCGGATGCACGATTCTTGTATTTGAGGCGTCCAGGCTGCCTCTTCAGGATATGGTTTACAGCATGCCGTTCTCCTGCTCCGACCCGCTGGTAGTTGCGGAGACAATCAAGCAGATGTATGCGGCTTATCCGGAATTCACTTCCATCTATGAGTCGGATTACAACCAGAAGTTTATCGGTATCGGCGTGTCGGATCCTTACGGTTTCTACAGCACAAAAGAAGTAAAATCACTGGATGATGTAAAGGGAATGAAGATTGGCGCGGCCGGAATCAACCTCTCCTGGATTGAAGGCTCCGGAGCGGTGGGCGTCCAGACTTCTTTAAATGATACATACCAGAACCTGCAGACCAACGTTTGCCAGGCAACCATACAGCCGACACACTCCTGTGTCAATTTAAAGGTTTATGAGGTGGCTCCTTATTATCTGGATGCCAATTTTAACGTAGTTCCTTTTAATGCAATAACGGTTAATATGGATACATGGAACGACCTTCCGGCGGAAGTACAGACCATCCTCACGGAAGTGGGAGAGGGATATCTTGACTACGAGGCCAACTATATTAATGAGATTCATGAAAAAGATCTGGCAGATTTACAGGAAAAAGGATGTACAATCGTTACTCTGAGCAGAGAAGAGCAGGAGAAATGGGCGGCCAGCTTACCGGATATTGTCAATGGTCTTGTAAAGAACCTGGACAATGCGGGGTATAAGGGAGCCGAAATCGTAGAGAAATACTACCAGATTCTTGAATCACAGGGAATCGAAAGAGTACGTGACTGGAAGATAGCAGACTGATTGACAGGGCAGAGGAATTGTAGGGAAGGGTGAACACATGGCCATTCTGCGAAAAATTGACAAAATGCTGGAGCGGTTTCTGAGCATTATGGATGGAATTGCATCGATTTCCATCTTTGTAATTATGATTTTAATCACTGCGGACGTACTCAGCCGGCTGCTGCTCAATAAGCCGTTTGTGGGTACCGCGGAGATTGTCTCGAGCATCATTATCATTGTGTGCTTTCTGGAGATTCCCTATGTGGCGGTAAAGGGAGCGCATGTGCGGACGACGATGCTCTATGACAAAGTCGGGACAAAGGGAAAGCTGGTTATTGATATCATAGCGGCATTTCTGGGAATCCTGGTATATTCTTTTATCATCAAGGCGAGCTGGGGAAACCTGCTCCATGCAATCAGTATCGGTGAGGCGGAGATTGCTGGTTCATTCCGCGTCACGACGGTTCCTGGAAGATTTGCGATTATCTTTGGATCCGGGCTGATGATCCTGGAATTTATCGACCAGATTGTAAAATTTGGCTACAGGCTTGTTACAGGAAAAAGTTTTTATGGGGAAGGGGGGAATAAGCGGTGAGTACAGGCGTTGTTGCAGCGTTTTCGCTGATTCTTTTGCTGATATTAATTTTCTGCGGCGTGCATCTGAGCACCTCCCTGATGTTTACCAGCACTCTGAGCGTATTCCTGTTTACAGGGAGATTCTCCACTGCGATGAATGTATTGAGCCAGTCGGCCTGGGGGGCGGTCAGACAGTATATGTTTGGCGTAATTCCTCTGTTTGTGCTGATGGGCCTGTTGGCCAACTTATCCGGTGCGAGCCAGGATCTCTATGATTCGGCCAGCCTCCTCCTGAAAAAGGTGCGCGGCGGCGTCGGAATCGCCACGGTAGTGGCCAATGCGATTTTTGCGGCAATCACCGGCGTAACGGTTGCTTCGGCAGCGGTATTTACAAAGATTGCCCTGCCTCAGATGCTGAGGCTGAAATACGACAGGAAGATAGCGCTGGGAACGATTTCCGGTTCTGCTATCCTCGGAATGCTGATTCCTCCGAGCCTGCTTATGATCGTATACGGCTCGCAGGCGGACGTGTCCATCGGAAAGCTGTTTGTCGCCGCCGTGGTACCCGGTGTGCTCATGACCATCGCATTTATCATTGTAATTCTGACGGTGGCGCATGTGAGGCCGGATTACATTCCCGAGGTGGAGGAGCTGACAGAGGATGAGAAAAAGAATTTCTGGAAAATCGTCCTCCGTCCATGGCCGATTGTGCTGCTTATCATTATCTCCCTCGGAGGAATCTGGTGCGGCTTCTTTACACCGACCGAGGCGGGCGGAGTGGGAGCGTTCGGCGCTTTCCTGATTGTGGTTTTCAAGAAACGGTTTAACAGAAAAGACTTCTGGGAGACACTGCTCTCAGCCGGTTCCACTTCGGGAAGCGTACTGATTCTTCTGGTTTCCGCATCTACCTATTCGAAGACACTGGCAATGTGCGGCGTAATTAATGTCATCAGAGGATTTGTAGAGAGTTTACATATGCCTCCGATTGGAGTGGTTATCCTGTTTATCGTTATCCTGATGATACTCGGCTGTATCCTGGATTCCACCTCCATCCTGCTTCTGACAACGCCTCTGATGTGTCCGATTATGGCGGATCTGGGGTATGATCTGGTGTGGTTCGGACTCGTTATGATTATTGCGATTGAGACCGGTATGATTACGCCTCCGTTTGGAATGAATGTATTTACGGTCAAGTCGTCGCTGTATGGGATGGAGGGCGTGGAGGACATCACGGTAAATGAAATATTTGCCGGCTCCATGTGGTTCCTCGCAGCGATTATTATTGTGGATTTATGCTGCGTATTCTTACCGCAGATTGTTCTGTTCCTGCCGAACGCCATGTAGGAGAGAAGAAAAAAGGAAAGCGGCGCCGTTTTGGGCTGCCGCCAATGAGAGGAGTTATATATGGCAAATATGAAAATTCCAAAAGAGAAGACGGCGATCGTCCTGATTGAGCCGCAGAATGATTTTCTGACGGAGGGCGGCACCATGTACGCCCATATCAAGGAGCAGCTTGCTAAGAGAAATGTAATTGCAAATCTTCAGGATCTGCTCTCACAGGCACGCGGAAAAGTGGCGAAGATTTTCTACTGTCCGTTCCATCCCTTTGATCCCGGATTTCCGGAGTTAAAAAAGGGAGGACCGGCCTGTGAAGGACTCCGGGGCCTTGAAATGGATATGGAGGCGGACTGGGGAACCGGAGCCTGGCTCCGCGGCACTCCGGGCCCGGAAATCATTAAAGAACTGACCCCGCAGCCTGGCGACGTGATTGTGGAGGGGAAGAAAACACTGGATGCATTCCATTCCACAGGACTTGACTATTATCTGAGGGCGAATGAGATTGAATATGTGGTATTTACCGGTTTCCACACGGACTGGTGCGTGGAATCTTCGGCCAGATCGGCTTATGATAAGGGATACCGCGTGATTGTGCTCGGCGACTGCACAGCCACCGATACACAGGAAGAGCAGGACTTCTGCGAGAAATGGATCTTCCCTAAGATTGGGAAATTGATGAGTTATAATGAGTTTTTGGAAGCGCTTGAATAACCTGATTTTACCCATGTAAAAAGAAGTGTTAATAATTAGTATCTGTGTATTCATACTTGGCTAAGACCCTGCATACATTGTAAAAACAATGATTTCAGGGGGCAACCTTTTGAAAGAATATATTGAAGAGCGGGCGGTAGCTATAGCGAATTACATCATCGATTACAATGCAACAGTGCGTCAGACGGCAAGAAAATTTGGAATTTCGAAGTCAACGGTACATAAGGATGTTACTGATCGCCTGGAGCATATCAATCCCTCTCTGGCAGCTCAGGCCAGGGTGGTTCTGGATATCAATAAGGCCGAACGCCACATCAGAGGGGGCATGGCTACTAAGGAAAAATATCAGCATCAGCTTCAGGCATGCAGCAGAAAATAGGCACATCACATAGCATGATTTTTGAAAGGCTGTGCACCGGCAGGGTGCGCGGCCTTTCAGTCTGTCAGAGAGCGCGGGGGGAAAGCCGGCTTTGGGGACGAAAAGGTAATAAAAAGAAAAGCTTCCTAATAGAATGATAGTAACCAAAAGAACAGGGAGCTTTTTTATGGGAAAAATTCTGAGTGGTAAGCGGTATGGCATCATTCTGGCCGCAGCGCTCTTTCTGTCAGCCGCTCTGATGGCCGGATGCGGCGGTGAGAAGGAAGAGGAGAAAGTCCGTGATTTGGAATTCACGGTAGTTGGTCAAAATGAAATACCGCAGGAGCTTCAGGAGATAATCGAGCAGAAGAAAAAGGAACCTTTCAGACTGACATATTCGGGTGGGCAGGATCTGTACATAGCAGCCGGATATGGTGAGCAGAAGTCGGGCGGATACAGCATTGCTGTTCCGGAGCTGTATCTGACGGAAAACTCCATCACAATCAGGACTGAACTGAAAGGGCCGGAAAAACAGGAGCAGACAGGTCCGGAGGCATCCTTCCCGTTTATTGTGGTGAAGATGCCGTTTATGGAAGAGCCGGTGGTGTTCAAGTAGAAAAACTGATCATTAGCCGTAACGAAGCAGACAGTTGGAAATGTAAGATTACGTTTCCAACTGTCTTTTTTCTTGGTTATTTCCAGGCGTCCGGTCTATTTCAGGATACTGCCGTATTCGGGATGTTTTCCAAACCATTTTACGGCATAGGAACAGGTCAGCACCGCTTTCTTGTCCCCGGCGAGCAGGTGTGCCGCGGCAGCGCCCATCAGGCTGTCCGCCACGTTCTGTCCCCTGAGGGACGGATCAACAAAGGTATGGTTGATATCCACGGTATTTTCATCAATTGCCGGGAAAGTTACCTCGGCGAGCATCTGCTCATCTTCACCCTGCAGGGAGATTCGGTTGGGGCTGTAAGTAAAATCCATCTTTGTACTCCTCCGTTTCTAAAATACGATATAAGTATTATATACGGGCGGAAGTCAAATAGCAATTGAGAAATAAAAACGCCGCCGGGACGGAAGATTCAACGTTACTGTTCACAGGCAGTATTCCGCGAGGTGTTTTTTGTGGGTGGAGCATAGCGAAAAGAGGCGCCCCGCATCTCAACTTTTTATACTTGCTTTTTGGAAACCGCTGGTGTATAATAACCAAACTATCTTAAAATCATGCTCCAGATAAAAATCTATTCTGAATTCCAGAATGCAAATCGCGGTAACTTCCATAACGAATGATGGCTTTAGAATCATTTATGAATATATTTAACCTTTTTCTGTTTTTAAGCATATATAACAGGGAGTCTGTTTTGACGGGCGCTTTGGCGTTTGAAAGACAGGTTTTTCTTACAATATCTGTAAATCAAAAATTCTAAAGAACTTCTGAAAAATCTACAAGTATTTTACAACTGAAAAGCAGCCGGATCCGAAAGCAGTCCCCGGCAAACTTAAGGAGCCGTACATTGGCAGGAATAAACGACAGGGAGGAGGGACGTTATAACGAAATACAAAATGCTCGAACAGGCATACAGTGAAATGATATTCTGCTGGCAGGAGACATCCAGGAATTATTGTCAGCAGGGAAGTGCGGCGGGTGTGGGAAAGCTCCCGCCTGAGATGGCCAATCCGGAGCGATTGACTGAAAAAGAACTGTTTACGAAAGAGGAGCAAGGCGCGGAGGTGTGCTGTGAAGAAGAGGAGAAAGGCAGAAGTCTTGCACGCAGGAATTATATGTCTTCTGGCAGTGTTATTGTGCCGGGAGGATGCCGGGCAGGCTTGGGCACAGGAAAACATACAGAGGTTTTCAGAAGTATTTGACGCTCCCGGAGAGATCCCGGAGCCGCAGGAATTGATACATGACGGAACCGGGAAAGAATACCGGTTAAAGGAACAGGAGATTGCCGCCGTGCCGGTTACAGGACGCATGGAAAAACTATCCGGGCAGACGGTCTATGAAGGCGTAAGCCGGGGAGATGCGATACCGGATACGGCGGCAATGACGGTGAGGGATGAGGAGAGCGGAACAGAATTTGAAACAGAGCTCTCTTTAGAACGGATGGAGTACAGGGATGAAAGATGGCAGGATGGTTTTTCCTTCACTGCAACATTCCACGAGTATGGAGCCGATTATTACATATTGGGTGAAACCAGGATTCCCCACCGGGAGGACAGGCCGGAACTCTCTGAGTTCGGGGATAAGCTTCTGACGGAGATTGGGATGGAGCCGGAAGACTGCCTGTTGGATGACTTTAGATGGCTGGGAGAACCATATAGGGATGAGGAGGAAACCGTATGCCGGGATGCACTGATAAGCGGCAGGAGAAAGGTGTGGGACTGTGCCGCGGTCTATGGCGGCATAGTAAAGATGCCGGATTACGAGCGGTTCCGTATGATTATGACATACGAAGAAAACGAGGAGGAACGCGAAGAAAATGGGGAACAGGCTGAAATGACGGATGCTTCCATCTGCATGGAAGAAGACGGGGAAACTTTGGAGGAGACATTTTGGGACAGGCTGAAACAAATTATCAGAAGGGGAATCCAGGTGTCGGTTGGGATTTTCTGTATTGTGGCCGCTGTTCTGGTCCTGCGCTTTTTATTAAAGATGGCAAAACGTGCAGGTGAGGAAGAAGAGTAGAGACGGTAGCTTGCAGGGCACAGCCGCTAATCATTCTGTTATATTACCGCCGTCATACTGTTACACTACTGCGATGATGCCGTCGGAATGGCGCTATCATGCCGCAACAAAGCCGGTAAATATATTATAGGATATTGGTACTTAATACTGCCGATCATTAAAAACGGTGCAAGAACCGCAGGGCGGACCTTACACCGTTTGGTGGTAAAAAGACAGCGGAGTAGACTTTTCATCGTTGAGGGCGGTAAATAGCCCACAAAGCTCTCTTCTTTTCTTTTAATTAGAAATACATTAGAACAGGGACATAACGCTGCTGACACCGATAATCAGGGAGATAATTGCCACACATCCTCCAAGCAGGTTGCGAACCATGGTGTTTTTGTACTGTCCCATTGCACGGGAACGGCTTGTGATAAATACCAGGGCGATAACGATAATCGGAAGGAAAATTCCGTTAACGGCCTGAGCCATCATAATGATTGAAATCGGGTTGTAGCCGGTAGCGGATACGATGATACCGATTACGACAACAATGATGTTGGTTGCAAAGAAACGTTTATCTTTCTTATCCATTCCCCAGTGGAACAGACCGGCAAATACGTAGGATACGCCCAGTGGCGTAACAACTGCAGAAGAAACTCCGGCAGCGATTAATCCGATGCTGAGGAAAGGTTTGGCAAAACTTCCTAAGAGTGGTTCCAGCTGGTATGCCATATCGGCTGCCGATGAAACGCTCATACCGCGCATAACGGTACCGGCTGTAATTAATACGGCGCCTGTGATAAGTCCGCCGATAATCATGGAAACCGTGACGTCAAAGCGGGCAAGCGGAAGTTCTTCCGGGTCATGCCATGTTTTTCTTGCGCTTGTAGCATGGATAAACATATTATAGGGTACAACGGTAGTACCAATCATGGCCACACAGGTCATAATCGCATTCTGAGGAACGTTCGGAACAGCGCCTTTTAACAGTTCGCCGAGATCCGGCTTTACAATGATCATGGTAATGATAAATACGATTGCCATAACACTGACACAGACGCTTAACAGTTTTTCAAGGGATTTAACGGCATCTCCGGTGCTGGTGAGAAGCAGGACACCGACACCCCAAAGAGGTGCAACAATATGGGAGGGAATTCCGGTCAGGGAAGAAATACCGATTGCAGTTCCTGTAAGGTCACCGCCCATATAGGCAACGCCGCCGAGTCCGATGGCGGCAGCAACAAGGACAATCATAGCCCATTTAAGAGGCGGGCGATCCGACAGTTCTTTGACTAACTCTTCTGCGAGTCCGTTCTGGGTAACGATTCCCAGACGGGCGGCCATTTCCTGCATTACAATAACTGCAATGACAGAGAATATAACGGTCCAGAGAAGGGAGTATCCGTAAGTTGCGCCTGCTTTCGTGGCGCTGGTGATGGTACCTGGGCCGATGAAGGATCCCACAACCAGGATTCCAGGGCCTAAAGCTTTACATTTCTCTTTAAAAGTATAAGTTTTTTTCTTTTCCATGTACTGCCTCCATTTCCATAAGTAGTTTCTTGAATTAGTTGAATAAAGCTTTAAAATATACTGAGGTACAGGATTTCACTTAACTTTTCGAGCATTTGGATGCCGGCCAGGCTATTCCCCTTTTTATCAAGGCCGGGTGAGTAAATGCCGATTCCCATACGCGTGGGAGATACGGCCATGATGCCGCCGCCCACTCCGCTCTTGGCAGGCAGGCCTACCTTAATCGCGAAATCACCGGAACCGTCATACATACCGCAGGTAGTGAGGATGGCATTGACAAAGCGGGCATGATGTCCTGAAAACAGAACTTCCTCCGACTTTTTGCCGCGTCCGTGGTTAGCCAGAACAAAACCGATATTTGCCAAATCCTTGCAGGTAACGCGGATAGAACAGGCGCGAAAATAAATATCAAGGAGTTCTTCAACATCATCGTCGATGATGCCGGAGCTTTTCAAAAGATAGGCCAGAGCGCGGTTTTTATTTCCTGTTTTCTTTTCGGAAAGATATACGGCCTGATCCACATCAATTTCCGGATTCCCGGCTATTTTCCTTGTAAAGGCCAGAAGGCGTTCGAACCGCTCTTCATATGTCTCGCCGTGTATCATGGAACACATCTCAATGGCTCCGATATTAACCATGGGATTGATATGTTCCTTCAGGATTAACTGCTCTGAATAATCTATGGCATTAAAAGGTTTCCCGGTGGCTTCCACACCTATGTATTGTCTGACATATTCGGTTCCGTTGTCCATGAGTGCCAGTAGAAGCAGGAGAGGTTTGACAATGCTCTGAATGGTAAACCGCTTGTTATAATCGCCGGCAGAAAATTCTTTGCCGTCACTGCTTACCAGATAGACGCCAAAGTCTTCTTTATCCGCTTTTGCCAGTTCCGGGATATAATCCGCCAGTTCACCAAGCCGGGTATAGGAACGGCATTCTTCCAGGAGACGCTCCAACAATTCTTCCATACGTGTCACATTACCTTCCTTTTGTTTTTTGCTGCTTTGCATCTGTTATTTGATCCCGTAATGGGAATCAAATGGTAGTGAAATGATAATATCGTTTAAATAACTATATTGTCATTATAACGGACTGATACTCAGGTGTCAAGAAAAATTATCATATTCATTGTAACTTTTGTGTAATTTTTCAGAAAAAGCCGTAAAAACTTGGCAGAGTGAACAAAATAGGGATTTAGTTGAGATGCGAGGACGCCTCTGTAAGACGGCGGACGGGGTGGTGG
>NZ_URHZ01000064.1 GCF_900547735.1 uncultured Clostridium sp. | reverse complement strand
CAAGCGGGAGCGAGTCCCCGCAGGAATTTTTTTCTCCGGATTCCCCCTCACCACACACTAACCCCCGGGACTGAAGACTCATCCACACCCTCCCACTACCCCGTCCGCCGTCTTACAGAGGCGTCCTCACATCTCAACTACCCATAGAAAAACGGTGGAGATCCCCAAACCGGAACCTCCACCGCACTCATTTCCCTATCTCTTATTCTCTCTCAATCTTCACGGAACTCATCACCGGCATTTCCACCGGTCTATTCCACGTCTCGGCTCCGGAAGTAGGAAGTCCGGCAATCCTGTCGAGCACTTCAAAACCGGATACCATCTGCCCGAAAGCGGCGTAACGGCCGTCCAGCTTGTGGGCGTCTTTATGCACCACAAAGAACTGGGTGCCCGCCGTGTCAAAGCCGTCGTCGCGGGCCATGGAAATGGCGCCTCTTGTATGGGGAATCGGATTGTGTATCCCGTTTTCCTCAAATTCGCCTTTGATATGCCAGTCACTGTCCGTCATGATATCGTTGTCGGGAGAACCCGACTGAATCACATAATCCTTCACAATCCGGCACCAGGCAAGGCCGTCGTAGAACCCGCTTTCCGCCGTATCGACAAAGTTTTTCACCGTAAGCGGCGCATGCTCCGGGTAGAGGTCAAAGACCATCTCGCCGAAACCTTCTGTTGTAATAATACATTTCATCGTTTTCCCTCTGCTCTCTTAAAGTTATGCTGTTATTTAGCCATAACCTTTGCATCCTTGAAATAGAGGTTGGAAGAAGAGGTCATATAAACTCCCTTTACATAATCCTTTAACAGGAAGTTCTCAGCCTTATAGTACAGAGGCAGAACCGCATATTCTGAGGAAGCGATCTCATCCGCCTTCTTTACCAGCTCGGCAAATTTTGCCGGATCTTTTTCAACTTTAATCTGATTTACCGCGGCGTCATAATCTGCGTTGCTGTAATTCGCGTTGTTTGTAATGTCATCGGTGTATAAGAGCGGTAAGAAGCTCATCGGGTTAATGTAATCGGCGCCCCAGCCCATGGCGGCCACTTCGTAGTTGCCTGCCTGAACATCGCTGTAGAATACGGCCCAGTCGGCGGAACTTACTTCTACCTTAATGCCGAGATTCTGCTCCCACATCTCCTTAATTGCCTCTGCAATCTTCTTTACATTGTCATCGGAGTAGAAAGAAAGCTGAACGGTTGGGAATCCCTCTCCATCCGGGTATCCTGCTTCTGCAAGAGCTTTCTTTGCCTCTTCCGGGTTTGCCGTAGAGGATAACCCAAAGTCGGAACGTCCGTCCGTCAGATCTTTTCCGTCAACCACATAGCCGGGAGCATAGAAGCTGAATGCCGGAACGGCGTCTAACTGTGCCACGTTGTTGATGAGGGCGTCACGGTCGATGGCAAGGTTTAATGCCTTTCTTACCAGCGGGTTGTTGTACGGTTCTTTTTCACAGTTGAAATTATAATATACGGTACCATAGATTGGCGCTGTGTTGAGGCCGGATTTCTCTGCCTTCAGGCGGGCAATGTCGCCGGACGGAACCATTCTGACGCCGTCCACTTCACCGTTTTCAAATGCGGTAAGGGCGGTTGAAGTGTCAAGAATATAGCGGTATGTAAGTTTTTCAAGCGTTACATTCTCTGCATTCCAGTAGTTTTCATTTTTCTCAAGGACATAGCTTTCACCCATGTTAATCTGGGTAACCTTGAACGGTCCGTTGCTGATATAAGAATCGGCAGACTGTGTCCATTTATCTCCGTTTGCTTCAACTGCAGCTTTCTGTACAGGGAAATATACCTGCATGCTTACCAGATCTACAAAGTATGGGCACGGAGCCTTTAAAGTGTACTCTAAGGTATTCTCATCCAGCGCTTTCACACCGACTTCCTCGGCTCCCACTTTACCGTCATAATATTCCTGGCCGTTTACAACATAGTCGGAAATCATATTGAGGTACTGGGCCGTTGTGGATGGTGTCAGGACGCGGAGTGCGGAATAAACATAATCGTTTGCCGTCAAATCGCTTCCGTCGCTCCACTTTAAGCCTTCTCTTAAATGGAAGGTGTATACGGTCAGGTCGTCGTTGGACTCCCATGACTCTGCATTGCCCGGAACTACCTCTCCGCTCTCGTCGTAGGTAACAAGGCCTTCAAAACAGTTTGCAAGGAACGGTGTGGCAAATGAGTTGCTGGTAACGGTCGGGTCAATGGAATCCGGTTCATTGTTGAGGACAAATGTCATCTCCTGTTTGTCTGCAAGAGTATCTCCGGCCCCTTCCGTGGAAGCCTCACTTCCTGCAGCCTCCGTCGTTGCCTCCGCAATGGTCTGCGGCTCCGTGGCTTTGCTTCCACCGCCGCCGCAGCCGGAAAGCACCGTTGTGCCCACAAGGCCGAGGGCCAAAAGCAGACTTACTTTCTTTTTCATAATATTGCTCCTCCTTCATGGAATTTTTATGTTGCAGGCGCGCTTTTCTTTGTTCCCAAAGACGCCGTCACATCAATCGCATCAGTATAAGTGGCAGGCCACCATATGCCCGCCTCCCACGTCCTTCATCTGCGGTACCGCCTCGCTGCAGGCCTGTGTCGCATACGGGCATCTCGTATGGAAACGGCAGCCCGAAGGCGGATTAATCGGACTCGGGATATCTCCCTCAATACTGCTTTTTTCTTTCTGCCTGGCAAGTTTTGGGTTCGCCACGGGAATACTTCCTAAAAGTCCCTTTGTATACGGGTGAAGTGGGTTCCTGTAAATCTCCCCGGCATCGCTGACCTCCACCAGCTGCCCCAGGTACATGACTCCCACGTCGTCCGATACGTAACGCACCATGGACAGATCATGGGCAATGAAAAGGTAGGAAACGCCCTTTTCATCCTGGAAATCTTTTAAGAGGTTGATAACCTGAGCCTGAATTGAGACGTCCAGGGCGGAAATCGGTTCATCGCAGATTACCAAATCGGGCTGCAGGATCAGCGCTCTTGCAATTCCCACACGCTGCCTCTGGCCGCCGGAAAATTCATGGGCGTACCGGTTGGCATGTTCCTTTGTAAGACCCACGCGTTCCAGCATCGGATAGACGAGGTCATTCGACTGTTCCTTCTTTTTCACAATGCCGTGGGCCACGAGAGGTTCGGCGATGATGTCGCGGACCGTCATCCTGGCATTGAGGGAGGAATATGGATCCTGGAAAATCATCTGCATCTTTTTTCTATATGGTTTTAACTGTTTCTGGCTTAAATTCGTGATGTCCTCTCCATCCAGGAAAATCTCTCCCGAGGTTGGGTCATACATCCTGATAATCGTCCTGGCGCAGCTCGATTTGCCGCAGCCGGATTCACCGACCAGTCCCAGCGTCCTTCCCTTTTTCAGCGTCAGGTTCACGCCGTCCACCGCGTGAACCACCTGTTTGCCGCCTGCCTTAAAATGTTTTGTGAGGTCTCTGACCTCAAGTATATTCTGATCACTCATGGCGTTCTCCTATCTGCGAAATGGATTATTTTCATCGGCCGGCGCATCCGGGGACAGAAGGAAACATCTGGAAAAATGTCCCTCTCCCACCTGGGTGAATTCCGGCATTTCCATTGCACACACTCTTCTCGCATAGGGACAGCGCGGCGCAAAAGGACAGCCCTTCGGCGGATTCGTCATATCCGGCGGTGAGCCTGGGATTGGACTGAGCCGCACGTCTTTATCCTGTTCCACATCAGGAATGGAAGCCAAAAGCCCCATCGTATAGGGATGGCTCGGGTGTTCAAAGATATCTTCTATCTCAGCCTCCTCCATCACCAGGCCGCCGTACATGACAATGACACGGTCGCAGAGCTCCGCCACGACACCCAGGTCGTGTGTGATAAAGATAATGCTGGTTCCGTACTCCTTCTCAAGTTCCCGGAGCTGGCGCAGTATCTGATCCTGGATTGTCACATCGAGAGCCGTCGTCGGTTCATCCGCAATCAGGAGAGCCGGTTTATTCGCAAGGGCCATGGCAATCATGACACGCTGGCGCATACCGCCGGAAAATTCATGAGGAAATGATTTATACCGTTTCTCCGGTTCGGGGATACGCACTCTGGAAAAAAGCTCCAGAACTTCTTTCATTAATTCTTCCCTGCTCTTTTCCGGATGGTGTTCCCGGATCATCTCGGATACCTGTTTTCCCACCGGAATCAGCGGATTTAACGAGGACATCGGATCCTGGAAAATCATTGAGATCTTCTCTCCCCTGATTTTACGTATTTCTTTTTTAGAAAGCTTCGTCAGATCCCGGCCTTCAAAGACAATGGCGCCGTCCTTAATTCTGGCCGTATCCGCCAGCAGACGGAGAATGGACATGGACGTAACGCTCTTTCCACTTCCCGACTCCCCTACGATTCCCAGGATTTCCCCCTTTTTGACGGAGAAACTGACTCCCCGGACCGCCTGCACCTCACCGTTGCTCGTCATAAATGAGGTTTTCAAATTCTCTATATTTAATATCGTTTCCATGTTCTCACTCCTTACTTTTGCCGCATACACGGTTCTGCCTTTTTTACAGGTGAATGCCGGCGGCTATTTTTTCAGCTTCGGATCCAGCGCATCCCTCAATCCGTCGCCCACAAAGTTAAAGGCAAACATGATAATACAGATAACGAGAGCCGGGATAAAAAGCTGGTGCGGACAGGAACGAAGGTTTTCCGTCGCATCGTTGCACATGGTTCCAAGGCTGGCCAGGGGCGGTTTCAGTCCGATACCCAGATAGCTTAAAAATGCCTCCATGAAAATGGCCGACGGGATCAGCATTGTGACGGTTACCAGAATGGAACCCATGGCATTCGGAATCAGGTGTTCAAACAGAATTGTTTTGGTGGAGGAACCGATGGTCTTTGCCGCCAGGATAAATTCCTGTTCCTTAAGGCTTAATACCTGCCCGCGGACCACTCTGGCCATATCCACCCAATAAACGGTTCCCAGGGCGATGATAATACTCTGGATTCCCTGCCCCAGCAGGACCATGATAAGAATAACATAGAGCGTCAGGGGAATCGTACTGATAATATCCACGATACGCATCATTACCGTATCCACCATGCCGCCCGCGTATCCCGAGATACCGCCGAACAGGATGCCGATGACCATGTTGACGGCCGCGGCCACGAAGGCCACCATCAGTGAAACTCTTGTGCCGTACATCAGCCTGGTCAGGATATCCCTCCCCAGGTTGTCGGTTCCAAGCACGTAAGATTTATTCCATATTTTGGCCGTGGGATAGATTGTGTTTGTCTCGGGATTTGCGATTACATACGGCTTCTGTCCGTAGTAAAGGGCAATCTCCGTTCCGTTGTAATCATAGATCGTCATCATCCGGTCGGACTCTTCCCTGACCTTTTTAAGCTGTGTCCCCAGGGTGCCGTCCTTATCCACCTGAAGCACTTTCAGGGACTGTGTGATATAGAAATAACCCGACTGGTCCGGGGCTTCATACACCTTCATATAGGGAGGAATATTTACCACTTCCAGATTCTGGGTCGAATAGCTGTATTTTGTAAACATCGGGCCTGCAATTGCAAAAAGAAGTAAAAGCACGATAATGACAAATCCGGCAATCGCCGTCGGTTTCCTGCGGAAGCGGAACCACACATCGCCGGCAAATGTTCTGTTTTTAGTCCATATTTTTTCACGATCCTCATTCGAGGCCTCGAGCATTTCCCATTTATTATCCATTTTTATCCCCGTCCTTATTCAAATTTGATTCTTGGGTCAATCAGACAGTAGAAAATATCCACAATAAAAATCATTGCCATCAGGAACGTAGCATAGAAAATCGTAACGCCCATGATCGTGGTATAATCTCTCACCTGCACGCTGTTGACAAAATGAACTCCGAGGCCAGGGATTGCAAAAATCTTCTCGATTACAAAGCTGCCTGTCATCAGGTTTGCCACGGTAGGTCCCAGCACGGTAATCACCGGAATCAGCGCATTCCTCATGGCATGTTTTAAAATGACTTTCGTCTCGGAAAGCCCTTTTGCCCTTGCGGTACGGATATAATCCTGCCCCATCACTTCGAGGAGGCTGGAACGCATCAGTCTCGCCATATAGCTTAAGGAATATCCGCCCAGGGCAATTACGGGGAGAATATACCCCTTCCACGTATCAACTCCGTAGGTCGGGAGCAGATTCAGCCGGAAGGAAAATATGTAAATCAGAACGGACGCAATGACAAAGGAAGGGATCGTGACGCCTATCGTCGCTATCGCCATCATCACCATATCCTGCCACCTGCCGTTCTTCACCGCGGCCAGGATTCCCATCGGGACAGCGGCCAGCAGAACAAAGACAATGGTAATACAGCCCAGCTTTGCCGATACCGGAAAGCCGTTCGAGATATACTCTCCCACCTCTTTGCCCGGATACTTATAAGAAGGACCCAGATCGCCGTGGAGCAGGTTGCCCAGATAATCAAAGAACTGCTCCGGCAGCGGTTTATCCAGATTATATTTTTCATTCAGTGCGGCCAGCACCTCCTCCGACACCTGCCTGTCACTCGTAAACGGCCCGCCGGGCACGGAGTGCATAATGACGAAAGTCAGAAGCACAATCAGGAACATCGCAATCAGCATCATTCCAAGACGTTTTATAAAATATTTTACCATTTCATTCCCTCACATCAGTCTTTTCTTACGGTTTTACACCTGTCCGCCATGAATCTCCATATGGCGTTCAAATGTCTCTGCCACAAACACAAAAACCGTTATTTATGGTCGATTATAAGCCTTATTGTTACTTTTTGTCAATTGGTTTCTCACATTACCAGTGTGAAGTTGTGTATTGAAAAATGAGGACGCGGGGGATTTGGATAGTGTGCGGGGGGAGGATGGAGGTGGCGGGGTCTTCAGTCCCGGGGGAGAAATGTCGTGTACGGGGAATGCGGAGGAAAAAATTCCTGCGGGGACTCGCTTGCGCTTGTGGAATGCGAAACGGATGCTAGATTCGAAAACACCTCATCAAGCACCGTCGGATTCCAAGGTCCCCTCCGGAAAGTTTTCCTCCTCCTTCCCCTCGGCCAAGAGGATCGACGGGACTGAAGACCAGGCAGGGATCGGCCCGCACACTATCCGAATGCCGCTGGTATTCCTCTTTTTCTATACGGGAGGTGGGTGGGGGTCGCTGCCACTATACTTTCTTATATGCTTTAGTTTTCTTGTATTCCCGAAAATTCTCCGCTGTAAAATCACTCCCCAAAAGCCCTCAACCCCCCAAGCCCCTTGAAAATTCAGGACAATCAGCGGTTGCCGGCTGGAGGCGGGATGGTGTGCGATATCCTGGGCGTCTTCAGTCCCGGTCATAGCCTTCCCCACCCGCAACCAAACCTCCGTCCGGGACTGAAGACTCACAACCTCCCCCACCATCCCGCCTCCCAGCCACTGCAACAGCGTCCTCAATTTTCAAAAACAGCACTCCGCAAAAATCTCTTCCACCGCCGCCAGATACTCCGGGAATTTCTGGGACTTTTTTATTTTTTTTAGTTGTTTTTCTTTGATTCCCTCTTCTTTTCCGTCGAAAAGGCCGCCCATGTAAAACCAAAGCTCTTTCATTTTAAAAAGTGTATTCCGGTCACCCGACATTGTTTCCCGATATCCGTTAAAAATCTCATCGTGGAATGCCTTTAAGGCCGATTTGGAAGGTTTGTCAGGGTTTTCCCGGACTGAGTCTGTGCCTGGGGCTGTGCCGGAGGCTGTGTTTTCCGCGGCTTTAAGCTGTTGGAACAGCGCCGGGTTTGAGACGGCTCCGCGGCCCAGCATGACGCTCTCTATCATGGGGAACTGATTTGGCGGGAATTGTTCCGTGAATGCGGTGAACGCTTCCCGCGTGAATATGTCTCCGTTATAGCAGACCGGATTGCTGCTCTGTTTTGCGCCTTCCCCGAACACACTGAGGTTTGGCTTGTTTGCATAGAAATCACTCCGCACCCGCGGGTGGATAATCAGTTCTTTCAGCGGATACCGATTATAGACCTGCATCAAATCTTCAAACTCGTCGGGGCTGTTAAGGCCGATTCTTGTCTTTACCGACACCGAGATACCGTCGGGTTCAAGCTCTTTCACAACCTGTTCCAGGAAACGGTCGAGTTCCACCGTGTAGAACAGAAATCCAGAACCTTTCTTTTTCGCAACCACGGTTCCTGAGGGACAGCCCAGGTTCAGGTTGACCTCACGGTAACCGTACCCGGCGATTTCTCTGGACGCCCAGATAAAATCCTCCGCTTTGTTGGTCAGTATCTGAGGCACCAGCGACATTTCCCGATTGTGCTCCGGGCAGATATCGTTTTTTTCCCTGGAACTCAGCCTGTGGTTCTGGGTCGTCGCGATAAAGGGGGTGAAATACCGATCCACACCTCCGAAAATACGGTGATGGGCGCTCCGGTATATATATCCTGTAATTCCCTCCATGGGGGCAAAATAATATTTCATGTCTTATTTTATATCCTTTTCTTTTTTCGTTCCCTGCTCCATGACCTGCACTGCTCCAGCCACTGTTCCGTAAAGGATGGCGCAGACAGGTAATAAAGATGAGGAAATCCGCAGACTCTTGCGCCGTCCTGATGAATGCACCGCCACTTCCGTTCCGATGCCGGTTTTTCAGCCAGCCAGGCCTCCCCCGGCTCCTCACTCTCCCAGTAATGGAATTCGTGTCCCTTAAGGTTTGCTCCATCCGGGGATGTCAGGCTGATATAGCCGAACCGGCCGAGTTTCCCGGTTCTGAATGCCCGCATTTTATAAATTCCTGCCATTGGATAGTCGATTCCGTCGCTGCCCTCAAGCCGGTCATGCAGATATAAAAATCCGCCGCATTCCGCCAGCACGGGAATCTCCTGCCGCCAGGCCTCCCTGATGGAACGGAGCATTTCCGTATTTTCAGAGAGTTCTCCTGCGTAATTTTCCGGATAACCGCCTCCCAGAATGAGACCGTCCACATCCCCGGGCAGTTCTTTATCATGAAGGGGACTGAAGTTTACAAGCTCCGCCCCCTGTGCTTCCAGAAGGTCGAGATTTTCCTGATAATAGAAACAGAATGCCTCATCGCGGGCAACGGCAATCCGCACCTTTTTCCCCCCGGCGCTCTCCCCGGCAATGATAAACTCTGCCAGGCCCGCATGATCCGCCTCTCCTGATTCTGCTCGATTCACCTCTCCGGCCCCTGCAATCGAGAGAATTCGATCGATATCCACTGTCTTTTCCATCTGCTCCGCCAGATATTCAAGACGCCTGCAGAGCGAATCAATTTCCCCGGGCAGAAAAAGGCCCAGGTGGCGGCTTTCAAAGCTGTATTCCGGCGCTTCGGGAAGGCTCCCAACCACCGGTATCCCTGTCTCCGCCTCTATCTGTTTTGCAAGCCTTGCGGCAACGGCCGGGGAAGTCCGGTTCAGTATAACGCCCTCAATCCGGCTGTCCGGCCTGAATCCGGCAAACCCTTTTACCGTGGCAGCCAAAGAAAGGGATGCTCCCTTGCCGTCCAGGATCAGGATGACGGGCGTCCTGGTAATCCTGGAGATATCATAGGCGCTGGCCTGAGTATGAATCCCGCCGATGCCGTCGTAGTATCCCATCACGCCCTCTATTACCGCTATATCGGCTCCGTTCTTTAAAAACGTCCGGTTGAAGTTTTTCTCCACTTCCTCTTCATCCAGAAAAAAGCTGTCCAGATTTGCTCCCGGTATCCGGAGAACATGGCGGTGGAACATCGGATCGATATAATCCGGCCCGCATTTGAACGAGCACGGATGGAGTCCTCTCTTAATTAATGCCCGCAGGAAACCGCAGGTTATCAGGGTCTTCCCGCTTCCGCTTTTCGGGGCGGCAAAGAGAATCCCCGGAACCGGATTTTTATTTTCTTCTCTTCCCATCATCATACTCCGGTCTCCCCGTTCCCTTCCCCGCCTTCTCCAGTAAACGGCTCTTTCCCGCCGAAGGAAATGATATAAACCGGGTTCTGCCCCTGCATCAGATGATACCGGCCAGCGCGGGCCGAACGGGAAACCTGGATTGTAACAATATCCGCTTCAATTTCCCGCGTCCTCAGGCACTCCAAAACGAAGGAGAGGGTTTCCAGGGCAATCACGTTGATTACCACCCTGATTTGGGAATTGAGTGAAATCAGCAGATCGATAATCTCGCCCATTTCTCCCGAAGTGCCGCCGATAAACGCATGGGTCACCTTCCGCACAGATTCGTCTTTTATGACACTGTCCCGGCCTCCTGTTACGGCCAGGGATATCTGTTCCAGTGCGTCGCCCTCGACGATCGTTAAGTTTCCAACGCCCGCCTTCTCTCTGTTTCTCTTAATCAGTTCAACAGCCCCGGCATTCTTTTCAAAAGCGCAGACCGCTTTCACCGGATGGCAGAGCAGCGCCTCAACCGAGACAGAGCCGGTTCCCGCTCCGATATCCCAGAGCACGGAATCGCGGTTCAATTCAAGCTTAGACAGGGACACCGCCCGGACCTCGCTTTTTGTCATAGGTACTTTTCCTCTGATAAACCAGTCATCTCTCATTTTTTCTTCCCCTGTCGGTCAGCTTTCTGCGTGATTGCAGTGTCCTGCATCATGCCGTCGGCCTCTATCAGTACAATACTCAGCGGATCAAACTCCTTCCCGCTCAGATTTATTGCCGTTCCACTGGTAATACGCTCATCCGGATAAGACAGTTTTTCTCCGACCGTGACTCCCACATAGCCGAAACCACTGTCTGCGAGGCTGCGGCAAAGCTCTCCCACGCTGTTTTTTCCTCCCGTAAGGAGAAAAATCTTCCTCTTTCCCTCACGCAGCGCAGCAGCAGCGTCAAACTCCCGGCCGTGCGCCGTTTCGAGCAGGGCGTCGTCCCAGGAAGTCATGAGCCTGGAAGCAAAATAGCTGATGGAGGAAATTCCGGGAAGTATACAGAACTGATACGCCCCACCCGGAAGATTTTCCGCCAGTTTTTTGGTCCCGCTGTAAAATCCGCTGTCCCCGGAATACAGGATGATCGCCTGCTGCCATCCGTCATTGGAGCGAAGCGCCTCCGCCACATCACGATCCAGATATGCGGCCCTGGCCTCCGGCATCCTGCCGGACGGATTTTCCCGCTTCAAAAGCTCTTTTGCCGTTTCCAGCATGCGCGGAGCTCCCAGCAGTAAATCACTGTTTTTTACCGCTTCCTTAACCTCCTCCGTCATCAGTGAGACGGCGCCCGGTCCGATTCCGGCCAGAATTACCTTTCGTCTCCCCTGCGGTGTTTCTTTGACGGAAAACCGTGAGAGCGTTTCAAACAGACTTTCCATTGTCTCGCCGTTCTCCTCCGGATGACCTATGATTACGGCCCTTACTCCGCACTCCTCTGCCGCTTCCAGCTTCTCGTCAAACCCTCCGGCCTTTCCCGTCTCCTTGGTGACAAGAAAAGCGGCATTGGCCTGACGCAGCATGGCCGCATTGATTTCTTTTGAAAAAGGCCCCTGCATACAGATCAGGTGTTTTCCCGAAATCCCCAGCTCTTCGCATTTCCGTACGACGGCGGAGGACGGAAGCACCCTGGCATAGATGCGCTCCCGCAGCCTGCCGGCCCCTGCAAACACCTCAAGTTCATTGCTGCCGGTTGTGACAAAGATGTTGCCCTCGCTCTTTTCAAGCCACGCCGCGGCCTCCGCCGGAGTCTGAAATGTGATATTTCCCACAGTTTCATGGCCGCTTTCCGTGCTTCTTGCGCAGCGCAGATATCCCGTCTTTGTCCTCCGGCATGCCTCTTTTATATTTTCCGTTGCATTCCTCGCATAAGGGTGGGTCGCGTCGATGACGAGCTCAATTTTTTTCTCCGTCAGCCAGTTTCGCATCTGTTCCGCATCCATGGCCCCCGTCACCGGCTTTATGTAACGGTCCTCTCCAAGCAGCTCTCTTCCGTATTCAGACACCACGCTCACGTAAGCCGGTATCCTGTTTTTACCGCAGTATTCCGCCAGGAGCCTCCCCTCGGTGGTTCCTCCGAATATCATTACCTTACACATCTTTATAACCTCTTGGCGTAACCATTCTTCCCCCGATGTCCCTTGTCATCCTGTTCCCGATAAAAACCGTTGTAAACATGTCGGCTGCGGTGTCCTTTAATTCCCCCAGCGTCATCACTTCCATTGTTTCGCCCTCACGGCCGATATTTTTCACCAGGCCGCAGACCGTTTTTTCGTCTTTATAACAGAGCAGGATTTCACAGGCCTGTTTCAGATAGTCGGAACGTTTCCTGCTGGCAGGATTGTAAAGACAGATATTAAAATCTCCCTCTGCCGCGGCCTTCAGCCGTCTCTTGATCGTTTCCATCGGAGTGAGAAGATCACTCAGGCTGATAACGGCAAAGTCGTGTCCCAAAGGAGCGCCGAGAACGGCTCCTCCGCTCAGGGCCGCCGTCACCCCCGGGATAATCTCGATTTCCACGCCCGGATATTCCGGCGCCAGTTCAAGAATCAGCCCGGCCATCCCGTAGACGCCGCTGTCGCCGCTGCAAATCATCGCCGTCACGTTTCCCCCGGCAGCCGATTCAAGAGCCATAATGCACCTTTCTTTTTCACGGCGCATCGGCGTTGTGAGAAGCTCTTTATCCGGAAAATGCTCTTTTATCAAATCGATGTAAACGGTATAACCGGCAATTACGCTGCACTCGTTCAGCACCTGCTCCGCTCTTATCGTCATCTGCCCATAGGCTCCCGGTCCAATCCCTACGACATATAATTTCCCTTTTTTGATTTCCTGCATCCTGTTTTTCTTCCCTTCTATCACATTCCATTTAAGTAACGGCATATCCGGATATTACCTCAGCCAAATACACTGCATCCAGATACCATTGCATCCGGACTCCATTGCACCCGGACTCCATTGCGCCCGGATACCATTGTACCCGGATACCATTGCATCCGGATACCATTGCACCCGGATACCCAACCCATCAGAATTTTACCGTAATTTCTCTCACCGCAGCCGCAGCCGTCACGGAAGGAAATATGCTTTTCCCTGCCGCCAGACGTGCCCTCCCGCCGCCGATCGCGGCGCCTGCGAGGGCCGATCGCTCACATACATTGCCAACTCCCGTCACACTTTTTACAAACTCCGATTCCGATGAACTGCCCTCTACCGCGCCCAGCTCTTCGGATGTAAAGACTTTCCATGTAAGGCCCCAGTCCGCGGCCAGCGTGATAAGAGCTTTCTCATCGCGTTTCAGGTCAATGCTGGCAAGCATGCCGACTGCCCGCCTGTCGATTCCGCAGGTCCTCAGAAGCTCCTCAGCCGCGTTTTTTGCGGCCTCCTCCGGTATACTTCGGCGACAGCCCATTCCCAGGACGGCAGCCCTCGGAATCAGGCGCAGAAGGCCGCAGACGTGCGTCCTATCCCCATCTTCGAAAGGAAGAGCGGCGCTGCTGCATGTAATGTAAATATTCCTCCGGTGCCGTACACCTTTATCAAGCGGCTTTGGTATCTCTCCCTCCACCGGAAAATCGCTGAAAAAGCCCACCGGTTCCCCCCTCAGAACGGCGGCGGATATCTCTTTTGCCTCTTTCAGATCATCGATTGCCAGTCCATTCTTTTTTGCAAAGAGATCCACGGCAAAAGCGTGATGCAGATCTGTCGCCGTCGTGATGACCGGCTGCGCTCCCAACACTTGTGCCGCCTCGGATGCCAGTTCATTGGCGCCTCCCAGATGGCCCGACAGAAGGGAAACGGCAAATTCCCCCAGCTCGTCCACCACAAGCACGGCCGGATCCTTGTCTTTTCCTTTTAAAAAAGGAGCAATGGAACGTACCGCAATTCCCGCAGCCCCGATGAAAACGAGTCCGTCCTCCTCGGCAAACGCCGTTTTCACAAACTCGCCCAGGGACATCCCAAGTCCGTGCACCGAAAAAGCCCGGGACTCATGCCCCAGGTTTTTAAAGCCGTTATCAAGTCTTTCACCGGTGACGCCGCCCTGGCCGGTGAAGCTAATGATTGCAATCCTCATCCTGCTCCCCTCCCTCGGCCGGCACGCCTTTCCTGAACTCCGTGGTGAAAACGGGATCGTAAAGTTTGGACCGCTCGTAGGAGCTGTGGGCAATAACGTCGCCCACCAGGATCAGGGCCGTCTTTGTAATCTGCTCCCTGGCCGCCGTCTCCTTAAGCGTCCCAACGGTACAGCACACCTTTTTCTCATCCGGCCAGGTGGCCTTATAGACAATGGCCGCCGGTGTTTCCTTCCCGTATCCGCCGCGCACCAGTTCTTCGGACAGAGGCCCCAGAAGACCCGTGCTCAGGAATACCGCCATCGTCGCCCCGTGCGCGGCAAAGGAGGCAATGCTCTCGCGCTCCGGCACGGGCGTCCTGCCCGCCATCCTGGTGATAATAAGACTCTGCGACACTCCCGGAAGCGTGTATTCCAGATTCATGGATGCCGCCGCCCCGCAGAAAGAGCTTACTCCCGGGCAGACCTCATATGTAATTCCCAGCTCGTCCAGCCGGTCCATCTGCTCCCGGATCGCCCCATAAATGCTGGAATCGCCCGTGTGGAGCCTGACCGTCGTTCTGCCTCCGTCTTCCGCTTCTTTAATTCTGGCGATCACTTCCTCAAGCGTCATCCTGGCGCTGTCAAAAACAGTGCAGCCCTCTTTTCTGTACTCAAGAAGCTCCGGATTTACAAGTGAACCCGCGTAGATTATCTGATCCGCCTCTCCCAGGAGTCTTGCCCCCCTCACCGTAATGAGGTCGGCCGCCCCAGAACCGGCTCCCACAAAATGTACCATCTGTTTTCCTCCAAAATATATTCTTCTGTGTTATTTTATTTTCCGTCCCTCACGATCAGCAGGGAATAGTATCCCGCCTCATCGGGAATCTCTTTTATACTGCCGTAAATCTTCTCATTCTCCATCCCGCAGTTTTCCACCATTTTGACATCGCGGCCCTGCCTTTCAAGAAGGCTCTTTACCTCGGAAAGTTTCTTTCCCGACTTCATCAGCACCTTTACGCCCGGCTGCTCCAGTGCATCCTCAATCTGATAGGATGCAGGAATAATATGAAGCTCCTCCTTCCCGTTCACCAGGGGGATACCCATTCGGGCCGCCGCCGCACAGAAAGAAGGAATCCCATTGATCAGCTCTGTGGCATACTGTTTCTCGTCCAGTCTTTCCTTAATATATAGGCAGGTAGAATAGACCGTGGTGTCTCCCAGCGTAATAAACGCCACATTCTCCCCCCGCCTGAGGCAGTCCTCCGTCCTTCTTACCGCCTCACTGTGGCTTTCTTCCAATAAGGCCCTGTCCTTTGTCATCGGCATCGGAAGACAGATGCACTTCTTCTCTGCCAGCTCCGGAACCGCCTGTACCGCTATTTTATATGCCACACACTGATCCCTGTCCTTGTGAGGGACGGCTAATGTGTCACACTCCTTCAGTCTTTTTACCGCCTTAATCGTCATAAGCTCCGGATCTCCGGGGCCTACTCCCACCGCGTACCATGTTCCAGTCATCTTTTGTCCGCCTTTACTATGTATTTTCGTGCACAGCCCCTGAATAAAATTTTCATTCAAAAGAGCCGACGATTTTATTCATAATTCATTATAATTATTCATCCATTTTCCTATTTCCAAGCGCCGACGCAAATTCCTTGGCCCCTGCCGTCATCGCAAGAATTCCGATTGTCCCGTTGAACAGAACGACCTCCGTGTCCACGCGGTACCGGCTCTTAAGACTCTCCTTCACCTGCACGGCCACAGTCTCCATTACCGGCCCCAGCCACTTTTCCTCTTCCAGATAATCTGCCGCCTCATCCGTCGTGTTCATTCCGTAAAGACGTTTGGCTCTCTCCTCCGGCATTCCGGCTTCTGCGGCGCAGTCTGCCAGAATTTCCATTCTTCTGTCGCCATATTTGGAATGGGTGTTCATAACGCCTCCCGCAACCTTAATCATCTTGCCGAGATGCCCCGCCAGAAGTACCTTTTCAATCTTTTCTTCCTCCATCATCCTGAAGGTATCACCGATAAAATTGCTGCATTTGACAAAAGAGGACATATCGAGTCCCAGTTCTTCCCTCACAAAGCGCTCCCCGTAATTACCCGGAGCCACCGCCAGGATTTTTTTTCCTCCGGCCGCCCTGACCCTGATATCCAGACGTATCGTTTCTATCAGCGCCGCCTCGCTCATCGGATTAACGATTCCCGTCGTTCCAAGAACGGAAATTCCTCCGGTAATCCCAAGGTTCGGGTTAAATGTCTTTGCAGCCAGTTCCGTTCCCTCGGGAATGGAAATCTCAATGAGAAGCCCGCTGTCCGGCTGTCCCGACAACTGCCTTGCCCCGTCGGCCGCCTCGAATATCATCGTGCGCGGCACCGGATTGATGGCATGGTATCCGACCGGGCACGACAGCCCCTTTCTGGTCACCATTCCCACGCCTTCTCCTCCCGTCAGATACAGTCCCGGATACATGTCCGAACCGTAACAGGGCATCTCCGAAGGCCTCTCCCCGGCAAAACTTACCCGTGCATAGACCAAGGCGCCGTTCGTCACATCCGGATCATCGCCTGCGTCCTTCTTTACCGAGCAAAGCGCCCACTTTCCTTCCAAAAGGTCGTAACCGCCGACCGGTATCACAAGCGTCTGCCCTCCGGGAGTCAATACCTCGACCACAGTCTCCCTGAACCCGGAGCAGAGAAGACGGACAGCAGCCCAGGCCGCCGCCGCCGCGCATGTTCCGGTTGTATAACCGCTCCTAAGTTCTTTCTCTTTCATCGTTCATACGGCCTTTCCAAATCTGAATCGAAAATGATTTCGATATCCATTATATTGGATCAGGTGTTATCTTTCAATACTTCCTTTTTCATTTCCCGCTTCCGTTTGGTGATGAGTCCGCCGATTCGTCCGCTTTCCTTGGCCGTCAGGCACCTCCAGCCTCCGTTTATTACCTTGTCGGCCAGTCCCAGTTCCGTTGCAATTTCAAACTTCATCATATCCTCCGGCTTCAAATCCGCCGGGTCGAATTTATCTTTCTTTTTCGTTTCACTGCCCATAAAAAAAGCACACTCCTTTCCAAAATGTACTTAGAGTATGCCCTGCGTCTTCCTGTATATACAATTTTTAGGGATATTTCCAATATTTACCTGAACAGAAAAATCCCGGATCGTTGACACCGTTATTTTTCAGAATATACTTAAATTATGTTCCCATACAAGTTTTTTACATTTTTTGACATATTTTTACCGACATTTTTTTCAAACATGGCCTCTATTTTGTTAAAATAGAAACGAGAATTTGTAACTAGGGGAGATTTAAATGGACATTGCAATTATAGAAGACTCTGGGCAAGAATTATCTTTACTGGAACGTTATCTCCAGACTTACCTGTCGAACCGCCAGGTATACAGAGTAATCGACACTTACACAAGCGGGGATGCATTTCTGGAAAACTGGCCTTCCAAATCCTATGATTTAATATTTCTGGACATACTAATGGACGGTATTTCCGGCATCGAGGTTGCCAGAAAAATCCGCGAAACCGATTCGGAATGTCTTTTGATTTTCATCAGTTCCAGTAAAGAATACGCCCTGCAGGGATTCGAGGTACGCGCTTTTGATTATCTGCTCAAGCCTCTGTCGGAAGAGCGTTTCCAGAGAACCATGGATCTGTGCCACAATGAGCTGGCTAAACATATCCGATATATCGAGGTAAAAGAAAGCCGTACGCTGGTCAAGATACCGCTGGGTGAAATCATCTACACTGATTATTACAATCACTATATTCAAATTCACACCTCTACCAGACTGATCCGTTCTTATCAGCAGTTTGACGTATTTTCACCGCTTCTGCTGTGCTATCCGCAGTTTCTGTGCTGTTACCGCAACTGTATTGTAAATATGGATCACGTCGCCTCCGTCGATAAGCACGATTTCATCATGGAGAATGGAGAGCGTGTACCCATCACCCGGGGCAACCGGAATGCCATCTACCAGCAGTATGCAGACTACCAGTTCTTAAAAATAAACGGAGGCATTTAAATGAATTTTTATTCATAAAAGCTGACACAGCCGTTCTTGTTAAAACGGCTGTGTCAGCTTTCAAAATGTTATCCATCCGGCTGCATGAAAGAACATCCGGCGCTTTATTTTCGTTTCTCTCAGTTCTTATCTGAAAATCTCACTTCCACCGATCCGGCGGAACAGTCAATACTTACGTTTTTCTCCGAACCGTTGTTGACCTTTGTATCATTGGAAAGGCCGGAATAAACCGAATCACCGATTAAAACATTGCCAACCGCATTATCCAGGTAGAAATTATAATCTTTCTCCCCTCCGGCCAGCTCTAAGGTAACCGCTCCGGCTTTCACCTCCGCCTCCATCTGGCGTTCTATATCTCCATATGCAGTGATGCTGCCTGCTTCCACTGAAAAGTCCGCTTTGCCTGCCTGAAAACTACCGAGCTGCAGCTCTCCCGCCTTGACACTCACATCGAGATCATCTGCATACACAGAAGCCGCTTTGATATATGATGCCTTTGCTTCCAGCTCTGCCTCACGGAAACGGTATCCCGGGGGAACCTCGATGATGCCCTGCGTATATCCGGTATCCTTTGACGGCCATGTATACTTTCTGCTGGGCCAGGAATACTTGACTGACAACTTGCCAGGTTCGTCGTCCGACTCTATCTCAATAATAGTATACGTATCATTCTTCATATAGACGAGGATCTCATCCGTCAGTTCCGGATTTTCCACTATTTTTACCGCCGATCGCTCTGCTTCTACTTCAAGCTTTGTAATATCCTTATAGGTTCCGACTAACTCCATCTCCTCTTTCGGACAGATGTTCAGGTTCTCGTAAGAATCACTGTCGGAACCGTCATCACCATCATCATACCGGTCGGAATCGATCGTAAGATTCCTGCCGCTCCTGTGACGCCGGCTGTTGAACCGCAGGGTGTCTTCAATATGTTCCATCAACCCGTCGTCAAAATGCCGCTCGGCCCAGTTTCCCACCATACCGCGCTCCTGTGTGGCATTCCCGACAACGGCCGCCAGTGCGGTGACCGCGGTACCGACTAAGAGCAGGACGATTCCGGTAATCGCTATGCCTTTCATCCATTTTTTCATCTCTCATCCTCCTCCGTTATACGCCTGTTTTCCGGCCGGAATTGCCACCGTCCCTATGCATAATCTTTTCAATAAAATGAACAATTCCCATGACCGCCCACGGCAGGAACCTGCCGTAAAACAGCCAGGAACAGCACAGAAGCAGACAGCCTGCTCCGCCGAACACCAGCCCCAGGCCGATACTCATCACTCCGCTCCAGAAACCTCCGAACAACTGCATGATTCCGGCTATCACCATGGCAACACCGCCCAGGATACCTGCTATCGTCAAAAGGGCAAGCACAAGGAGCACTGTGGCCAATACAACAACAAAACCGGTTGCCGTCCCGGCGGCCCCGAATACGGCCGCTATGGCAAATGGCCCAATGCAGAGGATTCCCAGAGCAATCAGAAGATATTTCCACCATTTGCTGTCGTTTGAGGGAACACCCTGGCCCTGGTTTTTGTCGGCGTAACTGCCTTTTTCATAGGTTCCCCGGCCGCTTCCCTGACCATAGCCCGCCTGGCCGTAACTTCCCTGGCCGCGGTTTGTCTGTCTGTAACTTCCCTGCCTGTAGCTTCCCTGTCTGTAATTACTCCGGCCGCTGTTTGCACGGTATCCCTGTTGATTTCCCGTATTACCGCTGCCGGAATGGTCTTCCCTCTGTTCTCCGTCTGGGCCGCCGTTATTCTGCTCCGCAGAACCGGACGTTTTCCCGTCATTCACCGCCGGATAAGCCGAGGTCCTGAACCGCCGGTCATCGTATCCATTATCGGTAAACTCGCCCGCGCTTTCCATTCCTCCCAGGAGATCGGTCCGTATCACGGAGGCAATCCGCTCCGGACTTCCAAACTCTTCAAGCACCGCTTCTTCCTGCTCCGGTCCTGCCTCCTCCAGATAATCTCTATAATAATCGATTGCGTCTCTTTTGTCATCCTCCGGAATATCCTGGAGCAGATATTCCAACTGTCTTAAAAATTCTTCTTTTTTCATCTTCCTCATACCTCCCCCAGGATCTCTGATATTCTGCGTGAATAGATGCTCCACTCACTCTTATAGAGGTTCAACTGAGCACGGCCGTTCTCCGTAATCTTGTAGTATCTTCTGTTTCTCCCGTCAATGGCCATATCGTAAGTTTCCAGACATTCCTCTTTCTGAAGCCGTCTCAGCACCGGATATAGGGTGGATTCCGAAATCTCAATGGCACGGCGGACATCCTGGGTGATCTTATACCCATAAGTCCCCTGATTTTCTCTGGAAACAGCGGCCAAAACTACTGCATCCAAAAGTGCTGCTCCTGTGTTAAATACCATTCTCTCACTTCCTGTTCTGTAGGGTTATGTTGTGTAGTAATGATACGGGGCCCGTATCGTTACCGGGTTATTTGCCGTCCTATAAGTTATAACGAGGGACGGGGGATGATTACTGCAATAATATTGTAGAAATTTTAATATTGTTGTGGACTTAATATTATTTTATTTAGTATATTGTTTTTATTTATATATTATATGTTATATAGTATAATGGTATTATATGATATATAATATTGGTTGTCAACAACTATTTTATTCTTAGGGGGAGGATTTAGTTGAAATGGGGGGACGCCGACTTCAGGATGGCGGACGGGCGGGGAAGTTGGCGGCTGAGGCTTCAGTAGTCCCGGCGAAGGTTGTCGCCAGGGGGAATCCGGGCTGAAAAAATTCCTACGGGGACCCGCTCCCGCTTGCGGAATGCGAAGCGGCTGCTAAGGATATGAAGGCGATAAAACACAAACGATGATATGCAAATGATAATATGAAAACCCTAAAATAGAGCTTCCAGGATTCCGCAATTCTTTCTGAAAGTTTACCGCCCATAAGCAAATAGCTTAAGAATAGGAAAGTCCGCCGCATATTATAATTTAGGATTGTGGATAACTTTCTAAAAAGCCAACGGTAATGCTCCGGAAATCAACAAGTATCCCGCTTTAAGACTTAAGTCCTATTTATACCGATTCACGGATAAACGTAGAGGCCGAAACAATACTCTTCCCCGGAATGATGAGGACAATCAGTCATGGCTGGCGGGACGCGGGATGGCGAAAACATTCGCGTCTTCAGTCCCGGCCGTAACCTTTCCTCCTCCCCCACCCGCATCCCCCTCCGCCCAGGACTGAAGACTTCCCTTATATATAAAGAAGACGCCTGCCATACCGGCAGACGTCCTTAATATTAATCTATTATCGCGATCCTGATTACTCAGCATCCTCCTGAGCAGCTACTGCATCGATATCTACGTCAGCGATGTCTCCATCATTGTACATATCTGACGGAGCTTCGAGAGCTTTTGTGCTGAGGCTGATCTTTCTGTCAGCTTCGTTGAAGTCTACAACTCTTGCTGTGATGATCTGGCCTGCAGATAAAACGTCGGATGGTTTCTCAACGTGCTCTCTGGAAATCTGGGATACGTGAAGCAGAGCATCTACGCCTGGCTCCAGCTCAACGAATGCGCCGAAATCAGTCATACGTGCTACTTTACCTTCTACAATGTTGCCTACAGCATATTTCTCTGCAGCGTTAGCCCACGGATTGGTCTCCGGGAACTTAAGGCTTAATGCAACCTTCTCGCCGTTGATGTCTTTGATCAGAGCCGTTACCTTATCGCCGACTTTGAAAACCTTCTTCGGGTTCTCAACTCTGCCCCAGGACATCTCGGAGATATGAAGTAAACCGTCAGCGCCGCCGAGGTCGATGAATGCACCAAAATCTGTTACATTCTTAACAACGCCCTCAACTGTCTGTCCAACAGCGATCTTCTCAAATAATTCTTTCTGCATAGCAGCCTTCTTAGCAAGCAGAAGCTGTTTTCTGTCGCCGATGATTCTGCTTCTTCTGCCGTTCGGATTGAACTCTGTTACCACGAATTCGATCTCCTGGCCTGCATATTTGGATAAATCTTTGTCGTAAGTATCGGAAACCATGCTTGCAGGGATGAATACCCTTGTGCCTTCCACTTCAACAACAAGACCTTTTTCCATAACCTGTGTAACTTTCTCTGTCAGTACTTCTTTGTTCTCGAATGCTTCTTTCAGGCGTTTTAATCCCTTATCGGCAGCCAGTCTCTTGTAAGATAAAGCAGCCATTCCTTCGCCGTCGTTTACTTTGAGAACTTTTACTTCCAGCTCGTCCCCTACGGAAACTTTTGTTGTTAAATCCACGTTTGGTTCATTCGTGAACTCACTTCTCGAAATAATACCTTCTGACTTACTTCCAGCGATACTGAGAATAATTTCATCTTCTTTTACGCCGATGACCTGACCGGTAACTGCCTCTCCTGCACGTAATCGCTTAATTGATGATTCTTCAAACATTTGTTCAAAACTTAATTCTGACATTAGTATGAACCTCCTCGATAATTTGATTCGGGGTTGATGCCCCTGCTGTAATACCTACGCTGCGCACAGAACCTGCCTTTTCAGGTTTGAAATCTTTCAGTGTCTGGATATAGTAAGTCTCCTTACATTCCCTTCGGCAAATCTCATACAACTTCTGAGTGTTAGAACTGTTTCTTCCTCCGATGACAATCATAACATCAACCTGTGAAGCTATCTGCCTTGCTTCCACTTGTCTTTCCTGTGTTGCATTGCAAATCGTATTTAAAACAAGTATATCATAACGCGTTTTAGAAATTTTTTCAACTAAATCTTGAAATTTATTGTAGTTAAATGTCGTCTGGGCAACAATACACAGCTTTTCGCCCTCTGTAATGCGTAATTTTTCAAATTCTTCAACCGTCTGGATGACTAGAGTATCGTCATTTCCCCATCCTTTTATTCCCTCAACTTCCGGATGGCTGCCATTTCCCACTATGATGACGCGGCGGCCCGCCTCATTCTGCTCTTTTACAATCCGGTGTATCTTTTTTACAAAGGGGCAGGTGGCGTCGACGACTTCAATTCCCTTCTCCTCCAGAATGTCGTAAATCGCTTTTCCGACGCCGTGGGATCGGATTACCACCACACCCTCCGTCAGTTTTCTCAGCTCGTCTTCCGTTTCAATGACTTTTACGCCCTTCTCCTCCAGATCCCGGACCACCTCTTCGTTATGGATGATCGGGCCGAAGGTATAAATCGGCGTTTTGCCTTTTTCAATCTGTTCATAAACCTGATCCACAGCCCGCTTTACGCCAAAGCAGAAACCGGCTGTCTTTGCAACAATTACTTCCATATTATTCCCCTTCTGCTGAAGCCTTCGTAACAGTTCAGATAGGTCTGCGCATGCCGGGTACACGCCCCATTTTATATCCCTGTGCACAGAAGGACGGTTAACAGCCGCAGCAGCCCTTGCTGCCCGCATCCTCCACCAGGCTCTCCATCTCATTAAGCACTTCTTCCAGCGTCATATTGGAGGAGTCCAGAAGGACCGCATCCTCCGCCTGTTTCAGCGGTGCAATTTCCCGGTGCATATCACGGTAATCGCGATCAATGATATCCTTTTCAATCGCTTCCAGGTCGCACTCCACATTCTTCTCCTGCAGTTCCTTATAGCGGCGGAGCGCCCTGACCCGGCTGCCCGCGGTCAGATATACCTTCAGGTTGGCGTCGGGAAGCACGCATGTGCCGATGTCCCGGCCGTCCATAACCACGTCTTTTCTCTGCGCCAGTTTTCTCTGCAGTTCCAGCAGTTTCTTTCTGACGGGTGCGTAGACCGATGTGGCGGACGCCATATTGCCTACCTCTTCGGTTCTGATGAGACCCGTAACATTCTCCCCGTTCAGGATGAGCTGCTGGGCCCCGTCTTTATATTCAAGGGAGATTTCCACTTCACCGCAGGCTTCCTCAATCGCCCTGCCGTCTTCCTTATCAATTCCTTTTCTCAGAAAATACAGTGCCATTGCTCTGTACATGGCGCCTGTATCCACATAAATATATCCAAGATTTTTTGCAAGCTGCCTTGCAACCGTGCTCTTGCCCGCTCCCGCAGGCCCGTCAATCGCTATATTAAACGGCATTTTTCCTGTTCCTCCCTGATATTTAACTTTATCTCTACTGCGCGCCTGCCGCGCTCCTGCCGGCCAGAAACCCGGTCGACCAGGCAATCTGAAGGTTATATCCTCCCGTCACCGCATCCAGATCCAGAACTTCCCCGGCAAAGTAAAGGTTCTTCGTCAGTTTTGATTCCATCGTGGAGGGATTCACCTCTTTTACGGTAATTCCGCCCTGGGTGATAATGGCCTCATTGAATCCCCGCAGCCCCGTGATCGTGAGTTTAAAATCCTTTGTGGCTTCCACAAGTTTTCTCCGCTCTTCCTTGGTAATCTCATTGACCTTCTTTTCGGGAGCAATGCCGCTCCTTTTTATCATGACGGGAATCAGTTTAGAGGGATACAGATGATTCAGCGCATTGCTGAACTGTTTGTTTTTCACCTCATCAAAATCCCTGAGGATTCTGGCATCCAGCTGCTCCCCGGAGAGGGCCGGCTTCAGGTCGATGGACAGCGTGACCGTGTCCCCCTTTAAAAGCCGCTTTGCAACATAACTGCTGGCGCTTAAAAGCACCGGCCCGGAGACGCCGAAATGCGTAAACATCATTTCACCAAAGTCGCGGTAAAGCTCTTTCTTTCCGTCGCTCACCGAGATCTCTATGTTTTTGAGCGCCAGGCCCTGAAGCTCTTTCACCACATCCTCCGCCGTAATGAACGGGACCAGAGCAGGGCTCATCTTTGTGACGCTGTGTCCCGCCTCCTTTGCAAGGCGGTATCCGTCACCCGTGGCCCCGGTGGTCGGGTAGGACAGGCCGCCCGTCGCCACGATGACGGCCGATGCGCTCTCCTTCTTACCGCCGTGTTCCAGTATCACTCCTTTTACGGCGCCCCCCTCCATCCAGAGGCTCTTCACGCCTTCGTTTAAGCGGACTTCCACATCCAGGCTCTTAAGCTTTCCTGCAAGGGCGTTTATCACGTCCGAGGACTTGTCCGATACGGGAAAAACACGGCCTCCGCGTTCCGTCTTAAGGGGGCAGCCCGCCTCCTTAAGCAGATCCATGATGTCCGTGTTGGTAAAACCGTAAAATGCGCTGTACAAAAAACGTTTGTTGGTGACTACACTGGAAAACAGCTGTTCCAGATCGCAGTCGTTCGTCACGTTACAGCGACCTTTTCCGGTGATAAAAATTTTCTTACCCAGTTTCTCATTTTTCTCATATATAACGGCCTTTTTGCCGCATTCAGCAGCGGCGATGGCAGCCGCCATGCCTGCTGCCCCGCCGCCGATTATAATAATCTTATCCATCCTGTAATTTCATCCAGGCTTTCGCCCGCTCCTTTATGCGTTTACAGTAGAATACTATGAATTGCGCTCTTTTTCAACCTCTTTTATTTTTTGCTCCAGCGCTTCCACCACCGTTTTTAAGACTTTTACCCTGGCATAGTACTTGGAATTGCCCTCCACGATGGTCCACGGCGCATAGGTGGTGGAGGTGCGCACCAGCATCTCATTGACCGCAGCTTCATAAGCATCCCACTTTTCCCTGTTTCTCCAGTCCTCGTCCGTGATCTTCCACTGTTTGGCCGGATCGTTCATCCTCTGGTTGAAACGGCGTTCCTGCTCTTCCTTGTCTATATGGAGCCAGAACTTCAGGACCACGGCGCCGAAGTTCGCCATATGGGCCTCCATCTCGTTTATTTCCTGATATGCCCGGCGCCAGTCCTCCTCTTTGCAGAAGCCCTCGATCCGTTCCACCATGACACGGCCGTACCAGGTCCTGTCGAAGATTGCAATGTGGCCCGCCTTCGGCATATTATTCCAGAAACGCCACAGATAGTGATGGATTTTCTCTATATCATTGGGAGCGGCCGTCGGGTTTACTTTATAGCCTCTCGGATCCAGATGGCTGGTCAGTCTTCTGATAGCTCCACCCTTGCCTGACGCATCCCAGCCCTCAAATCCGATTACCACCGGAATTCTCAGGCGGTAGATCTCGCTGTGGAGATATTCAAGCCTCTTCTGCAGCTTATCCACTTCCGCTTTGTACTCGCTCTTATCCAGTGATTTCGTCAAATCGACGCCAGAGAGCACGCCGTTTTTGAAACGATCCTGGGGTATGGGAGCGGCAGCCATGGCGGCCATTTCCTTCTTCTCAGCCTCCCGTCTGTTCACCTCATATTCCATGCGGTCGGCCACCGTGGCAAGAATCTTCATCGCCGCGTAATTTTTGTCCGTGGCTTCGATGATCGTCCACGGAGCATAGCCGGTATCGGTCTGCTGAAGCATCTCCTCGTTCATCATCAGGTATTTGTCATATTCCTTATTTCTCTTCCAGTCGCCGTCCGAGACGCGCCATTTTGTCTCTTTATTCGACGTCAGTTTTTCAAAACGCTTTTTCTGCTCTTTCTGTGAAATATAGAGGAACAGCTTGATAATCACACAGCCGCCTTCCGAAAGCTGTTTTTCGAAGGAGGTAATGTCGGCAAAGGCCCCTGGAAGCTCATCACGCTTTGTAACCTTGTCAAAACGGTCCACGGTTACCTTATCGTACCAGCTCCTGTCAAAGATGGCAATACGGCCATCCTCCGGCGTCTTGGTCCAGTAGCGCCACAGGAAGGGGCGCATCCGCTCTTCCTCTCCCGGTTTCCTGCTGGCATAGACATCAAAGCCCCTTGGGTCGAAGGACTGAATCAGGCGGTTGATCTGTACGCCTTTTCCGGCGGCTCCCAATCCCTCAAACACAATCACCACCGGAATTTTCTCTGCCTTGCACTTTCTCTGCAGCAGGCCCAGGCGCTCTCCCAGCTCCTCACCGACCTGTTTATAAGTCTCTTTGTCAACCGTTTTTTGCAGATCCACCTTCTCCAGCATATCTTCCCTCCGTTTCTAAGCCTCTTCTGGCTCACTCTGAGATGTTGTCACTGTCATTGCCTCGTGTTCCTTCTTTATTTCATGGTACAGATGTACCGAATCCCAATCCTTGTTCACCGGAGTCAGTATAGCCTTATAATCGATGCGGCCGATTCCCTTTCTGCGGAGTGACTTGATGAAAGCGTCTACCTGTGGTGAGGTGAGGCCTGCGAGAAGCGCCATCTCATCCTCAAAACCCTCCGACGCCAAAGCTTCGTCCGAAGGACTTGCGGCAGCGGTCAATTCTTCCATTCCCTTTACTCCGGCGAGCGTTCCCAGGGGTTTCATATAATCCTCTTTCTCCACCTGTCTGATACGGAATCCCAGAGGCAGAAGCGCCTGCCTGATTTTCATCAGCCTGTCCTTGTCGTTAAAGTTATAAAGAAGCACTGTTTCTTTCATCAAATTTTCTCTCCTTTAAGAATTTCCTTTTTCAGAACAGAGTAAGCTGTTCGTACTGGTAATTTTTCTTATATGAATGAATTATATCCGGCATTTTGTATAAAATACCGGCTTTCACGCATTCTTTCTCAAACAGGCCGTAAAGGCTCCTTGCCTTCGGGCTGCTGCAAAAATATCGGTCTCCGTATCGTTTTTCATACTGCTGCCTCAGATTCTCCCCCGGGAAAATCCGATCAAGACTGCTGTAAAAATAATCTCTCTGGCGATCCCGAAGCGTCACGCCGAACATGGGATAAATAAATCTGGCTTTCGATTCCCTGGCAAGTTCAATCATGCCCAGTATATTTTCCTTTGTGTCTTCCAGAAACGGCAGCACCGGGGTCATCACGACTCCGGTGTAAAGGCCGGCGTCATTTAGTTCCTTCACCGCCTTAAAACGCTCCGACGATGGAGGAACTCCCGGCTCCAGCTTCTTTGAAAGGGCGTCGTCGCAGGTCGTAATCGTGAGCATGCAGTTGACCGGGGACTGCTCGGCAATCACCTGGTAGAGCAGGATATCCCTCAGGATTCCCGTACTCTTTGTGAGCATGGACACGCCGAAGCCAAAGGCCCCTATCAGTTCCAGGCTGTGCATCGTCAGTTCCATCTTTGTCTCGTGGGGATTGTAGGGATCACTCATGGCCCCGGTGCCTACCACGCCTTTCTTCACCTTGCGCCTTAAGTCGTCCCTGACAATGAGAAGGGCATTTTCCTTTGCCTTCACATTTTCAAAGTCCTCCACCCTGTAACAGCTGCTCCTGCTGTCACAGTAGATACAGCCGTGGCTGCAGCCGCGGTACAGATTCATATTATAGTCACTGCCGAACCAGGAGGTATCCTTATTCTTCGTCACAATCGTCTTCGCGGGAATCAGTTCCATTCATCCGTTCCTCTCTGGCTGCTTCTGCAGGGACTTCCTGTTTTACAGGGGCCCTTGCCCGGACAGACTCCGTCCACTTTTTTAGCCCCCGCCATGCGCAGGAATTCCCTCATGGCCGCTGTGATATATTTTCCTTTTTTGCTGGCAAACACAACTCTCCTGCACGCCAGCGGATCACCGATTTTATAGTAGACCAGCTTCTCATTCTCAGGCAGGCAGCCGATAATGTCCGCCCGGATGAATACGGCTCCCACGCCGTTGGAAGCGATGTTCATGGAGGTCAGGACCTGATCCATCTGGATTGCCACCTTGGGGGTGAATCCCGCATTTCTGCACATGTTAAAGCTCCTCTGGTACATGTCGTTGCCCGGCTTCATTATAATGAAGGGAATATCCTTAAAAAGCTCCAGAGGCACCGGTTCATAAGAATCCGACAGAAACCGTTCCGTAACGACATCCTGATAGGACAGACGGTAGGGCTGCAGCCTCTTATTGATGGGATAGGAGGCCGGTACCAGGAGGATAATCTCCTCATTTTTGAAAAAGAACCGTTCCACCGAGGAATCCTCATAGAGAGCCGTCTCGATGACCAGATCAAGCGATTCGTCCTCAAGCCCTTCCTTCAGTTCCTTGACATTCCCCTCCAGAAGATCGATTGTCACATTGGGATACTTCTCCCTGAAACGTCCTATCAGATCCGGAAAGACGAAGGAACAGAAAAATGAGGCTCCCCCGATTGACAGGGAACCCGTGTTAAGCTCCCTCAAATCCTTGAAATAGGCCTGCAGATTTCTCTGGATAAACAGGATCTCTTCAATTGATTTAATATAATATGCGCCCTCTTTTGTGACTGTAAGCGGTATTGTGCTTCGGTCAAAAATGGGCGCACCTATCTCATTTTCCGCCTTCCGCACCATGTTGCTCAGCGCCGGCTGGCTGATAAATAATTTTTTCGCTGCTTTTGAAAAGCTTTTTTCCTGATACACTGAATACACATATCTCATTTCATTCAGCAAGTAAATTCCTCCCGTCCTTATATGTATATTGCGATAAAAAGCCTGTCATGAAAACATCCCATCATTGCCGGAAGATGAAGCGCACGCGCTGCGCACAGATCACCGTTATCAACGATATAGGGCCCACTTCATGAAGCCTTACATCATCAAAACAGAAATCTACTTCTGGCAGCGCCGGAAGCAGATTTCTGTTGGCTGGATAACGTATTATCCTGATGTATTTATTTTACCACTATTTTCCTTCCCAGGCAAATTACTTTTCCATTTTCTTATCGTAAATATCATATCTGCTAATCTGCGTTTACTTTACCATCCCGCTGGAAGAAGCTTGAATGCACCCAGAATGGCATATATAATGGTTCCGCTGTAAAGAAGTATTATGATTCCCTGAATGACCGGATTATACATCCATCCGCAGTTCCAGTCAGGCTCAATCTCACCTTTTTTTCTCGCCCCCTTGAGCATGAAGATTGGAAGAATCGCCATGATTGCGCCGGCAAATGTACCGGAGAAATAGATTGCATCCACAAAGCCCACAGCTCCGCTGAGAGTAAGTGCAAGCGGTATTCCCACAATCACGATTGTAATCGGCAGACGGATTTTTACGTCCTCGTCCGAGTGGAATTTAAATTTATCGACAATATTGGAAAGCAGTGTCTGGGAAATGGCCCAGTACGATGTAAGCATTGCAATCAGTGCAAAAATGTTGGCAATATAAAGCGCCCATAATCCCAGGGAACGTCCCCATGCAATTGTTGCAACCTGTGTCAGATCCTCGGAAGGTGTGATGTACATAACACCCATTGGAACGATAATCAGGAGGATACAGACAATAAGCTGGCCGATGGCAATGGCCGGAGCCAGTTTTTTCGGATCATGGGACAGGCCCCTCGCCAGATCGGGTACCAGGTACTGTCCGATATAGCTGAATGCCGCAACGTTAAAAATCGGGATTGCATAAGTCCAGTTGCTCGTAAAAATTCTCGACAGGTCGCCGTTTTTGGCGATCATGGATGCCGCCGTCAGGACTACCAGCATGACAATCATGCCGATACTCATCAGCTTATTGCCGACGCCCATGGCCTTTAATCCAAACCAGGCAACACCCGCCGCCGGAACCAGGAAAATCAGGGTACCGACCCAGTCCGGAACACCCAGAAGCTCATTCATGATGTTTCCGCTGCCCGAAAAGTAAGCGATCATACAGCTTAAGGAGTTGATTACCACGGCTATGAATATGAGAATCGAACCCGCAGGCCCCAGGTATCGCTCCGCCAGTCCGGGAAGCTGGACCATCGTCCTCGTCCTGAGCGTTGTCTCCGCCACGTACATCATTGAAAACAGGGTCAGTACGCCGGTGACGATAAACCAGAATACCAGAACCGGAAGTCCGGCCAGCCTGGCCGAATACGCTGTTCCCAGACAGCCCGATCCGATTCCGCAGCCTACAACCGAAAATACGACTTCCGCAGGTGTCAGTTTATGTATTTTTAACGCGCCTTCTTCATATTTCGGCTGCGTCTTTTCGTTTTTTTCATTTTCCCCCATTATGTTTTGCCCCCGTTCCTAGTATTTCTCAACTGCGTCCATGGAGAAGGTGTCTTCCTTGAAATCATTGAAATAAGGAATACGGCTTCTTACCTTCAGGACCTCATTCATGTCAATCTCGCATACGAGCAGTTCTTCTTCCGTCTTGGAAGCTTCCGCCTGCACAACGCCGTCCGGGCCGACAATTTTCGAGGTACCGCAGCAATTGTCGTATACAGGGTTGGAACCCGCCATAAACATCAGGTTAAACAGTGCGTTTCCTGCAAGATCCACATCCCATCTGCGGGCCGCCGGGATGCTCCAGACTGCGGAACAGAATACCAGCTCGGCTCCCTTGAGGGCTTCAATTCTGGATGGCTCCGGGAACTCCACGTCATAGCAGATCAGCATGCCGATCTTACCGAACTTGGTGTTGATTACAGGGAAACTGTCTCCTTCACAGAATTTTAATTTTTCCGTGCCCCAGGCGTTTACTTTTCTCATATTTCCGATCACTTCGCCGTTGTCATCAATAAATATGCATGAATTATACATTTTTCCGGGTATATGTACGGATTCGGCATAGCCCGCAATGATGTGCATGCCCTTTGCCTTTGCGCATTTTCTCATCGTCTGGACAAACGGCCCGTCAACCGGCTCCGCCAGTCTCTGCAGTTCTTCCGATTCCAGGAAATATCCTGTGTAGGCAAGTTCCGGGAAACAGATAATATCCACATCCTGTTCCGCCGCCTCATCAATCATCTCCATCATCTTACGCAGATTTTCCTTTGTATCGCCCTGGATTACTTTCATCTGGCCGAGAGCGATTTTAACTTTTCTGTCTTGTCCCATTTCCTCTTCTCCTTTTCATAATATCCCGCCATACGATCCCCTTTCATATGAAGCTTTCCCCGTACCGTATGCAGTGTTTATACATTATAGTTTAAGGCGATAAATGGGGGTTTTCATCTGTTATACAGATTTTTCTATGCCTTATAACTTTACAATTATAACTGTTATTATTGCAGGGAAATACAGGGAGGAATTCTCCCGCGCCGGGTGCGGCCTCGCGGAGCGTTTTTTGATTCTTAGGACGTAATCTCCTATGAATGAAAGAAAGGGAGCGCTCCTTCACAGGAACGCCCCCTCGGGGTGATCTTATAATAATTATTCTTCGCCCAGGCAGACCATCTTGCCGTCTTTTACGATTAACTCATCATCAAAGGTGATGGTTGGGTTGTACTGTACCATGTCGATATGTACTGTGGAACGTGCAGGCTGGCCATAGTAGAAGCCGTTGCCCATTG
>NZ_URHZ01000063.1 GCF_900547735.1 uncultured Clostridium sp. | reverse complement strand
ATAAAGCCATAAAGCCATAAAGCCATAAAGCCATAAAGCCATAAAGCCATAAAGCCATAAAGTCATAAAGTCATAAAGTCATAAAGTTATAAAGTTATAAAGCTAGAAGACCATAAAATCATAAAGCTATAAGGCCATAAAATCATATAAGTATATTAGAAAAAGCGGAAACCTGCAGTAGAACACGGAAGAAACGGTGTTCTGACGGAGGTTTCCGCTTTTTCTAACGGTGATGGCTGTGCGGCTTTTGGTTTGTGCTCCGAATTAACGGAATGCAAAATGCGTGGGTTATAATCGGGAAGAAATAATTTACAGTCTTGACTGCAACCGGGTTAATTTACTTGTATATACCTAAAAGGTATGTTATCATTAGGTGTAATTTGGTAGGGCAGTATGTAAGATAATATATTAAGATATTGCACGATAAAAATAGAACCATAAGTTGCGTCATGATAAGGCATGAAGCAAAGAAATACAGCACGATACGATATAATACAATTTGAGCTGTGCGAAACAGGGGGGTAAACATGGATAAAATGATCTTGGGAATTCTGATGGTGCAGAGGCTGACGGCCTACGAGATACGCAATATTATCAGGGATAACTTCAGACTGATGTGCAGCGACAGCCTGGGGAGCATACAGGCTGCGCTTAAGAAGCTGGTGGCGGACGGAAGGGTCACGTGTTCCGAGCATGTGGAAAAAGGGATTAATAAGAAGCGGCATTCCATTACGGATTCCGGGCGTACATATTTCATGGAATGGCTCCGGACCCCTGCGGAAATGGCAAAGATCAAGAACATGGATTTGGCAAAGCTTCTGTTTATGGGGATGATTCCGTCTGAAGAGAGAAAGCTCCTTCTGGATGAAATTATAAGTAAGCTGGAACTGGAACTGAAGGGCCTTGAAGAAATATGGTCCTCCATCAAACGGGAGCAGTCAAACCAGGAAACGGTTCAGAGAATTGAGCGTGATCCGGAATATCGGGCGGGCATCGAATGGGCGACCCAAAACGGAGATCTGAACGAGAATGTGAAGGAAATCTGTGATTATGAATTGATCACATTAGAGTATGGGATCAACATCACCCGTTTTCAGGCTGACTGGTTTAAAACGCTCAGATCCCGCATAGTGGGCGAAGAAGAGGAAAGAGGAGACTGCAGATAGATGAAAAAAGAGGAAAATAAAAGTAAAAGATATCTTGTTCTCACAACGTATAAAACGGACGCGCAGGCCGTAAAGACAATGCGCGGAGAGCTGGCTCCGGTTATCGGTGACGTCGAGATTATATCCACTGCCGGGCTGACGATACGGCATTGCATCGGATGTAATGACTGCTGGATCAAGACACCGGGCATTTGCTGCATTCATGACGACTATGAACCGATATTTATAAAATTATTGCAGGCAGATGTTGTGATTCTGCTTACCGAGACAAAACTGGGATTCGTATGCAGCAGCATGAAAAATGCCATCGACCGTATTCTTCCAATGCTGACAATGCACCTGAAATATGTGAACGGGCAGATGCGCCACTATCTCCGGTACGATAAAGCTCCCCGCATGGCGCTCGTTTACCTGGGTGAGGCCGATAACGGTTTTCTGAACCGGTGGCTTGGACGGGTCCGGATCAATCTGAATAGAAAACCAATTGGCGCATATTCATATGACCACAGAAAGGAGCTCTATCATGAACTTGGTAATTATTAACTGTTCTCCGCGGGTAAAAGCAAAGAGCAATACAAACATGATTATAAACGCCTTTGCGGCGGGATACACGATACCCGGCAATACGGTGGAAATATACCAGCTTTCAGAGCTGGGAAACTGGGAAGAGATACGAAAAGCATTTTATAACAATACCGATATTCTGATGGCCCTGCCCCTCTATGTGGAATGTATCCCGGGAATTATGACCGAATTTTTGGAGACTCTTGAGCCGAAAGCTTCGGCAGAGGGACAAAAAGCAACGAGGCTCAGCTTTATCTTGCAGAGCGGCTTTTCCGAGGCGTCGCAGAGACGGTGCTGTGAAGAATATCTGAAAATGCTGCCCGGGTATCTGAATTGTGAGTACGGCGGGGTTCTGATGAAAGGCGAGATGTTTGTAACGCATTTATTGCCTGCTCCGGCGGCGGATAAAATGCTTGAACCGTTTATACGGATGGGGGAGCTGTTCGCAAAGGAAGGTAAATTTCCGGAGGATAAGGCGGCGGGACTCAACGGTGCGGAATACTCTTCCAGAAAAACAATAGTTCTGTATACATTGATGAGACCGCTTCAAAAGATGTTTTTCAGGGTGTTTTTTAAGAAGATGGGGTGCCGGGGGAGTTTGACGGCGCGGCCGTATGAGAGGTACATACGGGAATAAAAAACTTATCACAGTTTCTAAATAAAACAGCGGGCCGGGCTAGGCATCCTGACAGAATTGCCATTCTGCAGGAATACCGAGTCCCGGCCTGTTGTTTTATTCTGATATTTATATTTTATACAAATCCCTGTGCCATCATGGCATCGGCAATCTTCTCAAACGCCGCGATATTGGCCCCTGCGACAAAATTACCTTTCACTCCGAACCGCTCAGCCGTATCGGATGTCTTATCATAGATCTCAGACATAATCTTGTGGAGCTGTTCATCCACCTCATCAAAGGTCCAGCTCATCCGCATGCTGTTCTGGCGCATCTCCAGGGTTGAGACAGCCACGCCGCCGCCGTTGGCCGCCTTACCGGGCATAAACAGGACACCGCTTCTCTGGAAAAATTCAGTTGCTTCCCGATCGCAGGGCATGTTGGCTCCCTCGGCTAATGCGATACACCCGTTGCGTACCAGGGTTTTGGCGGCATTCAGGTTGATTTCGTTCTGTGTTGCGCAGGGAAGGGCTATATGGCATGGAATATCCCATATACTTTTCTTTTCCTCGTAAACAGCGGAGGGAACTTCATCCAAATATTCCCGGATACGCCCGCGTCTCACTTCTTTAATCTGTTTTACCACATCCAGACGGATACCGTCCTTATCATAAATGTAGCCGTCAGAGTCGCTTAATGTCACGACTTTGGCTCCGTACTGCTGTATTTTTTCAATGGTGTGAACGGCTACGCTGCCTGCTCCCGAAATCACTACGACTTTGCCGTCCAGTCCTTTTCCATGGCGGCGCAGCAGGTTTTCCAGCATGTAAACAAGGCCGTATCCCGTAGCCTGGGTGCGGATAGGAGAGCCTCCAAAGGAGGGGCCTTTCCCGGTCATGGCGCCGCAGTGCAGCCCGGCCAGTCGTTTATATTGTCCAAAGAGATAACCGATTTCCCTGGCCCCGGCTCCAATGTCGCCGCCCAGAATATCCAGATCATCCCCGATATATTTGAAAAGTTCCGACATAAAACTCTGGCAGAATGCCATAATTTCACGATCGGATTTGCCTTTGCGGTCAAAATTAGAGCCGCCCTTTGCTCCGCCGATTGGAAGGCCGGTCAGGGCATTCTTAAAAGTCTGCTCAAAACCCACGAATTTAAGCAGGTTCAGGTTGACGGATGAATGAAAACGCAGCCCTCCCTTGTAAGGCCCGATTGCGCTGTTATATTGGATGCGGTATCCCTTATTAATCTGGAGATGGCCTCTGTCATCCACCCAGGGCACACGGAAAGATATAATCCGTTCCGGCTCAATCAGGCGCTCTAATAGAGAGACATCCCGGTATTTCTTTTCATCCGGATCAATAACAAGCTTAAGAGATTCCAGAATCTCCCTGACAGCCTGGTGAAACTCGAATTCCCCGGGGTTATCCTCCACCGTCCTTCTGTAAACATCATCAACGTACGACATAACACATATCCTCCTCTTACTCACGTTAGCTCCCCTAAAGCTCCGGCATCAACCCAAAACAATCAGAACAGGCCTGTGCCCACCCATCCCCGCCGGTTCCATCCATTGTACCGTTGTACCGTGCTAAAGTCAAGAACGGGATGCAGATACACCGAAAGACTTACGCCGAAAGACTTACAGCAAAAGACATGTGACGAAAGACATGCAACAAAAAACATGAAACGAAAGACATATAACGGAATAACAAATGATATGCAATAAAAGGCACTCAATAAAGGGCACTCAATAAAAGACACAAAAAAGCCACACAATAAAAGTAGTGGCCGTCCACCCTTTCCCCTTGTGAAAAAAAGCGACAATCAGCCGACGCAGGAATGGCGGACGGGCAGAAACCTTCCTGTCTTCAGTCCCATCGACAAACTGTCCGGGGAATCCGGGAGAAAACTTTCCGCAGGGGACCTTGGAATCCGCCGCTGCTTAACGAGGTGTTATCGAGTTTAGCAGTCGCTGCGCATTCCACAAGCGGGAGCGAGTCCCCGCAGGAATTTTTTCTCCCGGATTCCCCCTCGCCACAACCTCCCACCGGGACTGAAGACTTCACCACAACCTCTCCTCCCCGTCCACCATTCCTCTCCTCGGCGTCCCCATTTTTCATCAAAATTTCCCCATTGATAAATACCCCCCAGATTGCTATAATAAGAAAGAAACATAGACAAGTTTTTATCAAAGTTGAGCGGCGCCCTCCGGGCATCCGCGCAGCGTGTGAAAAGGAGACGAAAACAATGGGAAGAGAAGTAAGCTTCGATTATTCGAAGGCAGCCGGATTTGTAAATCAGGAGGAGATGGACAATTTAAAGGACACAGTCCTTTTTGCCAGGGATATCCTCGTAAACAGGACAGGCGCAGGCAATGACTTCTTGGGCTGGATTGACCTGCCGACAGATTACGATAAAGAGGAATTTGCAAGAATTAAAGAAGCAGCAAAGAAGATTCAGAATGATTCAGATGTACTTCTGGTGGTAGGTATCGGCGGTTCTTACCTCGGTGCGAGAGCAGCCATCGATTTCTTATCCCATAGCTTTTACAATAACCTGCCGAAAGACAAGAGAAAATCACCGGAGATTTACTTTGTGGGCAACAGCATCAGCAGCAAATATATCAAAGACCTGCAGGATATGCTGGAGGGTAAGGATTTCTCCATCAATATTATCTCCAAATCCGGCACAACGACAGAGCCTGCTATCGCATTCCGTGTATTCAAGAAAATGCTGATTGAAAAATACGGCAAAGAAGAGGCAAATAAGAGAATTTATGCAACAACCGATAAATCCAGAGGCGCCCTCAAGAACCTGGCAAATGAGGAGGGATATGAATCCTTCGTCGTTCCGGACGATGTGGGCGGACGCTATTCCGTACTGACGGCGGTAGGACTGCTTCCAATTGCAGTGAGCGGAGCCGATATCGACCAACTGATGGAAGGCGCAGCTTACGGAAGGAAAAAAGCCCTGGAAACCCCTTACGAGGAGAACCCGGCCCTTTTGTATGCCGCCATCAGAAACATTCTCCACAGAAAGGGAAAAATGGTCGAGATCGCAGCAAACTATGAGCCCAGCCTCCACTATGTATCCGAGTGGTGGAAACAGCTTTACGGTGAGAGCGAGGGCAAGGACAGAAGAGGCATTATGCCTGCGTCCGTTGACCTGACCACAGATCTCCATTCCATGGGCCAGTTCATTCAGGACGGCTCCAGAATTATGTTTGAAACGGTTCTGAACGTGGAGGATTCCCCTGCCGAGATTATTCTGGAAGAGGAAGAAGTGGATACGGATGGTATGAACTACCTGGCCGGAAAAAATGTGGACTTTGTAAACAAGAGCGCCATGAACGGAACAATCCTGGCCCACACGGACGGCGATGTGCCGAACCTGAAGGTGAATATTCCGGAGCAGAACGAATTCTGCCTTGGCCAGCTTTTCTATTTCTTCGAATTTGCCTGCGGAGTCAGCGGATACCTGCTGGGCGTGAATCCGTTCAACCAGCCGGGCGTTGAGAGCTATAAGAGCAACATGTTTGCACTCCTTGGAAAACCGGGATATGAGAAGGTAAGAGAAGAACTTTTAAAGAGACTGTAATTTCACAGCAAAAGACAACGAAAGCAGCGAAAGACAACGAAAGCAGCAAAAGACAGCGAAAGCAGCAAAAGACGACGAAAGCAATAAAAGACAACGAAAGCAACAAAAGGCAATGAAAAATAACTAAGACAGCAAAATCAAGTCTGAAGATTTAATACTGAAAGTAAGATAAGTCCCCGCCGCCAGGTATCCAATCCTGACCGCGGGGACTTATTCAGCGGTAATGAAAAGTCCGCGAAGCGTGCTTTCCGTTGTTTTACATATATTCCGTAAGCTGTTTCAGCAAAGCCATATATCCCGTCTGCATTTCCTGATAAATTTTCAGGATCGGTTCCGACTTCTCGCGGACGGTTCCCATAATTCCATCATAGTTTTCGACAATTCTCGCCACAATGACAGGATCGACCAGCCCGTGCCCGGCCATATCGTTTAGAATGGAGCATGTTTTTTCCTTGGAAAATGAATCCTTGTAGCTTCTGGTTCCGGAGAGGGCGCTGACGATGTCGGCGACGGCGACGATCCGCTGCGGCGTTGTCAGTTCGCTTCCGTCCAGTCCGCGGGGATAGCCGGAACCGTCCAGTTTTTCGTGATGGCGGAGCGCGATATCCCTCACCTTCGGTGTGACGCTGTCGCCCAGGATCATTCCGGTCAAATCCACATGGGTTCTCATCACGGTCATGGCCTGGGGGCTCAGCTTGCCGGGAAACTCAAGTATCTCGGAGGGAATTCCGAGCTTACCCAGATCGTGGAGCATGGCGCCGCAGGTGATATCATTGATATCTTCCCCGGTGTTGCAGAAGATCTTTGCCAGTTCGGTGCTGATTACCGTTGTCGTAATCGTGTGGGTGACGGTATGCGGACTCCGGAAATCGATAGCATAAGTCATCATTCTGAGCAGGGCATTTCTCTCTTCCTCCGTAAAGGGAACGTCTTCCAGAACCCGGTCAAACTCTTTTTCCAGAAGTTCGGACAGGAGAGCAGCGGTCTGAGACTCGGTCGCCGCGCTGAAGAGAAAAGAGAAATCAGCCCGGTTAAAGAGAGCGCATGCCTCAGAACTGAAAATATCCGGCGTGTTTTTGTTAACATAATTTTGAAAATTGTGATAGTCCCTTTTCCCTTTGGTCTGGGAGAGATAGATGTCAAAGCGGTCGGCCAGATTGATAAGCTGGGCGGCTCTTCTGGCAAACATGGGAACCTGTTCCAGGTCCTTCATCTTCTTCCAGGGCGTGTGATGGAACAGGACAACGGATGCCTCATCCTTAAACGGGGTAAAATACTTGAAAAACATATAGCCGTAAATGGAGTGGTTCCAGACATTGCGGGTTTCAAACTCCACCATGCGGTCAATCTCATCCGTCTTATAGGCGCCGATATCATGGAGGGCGGCCAGAATCAAAAGGTCGCGGACTTCCCTTGGCGTATAATCACTGGAAGCTTTCAACATCTGAAATACAATATAGGAGACGCGGGAACCGTGGCCGATGAGCCTCTTGTCGACCAGATTGAACGCTCTCTTTACAATTTCTACAATATCCTTATTACTGACGGGTAGTGTGTATTTATACATAGGGTGCCTTTCCTGAGCGGCAATTTTGCGCGCGTCTCTCTTTATTTCCGTACATTTTTTTTGTGACAGCTATCATAAATAGTATCATATGCGGGGAGTCGGTTCAAGCAATTCCGGGGGCCCGTAAAAAAATTATATTCCTGTTCATACATGACATACCCCTCGAAGTGCGCTGCCGGGCCCGGAGCGAAGAAAAACAGTTTTACGGATTAATTCCGTGAAAAATTCACATTGTGAATGGACACCGAACTTGATATACTATAACAGGAAGGGAGGCGGTGCGTGTGATATATAATTTTGATGAGATCGTTGACAGAACTCACAATAATGCTGCCAAATATGACGAAAGAGTTAAAAAATTCGGGACTGACGATGTAATTCCGCTGTGGATTGCCGATATGGATTTCAGGGTTGCCAAACCGATAGAGGACGCTCTGGTAGATAAAGCCCGTCAGGGAATTTTCGGATATGTATCCAGGCCTGAGGAATACTGGGACGCCCTGGCGGGATGGCAGAAGAGAAGAAACGGCTGGGATGTGGATAAATCGCTCCTAAGCTTTAACTGCGGTGTGGTTCCGTCGCTGGCTGCCCTGGTACGCCAGTTCAGCAGAGAGGGTGAAACCATCCTGATTCAGACTCCGGTCTACCCGGAATTTTATGAGGTGGTGGAGAATGCGGGGCGCAGTGTTGTTACGAACCGCCTGATCGAGAAGAACGGCCATTATGAGATTGATTTTGAGGATTTTGAGGAGAAGCTGAAACAGGGACCGAAGGCATTTATCCTGTGCAATCCGCAGAATCCGGTGGGACGTTCCTGGAGCAAGGAGGAACTGAAACGGATGGGAGAGCTTTGCGTTTCATACCACGTTCCAATCCTGTCGGATGAGATCCATGCCGACCTGATGCTGTGGGGAAACCGCCATACACCGATGGCATCCATTTCACCCGGGATTGCCGCAAACACGATCACCTGCACGGCAGTCAGCAAGACGTTCAATCTGGCCGGGCTGCAGGCATCCTCCGTTATCTTTAACAACAAGGAAGAGCGGGCCAGGTTTGAGCGGTTCTGGCACAATCTTGAGATACACAGGAATAACAGCTTCAGTCTGGTAGCCTCAATTGCCGCCTACAACGAGGGGGAGGAATGGCTCGAACAGTTACTTCCCTATCTGGAAGGAAACATGAAGTACATACAGGAATACTGTGAGAAAAATATCCCTGAAATTAAGGCAAATCTCCCGGAATGCACCTACCTTGTCTGGCTGGACTGCCGCGGACTTGGACTGCCGGACGATGAGCTGAACCGTTTTATGATAGAGAAAGCCGGTATAGGTTTGAACGCCGGCTGTGATTTCGACCGGGAACTGAGCGGATATATGCGTCTGAACGCCGCCTGCCCGAGACAGGTACTGGAAAAGGCAATGGAACAGCTTAAGGATGCCGTTGCCCGGGAACGCTCCGGCCGGCTGTAGCAGGGCGGACATGATGAAAAGGGAGGTATCAGGGGTATGGAGAAAAGTAAATCTACATTCTGGGAAAATTATCGTTTTCCTCTGACGCTGATTGCTGGTATTGCAATCGGCAGTATCATAGGTATCGTATTCGGTGACAAAGCGGTAATATTAAAACCGTTCGGGGATATCTTTATCAATCTGATGTTCTGTGCGGTGGTGCCGTTAGTATTTATCACGATCTCCAGTGCGGTCGGAAACATGCTCAGTATGAGGCGTCTCGGGAAAATCCTGGGCTATATGCTGGGAGTTTTCATTGTGACGGGAGCAATCGCGTCTGTCGCCATTATTGTGATGGTGAAGATATTCCCGCCGGCAGAGGGGGTCAACATCGCCCTCACGGCTCCGGATTCGCTGGACAGCGTCAACCTGGGCGAGCAGATCGTAAAAGCGCTCACGGTGAATGATTTCGCAGGCCTGCTTTCCAAGGCTAATATGCTGCCGCTAATCTGTTTTTCCGTCCTGTTCGGCGTATGTGTCAGCCTTACGGGAAAAGATAATAACAGCATGGTTGCAAAAGGCCTGGAGGCCCTCTCCGCGGTCATGATGAAAATGATTTCACTGATTATGTATTATGCGCCGATCGGACTGGGAGCGTATTTTGCATCCCTGATCGGCGAGTTTGGCCCCCAGCTTCTGGGCTCCTATGCAAAAGCGATGATTATTTACTATCCGCTGTGTATCGTGTATTTCTTCGTGGCATTTGCGGCATACTCGTATTTTGCCGGAGGGAAGAAGGGAACGAGAAAATTCTTCAAGAATATTCTGAACGCCTCGGTAACTTCCCTGGCTACCCAGAGCTCCATCGCCACGCTGCCGGTCAACCTGGATGCGGCGAAAACTATCGGCGTGCCGAAGGATATCAGGGATATCGTGCTTCCCATCGGAGCGACGATGCATATGGACGGAACCTGTCTTTCCTCTATCTTAAAGATATCGTTCCTGTTCGGCATCTTCGGTCAGGATTTTTCGGGAATCGGCACTTACATCACCTGTGTCTGCATCGCAATTCTGGGCGGTGTCGTTATGTCCGGCGTTCCGGGCGGCGGCCTCATCGGTGAGATGCTGATTGTCAACCTGTTCGGCTTCCCGCCGGAAGCATTCCCGATCATTGCAACGATTGGATTTCTTGTGGATCCTCCCGCAACCTGGATCAACGCCACGGGCGATACGGTTGCATCCATGATGGTAACACGTATGGTAGAGGGAAAAGAATGGATGGATATGGCGCCGGAAGAAGACTGATACTATTCTATTAAAACTACACAACAAAAGGAGACCTGCCATGTTCCGCTTGTGGGGAAAAATATTTAAAGATAACAGAATGCTGCAGGACACGGTAATCTGCAACGGCGACTATTCCATGTCCAGAACGGCCATGATTTTTGACGCCGTGGATCAGATATGCTACCAGTTCGATCTGGGGCATCCGGTCTGGCTGGACGCTACGGTCGGGGAATTCAAACGCCATGACAAGGCCCGGTTTACGAGTGACAACTTTATAGAATCCATTGATTTCGATTATCTGGAAATTCAGGTACTGGAAGAGTAGCGCGGAAAACGCGTGCTGCCGGCAGGATAACAGAGAACCCGGATATCGCACACATTTTTGAATGTGGCGGTATCCGGGTTCTTTTTATATCATAGGCAAGTGATTCCATGATGATCCGTGAAAGGCCGTGGAGTGTCAGAATGGTTTTATATGGCTATATAATTAAAATTAATAACCATATAAAATGCAAAAAAGCATAATACTACTTCTTTTTATTTTGTTAAATTATTATTTAACATATTGATAAAAATAATTTTGCCTATTAAGAGGGTGATAAAACATACTGTTATTAAATAATATTTACTTTTATAGCGAAATATTAGATAAAAATGGCACACATATTGCTCTGTTTATAAACATCAGAATGGGTGTTGCGGAGACCTGAGGTCTTCCTTTATCAAAAACAAATAAGGAGGTTTTTATGAGAAAAAGCAGTATGTTAATCGGTGTTTTTGCAATTATGGTTTTTGGCGGTGCGCTGGCGGGATGCAGCCAGAAATCGTCCGCTCCCGAGACTTCCGGGCAGGCTCCGGCGGAATCGACCGCGGCTCCGGCAGCTTCTGCGGCAGAGAAGCCGCAGGCTCTCGTATGGAATATGGGAAGCGAGCCTAAAACCTGGGATCCCACCCTCAGTTCGGAAACTCTTTCCGAGTACATTACCATTTCAATGTTCGAGGGACTGACCAGGCAGAGTGCGGATGGAATTGAACCGGGTGTGGCCGAGAGCTGGGATGTCTCCGACGACGGCCTGACCTATACGTTCCATCTGCGTAAGTCCAACTGGTCGGATGGAACTCCTCTGACGGCCCACGACTTTGAATATACCTGGAGACGTCTCTGTGATCCGGCCGTAGCATCACCTTCCGCAGCCGGTGTGACCGACTATGTGGTCGGAGCCGCCGAGTATCTGGCCGGAACCGGCACGGCCGACGAAGTGATGGCGCATGCCCTGGATGATTATACCTTTGAAGTGGTTCTTAAAAACCCGGCTCCGTTCTTTTTGAGCCGTATCTCAGCCGATATTTACTGTCCGGTAAATAAAAAATGCGTGGATCTCGGTGAGGGATGGGAAAAACGCCCGGAAACCTTTATCTGTAACGGACCGTTCATCCTCGGTGAATACCAGATCGGCTCCCATATTCTGATGGTGAAGAACGACGCCTATTATGATGCAGACAGTATCAAGATGCCGGCCATCAAGGGAATCATGATCAATGATGAAAATACATCCCTTCAGGGTTATAAAGCAGGAGATATCCATTGTACCGAAGTAATCCCGGCGGAAGAGATCCCGACGCTCCTGGCTGAAGATCCCAACCTGTATGTTTCACCGCTTACGGGAACAAAATATCTCGACTTTAACGTGGACAGGGATCCGGTAAGCGACGTCAAGGTCCGCCGCGCCCTCACCCTTGCCATCAACCGCAAGCTGATTACGGATCAGATTACACGCTCCGGAGAAATACCTGCCAGCGGTTTCCTTCCTATTACGACACAGAAGACGGACGGCAGTTCCTACCGCACGCTGCAGGCCAACGGTCTGCCTGAGCCGGCATTCGGCATTTCACCCGATTCAGCGGACGTCGATACGGCAAAACAGCTTCTGGCGGAAGCCGGTTTCCCGGACGGAGAGGGATTCCCTGAACTTGAGCTTTTATACTACACCGGAGAGAGTGATAAAAAGATCTGTGAGGCAATCCAGCAGATGTGGAAGGAAAATCTCGGCATTACCGTGAAACTGCGCAATGAGGATAAGAGCGTAGCCCTGCAGACAAAAGCGGACGGCAAATACGATATCAGCCTTTCGGGCTGGAGCGCAGGCTATTATGACGCCAGCCAGATGATGAAACAGTTTAAGCTGGATTCCGGATGCTATGCACAGTGGAGATATGCGGAACATCCAAGCGCTCCTCACGACCATACCCTGAACCCGGGCCAGAAGGCATTTGAGGATGCTTATCAGGCGGCAATGGCGGCACAGGGAACCGAGAGAGACGAGCTTTGGGCACAGGCCGAGACCGTTCTGATGGAAGAGGCTCCCGCCTGCCCGATTTACTACTATGTGCTGAAAGCGCTGATTAATGAGGACGTTGTTACGAATGTGGAGTTCTCCAAGACCGGCAACTGGATTTTCCGCAATGCAGAATTTGTAGACTGATTGTAAGGAAGGTTTGGGAGCGCCCGCCGGGCGGGCGCTCCCGATCTCTTTTGAGGGAGGGAATGATTTGGCCAGATATATTATAAAGAGGGTGCTGGCGGCGCTTATAACCATATGGTTTATTATGACGATTACCTTCGTACTGATGAACGCAATTCCGGGCAGCCCTCTGGATTCCGAAAAATTTCTCGATGTGACACTCCAACAGGCCATGAAGGCAAAGTACGGTCTGGATCGGCCGTTGTATGAACGGTATTTTAAATACCTGGTGGATTATTTTCACGGTGACTTTGGTATTTCCTATATTAAAGTGGGACTTTCCACCAATGAAATAATTGCGGCCGGTTTCCCCTATTCCCTGCGGATTGGCATTTATTCTTCCATACTGATTATTATTTTCGGTATCGCGGCAGGAATTCTGGCCGCGCTCAGACAGAACCGGTTTGTGGACCGCTTTCTGATGGTGTTATCGACCCTGGGCTCCACGATTCCGAGCTTCGTATTTGCGACGCTGTATCTGTTTTTGTTCAGCAAGATTCTGGGACTGGTTCCCGCCTTCGGCGTGGCGGACTGGAAGGGATATATCGGCCCCGTCCTGGTGACCTCCGTATTTTCCATGGCCTTTGTCACCCGTCTGATGAGGACTTCCATGATAGAGGAGCTGAGCCAGGATTACATAAGGACGGCCAGAGCCAAGGGAATCTCCGAGTTTAAAGTTGTCACCAGGCACGCGCTGCGCAATGCAATTCTGCCTGTTGTAACCTATATCGGCCCGATGGTTGCCATGGTTGTCACAGGTTCATTTGTCATTGAAAAGGTGTTTGGAATTCCAGGCATCGGCAGCCTGTTCACAACGAGTATCCTCAGCCGCGACTATACGCTGATCATGGGAATTACGGTATTTTTCGCCGTATTTTTAGTGGTATGCACGCTCATTGTGGATATCATGTATGTTTTTGTAGACCCGAGAATCAAATACGACTAGGAGAGTGCACATGGATAATAACATAGAACAGATTCCGGACTCTCTTTGGGAGCCTCTGGAATTGGGTGAAAAGAATTCTGAAAAAATTGAAAAACCGAGCCTGACCTTTTTGCAGGATGGCTGGAGACGGCTTAAACAGAACAAAACAGCAATGATATCAATGGTCGTCATCATTATACTGGTTCTCTGCGCGGTCTTTATTCCTTTTTTCTGGAAATACAGTTACGAAGAACAGAACCTGACGCTCTCCAATATCCCTCCGGTGCTTAAGGTTTATCCTCTCTCCGATGAGGCGAATGAGCGCAATATCTATATTACACAGAACTACGACGTGGTTGAAGTGGCGGCCGACGGCGCTCTGGTAGAGCTTTTGCAGCCCACGTATAAAGACACGATAGCCAGAAAAAGCACCTTTGACCTGAACGGGAAAATCCTGTCGATCGATTACAGTATGTATACACAGGCACTGAAAGAATACCGGAAACTGGAAAAGAAGTATTCGGCAGCGGAGGGAGACTGCGTTCCCACATCGGCCGCCTCTTATCTGGCAGGCTATTTTGACGGCGGGGAGGAAACTCCGCTTATCTCCCTGGCGGAAGCCAAACGAATTCTGGAAGAAGAGATAGAAAAATGCAGCATTACATACGACGGCCACGCTATGACCGAAACGCGCACCATGCGGAATAAGACCTATCTTCTGGGAAGCGATTCTCTGGGGCGGGATCTTTTTATCCGCGTGATATACGGAGCCAGGATGTCCTTGACGGTCGGCGTCTTTGCCGCCCTCGTCAACTTTGTGATAGGCGTCTTTTACGGCTGTTTTGCCGGTTATAAGGGCGGCACGGTAGACAATGTGATGATGCGTATCGTGGATGTGGTGGATTCCGTTCCGATGATGCTGTATGTAATTCTCATCATGGTCGTAATCGGACCCGGCATGAAATCCATTATCATTGCCCTCGGACTCACCTACTGGGTCAGAATGGCCCGGATTGTGCGCGGACAGGTTTTAAGCCTGAAAAACAATGAGTTTGTGCTGGCGGCGAAAATACTGGGAGCGTCCACACGCCGCATTTTCGTCAAGCACCTGATCCCCAATATGATGGGAGCCATCATGGTAGCCATTGCAATGCAGATTCCCAATGCAATTTTCACGGAGGCATTTTTAAGCTTTGTCGGACTAGGCGTTTCCGCTCCGATGGCCTCCTGGGGTACACTCTGCAACGACGCGCTCCCGGGAATATACGTCTATCCGTATCAGATGCTCACTCCCGCCATCGCCATTTCCGTCACAATCCTGGCATTCAACCTGTTCAGCGACGGCCTGCGCGATGCCTTTGACCCGAAACAGAGAAAGTAAAGAGAGGTGATTTTCATGGAAGAACAATTATTAGAGGTAAAAAACCTTAAAACCTCTTTCTTTACCCATGTGGGAGAGGTCAAGGCAATCCGTGATATAAGCTTTTCGGTACGGAAAGGCGAGGCGGTAGGCATCGTCGGCGAATCCGGCAGCGGTAAAAGCGTGACCTCCCTGTCGATTATGCAGTTACAGCACCCGGGCAGGATTATGGGAGGGGAAATTCTCTTTCACGGTGAGGATTTGCTTAAAAAGAATAAAAAAGAGATGCGGAAAATGCGCAGCAGCAAAATCGCGATGATTTTCCAGGATCCCATGACCTCCCTGAATGCGCTTATCACGATTGGGAGCCAGATTAGCGAGGCCGTATTAGAACATGAGAAGCTGACCAAAAAACAGGCGATGGAGAGGGCGGTTGAGATGCTGCGCCTGGTCGGAATCCCCGACCCGGAGGAACGCATCCATTGTTATCCCCATGAATTTTCCGGCGGCATGCGCCAGCGTGTCATGATTGCCATGGCGCTGTCCTGCAATCCCGAACTTCTGATTGCGGACGAACCGACCACGGCGCTGGACGTGACGATCCAGGCGCAGATCCTCCGCCTCCTGAATGACCTGAAGGAACGCACGAATACGTCGATTATCCTGATTACACACGATCTGGGAGTCGTGGCAAGCTCCTGCAGCCGCATTATCGTCATGTACGGCGGACAGATTATGGAGACGGGTACGGTGGAGGACATCTTTTATTCTCCGCTTCATCCGTATACCATGGGGCTGTTAAAATCCATTCCCAAGGCCGGAGGGAGCAGGGAACGGCTGCAGTCGATTGCAGGAACGCCCCCGGATATGCTGCAGCCTCCCGCAGGCTGCCCGTTCTACCCCCGCTGTGAATTCGCCATGGGTGTCTGCAGGGAGCGGACAGTACCGGAATTCCACAGAGGGGAGGAGCACGCCGTTCGGTGTTGGCTCTGCCATCCCAAGGCGCCTGCCGTAGCTAAGTATGAAAATCAGAAGGGAGGTGTGAGGCGTGGAACAGCATCACCTGATTGAGGCGGAAAACCTCAGCATGTATTTTAAAAAGGTCAAGGGCGTGGTGAGACAGAAGATTTCCTATGTAAAAGCCGTTGACAACGTATCATTTTATATTGATAAAGGCGAAACATTCGGCCTGGTAGGCGAATCGGGTTGCGGAAAGACGACCACGGGCCGCGCCATCAGCCGTCTCTATGAACCGACCGGAGGAAGCGTACGGTATGACGGCGCCGATATCACCCATTTAAATGCAAAGGAGTTCATGCCGTACCGTAAAAAAATACAGATGATTTTCCAGGATCCGTACGCATCCCTGAACCCGCGTATGACGGTGGCGGACATCGTGGGAGAACCCCTGGATATCCACCATATCTGCTCCGGAAAGCAGAGGGAGGAATATATTCTGGAACTGTTGAGACGGGTGGGGCTGAACAAGGATCACGCCAGCCGTTATCCCCATGAATTTTCTGGGGGGCAGCGCCAGCGCGTGGGCATAGCCAGGGCACTGGCGGTCAATCCGGAGTTTATTATCTGCGACGAGCCGATCTCGGCGCTGGATGTGTCGATTCAGGCGCAGGTAATCAATATGCTGGAGGATTTGCAGGAAGAACTTGGGTTAACCTATCTGTTTGTGGCCCATGACCTTTCCATGGTACGCCATATATCGGACCGTGTCGGCGTTATGTACCTGGGGAGTCTGGTGGAGATAGCCGAAACGGAGGAACTGTATAACCATAATCAGCACCCCTATACAAAGGCGCTGCTTTCCGCGATCCCGATTGCGGATCCCGTCCTGTCCAGGCAGTCCAGCCAGATCCTTCTGGAGGGGGATGTTCCGAGTCCCCTGAATTCACCGGCAGGCTGCAAATTTGCCAGCCGATGTCCTTATGCAAAGAATGAGTGCAGGGAAAGAGCGCCGGAGTTTAAAGAAGTTGCCAGGGGCCATTTTGTGGCCTGCCACCTGGTGTGACACGGTCCGGCCCCTAAATAAAACGGTAATTTAAGACGCGACTATATAATTTGAAATAATCAGGCCGCCTGCGTCAGCGGCGGAATGGAGATGGATATGAATACCCGGCAAGCAAAAAATGTTTTGGCTGATTTTCACCGTCTGGAGTTAGGAACGTTCCCAACCCCGCTGCACCAGGTGAAAAACATACAGAAAAAAACAGGATCCCGTTTTCCCCTGTATATCAAGAGGGATGACCTCACCGGACTGGGTGCGGGAGGAAATAAGATCAGAAACCTGGAATATCTTCTGGGTGACGCGGTACGGAAAAAAGCGGACGTTGTGATAGCCTCCGGAAAATGCCAGTCGAATCTCTGCGCCCTCGCCGTATCCGCATGCAACAAGGCGAATCTGGACTGCATCATTATTCACAATGACGCCAGGCCGGAGCGGATGGAAGGAAACCAGCTTCTCAATGTCCTTTCCGGCGCAGATATGCGCTATATCGGAGATATGCCGGATCACGAGAGGGAGGCATATGTGGAGGAGTTCTGCCGTGAGCTGGAGAATCAGGGCAGGCATCCGTACCTGATTAAAAACGGGGCGTCGACGGCTCTTGGCTCTCTGGGATATGTTCAGGCCGTTGTGGAACTTTGTGATCAGTGCGAGGCACAGGAACTGCAGCTTGACCATCTCTTTGTCCCGGGCGGGAACGGAGGGCTGGCGGCCGGCGTCATATTCGGCGCAGCGCTGACCGGAGCGCCCTTTCACGTACATGTTGTGACGGTTGAGCATGAAAAAGCGGAATTGGAAGAAATCCTCAGCGGTTTTCTGGGAGAACTGCAGCAGTTGACCGGACAGCTTGAAGGATTCTGCTTTGAGACGCTGTATACCGTCCATGAGGAGTACAGAGGAGAAGGATGGGGCAGGCCCACGAAAGAATCGGTGGATCAGATCTATGAGCTGGCAAAGGAAGAGGGTATTTTTGTCGAGAAAGTTTATACCGGAAAAACCCTGTACGGAATGGTGGATTCGGTGCAAAACGGAACCGTAAACGGCAGCGCCTGCTATCTTCATTCGGGCGGTTTCGGCGCGCTGTTCACCCAGTTTTAAGAGAGGGAGGTAACTTGACATGTTGGAAAATATAAAGTATTTGTCCGTACAGCTTCCGGAGGATATCAGAAGGCAGTTGGAGGCCGGGTATTTTTCGAAGGCGGTTAAGCTGATCGACAGACGGCTTGAGGGAGAACTTCCCCTGGCGCTCAGAAAGTGTCTGGAGCTTCAGAAAGCCCAGCTCCCAATCTGGGAGGCTGAATATCCCATTTCCTATGAGGAGGCGTTGTCCGTCCTCTGCCTGAACATCCGTGATTTTACCGGGGAGGAGTTTGAGGAGCTGATTGAGCAGGGCGTATTCGACTGGATTTACAGGGACGGGAAGATGTACTTTATCCGCACGTTCTATGAGAACCTTCTGAAGGTGCAGCATCCCGTAACCGGCAGGCTGGCGGCGCCGCAGAAACCGGAGGAGCAGGAGGAAAAGCAGGCGGTCCTCAACCGGAATATGAACGATATGAAGGAGCACGGGGGAAATGCTTACCGCATTCATATCAGAAGCACCCTGAAGGTAAAGGGGGAGGAGGACGCGGGGGACCGGATCACCGTGCATCTGCCCATACCCAATGCGGGGACGCAGGTGAGAAAGATCCGCCTGATAGGGATACCGTCCGACGCGGTAATCGCCCCGGAGGATTTTGAGAGCCGGACCGTCTGCTTTCAGAGACCATATGTAAAGGGAGATACGTTTACCGTGGAGTATGAATATGAAAACCACGTGGCGTACACCGAACCGGATCCCGGCATCGTGGAGGCGGAGCAGCCGGACTTCTGTCTGGAAGAACAGGCCCCTCATATCCTGTTTACGCCGTTTATCCGCAGTCTGTACGAGGAGATTGTGGGGGAAGAGACAAACCCGCTTTTAAAGGCCCGGAAAATTTATGACTATATTACGCTGAACGTCAGATATTCCTATGTGAGAAAATACAGCATCATCAGGAATATCGCAGAGTATGCCGGCATAAACCAAAAGGGAGACTGCGGCATTCAGGCGTTACTGTTCATCACGCTGTGCCGTTACGGCGGGGTTCCCGCCAGGTGGCAATCGGGACTGTTTGCAGCGCCTTATGATATTGGCGGCCATGACTGGGCGCAGTTTTACGTTGCACCCTATGGCTGGCTGTTTGCCGATTTGTCGTTCGGGGGGAGCTCCCACCGGACCGGCAACGAAGAGAGAAGATGCTTTTACTTTGGGAACCTGGATCCGTTCCGCATGCCCGCCAATTCTGCATTCCAGCACGAGTTTACACCGCCGAAAAAGCATATGCGGCAGGATCCCACCGATAACCAGTACGGAGAGTGTGAGTACGGACACCGGGCCTTAAGGGCAGACGAGTATGAGATAAAACATGAGATCCTGGAAATTTGCCGGATTCCATGGGAAGGAGAAAAACGATGAAAGTATTTATCAGCGCAGACATTGAGGGCATTGCGGATTTGGCGTCCTTTACGGAGGCCGGAAACGACAACCCGCAGCTCTATACAAGGGGCATGATACAGATGAGTAAAGAGGTGGGCGCCGTATGCCGCGGAGCGCTGTCTGCCGGGGCTGATTTTGTGGCGGTCAAGGATGCGCACGGATATGGACTTAATATTATGCATGAGTATCTGCCGGAACCGGTCACGCTGATACGCGGGGAAGTGAAAAACCCGTATTCCATGGTGGGAGGCATTAATAAGAGCTATGATGCCGTGATGTTCGTGGGCTACCACGATGCGGCCGGACAGAATGGAAACCCGATGGCCCACACGATCAGCAGCAGGAATATCAGGGAGATCACCGTCAACGGCGCCCCGGCGTCGGAGATGACACTGTTTTCCTATGCGGCCGCTTATCTTGGAATTCCCACGGTCTTTGTTTCAGGGGATGCCGGAATCTGCGACAAGGCGACGTTTGCGAACCCAAAGATTGTGACGTGCTGCACGAAGATAGGAATCGGAGGAGCCGTTGCCAGTCTGCATCCGGCGGTGGTGGAACGGATGCTGGAGGACGCCGCGGAGAGGGCGATGAGAGTGGGCCATGGCGGGCCGGTGAGTCCCCTGCCCCCTGAATTCCGGGTTACTGTGGCCTATCAGAAACATTTTGATGCGGAACACGCATCCTATTACCCGGGTGCATATAAAACGGATGCACATACCGTTGAGTTTAAACATAATGACTATTATGAAGTCCTCCGGTTTTTCCATTTTGTGCTGTAACCGGGAATTCGGGTGCAGCGCCGCTCAGGAGGCGAATTAGTATAACAGGAGGAAATAATGATGAAACCTTTTCCAAACAGGATCCCAATGGCGAATCTGCCGACCAGAATTGAAATGCTGAACCGGTTTTCACAGGAGCTTGGCGTTTCCGTCTTTATCAAGCGTGACGATTTGACGGGAATGGAGTTCTCGGGCAATAAAATCCGCAAGCTGGAATATTCCGTCGCGGAGGCCGTCAATATGGGAGCCGACACACTTATCACCTGCGGAGGGCTCCAGTCCAACCACTGCCGCGCCACGGCGGCGGTCGCAGTCAAGCTGGGACTTCGCTGCTGTCTGGTGCTCAGAAACGGTGAGCCGGAACCGCAGGCAGACGGTAACTACTTTATAGATAAGATTCTGGGGGCGGATGTGCGCATTATTGATGCGGAGAGCTACCGCTCCAGACGCGGTGAAATTATGGAAGAAGTAGCGGAGGAATACAACGCCGCAGGACATAAGGCATACATAATTCCCGAGGGCGCGTCAAACGGAATCGGCACCTTCGGCTACCTTACCTGTATGCAGGAAATCATGGAACAGGAGAAACTGCTGGGCGTCACCTTTGACACCATCATAGACGCCGTTGGTTCGGGCGGGACATTTGCCGGACTTTGTCTTGCAAACCGGTTGTACGGACTGAACAAACGGATCGCAGGAGTCAATGTCTGCGACGACGCGGAATTCTTTCAGAAACGTGTCTCCGAGATCGTGGAGGAGGCCGGGAGGTATCTGGATGAACCGGTTGAGATCCGTCCGGAGGAAGTCGAAATCCTGGACGGTTATGTCGGAAGGGGATATGCGCTCAGCCGTAAGGAAGAACTCGACTTTATACGCGACTTTGCCCGCAAGGAGGGCATCATATTAGATCCGGTCTACACGGGAAAATGCCTGTACGGATTTACGAAGGAGTTCGAAAAGGGACGTTTTTCCGACAGTAAGAATATCCTGTTTATCCATACGGGCGGCCTGTTCGGTCTGTTTCCGGCCAGAGATCAGTTCACATTTTAAAAATGGGAGAGGAGCAGTAAGAAATGCATTTCATTGATTTTCATGCGGATACCTTAAACCGCCTGTTTTACCAGGAGGGATCGGAGCTGGGGGATTTATGGGAAAATAAATGCCACGTATCGCTTAAAACACTGCGGCAGAGCGGTTACACCGCCCAGATGTTTGCCTGCTTTCTGAATCTGAAAAGGCCTCCGCGTCTGGGGAGCCATTACCAGGATGTGCTGGGCATGATCGATCTGTTCCGGCAGCAGGCCTGTGAATACGAAGATAAGGTGCGTTTTGCAGGAAGTTTTCAGGACTATGCTGAGAATAAGAAGCAGGGAGTGATATCGGGATTTCTGACGCTGGAGGAAGGCGGGGTTCTGGAAAACAGGATAGAGCGCCTGGATGAACTGTACGAAAAAGGCATACGGGTGATTAACATGACCTGGAACCATGAAAACTGCCTGGGCTACCCCCACTGTGCGGCACAGTCCCAGCCCAGAGGGTTAAAGGCATTCGGACTGGAGGCGTTAAATCGGATGGATGAGCTGGGAATCATAGCGGATGTATCCCACCTGTCGGACGAAGGATTCGAGGATGTTATGCGGTATGGAAACAGGCCGGTGATGGCAACGCATTCCAATGCCCGCGCCCTGCGTCCGGTGAGCCGCAACTTAAGCGACGATATGATACGCCGGATCGCAGACCGCGGAGGCATGATCGGATTGAATTTCTACTCCGACTTTTTATCTGAGGATCCGGTAAGCCGCATCCCGGATATGCTCCGCCACTGCCGCCATATCATCAACATCGGCGGCGAGGAAGTGCTGGGAATCGGCGCCGACTTTGACGGTATGGATATTGAACTGGAAATCGATGGGGTAAAAGAGATAGTCAAACTTGCCGAAGCCATGGAGAGGGACGGCTTTTCCGAACGGCTGACAGAGCTTATCTGTTACCGCAATGCAGAAAACTTCTTTTACCGTTATTGGGGCGACTCTGTCTGAGCCGCTCCTTTTTCCATGATATAGTAGTATGCCTTCATCCCAAGGTCCGTAATGCATGTTCCGCCCCGGCCGCGCGTAATCCGGATCAGGCGGTAGAAGGCAAGGGTCTGGAAAACGGTCCTTATCTCCTGCTCGGAGAAATAGACGCCGTTTTTTTCCAGTTCCTGCAAAACCGTCTTCCGGCCCAGCTTGCGGCTGCTGCGGCACGTTGCCTGAAGTACGGAAAGGACAGGGAGAATGCGGTCCGCCTGATGGCTGTTTTCCTTTATAAACCGTTCTATTATTTCTATGTCCTGCAGACTGGCGCTGTCTGTTCCGAGTACGTCCTGATCCAGATACCGTTTTAATTCATCGGCGTCAATGACCTGGCGGTCGGAGTAATTAAGCCGTTCCACCAGATTCTGAAGTTCCCTGATATTACCCTCAAAATGAACGTTCTGAAGGAGTTCTACGGCATCCTGCGTCAGGGAAAAACCGGCATGCAGCCCCTCCTTCATCTTTTCAACCAGAATCGGGATATCGTCCCTGCGTTCATCCAGCGTCGGAATCTGGATGCTCAGTACGTTCAGGCGGTAGTAGAGATCTTTTCGGAAGGCCGACTGGTTGACCAGTGTTTTCAGTTTGATATTGGAGGCCGCAATAATACGGACGTCTACATTGATCACGGAATCGCCTCCTATACGCGTAATCTCCTTTTCCTGAAGGACGCGCAGCAGGCGGGTCTGAAGGTGGATATTCATCTCACTGATCTCATCCAGGAAGAGCGTGCCTCCGTGGGCCTGCTCAAAGTAACCGGATTTTCCGCCTTTTCTGGCCCCGGTAAAAGCTCCCTCCGCATAGCCGAACAGCTCGCTTTCCAGGAGACTTTCGGGAATCGCCGAACAGTTGATGGCGATAAAAGGAAAGTTTCTGCGCGGTGATGCGTTGTGGATCGACTGGGCGAACAGCTCTTTTCCGGTTCCCGTCTGGCCGTAGATCAATACGGAGGAATTGGAGCGCGCCATTTTGGCGGCGAGCTGTTTGGTCTGGCGGATCACCAGGCTGTCACCGGCGATATCGTCAAACGTGTATTTTGCCGCATGCCCCCTGGCCATAATCTGCCTGCGTATCTTATACTGCTCCTGTTCCAAATCCGTAAATTTCTTTAAAAGGACAATGTAACCCTGCTGTACGGAGGTATATTCGACCGGGTAAACGGATACGATAAGCACATTGGAATTCAGGGTGATGACCTTGTCCTTAACGGCCATTGGGGTTTTGCTGTCCCAGAGCGGGGGCAGAACCTGGTGCAGGTGTTTTCTTATCATATGCTGGGGCGGCTGCCCGATGAGCCTTGCGGCGGAATCGTTGACGTAGATGATGTCTCCCTGTTCACTCAGGCTCATGATGCCGGAATCGAACACCTGAGTCACAAATTTGAGCTGCTGTTCCAGGAAATTGATCTGATCAAGCATTCCCAGGACACTGGTGTCTGTGGAAATAATGCTGTCGAAGTACTGCCGGAAAATAGGTCGGTGAAGTACTTCGATGGTATTCAGGCGGATGGCTATTTCAATGATGGTCTTCATCGACAGCACCCGCTCGCCCAGATCGATCACTTTTTTAACCCCTGGCGGCACCAGGTCTATCTCACCGGGAGTGACGGCCAGGCCGCAGGAGAGATCCGGTGAAATAGGCGGGTAGGCCGGGACAAAATCAATATGCTTGATACCGCATCTGTGGATCAGGGAGATGGTATCAATGGCGTCCTGCAGGGAAACGTTCACAAGCAGAGCCTGCGTCCCCTCCGGAATCGCCCGGAGCCGCGCAACAGACTCCTTTTGCAGCGTGATGTTGGCGATGGTAATGTTGTCGAAATCGGGTACATACTGTTTCAACAGTTCGCAGACGGTATAGGTGGACGCCACGACAATATCGGCCTCCAGGTTTTTCAAAAGATCACTGTAGATGGAATAAAAAGTCACCTCCACGGAGGTTCCGAACAGCTTTTTCAGCGTCTCCGCGTATTGATGGCCCGTATATTCCTGATATGCCACGATTGCCAGTTTCTTCATATTCCAACTCCTTTGTATGCAGGGCAGGCGCCCGCCGTTAAGCGGCCCCTGGTTATAAACGGATTTAATTGACCCTGTCATTGTAACATTTTATCGCCCTATTTTCCAGTAAATAAGGAGGGGGGATGAGCCGAATGCTTGCTGCCACTACCTTTTTGTACGGTCGGCGCAGTAAATGCGCAGACCTATCTGTACTGTTACCGAACTCCGCCATGAAGACTGGGATTCCTCACATAAAGGACGTGACAACCCTTGTAAAATATGGTAGAGTTATTCTTGTGAAAATCCCTGATAAAGGGAGATAATATTGAAGATAAAGCAACTGTCCGGTTTCCGCCGGAGTACTGCGGTTCACGGGGAATATCCCGGAGCGTGCCCCGCGGTGCAGATTGGATGGCTGCGAACATTATACGTATGGAGGAATGGAAGATGGATAGACTGATTGGTACCGTTTCCAGAGGCGTCCGTGCCCCGATTATCAGACAGGGGGACGATCTGGTTCAGATTGTGGCAGATTCTGTATTGGAAGCAGCAGAGAGCGAGGGCTTTTCACTGCGCGATAAAGATGTGGTGGCTGTGACGGAGGCCGTAGTGGCGAGAGCGCAGGGCAACTATGCAACCATAGAGCAGATCGCAAAGGATGTGCACAATAAATTCGGCGACGAGACAGTGGGAATCATCTTCCCAATCCTGAGCAGAAACCGTTTTTCCATCTGCTTAAAGGGAATTGCCATGGGCTGCAAGAAGGTGGTTCTGATGCTCAGCTATCCTTCCGATGAAGTGGGCAATCATCTGATTACCCCGGAGCAGATGGATGAGAGCGGAGTGAATCCGTGGAGCGACGTGCTGACGGAGGAGAAGTACCGTGAGCTGTTCGGCTACAGAAAACACGAGTTTACGGGCGTGGACTATGTGGATTACTATAAGAAACTGATTGAAGATACCGGAGCGGAGGTTCAGATTATTTTTGCCAATAACGCAAAAGCGATTCTGGACTATACGAAGACCGTGTTGAACTGTGACATCCATACCAGGAAAAGGACAAAGAACATGCTGCTCAAGGCGGGCGCCGTTAAGGTTCTTTCCCTCGACGACATTATGACGGAGAGTGTGGACGGCAGCGGATATAACGACAGCTACGGCCTCCTCGGTTCCAACAAGGCGACGGAAGATTCCGTAAAGCTTTTCCCGATCCACTGCGGCGAATTTGTGCATGATGTGCAGAAAAAGCTGATGGAAGCGACTGGAAAACATATTGAAGTTATGGTTTACGGCGACGGCGCGTTTAAGGATCCGGTAGGAAAGATCTGGGAACTGGCCGATCCGGTTGTTTCTCCTGCCTATACAGACGGACTTGAGGGAACACCGAATGAAGTGAAATTAAAATATCTCGCAGATAATAACTTTGCCGACCTTGCCGGTGAAGAGCTTAAGAGCGCGATTTCAAATTATATCAGGGAAAAAGACGAGAAAGCGGAAAACCTGACGGGAAATATGGTATCCCAGGGTACCACTCCCAGAAGACTGACCGATCTCATCGGCTCTCTCTGTGACCTGACTTCAGGAAGCGGCGATAAGGGTACACCGATCGTCCTGATCCAAGGCTATTTTGATAATTATACAAAATAGATAATTTTAAAACTATCCGGGAGGTAGTTATGGCACAGACGATAACGGATTTTAAATCATTTCTGGAAGACGCCAAAGAGGCGGTCACTGAGCTTTCCGATTTTACGAAGAAGGAAGAACAGCTCAGGATGGAGGAGCTGCGCCTGGAAAAATCTCTGGAAGCAGAGCAGAAGGCGGTTGAAGACGCCATCAGCCTGACCGTCCGGAAAAGGCGGGACGAGATGGAGAGCAGCTATGACGCGGAGATAGGAAAGCTCCAGGAAAAGCTGAAGAAAATCAGGGCCCGCAGGGAAAAAGCCAAAAACCAGGGGATGAAGGACAGAATCAGGGAAGAGACCGTAGAACTTCACGAACATAACCGGGAGCTGAACGTCAGGATGAAGACCCTGTTCCAGTCCCAGAGAGTGCCGTCTTTCTGCAGAAGCGGATTTTATTATGCTCTCTATTTTCCGAGAGGGATCAAGGAAATTTTCACCTTCCTTCTGACGTTTGCGGTCTGTTTCCTGCTGATTCCATACGGAGTGTATACTGCGCTTCCCGATAAAAAAACTCTGTATCTGGTGCTGATTTACGTGGTTGCGATTCTCATCTTCGGCGGAATCTACACGATTGTAGGCAACGCCACGAAAGGCCGCCATCAGAGCGCCCTTCAGGAGGGCCGGCAAATAAGGAGCCTTATCAACTCCAACAATAAAAAGATCCGCGTCATCACGGCTTCGATCAAGAGAGACAGAAATGAAGCAATCTATGATCTGGAAAAGTTTGACGACGAGATTGCCCAGCTTGAGCAGGAGATGGCAGAGACGGTCCGCAAGAAAAAAGAGGCGTTAAACACATTTGAAAATGTGACAAAAACGATCATTACCGATGAGATTACCGGCAACAGCAAGGCGAAAATTGACGATTTGCAGGCAGCCTACGAGGATGCAGGCAGCCGCCTCAGATACACGGAGACGATTGTAAAAGAAAAGAAAATATTTATCACGGATACGTATGAAAGCTATGTGGGGAAGGAATTCCTGACGGCTGAGCGGCTGGAGGAACTGAGGCGGATTTTGGAATCCGGCGAAGCCGGCAATATCAGCGAGGCGATCGAGGTATACCGGGGCAGAAATATGTCGAGAAAATAATATGCAGTTGCTGTTCGCAGTACCGCGCTTTTGGGCGGGCATTGAATAACAACGAAAAGCACGCTTTGCGAACTTTTCATTGCAAATCAGTAAAAATATGCAGGGGAGCAGATCCCCTGCATATTTTTTATACTGCCTGTTTATAATAGAATTAACTAATCAGACAGGCGGTAAGTTTATGAAAATTTGGGAATGGAAGACAATCCGGAATGACCAGGAGATTTATTACTATAATGCATCCCGCAATTTTATCCCGGAGGAATTTGCCAGACAGCTCCTTGAAATGATACTGGAAGAGCGGGAACGCAAAAACAAGCGGGGGATCGTATTCTTATGCATTGGCACGGATCGCTCCACGGGGGACAGCCTGGGGCCGCTTATCGGATATAAACTGAGCAGGATGAAGATGACAAAGGCTACGGTGTTCGGCACCCTGGAACGGCCGGTGCACGCGATGAACCTGGAAAATTATATGGCGGTTTTGAGAACGTGTTATCAGGACGATCTGATTGTAGCGGTCGATGCTTCGGTGGGAAACAGGGAGCATGTGGGATATGTAACCCTGGGCAAGGGAGCGCTGAAACCGGGACTCGGAGTCAGCAAGGAACTCCACTCGGTAGGTGATATTTTTATCACCGGAATTGTGGGAAGCTGCGGCAATTATGATCCGCTGATGCTGCAGAGTGTCAGGCTGTCGGTTGTCATGCAGATGGCGGACTGCATCAGCAGAAGTATTGGGCTTGTCGAAAAGTTCTGGGATAACACGGCCTTTGTTTGACAAGTTTTTCATAGATCCTGTGCTATGATCGCCTAGATTTAATAAAACGATAGCGGGGTGAGTCTATGGGAGAATTATACAATCCGTTTCCCAGACTGCCGAAAAATATCAGGCAGATCGGTGACAGGGATGATGTGGTCAAGCTGTACGTGGAAGATTATGTAAACACATATCTGAAACGTCTCTTTCCAACAGGAGGACAAGACCTGAGAGTCGGGCTTTTGCTCGGCAGCACGGAACAATACGAAGGGGTGCCCTATATATTTATCGATGGGGCGCTGGAGATGGAAGATGTGACTGCGGCAGGGGAAAAAGTGATTTTTTCCGAAGCAGCCTGGAAGAAAGCATACCAAAGCATAGAAGAAACTTTTCCAAAGAGGACCGTACAGGGGTGGTTTATTTGCGGAGCGCCCGGCTGTATTTTGAGTCCTCTTAATTATTGGAAACAGCACACCCAGTATTTCGGCGGAAAGAATCAGCTCATGTATTTAAACAGCGGAATCGACGGCGAGGAGGCGGCCTACATAACGTCCGACGACGGTTTTTACCGGATGAAAGGATACAGCATCTACTATGAGCGCAATCAGATGATGCAGGATTACATGATTCTCCGCAAAGACGTACACCGCGTGGAAACGGGAGGCGGAGACAGGGTGATCCGCGACTTCCGCCACAGGATGGAAGGGCGGAAGATGGAAGCCGTCTCCCGCAGAGGAACCATAAAAACACTTGGAATGCTTTGCAGCGTGCTGTCGGTAGCGGTGCTTGCCGGCGGCGTTGTCATGTTTAACAACTACCAGAAAATGCGTGAAATGGAGACCGTCCTTGTCTCAGTCCTGCCAAGCGGTGTAAAAGGGCTTGAAAACTACATTGGGAAAGAGGACGACGACAACCTGGTGGTGGAGCAGATCAAGGGCAACGTATATCCCACGGAGGCCTCGGCCGAGGAAGCCAAAACGGGCCAGTCCGGCGGAAATTCCATCCTGAACAGCGGCGAGGCCGTGGAAAAAACGGCAATACCGGGCGCTGAAACCCAGTCAGGGACAGGCACCTCTGAGTCGCAGGCCCAGTCCGGCCAGACCGAAAACCAGGGAGGAGAGCAGGCCTCGGCCCAGAATCCGTCCGGTGGACAAGCCCAGACGGAGAGCGGCGGCCAGGGCGGAACTACAGGCCAGCCGGCACAGAGCGAGGGTGAGGCAGGAGCCAAACCACAGTCCGACGCCCAGGGCCAGACAGGCGGCAAAATCCAGTCCGACCTCCAAAACCAGGCAGGAGGACAACCCTCCGCCACACCTCAGGGAGATGCGGGACAGTCGGCTTCCCAGAACAGCGGCGACCCTGAAGGCAGCCAGAACGAAAGCGGCGGCAACTCCACCGCAATCAAGGATTACCCGGTTACCAACATGAAGCCGGGCGGAACCTATGTAATCGGCGACGGCGAGACACTCTACGGAATCTGTTTCAAACTCTACAGTAACCTGGATTATCTCGACGATATCTGCGCCCTCAACAAATTAGACGACGTCAACAAGATTATAGCCGGGCAGGAACTCGTTCTCCCGGACGTAACGGGGCTTGAATAAACGGTTGAAAGGACCGTTGTTACTGTTCACTCCGTGCCCGGCAACACGCTTCGCGATGCACAGAAACGGTAAAAAACACCGTTGATTGTAATGAAAAGTCCGCATCGCGCACTTTTCGTTGCGTCGCGCCGCAACCCCCGTGTTTGCCCCAAGGGGGCCCGCTGTCTGTGACTTTCGCTGCGCTCCACTCACAAAAAACACCTCGCGGAATACTATCTGTGAACAGTAACCGGGCTGTTACTATTTTTTCGCTAAATAGGGAAAATATAATGCGTATCTTCTGGAAATAGTGTATAATTGTTACCAACTATTCAGCCGGGTGAGCCACAGCCGTCAAGCGCTGAATTACGGCGGATATCCGTTTTCATTTTACAGTGAAAATGACTTGTGGTTACAGGAGATAAATAATGAGCAATATGAACTCAATGGAACGAGAACAAAAAAAGAGGCAGTTAAAACGCCGCATCATAGAACCGGGGTCGGCGCCGGGAGGCGGCAGGCCGAGAAAGGAACAGGAGGACAGCGAGGAAGAGATCGTCCGCAAGGCGGAGTGGAAGACGCGGATGAAACACTTCAGGCTGGTCATGTTTTTTGCTTTTCTGGCGGTTCTTATCATATTCCTGGCAGTCCGCTATGTCCGCGGCCATCAGTATACTGAATATACGGTTGCCTGGGAGAAGGAGATTCCGGCCAGCGAGAGCAGTTTTACCGGATATATGAAATTCGGCGACAACATGCTCAAATACAGTAAGGACGGAGCGTCCTATATTGACAAGTCGGGCAATGCCGTGTGGTCCCTGAGCTATCAGATGAAATCACCGGTATGTTATATTAATGGAAACTATGCTGTCTTAGGCGATCAGCAGGGCAACTCCATTTACATCTGCGATACCTCCGGACTTCAGGGGGAAGCGACCACCCTGCTTCCGATTCTGAGGGTCAGCGTATCGGCATATGGAGTCGCGGCTGCGCTGGTGGAAGACAGCACGTCTTCCTATATCACATTTTTTAAGAAAGACGGAAGCACTCTGGACTGGAGCATCAAGACCGTTATGTCGAAGAGCGGATACCTGATGGACGTGTCCATGTCCCCGGAGGGAACCCAGGTCATGCTGTCGGATTTATATATTCAGGACAGCACCCTTAAAAACAGAATCGTATTTTACAACTTCTCTGAATTTGGCAAGAGCTACCCGGACCGTCTTGTGGGCGGATTTGATGAGTTCGGGGAGAGCCTGTGCCCCAGGGTGAGATTTTTCGACGAAGATCACGCCTGCGCGGTGACGGACAACCAGCTGGCCTTTTTCTCATTGGAGAACGTAACCTCACCGGAGCTTGTAAAGCAGATACCGGTGGAGGAACAGATAAAGAGTATCGCTTATTCCGACAGCTATGTGGCCGTGATCGTGGATGCGCCCTCCGGCGAATACGACAACAGGCTGGATGTGTATAAGTCGGACGGATCGCCTGCATTCAGCAGGGAATTCACCTATCTGTATCAGAACATGGATATTGACGGGGATTTCGTAATTTTGTATAATGATAATTCATGTAAAATTTATGATATGTCGGGCAGAGAGCGTTTTTCCGGCGAATTTGATTTCACAGTTGCCAAAATAACAAGAGGTTCACGTTTTAACTCCCTCATCATCACGGGCGGGGACAGGATACGTGAGATCATATTAAAGTAACCAGTTAACAACTGTTCAGACGGTATTGAATAGTTACACCGGCTAACAACAAAAGTATATCTTTCAGGAGGATCTACAAATGAACCAGATTGACACTCTTTCAGTTAATTCAATCAGAATTTTGTCCGCGGACGCCATTCAGAAGGCAAATTCCGGCCACCCGGGACTGCCGCTGGGCTGCGCAGCCATCGGATATGAGCTGTGGGCAAACCAGATGAATCACAATCCGGCCAATCCAAACTGGGCGAACAGAGACCGTTTTGTCCTGTCGGGAGGACACGGTTCCATGCTGTTATATTCCCTGCTTCATTTATTCGGATACGGAGATCTTTCCAAAGAAGATCTGATGAATTTCAGACAGTTGGGTTCCATGACACCGGGACATCCGGAGTATGGCCACACGGTCGGCGTCGAGGCGACGACGGGACCGCTGGGAGCCGGAATGGCGATGGCAACGGGTATGGCGATGGCGGAAGCCCACCTGGAATCCGTGTTTAATAAAGAAGAATATCCCGTAGTGGATCATTATACCTATGTGCTGGGCGGAGACGGCTGCATGATGGAGGGGATCTCCTCCGAGGCATTTTCCCTGGCGGGCACACTGGGACTTTCCAAACTGATCGTGATTTATGATTCCAACAATATTTCCATTGAGGGAAATACGGATATCGCATTCCGTGAGAATGTGGAAGAGCGTATGCGCGCGTTCGGCTTCCAGACAATCACGGTGGAGAACGGCAATGACATTGGCGCCATCGGCATGGCGCTTGAAGCGGCGAGAAGAGATACGGAGCGCCCGTCCTTTATTACGGTGAAGACCCAGATCGGCTACGGCTGCCCGGCGAAACAGGGCAAAGCAAGCGCTCATGGGGAGCCGTTAGGAGCTGAAAATGTGAAAGCGCTCCGTGAAACTCTGGGATGGCCTTATGAGGAGCCGTTTTATGTGCCTGACGAGGTATATAAACATTTCTCAGAGATCGCGGAGGAAAAGGCGGAGACGGAAGCAGCGTGGAACGTGATGTTTGCCGCATACTGTGAAGAATATCCGGAGATGGAAGAGCTCTGGAACAAGTATCATGACACTCATGCCGCAGAGGCATTAAACGAAGATGAGCAGTTCTGGAAAAAGCAGGAGAAAGCGGAGGCAACCCGCTCGATTTCCGGAAATATCATCAATTATTTGAAAGATGTGATGCCGAACCTGTTCGGAGGTTCCGCCGATTTGGCTCCGTCCAATAAGACGAATATGTCCGGAGCCGGGGATTTCTCCAAAGAGGACAGGAGCGGACGTAACCTGCACTTTGGCGTCAGGGAACTTGCCATGTCTGCAATCGGCAACGGCATTATGCTGCACGGAGGGCTCAGGGCCTATGTGTCCACCTTCTTCGTGTTCAGCGATTACTGCAAACCAATGGCCCGTCTTTCCGCACTGATGGGAACTCCGCTGACCTACGTCTTCACCCACGACAGTATCGGCGTAGGGGAAGACGGCCCGACCCACGAGCCGGTTGAGCAGATGGCGGCGCTCCGCGCAATGCCGAATTTCCATGTATTCCGTCCGTGTGATGCGACAGAGACACAGGCAGCCTGGTACAGCGCCGTGACCTCGGAGCACACACCGACAGCTCTTGTTCTGACAAGACAGAACCTGGAGCAGATGGCTGGAAGCAGCAAAGAGGCATTAAAGGGCGGATATGTAATTGATGACTGTGAGGGAACACCCGACGCAATCCTGATTGCAACAGGATCCGAGGTGGCCCTGGCCGTCAAAGCCAAAGAGACACTGGCTGCGGAAGGAATCAAGGTCCGTGTCGTATCTATGCCGTGTGTGGATCTGTTCGAAGAGCAGACCGACGAATACAAAGAATCCGTCCTTCCAAAATCGGTAAGACGCAGAGTAGCGGTGGAGGCCCTCAGCGGCTTCGGCTGGGAACGCTACACCGGCCTGGACGGAAAAACTGTGACTATGGACGGCTTCGGAGCAAGCGGCCCGGCGTCACAGCTCTTTGAGAAATTTGGATTTACAGTGGAGAATGTGGCAGCCGCTGTGAAGGAGATTATGTAAACGAAAGTCATATAGGGTGGCTGAAAAGCGTGAGGAGATCCGGTGTTCCGGATCTCCTTACGCTTTATGTGTATCCGCACTTATAGGTATATGAGGATTTAGTTGAGATGCGAGGACGCCTCTGTAAGACGGCGGACGGGGGAGTGGGAGGGTGGATATGAGTCTTCAGTCCCGGTTTGTAGGTTGTGGTGAGGGGGAATCCAGGAGAAAAAATTCCTACGGGGACTCGCTTTCGCTTGTG
>NZ_URHZ01000062.1 GCF_900547735.1 uncultured Clostridium sp. | reverse complement strand
CACCACCCCGTCCGCCGTCTTACAGAGGCGTCCTCGCATCTCAATTAAATCTCTATTTACAAAGTTTTTGTGGAATACTGCTTTTCCAATGTTACAAAATGTGATATGATATTAGGAAATATTTGCTCTGAACAGAATAGATTGTGCGAAAACTTCGGTAAAATGGGCGCAGCGGCCCGGCTGAAGCGGCACACAACAGAGTTCTATACTATAGAGAAGCAGTAAACGGAGGGAATGCTTATGGAAGAAAATAAGAATGTAATAGCTGAAGCGGGAGATAAGGAAGAGGCCGTGTCAAAGAACTTTATCGAGCGTGAGATTGATAAGGATCTGGCAGAGGGTGTCTACAATCATGTCCAGACAAGATTCCCACCGGAACCGAACGGATATCTCCATATCGGTCATGCCAAGTCCATTATTTTAAACTCCGGACTGGCTGCGGAATATAACGGTAAATTCAACCTGCGTTTTGACGATACCAATCCGACGAAAGAGAAGACGGAATTCGTGGAGTCCATCATCGAGGATGTGAAGTGGCTGGGAGCCGATTTTGAGGACAGGCTGTTTTTTGCTTCCGACTATTTCCAGACCATGTACGACTGTGCAGTTCTTCTTATTAAAAAGGGCAAGGCATTTGTCTGCGACCTGACGGCCGACCAGATACGCGAATACAGAGGAGATTTTAACAACCCGGGCAAGGAGAGTCCATACCGCAGCCGAAGTGTGGAGGAGAACCTGGAGCTGTTTGAGAATATGAAGAATGGCGTCTACAAGGACGGCGAGAAGGTTCTGAGAGCCAAGATCGATATGGCGTCCCCGAATATCAACATGAGGGATCCGGTTATCTACCGGGTTGCCCATATGAGCCACCACAACACAGGCGACAAGTGGTGCATCTATCCGATGTACGATTTTGCCCATCCGATCGAGGATGCGATCGAGCATATTACGCATTCCATCTGCACCCTTGAATTTGAGGATCACCGTCCTCTGTACGACTGGGTCGTGAAAGAATGCGAATTTGAGAACCCGCCGCGTCAGATCGAATTTGCCAAGATGTACCTGACCAATGTGGTTACCGGTAAGAGATATATTAAGAAACTGGTGGAGGACGGAGTGGTAGACGGCTGGGATGACCCGCGTCTCGTCACAATCGCCGCACTCAGAAGAAGAGGCTTTACTCCTCAGTCCCTGCGCAAGTTCGTGGAACTGGCCGGAGTATCCAAAGCAGATAACTCCATCGACAGCGCCATGCTTGAATACTGCCTGCGCGAAGATTTGAAATTATCGAAAGCCAGGGTTATGGCGATTCTGGATCCGATCAAGCTGGTGATTGACAATTATCCGGAAGGACAGATAGAAGAGCTGGAGGCGCCGAACAACCTGGAGAATGAATCCCTGGGATCCAGAAAGCTGCCTTTCAGCCGTGAGCTTTATATAGAAAGAGAAGACTTCATGGAGGAGCCGCCGAAGAAGTATTTCCGTTTGTTCCCGGGCAACGAAGTGCGTCTGATGAATGCATATTTTGTGACATGTACCGGCTGTGAGAAGGATGAGAACGGCAATGTGACGGTTGTTCACTGTACCTACGACCCGGAGACGAAGAGCGGTTCCGGATTCAATGCAAGGAAGGTAAAGGGCACAATCCACTGGGTGGCGGTACCGACGGCGCTGAAAGCGGAATGCCGCCTCTATGAGAACCTGATCGACGAGGAGAAGGGCAAACTCAATGCGGACGGAACACTGAACCTGAATCCGAATTCCCTTACAATCTTAAAGGAGTGCTACGTGGAGCCAAGCCTGAAAGAGGCTAAGGCCTTTGACAGCTTCCAGTTTGTAAGAAACGGATACTTCTGTGTGGACTGCAAGGACAGCGCACCGGGAGCGCCGGTATTCAACCGTATCGTTTCCCTGAAGAGTTCGTTTAAAATTGCAAAATAAAAACCGCCGTAATGATTAGCGGGTTAAAAAGATGATATAATTATAATAGGAAGAAAGAGGGTGCCTGACACTCTCTTTTTTCGATTCATAGGAAATTACGCCCTATTCCGGGAAGGAACACACAGCGGCAGAAAATACAAATGGTGAAGCCGAAAGGCCAAAGCGCCCTCATAAGAAGTGTATAGAAAATTACAGAAAAGAGCCGTATTGTTAAGAAAACGAAAAAGAAATGTAGGGATTTCGGAATAAAGATGAAGAGTCTTTGAATTGTAGAAAGAGGGCGAAGAATAATGAAAATAAACATGTAAAATGGTGTCGCAAAATGTCGGAAAACCTTGATTTTATAAGAGGTTTTACCCAATTGAAGAGGGCATTTTTTGTGCATATTTTATGAAACCCCCGGTTGACATTCAGGGGGGTTACTGTTATAATTTAGCCATAGTGAACTTGTAAGAATTAAAAGCATAAGCAAGTTTCACAAAGGGCTAAAAAGCCTTTATATTTTTTAAGCTTTTAAAAATGGAATGCATTCCACGATGTGGAATATTGTGAGACGTTATTTTGATAATATAATTTTTCACAAAGGAGTGCGAAACGAATAAGAAAGGTCTCACTTCGAGATCTGCTAAGAAGGAGGTGCAATGCACGTATGTGGACTGAATCAACAATGCCTTTTGGGCAGTCAGTCATCGTATCCCTGCTGGGACTTGCGGTAGTATTTATTACTCTCGTTACATTGGCTCTGTCAATCATCTTAATCTCTAAAATCCTGCGTACTATTATCAAGGACGGAGCGCAGAAGCCGGCCGTTGTGGCTGCTCCGGTTGTATCGGATGAAACAGACAAAGAGACACTGGCGGTACTTATGGCTACGATTGGTATGGATCTTGAATTACCAGCCGAGCAGTTTAAGATTGTAAACGTGAAGGAACTCTGATAGTTACCAGGAATGGAAGGAAATCGAAAGGAAGGTTACAGCAGTTATGAAGTATACGGCTACCCTCAATGGAAAACAGTATGAAGTAGAACTTGAAAGAGTTGGCGAATATGAGCCGATTCCGAGATATGGCGAGGCAGCACCTGCACCGGCAGCTCCAATTGCAGCTCCCGCAGCAGCACCGGCCCCGGCAGCAGCAGCTCCGGCTCCTGCACCAGCCCCAGTGGCAGCACCTGCACCAGCAGCAGCTCCCGCAGCAGGCGGCACAACAGTAGAAGCTCCAATGCCAGGTAAAGTACTTGACATCAAAGTAGCAGCAGGACAGGCAGTAAAATACGGCCAGGTTGTTATGACTATGGAAGCTATGAAGATGGAAACTGAAATCGTTGCACCGGCAGACGGTACGGTATCACAGGTTCTTGTGAAAGCAGGAGATGCTGTGGAGACCGGAACCGCAATGGTTGTTCTGAACTAATAGATTCACAAAAGCAATCGAAAGGATGTAAAAAGATTATGAAATATATTGCTACGATCAATGGCAAAAGATATGAAGTAGAAGTAGAGAGAGTAGAAGAGTACAAATCTCTGGACCGTAACGGTGTAGCAGCACCGAAGGCTCCGACACTGGCAAGCACGGCTCCGGCACAGAGACCGGCGGCACCTGCACCTGTAGCAGCAGCTCCGGCTCCTGTAGCAGCACCTGCAGCACCAGCAGCTCCGGCGGCAGCACCTGCAGCAGGCAGCACAACAGTGGAGGCTCCAATGCCAGGTAAAGTTCTGGATGTAAAAGTAGCAGTTGGCCAGGCTGTTAAATATGGCACTGTAGTAGCTATTATGGAAGCTATGAAGATGGAAACTGAAATTGTTGCACCGGCAGATGGCACAGTAAGCCAGATTCTTGTTAAGGCAGGGGATCCTGTAGATACTGGAGCTGCCATGGTTGTCCTTAACTAGGAGGTAGAGTAATGAACTTTTTTGAAATTATGAAGGAAATGCTGCTTCAGTCCGGTTTCGCAGCCCTGAGCTGGAAGAACCTGGTAATGTTTGCAATTTCCTTTGTCCTTTTATATTTTGCGATTAAAAAGCAGTATGAGCCGCTTCTTCTGCTTCCAATCGCATTCGGTATGTTTCTTGCAAACCTGCCGCTGGCAGATTTAATGAAAGAATCCGAGCCATGGTACACACAGGGTGTTCTGCGTATCATGTACGGCGGAGTTAAGTCCAGCTTATTCCCATGTCTCATCTTCCTCTGTGTAGGAGCGATGACGGACTTCGGACCATTAATTGCGAACCCAATCAGCTTACTGCTCGGTGCTGCGGCACAGTTCGGTATCTATATCGCATTCATGCTGGCTAACGCAACTGGCCTTTTCACCGTTGGTGAGGCAGCAGCTATCGGTATCATCGGAGGCGCTGACGGCCCTACAGCTATTTACATTGCCAACAACCTGGCACCGGATCTGGTTGCGCCGATTGCGGTTGCCGCCTATTCCTATATGGCCCTGATTCCTATGATTCAGCCGCCAATCATGAAACTGCTTACAACAAAGAAAGAGCGTTCCATCGTTATGAAACAGCTCCGTAAGGTAAGCAAGGTAGAGAAGGTAGTATTCCCGGTATTCGTAGTACTGTTCTGTTCTCTGCTTCTTCCGTCGGTAGCACCTCTTTTAGGTATGCTGATGCTTGGTAACCTGTTCCGTGAGTCCGGCGTAGTTGAGCGTCTTTCCGACACGGCACAGAACGCACTCTGTAACATCGTTACCATCATGCTTGGTACAACCGTAGGCGCTACGGCAAACGGAGATATCTTCCTCCGTGTACAGACAATCGCCATCATCGCTATGGGACTTATGGCATTCTGCTTCTCAACAGTGGGCGGTGTTCTGTTAGGCAAGCTTCTCTGCCTGATAACTGGAGGAAAAATCAATCCTCTTATCGGTTCCGCAGGTGTGTCTGCCGTTCCTATGGCAGCCCGTGTATCTCAGACGGTTGGTTCTAAAGAGAACCCAACTAACTTCCTTCTGATGCATGCGATGGGACCAAACGTAGCTGGTGTTATCGGTTCTGCGGTTGCAGCCGGTTTCTTCATGCTGATTTTTAAATAATTTTTGAGTTACTATTCACAGCCCTGCAATAGCAGCCCTGCGAACAGCAATAAATAATCTACGGTAGTTATAGAAAATTTTTATAAAGGAGGCTTTATTGTGAGTAATAAAGTGTGTACATTACAAGAGGCAGTTGCTAAGTATGTAGAAGACGGCGATTCGATCTCCTTCGGTGGTTTTACAACCAATAAAAAACCGATGGCTGCAGTGCGCGAGATTCTTCGCCAGGGCAAAAAAGATTTTATCGCATGGGCTGGTCCTGCCGGCTCTGACTGGGATATGTTAATTGGTGAGGATCGTGTTAAGGCATATATCAACTGCTATACCGCCGATTCAGGTGTTACCAACGTTTCCCGTCGTTTCCGTAAGAAAATTGAAGCAGGAGAACTGATTTACGAGGATTACTCCCAGGATGCCATCATGTTCATGCTTCATGCCGCTTCCTTAGGACTTCCTTTCTTACCAGTACGCTTTATGATCGGCTCCGGACTGGTAGACGAGTGGGGAATCAGCAAAGAAGTGCGTCAGACCATCGACAAGCTCTCTGATGACAAATTCGTATACGTAGAGAACCCATTCAAACCGGGCGAGAAAGTAGTTGCACTTCCTGTTCCGGAACTTGACACCGCTATTATCCATGTACAGAAAGCTTCTCCGGACGGAACATGTATCCTTCTGGGCGATGAGTTCCATGATATTGATATCGTTGTAGCAGCTAAGAAAGTTATTGTTACCTGTGAAGAACTTGTAAGCAATGATGTAATCCGCAGAGATCCGACCCTGACCAAGATTCCTTGCTTTACCGTAGATGCAGTTTGTGAAGTTCCTTACGGCGCATTCCCAACACAGTGCTACGGCTACTATGACTACGACAATGCTTTCCTGAAGGCATATGGTGCAGCCAGCAAGACGGAAGAAGATTTCAAGGCATTCTTAAACGAGTACGTTTATGGTGTTAAGGATCAGGCAGAATTTCTTGAGAAGATCGGTGTGAACCGTCTCCTTAAATTAAAAGTATCTGATGGATATGGCTATTCTACAGATGTGAGCAAGGAGGATTAATCATGGCTGACTATACAAAGTATACAAACAAAGAAATGCAGGCAATCACACTTGCCCAGCAGATCACAAATGATAATATTGCAATTGTAGGTACTGGACTTCCGTTAATCGGAGCATCCGTTGCAAAACGTTTATTTGCACCGAAATGCAACCTGATTGTTGAGAGCGGTCTGATGGACTGTTCCCCAATCGAGGTTCCGCGTTCCGTTGGTGACCTTCGTTTCATGGCACACTGCGGATGCCAGTGGCCGAATATCCGTTTCATCGGTTTTGAGGCGAATGAGTGGTTACATGACACAGACAGACTGATTGCCTTCATCGGCGGCGCTCAGATCGACCCTTACGGAAACGTAAACTCCACATGTATCGGTGATTACCATGCACCGAAGACACGTTTCACAGGTTCCGGCGGTGCAAACGCAATCGCAACCTTCTCTAACACAATCATCATGATTCAGCACGAGAAACGCCGTTTCATGCAGAAGATTGACTACGTTACAAGCCCAGGCTGGATCGATGGACCTGGCGGACGTGAGAGACTTGGTCTTCCGGGCAACCGCGGACCGCAGGCAGTTGTTACCGACCGCGGTATCCTCAAATTTGACGAGAAGACAAAGAGAATGTACCTTGCAGGCTACTATGAGACATCTTCACCGGAAGACGTTATCGAGAACACAGGATTCGATATCGACGTATCCAGAGCAGTGAAGCTGGAAGCTCCGTCACCGGACGTTATCCGCATGATCCGTGAAGAGATCGACCCGGGCCAGGCATTTATCCAGGTTCCAAAGGAAGAGCCGGCTAACTAATTTTAGTCTGAAATGTCTTACATACGCTGCGGTGGCCCAGGCTGCCGCAGCGGAATAACCATAGTCAAGTGATTAAAGAATAGGAGAATGAAGACATGAATATGTATTCCATGCCAGGATATTTCCAGAACATGCCTACAATTGGTAAAGAACTGGTTAATCCGAATCCGGAAAATGAGCAGGAAATCAAAGCTGTTGAGGGTGACATCCATGAGTCTATCAAAAAAGCTCTTGCAGCAGGCATTACTTCTGAAGAGAAGTTAAACGAGCGCGGACAGTTATCTGCTATGCAGCGTATCAACGCATTAATCGATGCTGGTACATGGTGCCCGTTAAACAGCCTTTTCAATCCTGAGAACAACAAATTTGGCACAACAAACATCGTAAACGGCCTTGGCCGCGTAGATGGAAAATGGGTTTATATCGTAGCTTCCGATAACAAGAAGATGGCCGGCGCCTGGGTACCTGGACAGGCAGAGAACCTGATTCGCTGCTCCGATGCTGCCAAGATGATGCATCTTCCATTAATCTACTTACTGAACTGCTCCGGTGTAGAATTCCCGAACCAGGATAAAGTATATCCAAACAGACGTGGCGGCGGTACACCATTCTTCCGTAACTCTGAATTAAACCAGCTCGGTATTCCGGTAATCGTAGGTATCTACGGAACCAACCCGGCAGGCGGCGGATACCACAGCATTTCCCCGACGATTCTGATTGCACATCAGGATGCCAATATGGCAGTCGGCGGAGCAGGCATCTTATCCGGTATGAACCCGAAGGGATATATCGACGACGAAGCGGCAGAGCAGATCATCGCAGCTCAGATCGAAAACAGCAAGCTGAAAGTTCCGGCTCCTGGTTCCGTTCCGATCCACTATGATGAGACTGGATTCTTCCGTGAAGTATACCAGAACGACTTAGGCGTAATCGAGGGTATCAAGAAATACATCAGCTACCTTCCTGCTTACAACTTAGAGTTCTTCCGTGTTGACACACCAAAGGCTCCTCAGCTTCCTGCAGAAGACCTTTACAGCATCATCCCGATGAACCAGAAACGTCCGTACGATATGTACGAAGTAATCGCACGTCTCTTCGACAACAGCGAATTCTCCGAATTCAAGAAGGGATACGGCCCGGAGATGATTACCGGTCTGGCTAAGGTTAACGGTCTGTTAGTAGGTGTTGTAGCCAACGCACAGGGCCTTCTGATGAACTATCCGGAGTACAAACAGAACTCCGTAGGTATCGGCGGCAAGTTATACCGTCAGGGCCTTATCAAGATGAACGAATTCGTTACTCTCTGCGCACGTGACAGAATCCCGTTAATCTGGTTACAGGATACAACCGGTATCGATGTAGGTGACGAGGCTGAGAAAGCTGAGCTTCTTGGTTTAGGACAGTCCCTGATCTACTCCATCGAGAACTCCAAACTGCCATCCTTAGAGATCACCGTTCGTAAGGCCAGCGCTGCTGCACACTACGTACTTGGCGGACCTCAGGGCAACAACACCAACGTATTCTCTCTTGGTACGGGTGTTTGCGAGTACTACGTAATGCCGGGCGAGACGGCTGCAAACGCTATGTACTCCAGAAAACTGGTTAAAGCGAAAAAAGCCGGTGAAGATTTAACTCCAATCATCGGAAAGATGAACGACATGATTCAGATGTACACAGACAAGTCCCGTCCTAAATACTGTACAGAAAAAGGTATGGTAGACGAGATTGTCGATATGACAGAGATGCGTCCATACATCCAGGCATTTACTGAGGCTGCTTATCAGAACCCACAGTCCATCTGCCCGATGCATCAGATGCTCACCCCAAGATCCGTTCGTGAATTTCAGACCTTCGGTAAATAATTAATTTGTATCTAAAAACAAAGTGAATGTATAAGTGAAAACGCTGCGTGCATAAAACAATTGATAGTTGATAGTAAGATAGTAGATAGTAAAAAAGTCTGAGACTTTTCAGATAAATCGGGCAAGGGCTGCTGGAACCTTTGCTCGATTTATCTGTATCCCCGGGCGGATAAAGGTTTTTTAATAACTGTCTTATCAATTATTTTATAGCGTTTTATGTATTTTCCAGCGACTTTTAGCACGTTTTGTGGTATCATGGACTCGTAAGCGGTGTGCCTGGATATGCCGGAACGCCGTGTAATAAGAACTTTTTAGCCTAATGAAAGGAAATAGATACAATGAGCGCAATTTATACTTTAGGTATCGATGTCGGCTCCACAGCCTCCAAATGCATCATTTTAAAAGACGGCAAAGAGATTGTGGCAAAATCGTTGATTGATGTCGGCGCTGGTACCAGCGGACCGCAGCGCGCGATTGAGGCCGTGCTCGATGATATAGGCATGAAAAAAGAAGAGATGGCTTATACACTGGCAACGGGCTATGGCCGTACCTCTCTGATGGATGGTATTGCCGACAAGCAGATGAGCGAGCTTTCATGTCATGCTAAAGGAGCTTCCTTTCTGTTTCCAAATGTCCACACAGTCATCGATATCGGAGGACAGGATGTCAAAGTCCTGCACATTGACAATGGTGCAATGACCAATTTCCAGATGAATGACAAGTGTGCGGCCGGAACGGGACGGTTCCTGGATGTTATGGCGCGCGTTTTGGAAGTAAAGGTAGCAGATCTGGGCAGGCTCGGCGCAATGTCCCAGAAGAAGGTGGGAATCAGTTCCACCTGTACCGTTTTTGCCGAGAGTGAGGTTATAAGCCAGTTGGCGATGGGAACCGACAAATGCGATATTATTGCCGGAATTCACCGCTCGGTGGCTCATCGTGTCACAGGGCTCGCCCACCGTATCGGTGTGGTGCCGGATGTTGTTATGACCGGCGGCGTTGCTCAGAACCTGGGTGTTGTTCAGGCACTTCAGGATGAGCTTGGATGTCCGATTAAGATTTCCCCGCTGACACAGTATAATGGTGCGCTTGGCGCCGCTCTGCTTGCATGGCAGGCTGCCAGCCGCCGCAGTAGTAGTAATTCATAGAAAGAATGGAGGATAATTATTATGGCAAAACAAGTTAGTCCTGGCGTTCTCGCACTTCGTAAGGTCGTTGACGACGTCCACAAAGATGCACGCGAGGCCAAAGCAAGAGGCGAGTTAGTTGGCTGGTCCTCATCCAAGTTCCCATGTGAACTTGCAGCAGCATTTGATCTGAATGTTATGTATCCGGAGAATCAGGCTGCTGGTATCGCTGCAAACCGTTACGGTGAGTTAATGTGTCAGGCAGCCGAAGATCTGGGCTATGACAACGATATCTGTGGATATGCCCGTATCAGCCTTGCTTATGCAGCCGGCGTACGTGTATCCCGTAAGTATGATCCGGAGACAGGAGAGTATATCATCGATCCAAGCACCGGAAAACCATTAAAGGATGCAGACGGAAACGTAGTAATCGACGAAGCTACCGGTAAGCCGAAGAAAGATCCTAAGACTCAGACTCCTTACCTGGTACTGGATAACCTGCTTGAGATTGAAGCTCTTCCGGACAGCCCTGAAAAAGAGCGCCGTATGGAAGCGATCGCAACAATCCGCCAGATGCGTATTCCGCAGCCGGATTTCGTTCTGTGCTGTAACAATATCTGTAACTGTATGACAAAATGGTACGAGAACATTGCCCGTATGTGCAATATTCCGCTGATCATGATCGATATCCCATACAACAATACAGTTGACGTACATGATGACAACGTTAAATATGTACGCGCACAGTTTGACAAAGCAATCAAACAGCTGGAAGAACTGACAGGCAAGAAGTTTGACGAGAAGAAATTCGAGAAAGCTTGTTCAAATGCAAACCGTACCGCTCAGGCATGGTTAAGCGTTTGTGATTACCTTCAGTACAAACCCGCTCCATACAGTGGTTTCGACCTGTTCAACCATATGGCCGACGTTGTTACCGCACGTGCAAGAGTGGAAGCTGCCGAAGCATTTGAGCTTCTTGCAAGAGATCTGGAAGAGACAGTTAAGAAGGGTGAGACAACAACTCCATTCCCGGAGAAATACCGTGTTATGTTCGAGGGTATCCCATGCTGGCCAAAACTTCCGGCTCTGTTTAAACCGCTGAAAGAGCATGGAGTAAACGTTACAGCCGTTGTATATGCACCTGCATTCGGTTTCGTTTACAAAAACATCGATGAGATGGCCCGTGCTTACTATAAAGCTCCGAACTCCGTCTGCATCGAGCAGGGTGTTGACTGGCGTGAAGGCATCTGCCGCGACAATAAGGTAGACGGCGTTCTCGTTCATTACAACAGAAGCTGTAAACCGTGGAGCGGTTATATGGCTGAGATGCAGCGCCGCTTTACCGACGATCTGGGCGTTCCATGCGCAGGCTTCGACGGTGACCAGGCTGACCCGCGTAACTTCAATGCCGCACAGTACGAAACACGTGTACAGGGCCTTGTAGAAGCGATGGAAGCAAACAAGCAGGCAAAGGAGGTATAATCAGATGAGCGTTAATGCATTATTCGAAGAATTTAAAGTAAAGGCTGCCACTCCGAAACAGCAGCTTGCAGAATACAAAGCACAGGGTAAAAAAGTCATCGGTGTTCTGCCATATTATGCTCCGGAAGAATTAGTTTATGCCGCAGGTATGGTACCGATGGGAATCTGGGGTTCCAACAATAAGACCATCAGCCGCGCAAAAGAGTACTGTGCAACATTCTACTGCACCATCGCTCAGCTCGCGCTGGAGATGCTGTTAGACGGCACCATGGACGACCTGGACGGAATCATCACACCAACGATCTGTGATACCCTGCGTCCTATGAGCCAGAACTTCCGTGTTTCCATGGGAGAGAAGATGGCAGTTATCTTCCTGGCACATCCGCAGAACCGTTTTGAGGACTTCGGTCTTCAGTTCTGTGTTGATCAGTACAGAACTGTTAAAGATGAGCTTGAGAAAGTATCCGGCAAAGAGATTACCAATGAGGCAATCCAGGATGCAATCAAAGTTTATAATAAGAGCCGTGCAGCCCGCCGTAAATTTGTAGAGCTGGCAAGCGCTCACTGCGACGTAGTTACACCTACCAAGCGTTCCGCTGTATTAAAGGCATTCTTCTTCATGGAGAAACCGGAATACATAGCCAAGCTTGAGGAACTGAACGCAGAGCTTGAGAAACTTCCGGTCTGTGACTGGCAGGGCACCAAGGTTGTTACCTCCGGTATCATCTGTGACAACCCGAAGCTGCTTGAAATCTTCGAAGAGAACAATATCGCTATCGCTGCAGACGACGTTGCCCACGAGAGCCGTGCATTCCGCACAGACGCTCCGGAGGACGAGGCCGACGCTCTGATGGCACTGGCAAAACAGTTTGCTAACGTGGACTACGAAGTTCTTCTGTATGATGCAGAGTCTTCCAAAAACCGCCGCGGCGAGTTCATTGCCAATATGGTAAAAGAAAGCGGAGCTCAGGGTCTTGTACTGTTTATGCAGCAGTTCTGTGATCCGGAGGAGATGGAGTATCCATACCTGAAGAAAGCTCTGATGGCTGCAGATATCCCGCACATCAAGCTGGGTATCGATCAGCAGATGCGTGACTTTGGTCAGGCAAGCACTGCTATCCAGGCATTTGCAGATGTTCTGGAGATGAGAAAGTAATTTAGCGGATGAAAATCCGGGGAATAGAGGGCGCTCCTGTAAAAGGGGGCGCCTTTTTCTGTGGGGGGGGAGAAATGAGGATGCGGAGGGGAGGTCCGGGATGGGGAGTGGGGGAGTGTGAGTCTTCGGTCCCGGGATGTAGGCTGCTGCAGGCGGGGGAATCCGGGAAGGTTTTGACGGGACCGAAGACGCGCAGTGTTTTGCCCATCCCGGACCGGCGGCGCCGCTATGTTTCCTGTTTCTTTGAAAAGGCGGGGATTGTTGCGGGCGTTATGTGGGATTGAGGGATGGGGGATTGCTGGTGGTGGGTGCATTATAGAGACTGTTTCTATGTTTTTGGTAGAAATGGTCTTTTTTTGGTGGTGAGGAGAAGGGGGAAAATGGGGATTGGTTCGGGAAGATACAATATAAATGGATTTTACAGAGTAAAACGGATAAATAGAGAAAGAATCTGATAAAAAATAGACAATTGATGAATTGTATGGATTGCATAATAATAAATATTTTTTTTGTGAATATTTTCTGTTGTATTGCTTGCTCGTGTATTTTATAATGTTTTTAGTAAATAAAACTTAGTTTTATACGGTAAAATATTTTGGAAAGGAGAAGTATGGTTTTAGACAGTTTTGTTTTGAAAGGCAAAGTTGCCCTCATCACTGGGGGAGGGACGGGGATTGGTTTGGGGATTGCGCGGGGGCTGGCGGAAGCGGGGGCGGATGTGGCCTGCGTGTATAACAGCCATAGGCCCGATGAGCTGGAGACATATGTGAAGGAGCTGGGAGGGGAATTCCTCGCGGTCCGCAGGGATTTGTCCGAGATGGAAAGTCTGCCGGAGGTCATGCGCTGCGTGCTGGAGAGGTTTGGACGGCTTGATATTCTTGTGAATAACTCCGGCATCTGTCCCCGGGAAGCGGCTCTGGATTACAGTGAGAAGACATGGGACGATATTATGCAGTTGAATTCGAAGACCGTGTTTTTCCTTTCCCAACTGGCCGCCAGACAGTTTATTGAGCAGAAGTCCGGGGGAAAGATTATTAATATTGCCTCGATGATGTCTTACCTGGGAGGGTTTAATACGGCGGCTTACACGGCCAGCAAGCATGCGGTGGCCGGGTTGACGAAGGTGCTTGCCAGCGAGTGGGGAGGCCGGGGGATTAATGTCAATGCGATAGCTCCCGGATGGATTTCTACCAATCTGTCGGCGCCGCTGCGGGCGGATCCGCAGAGGAATGAGTCGGTGAAGGCCAGAATTCCGCAGGGAGACTGGGGAACTCCGGAAGATTTTAAAGGGGTGGCGGTACTTCTTGCAAGCAGCGCTTCGGACTACATTAACGGCGTGGTTATTCCGGTTGATGGAGGCTACCTGACCAAGTAAGGGAGGTTGTCCGGCCGGGTAAGGAAGACCGCCTGCTCAGATAAGGGCGCGGGAGGGAGAGTGATTGAATGAAGGCATTGGTACTGAACGGTGCATATGATTTTAGCTTCGAAGAGAGAAGCATGCCGGAGCGAAAGGACGGGGAAATTCTGATTAGAATGCGGGCTGTGAGCATTTGCGGTTCCGATATCCACGCGATCAGAGGAGAGCAGCCGCTGTTTACCTTTCCGAGGGTGATAGGGCATGAGATATCGGCGGTTGTGGCGGATGCGGGGGATTCAGCAAAGTTCAGGGAGGGAGACAGCGTATGCGTTATGCCGTGTATCCCCTGTGATTCCTGCATGGCCTGTAAGGCAGGTAAGACAAACTGCTGCAGTTTTCTGAAGCTTTACGGTGTCCATGAAGACGGAGGGCTGCAGGAGTATTTATCGCTGCCGGAGCGGTTTTTACTTAAGAATCCGTTTCCGGACAGACAGGAGGAGGCAGCCCTCATAGAACCGCTGACCATCGGTTATCACGCCGTATCGCGGATGCGGCCGGGACGGGGAAAGAGACTCCTGATTCTCGGAGCAGGACCGATCGGAACCGCATGCGCGGTGTGTGCGGAGGCGCTTGGGATGAATGCGGTATTGGCGGATATTAACCCGGCCAGGCGGGAATTTGTCCGGAAAACCTTTGGCTTTTCCGTCTTTAATCCCCTGGATGAGACGGAGAAAGCGGATGTCATGGGAGACATTGCCCAGGAAGGATTCGACGGGGTGATTGACACGACCGCCAATAAGAATTCGATGGAACATGCATTTGAATGGATTGGACATGGAGGCGAGATCGTATTTGTCGGTATGTTTAAAGGAATTCTTCAAATAGATGAGGCTGCTTTCCATATGAAAGAACCGTCGCTTCACGTTACGCGGAACTCGGTGCCCGAAGATTACCGGTCCGTTATGCGGCTGTGGGAAGAGGGGCTGGTGGACCCGGGCCTTTTTATCACGGACAGAACTGCGTTTGAAAACGCGGGGACCGAGGTTTTGAAATGGGCGGACGGGAGACAGGAGGTGTTTAAGGGGATTGTGGAATTTAGGGATTGTGAAATTTAAGGAGGGCGTATAACTTGCCATCAAGTTTTTTTGTTGATATAATTCAATAAAAGATTTTATCAGGGCGGAGGCTGTGTAAAAGCCTGTCTGACAGGCCCTGGGCGAAACAGGAGGGAAACCGGTGAATACAAGTAAGGATTATACAATCAGCGCGGTTCAGAAGGCATTAAAGCTTTTAAAACTCTTTGACGAAAACCACTTTGAGATGTCACTGTCGGAGATCAGTGCCATGACGGGAGTGGGGAAAAGTTCGACACTGCGTTTGCTTTTTACTCTGGCTTCAGAGGGGTTTATCGAATACGATGAAAAGAATAAGACGTACAGTCTTGGACTGGTGCCTCTCCACCTCAGCACCCTGAAGAAAAATCATCTGGATTTGCGCAAGATAGCGGTGCCGTACCTTCAGGAGATAGCGGACCGTAAAAGTGTTATCTGTTATCTTGGAATCCAGAGGGAAGACAAGGTTCTGATGATCGAATGTGTCGTACCCAGGGATGTACCCTCATGGGCACAGCTTATGATCCGCTCGGGCGGAATGAGGGAACTGTACTCGACCGGAATCGGAAGATTATTTCTTTCCAGGATGCCGGAGGAGGAGCTGGAGGAATATATTCAATCAATCCATGTGGAGCGGTTTACCGATAAGACGGTTACCGATAAGGAGGAACTGCTCAGGATCATCAGAAAGGCCGGGAAAGAAGGATATTCCTTTAATAATGGGGAAAATGAACCGTATATTTCCAGCGTCTGCGCACCCATTTTCGATTACAATAAAGAGATGACGGCCGGAATCAGTATCTGTGGAATTCAGGAACTATTCGAAGGGGAGAAGAGAGAAGAGGCAAAACAGGATATAATCAGAACGGCAGGAAGGATATCCGCAAGACTGGGATGCCCTGTATAAAAAAACTGCGGTAAAAGACGCATTTTTTTATACTTAGTAAAATAAAACTTAGTTTTACTGTATAAAATATTTTGACGATTTAAAGAAATCGAAGCGGAGGACAATATGGGGGAAGAAAACAGGGGGAAGAAAATCGTAATAAGTGATTATTACTATGAAAATCTGGACTTGGAGCGCCAGGAAATCGCACGGCTTAAGGATGCGGAGCTCTTCGACTACCACTGTAAGACGGAGGAGGAAGTGATTGCGGCGGCCGGGGATGCGGACGTGCTGATTGTACAGTTTGCTCCGATCACGAAAAGAGTCATAGAAAATCTGGAGCGCTGCAGGCTCATCGTCAGGTATGCGATTGGCGTGGACAACATCGATGTGAAAGCGGCTTCCGAAAAGGGAATCTATGTGGCAAATGTCCCCGATTACAGCCTGGATGAGGTGTCCAACCATGCGATAGCCCTCCTGATGGCCTGTGCAAGAAAACTGCCGTCCCTGGCGTCGTTGGTAAAAGAGGGGAAATGGGATTACAGTCTCGTGAAACCGCTATACCGCATGGAAGGCAGGGTCCTGGGACTGGTTGGCTTAGGAAGAATTCCGGCTCTTGTCGCGAAAAAGATGGCGGGGTTCGGCATGAGAATGATTGCATACGATCCCTATATGCCGGCGGAAGCGGCAAGTGAGCTGGGGGTGGAGCTGGTGGCTTTGGAGACGCTTCTGGCGGAAAGTGATTACATATCGGTGCACTGCCCTCTGAACGGGGAGACGCGCCATCTGTTCGACTATGACAAATTTAAGAAGATGAAGAGAACCGCTTTTATAATCAATACGGCGAGAGGCGGCGTAATCTGTGAGGGCGATTTAATAAGGGCGCTTGAAGAAGGGGAGATTGCGGGCGCAGGAATTGATGTCTGCGAAACGGAGCCAATCGATCCGGACAGTCCGCTGCTTAAAATGGAACAGGCCATTGTTACGCCCCATGTGGCCTGGTATTCGGAGGAGGCGGTTAAGAGCCTTCAGAAGAAGGTTGCCGAGGAGGCGGTCAGGGTACTGAGCGGAGAAAAACCGCTGCATCCGGTCAATGTGCCGAAGTTTTGAAAGTCGGTTGAAAGTGTAGGGAGGGTTAAATATGTTTGCTGTAATTGATTGCGGAACAACCAATACGAGAATTTACATCGTGGACCGGAACAGAACAATTGCGGCCTGTGGCAGCCGGAAAGTAGGCGTGAGAGATACCTCTATCACGGGAAGCAGGAATGCCTTGAGACAGGGAATCACGGAACTGTTCTTTGAAATTCTGAACGGAAACGGAATCAGGGATGAGGAAGTGGAATTTGCCGTGGCGTCGGGGATGATTACCTCTGAAATCGGCCTGATTGAGATTCCGCATCTGGTGGCTCCGGCCGGCCTGCCGGATTTGTCGGAGGGAATCCTGGAAGTCAATGATGAAACGGTGCTTCCGATCCACCGGCCGGTCTATTTTATCCGGGGTATCAGAAACCGGTATCCGGAGAATGCGCGGGCGCAGGATTTGCGGGACATCGACTTTATGAGAGGGGAGGAGGTGCAGTGCATTGGAATCATGGAAGAGAAAAAGATAAAAGAACCGTGCAGCATTGTTGCCTTAAGCTCCCATACCAAGGTGATGTATATTGATGAGAAGCAGAGAGTGGCGGCCAGCAACACGACGATCAGCGGCCAGTTTTATGAGGCGCTTCTGAATTCCACGAACATCGGAAAAAGCCTGATTGAGACAGAGGGGGAGGAAACAGGCGGGTATTCCTTTGAAGAGCTGGTGGATACGGCCGTTGACTGTGTGGAGCATGCGGGTCTTGGACGCACGCTTCTCATGCCCCGCTTTCTGCAGGTGCTTTTGAAAACAGACAGCCGGGAACGCGACATTTTTACCAATGCGGCGATTGCGGCCGATGATTTGAAAGCGTTTGAGGAAATGAGAAACAAAGGGTATGACGGCAATCACTACATTTTATACGGACATGAGAGCCGCTGCCGCATGTATGAGTATCTACTCAAAAAAAGGTTTGGGGAGGAGCTTATCATCGAATTTATTTACGATAAGGAGGAGATAGGAAAACTTACGGTCCGGGGTGCAGTTGAAATCGCTTTAGGCAAGATACGGGAAAGAGAAGGGGAGGAGAAGACATGTTTCAGATGAAAGGCGTTATTCCGCCGATGGTTACTCCATTTAAGGAAAATGGGGAAGTGGATTATGAGGGGATTAAAACACTGGTCGGATTTTTGCGCGGCAAAGTGGACGGCGTATTTATCACGGGCTCTTACGGAGGCGGAGCGCTGATGACTCCGGAAGAGAGGATGCAGGTAACGGAAACGGCAATTCAGGCGGCACAGGGAAAAATACCAGTGATTGTGCAGGTGGGCACCGCGGACTCTATAAGCACGGCAAAGCTTGCCGCACACGCCAGGACGGCCGGGGCCGCCGCGATTTCCGCCGTCGGGCCATATTACTACAAGCATAACGAAGACGAAATCTGCTCTTTTTACCAGACGATTGTGAAGGAAGCAGGCGGGGAAATCCCGGTTTATGTGTATAATAACCCGCAGTTTCAGGGCTACCCGATGGAGTTAAAGCTGATTAAAAAGCTGAAGGAGGACGTGGGGGTCGGGGGAATCAAGGACGCCACCTTTGATATTATGCTCCATGCAAACTATATGCGTCTGTTAAAGGATGAAAACTTCGACGTGGTTCTGGGGACGGAGGCAATGTGGCTGTCCGCATGCTCCCTTGGCTGCAGGGCGTTTATACCGGGGATCGCCAACGCATTTCCAGAAATATGTGAAAAAATGTACCATGAGGGAATCGAAGGCCGGTACGCGGATTGCAGAAAGACACAGTTTGAAGTAAATGAGATGCGGGATATCATGTATCTGGCGCGCTCGACGCAGCTTGCGATATACGCCATGCTGGAAATCAGGGGAATTATCAAATGCAGCCCGAGAGGTCCGTTTATCCCGGCGACGGAAGAAGAGAAGAGGGCGATAAGCGGCCGGTTAAAGGCCCTCGGGGTGATGAACTGATGCAGATTAACATAACCGCATGAAAAGGAGAAGGAATATGAGAAAAAAATCATTTGCATTATTAACCGTATTAGCAATAGCGGCAGCGCTTGCGGGCTGTTCCGGTAAAAAACAGGGCGCGGGGGAGACGCAGGCGCAGGGAGCGGCAGAGCAGGGGGAAACAGGGAAAGAAGCGGCGGAACAGGTGGCGGCAGGCGATGAGGCATCAGAGACAAAAGAGACCGAGTACACCTTGAAAATTGCCGTCGGAATCCCGCAGTCCCATAAAGATATCGGCAATATCATGAAAGAAGTGATTGAAAAGGAGACGGGCGGAGCGGTCAAAGTCAACGTATTTGCCGACAACGCTCTGGGCTCCGACCGTGAAGTCCTGGAGGCCGTCCAACTGGGAGATATCGATATCACACTTTCCAACATGGCGCCTCTGGCGGCTGCCTACAGCGATCTTTACCTGTTTGACACGATGTTCCTGATCAGCAACAGGGACGAGGCATATGAAATCCTGGACGGGGAGATAGGACAGAGCATTGCAGAGGGACTGAAGGCAAAGAATTTGAAGACGCTGTCATATCCGGAGAACGGCTTCAGAAACCTGACGACAAACGACAGGGAGGTACATACCCCGGAGGATGTGAACGGTCTGAAGATCCGCGTGATGGAAAATGAAATCCAGATTGCCTACTGGAAGGCCCTCGGCGCCAACCCGACTCCCATGGCGTTTGGCGAGGTGTTCACGGCCCTGCAGCAGAAGACAATCGACGGTCAGGAAAACCCGGTGGAGCTCATCTATGACAACAAGCTGAATGAGGTCCAGAAATATATGATTATGACACAGCATATTTACAATCCGCTAATTTTAGCAATGAATAATGAAAAGTTCGACGCCATGCCGGAGGAATATCAGCAGGCCATCATGAAGGCGGCAAAGGAAGCAACGGATTATGAGCGCAAGTCGGCTCAGGAGTATGAGCAGGACAGAATCAAAAAGATTGAAGAGGACAAGACGACGGAAGTGATTTATCTTACGGACGGAGAGAGAGCCCAGTTTAAGGAAGCGGTAAAAGAGGTCAACTCGGTCGTAAGAGAAAAGATGGATCATCCGGAATTATTTGACAAGGCAATGGAAGTCGTGGGAGATTAAGCGCGGATGTAGTCTGGGGGAACGTAATATGTTGAAAAAAATAGATGAACATTTGGAAGATATCCTGCTGGTGACCTTATTATCACTGATGAGCCTGATTATTTTTGTACAGGTTATTATGAGATATCTGATGCATAACTCCCTGAGCTGGTCTGAAGAACTGGCGAGATATCTCTTTATCTGGTCGATTTACCTTTCTGTCAGTTATGCGGCGAAAGAACGCAAGCATATTAAAATCGATGCCGCCCTCTACCTGTTTCCGAAGAAATGCAGGCCGTATATCCGAATCATCGGGGATATCATCGTTCTGTGCTTTGCCGGTTTTATCATAGCAACCTCATTCAGGCTGGTTCAAAAGATAGGGATGCTGGGGCAGGTATCGGCCGCATTGTCCATACCGATGAATTATATTTATACGGCCCCGCTTGTTGGGTTTGTACTGACATTTTACCGGACGGCCCAGAATATACGGCTGCGGATTGTAAATCTGAGGAAAGGGGGGGAGATGGATGACTAGCGCTGTTTTGTTTGGAACCTTTGTCGTCATGATTATATTGAATGTCCCGGTGGGGATTGCACTTGGGATCTCCTCTCTTGCTACCGTCATGCTGAATGCGGAGCTGGGTCTGGGAGGCGGATATATTGCACAAAACCTCGTGACGGCGGTGGATTCGTTTCCCGTTATGGCGGTTCCGTTTTTTATCCTGGCAGGGGAATTTATGGGCGGCGGAGGAATATCCAGGCGTCTGCTGAACGTATGTAACGTTTTCTTTGGAAGAATCACGGGCGGGCTGGCCATTGTGACGGTCGTGGTGTGCATGTTTTTTGCTGCGATTTCCGGCTCCGGTCCGGCGACCGTGGCGGCTGTCGGAGGAATGATTGTGCCGACCATGATTGAGAAGGGGTATGACAGACGGTTTGTGCTGGGGCTGATTGCCGCCGCCGGAAGTATCGGCGTGGTGATTCCCCCCAGTATTCCGATGGTCGTCTACTGCACGTCCACCGGACAGTCGATTACGAAACTGTTTGCCGCCGGATTCATCCCGGGGCTGCTGATAGGACTGGCGCTGATCGGAGTTTCGTATTTTATCTGTAAAAAGCGGGGATATAAGGGAGACGCGGAGGCCTTTACCTGGAAAGGGGCGGGCCGGGCAATCTGGGATGGTAAATGGGCGTTAATCAGCCCCATTATTATCCTCGGCGGAATCTACGGCGGAATCTTCACCCCGACGGAGGCCGCGGCGGTATCGGTTATTTACAGCTTTGTGATCGGCGTTTTCGTCTATCAGGAGCTGAAACTGTCGGAAGTGTTTTACGTAATCAGAAGCGCCGCCCTTACCACGGGGACGGTACTGGTGGTAGTCGGATGTGCGGCGGCATTTACGAAAATTCTGACGGTGGGCCATATTCCGCAGCAGGTAGCACAGGCGATCATGCAGTTTACCGATAATAAATGGCTGATTTTCCTTCTGATTAATCTGATGCTTCTGGTAGTGGGCTGTTTTATGGACACGATGTGCTCGATTATGATTCTGGCACCCCTGTTTCTTCCGATTATCCAGAGCTTCGGAATTGACCCGATTCACTTCGGCCTGGTCATGGTGGTCAACCTGGCAATCGGATTCATTACGCCTCCGCTGGGAATTAACCTGTTTGTGGCGGTCAGGGTGGGAGAGGCGACCCTGGACGATGTTATTAAAGGGGTGATTCCGTTCTTAGCCGTTATGATTGTTGTACTGATGATGCTGACCTATATTCCGGCCATTACGATGTTTATTCCGGATTACTTCTTTTGACGAATGCTCCCGGAAACCGTGAGGAATAAGCGGAATATAGTTTTAAAAGAAAAAGCTGTTTCAAGGAGAAATTTTCCCGAAGCGGCTTTTTCTTTTTTGAATGAAATGAAAGATTCGCACTGTGAGTTTCACATGGCCGGCATCGGCGGCCTGTGTAAGGAGCGTACATACATCAAAGGGTATTACCGGCTCTTCTTATGCAGCAAAAGCAGCCCTCCCCCATACAGCACACAGAGAATCAGCGCCTTCACTACGATAAACAGGAACTCGGCCGGAAGCGCCTGCCGCAGCGTTTCCAGGGACGGTGTGGCGGCATACAGTAACCCGATGGAAACCAGGAGACAGAGGGTCGGTTTCACAATCATGGTGCCCGCATTCAGGCGCACGGGCACCTGGCCGGCCAGTGTGTGGATGTGCAGCCCCGCGAGGATCAGCTCACTGACGAGGAGTCCCACCAGATAGGCATGGATTCCGTATAAGGGGATGCAGAACACGACGACGGCCAGTGTAATCAGCATGGAAACGGCATTGTGCAGAAAGATGGAAGACGTCTTTCCCAGCCCGTTTAAGATGCTTCCCATGGTCGTGGAGAGGTACATAAAGGGGCAGAGCCAGGCCAGTATCGTGATAAAGGTTCCTGCGTCCTCATTGTGGTAAACGCTGATTCCAAGGCCGTCGCCAAAGAGCGTGAAGATGCCGATACAGAGGATTCCCATATAGAGGCTGTAGCGGAGGGCCATTGCGATGGTCCGCTCTATTTTGCGTTCATTACCCTCGGCCTGCGCCTCCGATACGGTAGGGAGCAGGACAACCGCCAGGGAATTGGTGATGGCCGACGGGAAGAAGATAAAGGGTAGCGCCATGCCGGTCAGGACGCCGTATGTACTCAGTGCCTCGGCATTGGTAAGGCCGAATTCCAGCAGCTTATTTGGTACGAAGATGGCCTCCAGGCTCTGCAGGCAGTTAAGGATCAGCCTGTTGCCCATCAGAGGCAGGGCCATGGCCATCAGGGGAGCAGCCAGGGAGACAAAGCTGTATGTGGGCCGCGGGGAATTTCCGCTTTTTTTATCCTCCGTTGTAAAGGAATATACAAGGAAAGAGAAAATGGCGGATGCCGCCTCGCCGATCAGCATGCCCCATACGGCCAGGGATACGGAAATTGTCTTTCCGTTCGTCGCCGCCACACTGGCAATCAGGAAGACGGCGCCAATGCGTATAAACTGTTCCAGAAGCTGCGAAAGCGCCGGAACGGCCGTTTTCTTCATGCCATAGTAATAGCCGCAGATACAGGCGTGAATCGCCGAGAACGGGATGGACAGCGCCATCACGGGCAGGAGAGGCGCACACTGGGGTTCCAGAAGGACGTGTTCGGCCAGAAATGGGGCGGTAAGGCGGATTCCAAACATCAGGATGACGGAAATCGTCAGCGAGATGGCCAGCCCGGCGCGGAAGGTGCTCCGGCCTTTCTCTGCGTTGGCCGCGGCCAGACGTGAGATAGACGTCTGGATCGGACCCGCACAGAGGGCAAATGCAATACCGTGGATGGGAAATATCATCTGATAAATGCCCAGACCTTCCGCGCCGATTGTCCGGGACAGGAATATACGATAGAAGAAACCGAGGATCCGGCTCAGGAATCCGGCGGCTGTGAGCAGCAGAGTTCCCGTGATAAGTGGATTTTTTTTCATATGGACTCCGGAAAAGAGACTTATTATTATATATATTTTGCGGGAGGAGAATTATTCGCTTCTGTTCACAGGTAACATTCCGCGAGGTGTTTTCGCGCGCATTTTGTGTGAAAATCCGTGTTATACGGCGCGATGCACAGGAACGGCACATTTTTCCGTTTCTGTGCATCGCGCCGGCCCAAACTGCGCCGCGCACCGTCCGGCGCAGGAAATTCATATATTTCCCGGGTATGAAAGTAAAATGAGGATAATAAAGGATCGGTCAGGGAAACATAGAAGCGGAAAGTATGTTCTGCGGTGGAGAGGGATTGTGCCGCTAAAGCGGCCTGCCTGCTATAAATCAATAAAATGCGGTTCTCCGCCCGAAAGGCACTGATTGTAACCTGTTTTCATACAATAATATATGCCATCGGGCACTTTTCTGAGGTAAAATATTATTTTTTTATAAATTAGTAATCATTCCTACTTGTATTTTCTGGATTTTACTATATAATAAGAAGCGTAGATGAAGCTTTTACCTTTATTACTACAAATAAGAAGAAAGGCGGATTTTTATTATGAAACAGATTATTTATCTGGACAATGCAGCTACAACGAAGACGAGACCGGAGGTTGTAGATGCGATGCTTCCGTATTTTACGGAATTTTACGGAAACCCATCCTCCGTATATGATTTTTCGGCAGAGCCTAAGAAGGCGATTGCGGATGCGAGGGAGACGATTGCCGGAGCGCTCGGCGCAAAGGCGAATGAGATTTACTTTACAAACGGCGGTACCGAGTCGGACAACTGGGCGCTCATTGCCACGGCAGAGGCCTATCAGGCAAAGGGAAACCATATTATTACTACTAAAATCGAACACCATGCGATTATTCACACCTGCGAATATCTGGAAAGCCGCGGTTTTGAAGTGACTTACCTGGATGTGGATGAGTTTGGCGTTGTGAAATTAGATGATCTGAAGAAAGCGATTCGTCCTGGGACGATCCTGATTTCAGTTATGTTTGCCAACAATGAGATCGGAACAATCCAGCCGATCAAAGAAATCGGCGCGATTGCAAAGGAACACGGAATTCTGTTCCATACCGATGCGGTACAGGCATTTGGCCATGTTCCGATCAATGTGGACGAATGCCATATCGACATGTTAAGCTCCAGCGCCCATAAATTAAACGGCCCGAGAGGCGTCGGCTTCCTGTATATCCGTACCGGAGTGAAGGCAAAGGCCTTTATCCACGGCGGAGCCCAGGAGAGAAAACGCCGCGGAGGCACAGAGAACACCCCGGGAATCGTGGGATTCGGCAAAGCGGTAGAGATTGCCATGGCCACGATGAAGGAGAGGACGGAGAAGGAGAGAGCCCTCAGGGATCACCTGATTGAGCGCGTGATGAAGGAAGTTCCCTTCGTGCGTCTTAACGGCCATCCGTCAAAACGTCTTTCAAATAACGCCAACTTTGCATTCCAGTTTATCGAGGGTGAATCCCTGCTGATTATGCTGGATATGGACGGCATCTGCGGTTCCAGCGGTTCCGCCTGCACATCGGGCTCCCTGGATCCTTCACACGTGCTTCTGGCAATCGGCCTTCCTCATGAGATTGCCCATGGTTCACTCCGTTTGACCCTGAATGACGAGATCACGATGGAACAGATTGATTTTACCGTGGAGAGCATCAAGAAAATTGTGGAGCGTTTAAGATCCATGTCTCCATTATATGAGGACTACATGAAGAGACAGGCAGTGGCGCACGCGTAATGAATTATTTTATCCGCGGGCCGTTAGAAATCAGGCAAAACCGCGGATAGAAACATAACAGGCGCCGCCACATGCATAAAATTTGAGATACGGGCTGAAAGGAGCAAAATACATGTATTCAGAAAAGGTAATGGATCATTTCCAGAATCCGAGAAATGTCGGAGAGATAGAGAATGCAAGCGGAATGGGAACTGTCGGTAACGCGAAATGCGGTGATATCATGAGGATTTACCTCGATATCGACGACGATCAGATCATCCGCGACGTCAAATTTAAAACGTTCGGCTGCGGGGCCGCAGTGGCCACCAGCAGCATGGCGACAGAGCTCGTAAAGGGCAAATCCATACAGGAGGCAATGCAAATTACCAACAAAGCTGTGATGGAAGCACTTGACGGATTGCCCCCAGTTAAGGTACACTGTTCTTTGTTAGCAGAAGAAGCGATCCATGCTGCACTCTGGGATTATTCGGAGAAGCATGGCATTAAAATAGAAGGACTGACTAAGCCAAAGACAGATATCGGTGAGGAAGAAGTCGAAGAAGAGTACTGATACATGGAAAAGAAAAAAGTGGTAGTCGGCATGTCCGGAGGAGTAGACTCCTCCGTGGCGGCCTGGCTTTTGAAAGAACAGGGATATGACGTAATCGGCGTCACGATGCAGATATGGCAGGATGAAGAGCCGGAGGTTCAGGAAGAGAACGGGGGGTGCTGCGGCCTGAGCGCCGTGGACGACGCCAGAAGAGTGGCGGAGCGGCTTGGGATCCCCTATTACGTCATGAATTTTAAAAAAGAATTTAAAGAGAATGTAATGGATTATTTCGTGCAGGAATACATCGAGGGGAAGACTCCCAATCCCTGCATTGCCTGCAACCGGTTTGTCAAATGGGAGTCGCTTCTGAAGAGAAGCATGGATATCGGGGCCGACTACATCGCCACCGGCCATTACGCCAGAATCGAGAAACTGGAGAACGGCCGCTTTGCCCTGCGCAAATCTGCGACGGCGGCGAAGGACCAGACCTACGCGCTTTACAATCTGACCCAGCATCAGCTTTCCCATACGCTCATGCCGGTTGGTGAATATACAAAAGACGAGATACGCGCGATTGCGGAGAAAATCGGGCTGACAGTAGCGAATAAGCCGGACAGCCAGGAGATTTGTTTCATTCCGGATCACGATTACGCAAAATTTATTGAAGAAAATACCGATTGCCGTCTACCGGAAGGCAATTTTGTAGATAAAGACGGCAACATACTGGGCCGTCACCAGGGCATTACCCACTATACGGTCGGACAGAGGAAGGGACTGAACCTTGCCATGGGCCGTCCCGTATTTGTGACAGCAATCCGCCCGGAGACAAATGAAGTAGTAATAGGAGACAATGAAGACGTTTTTTCCAGAAGACTTACCTGCAGTAAGCTGAACTGGATGGCAGTGGACGGACTTCCCGGGGAGGGGATGAAAGTGTCTGCCAAGATTCGTTACAGCCATAAGGGCGCACCCTGCATGATCCGAATTATCGGTGAGGATCTGTTGGAGTGCGTATTTGACGATCCACAGAGAGCTGCAACGCCGGGACAGGCCGTGGTATTTTATGATGGAGAATATGTGGTCGGAGGAGGAACTATTTTATGATAAAATCAGCAGGACGCAGGGGGGCGGCAGTACTGCTTGGTATGTTCCTGATGGCTTCTTCCGTGGCGGGCTGCGGCGGCAAGTATGAACCGATTACTTTGCAGGCGCAGGAGACACAGGCTTCGGAGGAGGAGAGCCGGCAGGTTCAGGCCGAGAGCGTTACGGATGACGGCGGCTCACAGGATGCGGCAGAAAAAGCGGAACAGGATCGGATGCTGGTTCTGGGGGATGCACAGGGCGAGCAGGCAGCGGAAGAAGCCGACGGCGCCGCGGTGGCGGAGATGAGTTCGCTTGAGAATGAGCGCACGACCGCCAACGGGTTTACGGACGTGGACGAAACCGTATTTGTGGTGGAGGACCATGTCAATCTCCGAAAGGGATGTGGAACGGAATTCAGTATTGTGACACAGCTTAAGACGGGCGACAGCATCAAAAGGACCGGTTACAGCGACGGATGGAGCAGAGTCGTATATAAGGACACCACATGCTACGTCATGTCGGATTTCCTCTCCACGCAAGATCCTTCGGGAGAGAACGGGGAGAATGTGGTGGCTCTTGAGAACCAGCCTGCTCCGGCCAGTGCCGACGGTTCGGCTGCCGTGAGCAACGGCCGCATTGTGGCAATCGACGCGGGACATCAGGCAAAGGGCAACAATGAAAAGGAGCCAATCGGACCGGGTTCTTCCACGATGAAGGCCAAAGTGGCGTCCGGCGCGGAGGGAATCAGCACGAAGCTTCCGGAATACAAGCTGACGCTGTCGGTGTCCAAGAAGCTTAAGAGGATTTTGGAGGAGCGCGGCTATCAAGTGGTTATGATCCGTGAGACCAACGATGTGAATCTGAGCAATGCGGAGAGGGCGGAGATAGCCAACAAGAGCGGAGCCTCCATTTTTGTCCGTGTCCATGCCAATTCCCTGGATAACAACAGTGTCCACGGAACGCTGGCCATGTGCCAGACATCGGGGAATCCTTACAACGGAAACCTTCATGACCAGAGCTATTCCCTTTCCAAGAAGATCACGGACTATGTCTGCGCCGCGACCGGTTTCAAGAACCGGGGCGTGCAGGAGACGGACAGTATGAGCGGGATTAACTGGTGTACCATCCCGGTGTCTATTGTAGAGATGGGATTCATGAGTAATCCGGAGGAAGACCAGAAGATGGCGCAGGAGGATTATCAGGAGCTGATAGCCGCCGGTATTGCCAATGGAATTGACGCTTATTTCGGTCAGTAATCAGATGAAAAATAAACAATGAAACGCATACTTTGCGAACTTTTTATTGCCACTCAATAAGACGGCCTGCAGGCCCTGCGAAATACGATACTTTCGCCGGAGACCTGCAGGCCGTTTTTATGGTTTACGTTCCGGAAGCTGCGGCTTCCTCCTATTCCTCCGAAAGCTGCTGCACAATCAGGTTAAACGGGACTTCCTGATTGCCCAGCCTGAAGCGGAGACGGTAAGTACCCGGTTCAAGAGCCGCAGGCACGGTAACGGTGATTTCCTGCTGGCCCTGTTCCGCCGTAAGATTTGTGTTGCCTCCTGTCGTCCAGGCGGGGGTGAGTTCCGTATAGGTTCCGTTTGCCTTCTGCTCGGCGGTCACTGCGATGGAATGCTCCGACGGATCCGTATTTTGCACGGAATACATCACCTTAAAGGTGAGGGCGCTTCCCGGCGCGGCCGCACGGCTGCCTGAATCCATAGAGACATGGAGGCCGTAGGAGGGATTCGGACGTACGGAATAGGCAGCGCTGGCGTCGAGCGTGTCAACGGCAGCGGCATTTTCGCCAAGAGGGAAAATCCGGGCGTTTAAAGTGTGGCTCTCTCCGGACAGCCCTGCGGTTTTTCCGGTGTCCATTACCAATGTGTAGGTGCCTGCTCCGCCCAGCGGGATATAGACCTTCCCTCCGTTCGGATGGTAAGTCGAGCCGTTCACGGTAAATATTACATTTTCCGGGAAAGAGCTGCCGTCTCCAGGAGAGAGGACGGCGGCCGCACCGCCCCAAAAGCGTGTGTCACTGCCTGCCGTAACCGTCAGTGTAAAAATGTGTGTGCCTTTGGAAAGTCCGTCTCCTCCGCTTCTGTTCAGAGCGGCTGAGGCGCCGCCGCCGTCGATCGTGAATGAGGCTCCCATATTGTCGGCCCCCATGCCGTCACGCAGGCGCAGACTGTATTCTCCGGCTGCAGGCGGCGTGGATGCGAAACCAAAGTCCAGGATTACGGTGAGCGTTCCGCTGAGCATTCCGGCCGGATTGCCCCGGCCGCTCATGGAGGTGAAATCGGTCAGCCTGATTATTTGAGCCGCCTCCGTCCCTGTGGCCTGATAGAGGTAGAAATCCGAGCTGCCCAACAGTGTCATTTTAGTTCCGGCAGGCAGATTCACCTTATTTCCATCCTCATCCTGCAGTTCCAGCCACAGTCCTCCCGCATCCGCCGACGAGGATAAGGTAAATGCACCCGTTACCGCGCTTTTCCCGGATATGGAGGCGCTGCCGGCGGGAGTCCTGTTATACTGCCGTCCGGCCCCGGCGGTAACACTGGAAACGACGGATTTACTCCAGTGTATGCGGATTAGGATGGTGAAAGCAGAATCCGATTCGTTTAAGTCCTCCAGTGTCAGCGTTACTACGTCCGCAGTTTCTTTCGGAGCGAAGCCGGAGGCATTTTTTAGGGTAAAATCAATCATGGCCTCATACCGGCTGTCGGTGGAACCTATCGTGACAGGGGCTGTAAAACTGCCCAGATCACATTGCTCCGTCATCAGTCCTGCCGATAACCAGCCCTGTTTCTTGGAAGGCAGCATGGAAAGGGAAAAGCTCTGGCCTTTTATGTCCGTGCCCCCGGCCGCAAGAGAAGCGCCATCCGACGCTTCAACACTGTTTAATTTAAGGTTTCTGCTTCCGGCCGGAATAAAGAGACTGCCCGTGTAGCTTCCGGTTTGTGTCGCGTAAAGATCCAGGCTCAGTGTGGAGAGGGACGAGGCCCTGGTGACAATTTCAATATTCATAGCAGTCGTTTCCTGGATCTGCCCGTTTACGGAACGCTCTATCACTATCTGTACCGTCCCGAGATTCTGGCTGGCGGTAATATTGTTATGATAAGTAAGATAAAATTCAATCTGCGGTACGACATGGTCGCCGGAGATCGTTCCGGTCGTGGACTGCCCGATTACGGAATTCTTTCCGCCGCCGGACGAAGAGGCGTTGGAAAGGATCTTGCCGTCTGCCGCCCCGTCGGAGATAAACCCTGCTCCCGGAGTCATATAAAGGCCGAACACACTTAAAGGATTCCCGGATATGGCCGTCTTCTGGCTTTCCAAATCAACCGCCGTGCCGCCCTGCTCCTGATTGGCTTCTGAGGTCACCCAGGTTCCGCCTGCGCCTGCTCCGTTTTTGGCGGCGTCCGCCAGAGTAAAACCGGAGGCGGAGACGGGAAGGGTAATGCTCTTAATTGTGTAGACGGAGCCGCTGTCCGCCGGGGAAAGCTCAATTACGCCTGTGGCTACGGAAAAACCGTCGCTGCCGTAACCCGGTTCATCCTCCGTGAGTGTCTTTGCCGTGAGCGTTGCATAACGCACCACCTCCCGTTCTCCGGCGCCCTGAACCTTCCAGTAGCGGTAAGGAGGACTTGCCGCCGTCACGGAGGTGAAAGTGATTTCCTGTCCTTCGCCGTCTGAAAATCCTCCGTCCGGTGAATCATCCGATGGGCTGATGCGGCCGTAGACATATCCTTCTGTTGACTCGCCGGCCAGCAGATAGCTGTAACCGGCCACAGGGCCGTATACCGTGTTACCCGATGCGGGATCGGTATAGGAAATACGGAAAATAGTACCTGTGCCAAGCAGCAGTGCATTGGGCGTTTGTGAAACGGTATCCGGCGGCACCGGATCTCCGGATGAATTTACGCTTGCGAACCGCGCCAGCTCGATGGCGGCGGATTCTAAAACGAGAGTGCTGCCGTTTTGAAGCACCAGGCCGTTTCCCAGGTTTCCCAGCGAAGCGGATTCCCCGTGATCCCCAATCCGGTTCAGGGAATAGAGGGCCGTCTGGTTGGCATTGGCTACGTCCGAACGTCCGGTAAGACATATATGTGAGTTGACAAGCAGCACCCTGTCTGCCCGCTGGATTGCGGTGAGCGTGCGTGTTGCTCCCGTCAGCGCGTTGCCGGTATCTCTGACTTCGCTGCCATAGTTATATAGTGTGACGATACGGGTTTTGCCGGCATCGCAGGAAGAGCCGCTTCCAAATACACCGCCCGCGATATTCATTGCCGGACCGTCTGTGCCGTCTCCGCTGTTTGTGCCGTTTCCGCTGCTTGTGCCGTCTCCGTTATTTGCGCCGTCTCCGCTGCTTGTGCCGTCTCCGTTATTTGCGCCGTTTCCGCTGTCTGTCCCGTCTGCGCTGCCTGTATCGTAGCCCGTCCCGTCGATATAGACGTGAGATGTGCCGGCCACCGTAATGGCATCATAATCCACCTGTTCGCCCCCGAAGTCTCCTCCGGCGTAAACGGAGCCTTCAACCGACAAAGCCGAGGCGGCCAGAGGCGGTATTTCGTCCTGATGGTGACTGTAATAGTTGCACGCTTCCAACGCATTCAGACCCACATGTACATGAGTGGAGCCGTTGACGGTTCCCTGGTAGCTGCCGCCGAATACGTTTCCCTCCACCGTGCCTCCCGTCAGGTTGACAAAGACTAAATCCGGGATGGAATCTCCTTCGTTCAGGGAGCTGCCGTCGTCACTCAGTTTGCTGCCGCCGTACAGATTACCTTTCACAAGACCTCCCGTCATATTCAGCGTAGAACCTCCGGTGACAAGCACGGTGCCGCTGGTACCTACGGCGCCGCCGTAGACCGATTGGGCGACCGTTCCCCCTGTGATATTTACGGTGGTGGAGCCGTTAACAGGGCCGTATTCACCGCCGCCGTAAACATCGCCCTGAATGACGGCAGAGCCGGAGACCGTAATGGAAGAGGAGCCGTCAATGCGGGCGCACTTTTCATAACCGCTTTCACCGACGCCTTTGCCGCCGCCGTAAACACTGCCGGTAATGGTGCCTCCGCTTATAGAAACGGAACTGGAGCCTTTTAAATAGGCATTTGCCCTGGTATCGTTGACACTGTGATCCGGGCGAGAGACGCCCTCTCCGCTGGAATAGATATTTCCGACCGTACCTCCGGTGATTTCAATTGCGGCGTTGCCGGTCAGGCTGCCGAGGTCGGAGGCAGGCCGGTTTAATTCTTGGGCAACAGGGGCCTTATCGGCGCTGACGCCGAAGGAACTGGCGGGATCCCAGCCCCGGCCTGCGGCGAACAGATTTTTTACCGTGCCGCCGCTTACGGCTATATCAACGGTCGAGGCCGTGTCACCGCTGATTATATATGCGGCGGAACCTGCGCCGTAAAGATCGGTTACCCGACCGCCCTTTACCGTGATTTTCAGCGCTCCCTGATAGGTTGGAACGCTTAAATTTCTGCCGGAACCGGCGCCATAGACAGTGGTCACCGTGCCGCCTAAGATGTTAATTTCGGTAGTGCCTGTATAGGGGGATGCGTTCGACAGGTATCCCTGGTTTCCCCCTATGATTTGAGGCACAGTCCCATTATGGACGTTGATTTTTACATTACCGTTGAGTATTGCACCGCTGGCGCTGCCGGCTACGATGGAATCAACCTGTGCATTTCCGCCGATAGTGATTGTGGATTCACTGTTCCCAGCGTCGAGACTGGTGGCGGATCTGATGTACCCAATCAGTCTTGTTACTCTTGCGCTGAGTACCGTAATGTTCCGTCCCGCGTCATCGCATAGCTGGCTCTTGCCTGCGCCATAGAGGTAGAAGGCAGACGGAGCAGTCACTTTTTCGCCTATGGTAAGGTTATGTCCCTGTGCGTAAATATGCAGAGGAGTGCCGAGCAGAGTAATGGATTCAAAGCACAAATCGGAATACAGGAAGAGCGAGTAATCATCGGCGCCCTCTGACTCTTTGATACACTGGAATTTGGCATTGCCGTCATATCCTTTAATCGTAACGGATACGGGGGAAGTCTTCAGTATATGGCAGCTTTCAATCGTATACGTGCCGCAGATCATAATTCTGTTTGTCATAACGGTTCCGTCCGGATTGGCCGTTTTAAGCTTTTGAGCTGCTGCGTCGAAGGTTTTTACAGCAGTATCGGGACTGTCTCCTTCACCGGAATCATCCCCATTCTCCGAATCCAGATAAACCGTATGGATCTCGGCCAACACATCGGCCGGATCGGAATACAGCGTCGGCAGTTCAACCGTGGGAAGCGACCTCAAAAGCCGTACCGCCATTACCCGGCACCGCAGCCGCAGACCTTTGTCCGCCGGATCCAGCGCACGGCGGCAGACCGGTTCATTTGCGCTTTCAATATCCTCCCATACGGCGGAAGGATCATCGCTTTTAGGAGCGATCTGCCATTGGTAAATAAATGCAAATCCGTCGGGGGCGGAGAACGTCCGTCCATCATTTTTATCAACCAGGGTATAAACTGCCGTCTCCTCATCTAAATCGGTTACAACCTTGAACTGATACCTGGAAGAGGATTGCCAGACGGAATAAAGATACAGATGTTCAGTTTCTCCGACTTCCAGATAGTCTCCGGCGGCAAGATACTCCCCGTCCGCAAGAGGAAGAGCGGGTGCCCCGGAAGGAGAATCGGCTTCCGAGGGAGAAGCGGTTTTGGCGTGTGAAACGGTTTCAAAATGTGAAACCGCTTTGGAGCGTGAATTGGCCTCAGAAGGCGAGGCAGCTTCTGAGGGGGATGCCTGCCTGTCGGAGCCGGTCCCGGTCCAACCGGAGAAAATGTAGGTGACCAGGCTGCTGTCGCTATAAGGGCCGGAGAGTTCTTCCGGACAGTCAGGAAGACGGAGCAGTCCGTCTGTCAACGGAAGTTCCAGTTCCAGTTTGTCATCCAGAGTGACCAGAATAGTATCGTCGGCGGGCTGGTATCCGGCGGCCATGGCAGCCTCTAAGAAGGTAAGGTTATCATCGGAGCAGATAACCGTTCCTGTCTGGCCCTGGTAAAAAAGAGTTTCAGGGTTGGTGATTTCCTGTTCTGTGATTTCTTCTATTATGTAAAGATTTTCCGGTTCTTCTTCCAGTTCTTCCGGCAGCTCCTCCTGGGTCTCTTCCGGCAGTTCTTCGGCAGGTTCTTCGATTTCTTCTTTTGTTTCTTCTGTGGGCTTTTCTGCTGAACCGTCCCCTGAATCTCCCTTTGATTCTTCTTCGGAAGGCAGACCTGCGCTGTCGGATTCGGAGGGGGAGGGATTGTCTGCGCCGGAGCTGCCGTCATCAGACTGAGAGGAATCATTCACGCCGGAGCTGTTGCCGCCGGACTGAGAGGAATCATTCGCGCCGGAGCTGTTGCC
>NZ_URHZ01000061.1 GCF_900547735.1 uncultured Clostridium sp. | reverse complement strand
TGTCGCAACAGATTTACAGTCTGCCCCCTTTGGCCACTCGGGAACCCATCCAAAATTACTCTGACAGTTAAAAATCATATCATAATAAGGTGAAAAAATCAAGGGGATTTTGTTTGTTTTTGTATTTTTTTATAATGCAGCGGCGCTGCCGCCCTCGTCCCGGTCATCATACGGCCGGGATGCGGACGGCGGCGCTTTGTTTTCCCCGTCTCTCCCGTCGGAAAAACAGGTTTTTACAGTTCTGCCGCCACCAATACAGCCGAACCGACCGGCGGCAGTTCTATCTCCAGCATCCCTTTTCTTACATCATATCTTACGGAACCTGCGTTGTATCCCTCCTCGTAGGTGAGCATCCTGCGTTCCATCTGTTCGGAATCGGTCACTCCCACCGGCCAGACCGGCACCGAATATGTCTTAGCCTCATGGCAGGTATTGATAATGACGACTCCCCGGCTCTCTTTTCTCCCGTCTTCGCCGCGGTTAAAGCGGCCGTAAGCGATCATTCCCCAGTCTGCGGCAAGCTGTATCAGAGAACCGGTCCTGAATGCCGGATTTCTCTTTCTGATCCCCGTCATGTAGCGGTGGAATTCGATCAGTTCCAGGTCTTCATTGCCCCAGGGATACGTCCGTCTGTTATCCGGATCCGTCCAACCACAGACACCGGCCTCATCGCCGTAATAGATGGTTGGCGCTCCCGGCCATGTCATCTGGATAACAACCCCCTGGCGGAATATGCCGTAGCTGATGCCTTCGGAGGCAGCCGCCGCTCCCGCCGTAGCGAGTCTTCCCGGCCTCCTGTTGGTCCTGGTCAAAAACCGTGAGTGATCGTGGTTGGACAGCTCGTTCATCGCCGTCATCAGCGAAGGCGTCTGCATCCGGCACATGTGATAACGCATTGTGTCAAAAAACGCCTGTCCGTCGCCGTACAGAGCTTCGTTCGCCTCATCGCTGTGTTTCTCAAGCCCCGTCAGGAACCAGGACACCGGCTCCATAAACGCGTCGTAATTCATCACCGTGTCCCACTCATCTCCCTGAAGCCAGCCGCTCGGATCCCCGTAATGCTCGGCAAGCACCACGGCCTCGGGATTGGCCTCCTTGACCGCTTTCCTGAAATCCTTCCAGAACTGGTGGTTGAATTCCCCGGTCCTTCCCAGGTCGGCGGCAACATCCAATCTCCATCCGTCCGCATTAAACGGCGGCGAAACCCACTTTTTTCCGATCTCCAAAATATATTGGTACAGTTCCGGCGACTCCTCATAATTGAGCTTCGGCAGCGTCGAATGCCCCCACCAGCCGTCATAGCTGTCGTTGAACGGCCAGTTTTCCGCATTGTTAAACTTGAAGAAGTTCCTGTACGGACTTTTATCCGAAACATAGGCTCCCGGAGGATATCCTCCCTCGTGCTGGTAAATCAGCTCCGCATCCAGCCACTTATTGAAGGAACCGCAGTGGTTAAACACGCCGTCGATAATCACCCTGATTCCCTTCTCATGGGCCGCTTCCACAAACCTTGCAAAAAACAGGTCGCTGGCCAGCAGATTCTCCTCATCCGCCGTCCTGGCCGTGTATTTGCCCGCGTTGTCGTTATCCAGCGCATCAGGTTCCACCAGCAAATCCATATCGCGTTTAATCACGCCGAAATGAGGATCGACATGGTCATAGTCCTGGCAGTCATATTTATGGTTGGAAGGCGATACAAAGATGGGATTCAGGTAGATAGCCTCTACCTTCAGCCCTTTCAGGTAGCTGAGCTTATCCCAGATTCCTCTGAGATCGCCGCCGTAAAACCGTCTCACGTCCATTGCGGAAGGAAGTTCATTCCAGTCCCTGACCCGTTCCACCGGTTTTCCGATATAAATGTATTCATTCGTCTCCACATCATTGGAAGGATCTCCGTTGCAGAACCGGTCCACATAGATCTGATACATGACGGCTCCCTTGCACCAATTGGGTACAAAAAAGCCAGGAGTCATACAAAAAGACGCCTCCCGGTCCGGCTGTGCCACCGCTCCCATGCGTCCGTAAAAACAGATATCATCTTCACGGTCCACTCTGAAACAGTATCGCAAAACCTCCTCGCTGAGTATATAATCACAGCTATAATAATCAAACAGGCTGTCACTGTGACTGTACCCCATGTCACGCTCTTTCATTCGGCCCTGTCTGTCAAATTCTATAAAATAAACAGAATCCGCACCATCCCGTTCCGTACGGAAATAGAAAATTACTCTCTGCCCGGCATCCGCCTCGCAGGGATGTCGGTAATCCTCTGTCTCGTCGCAAAACAGCGCTTCTCTGTTAATCCTCTCCATGCCATTCCCTCTTTCTGCTATCATCTCTATTCTATATGATTCCCGTCAAATACACAACATAAAACCTCGATTCACCGACCGTTTCCGACAAAAAAGTCTTTTTTTTACCGCATTACCGCCCAGCGCCGTGATATGCCGTTTCAGGGCAGTAAAAAGGCCAGCGGGGTAGCTGGCCTTTTTAGGAGAAGGTATTTCGTTCTTATGGGGTGTAGCAAAAACTATATAATGTATTGGGGGGGGTTACGAGTATTATAATAGCACAGGTATCAAAATAAGTGTGCACAAACATCATAGAATTTATAACTCTTTTTTGTGCATTTTGGGGACGGTGTTTTTATCCCGCTAAAGCAGTTCTTATCAAAACGCACAAAGGCCGCTGCAATCAACACATTTTGATTGTAGCGGCCTTACCGGGAGCCGTTAAAAGGCCCATATAACGTCATTCTAAAGCGTATTAATCGAACAGGGCCTCAAATTCTCCCTGGCCTATCTTTTCTTTCTCAAGGAGCAGTTCACAACACTTGTGCAGGACGTCCTCGTGTTCCAGAATCAGCTTTTTAGCCTTCTCATGGCAGCTGTCGATAATATTCTTTACCTCGCTGTCAATCGTGCTGGCAACCACCTCGCCGTAGCTGCGGGCGTGCGCCAGGTCGCGGCCGATGAACACCTCGTTGCTGTCCCCGCCGTAGTTGATCATTCCGACTTTATCGGACATACCGTACTCCGTAACCATCGCTCTCGCTATCGATGTGGCCTGTTTGATATCCTGGGAGGCGCCGGTCGTGATATCGTCGAAGATAATCTCCTCGGCTATCCGTCCGCCCAGGGAAACCATGATGTTCTGAAGCATCTTCCCCCTGGTCATATGCATGTCGTCCGTCTCCGGCAGCGGCATCGTATATCCCGCCGCGCCCACGCCGGTCGGAATGATGGACACCGTATGGACCGGTCCGACGTCGGGAAGCACATGGAAGAGAATGGCGTGGCCGGCTTCATGGTAGGCCGTGATTCTCTTATCCTTCTCGGAAATCACCTTGCTCTTCTTCTCAGCGCCGATTCCAACTTTGATAAACGCTTTTTCAATGTCGGTCTGCATCAGGAATTTCCTTCCCTCTTTTGCCGCATTGATGGCTGCTTCGTTCATCAGGTTCTCAAGATCCGCTCCGGTAAAGCCGGACGTAGTCTGTGCAACGCGGTGAAGGTTTACATCTTCCCCCAGCGGTTTATCCTTTGTGTGGACGGCCAGAATTTCCTCGCGCCCTTTCACATCCGGCCTTCCAACCGCCACTTTTCTGTCGAAACGGCCGGGTCGTAAAATCGCCGGGTCAAGGATATCCACCCTGTTGGTGGCAGCCATGACAATAATTCCCTCATTGACGCCAAAACCGTCCATCTCTACAAGAAGCTGGTTCAGGGTCTGCTCTCTCTCATCGTGGCCTCCGCCCATGCCGGTTCCCCTCTGGCGGGCCACGGCGTCAATCTCGTCAATAAATACGATACACGGCGCGTTCTTCTTGGCATCCTCAAATAAATCGCGGACACGGGAAGCTCCGACACCGACAAACATCTCCACAAAGTCGGAACCGGAAATAGAGAAGAACGGAACTCCCGCTTCTCCGGCCACCGCCTTGGCAAGAAGTGTCTTACCTGTTCCGGGAGGGCCTACCAGTAACACGCCCTTGGGGATTCTTGCCCCCACTCCCGTATACTTCTGCGGATTCTTAAGGAAATCCACGATCTCTTCCAGTTCTTCCTTCTCCTCCTGGAGCCCCGCAACCTTTGTAAAATTGATATTGCTGGTGTGGCTCATCTTGGCGCGGCTCTTGCCGAAGTTCATCATCTTGGCATTGGCTCCGCCGCCGGAACGGGAATTCATGAACACAAAGAAAAAGATGAGCACGCCGGCCGATAGTGCAATCGGAAGAATTACGGTCATGAAATAATTATCCTGCTGAACCTCTCCCACTTTGTACGTAATGCCCGCATCTCTCAGAGCCATCTCGATTTCTTTCGTATCGAGAACGTAAAAATCCTGTTTCTCACCGGATGACATGTAAAGCTCGATCTCGCCCGTCGGAGTCTCCCGGTTGGGCTTAATGACCGCACTGCTGATGCTTCCGTTCTCCAGGTTCACCATGAAGTCCGTATAGCTGATCTTTCCCGGTGTAAATATACTCTGGTTTCTTGTACTGAATAACATGACGAGGAGCATTACAAGGATCAGAAGTCCCATGCCTCCTCCAAATGACTGCCGCTGTTTCAACTGGCTTCCTCCTTATACTTCCACTACTCCTATATATGGTAAATTCCGGTATTTCTGATCATAATCAAGACCGTAACCCACTACAAATTCATCCGGGATTGTAAAACAGGTATACTTAACCTGTACCTGCTTCTTCACACGGCGCTCCGGTTTGTCAAGCAGGGTGCAGAGCTCAATGCTCTTCGGGTTTCTCTGTTTCAGAACTTCGATCAGGTAGGCGAGTGTCCTTCCGGAATCAATGATGTCTTCCACGATAATGACTTCTTTTCCCTCCAGTGGTTCATCCAGATCCTTTACGATCTTAACCACGCCGCTGGACTTCGTTCCTGCTCCATAGCTGGATACGGACATGAAATCAAGGGAAACGGATAAATCCAGGCGCTTTGCCAGCTCGCAGGTGAAAAACACACCGCCCTTTAAGATACAGATTAAATGAACGTGTCTCCCCGCATAGTCTGCGTTAATCTGCGCCGCCACCTCGCTGATTCTTTTATTTACTTCCTCTTCTGTTAATAATACCCTGATTTTATCGGCCACTGTCTGTTCCTCCGTCTAACTGTACTTGTAATATGTTTTTCGTCTGTTCCGTTACCTTGTAATATTCACTGATCCGGTATCCTACAATCCACAAAACATGGCTTCCCTCGGCCAGAAGCAAAATCTCACTGCGCTTCTCCCGGGGGATTTTTTCGTCGATCATAAAGGATTTTACCGTCTTCCTGCCCCCCGGCGCCAGTGTGATATAATCACCGGTGCGGCGGTTCCTGACAGATAACGTATCTTTTATTTTATCATAATCAAACCATTTCGTATACTGGTTTTTGGGAATTTCCTCTTGATTTTGGAAGGGAAATACCTGAATATCCATCCGTGGGACCGCGTCCATGCGCTTATCCTGCCCACCGGTAAATTCGTCCCGGATATCCGGCTTGTCCTCTCTCCGGCTGAAATTAATTCTGCCGTATTGATTCACGGCCTTCAGGCCGTACGGCAGATCCACTTCTTTTCCCGTCCCCTTTTCCATCAGTTCCAGGACGCTGTCGATATGCCTGGCCGTGATGTCTTTCAGGGGACAGCCCATATTCCGAAGGATACCCCTTACCACATAACCTCTTATAACTCTGTCTTCTCTCAGCAGCTCCGGTGCAGAAAAACCGGGCTGTCCGTCTACACTATGCAGTCCAATCCAATTCCATGCCGTTTTTTCCAGATATTCGTCGGCCTCCCGGATCCGCTCTCCCGCCCTCAGGATATTCTGTACCGCCTGCTCATTGACGGACGATGTGATAACGGGCATAAGTTCGTTACGGATTTTGTTCCTGGTATAGTCATTCTCCCGGTTGGTGGAATCCTCCACATATTTAATCCCGCAGCTTCGGAGCCACTCCACGATTTCTTCCCGCCGCGCCCACAAAACAGGGCGGATAATCCTCCCCCTGACCGGCGCAATCCCGGACAGGCCCTTTAGTCCCGTTCCGCGGAACAGGTTATGGAGAATGGTCTCGGCGCTGTCATTGCCGTGGTGGGCCGTGGCTATCCTTATCTCACCGGCATCGCATGAACCGGCCTTTTTCTTTTCCTGCTGCCACGAGAGGGCCTCTTCCTCCAGAATCCTGTATCTGGCCAGGCGCCCTGCTTCCTCTACGGAAATTCCCTGCTTCTTTGCCTCCTCGGACGCCCTGATTTTTACAAGCTTAAAAGGGATGTCCCGCTCTCTGCAAAGTGTTTCCGAGAATGCGGCATCCCTGTCCGCCTCCTCTCCCCGGAGGCCGTGATGCACGTGGACCGCCCGAAGTCCGATTCCAAGTTCTTCCTTCAGACACCACAAAATGTGCAGCAGACAGACGGAATCTGCTCCACCCGACAGGCCTACGATTACACCGTCTCCCCGTTCAATCATATGATTCTTTTTAATATAATCAAAGGTTTCTTTCTTCATTTCCTCATTTCCTGCCGCTGTTTGCCTACAGTATACAGGAATTCCGGCGGTTCCACAAGGCCTGCCGCCGCTTTTAATGATGTTTTGCCTTACCGCTCAAAAATCCCGCCCACCAGGACGGTCATGTCATCGCTCGGCTCCTCCTCAAAGGATGCGGCAAATTCCAGGATACGCTCGGCCATCTCCTGCGGGTTGCCCGCGCCGGTCCCCTCCAGAAAATCTATCAGGGTCTCCTCCTTGCATTCTCCCGGAAGCGCCTCCAGAACGCCGTCGCTGACCATGATAATCCGGTCGTTGTCCCACATCTTTCGGGACAGCAGCACCGGCTCGACTGATTTTACAATTCCCATTGGGACGTCTCCCGCCTCCAGGACCTCCACGCCGTCGTGGCCCTGGATAAAGGTAGGCACGGCGCCCAGCTTCATTGCTTCCAGCACACCCGTGTAGAGATCGACGCAGCACAAATCGAGCGTTGCGGGATTCTGCTCCGCCCCCGCGAGAAGAAGCACCGTGTTGACCAGTTTCAGAGCTGACCTGGCGGAAAATCCTGTCTCCAGAAGCTGCTGTGTCAGCTCCACCACCTTACTGCTGTCCTCACACGCCAGGGGGCCGCTTCCCATGCCGTCCGACAGGCTCATAATGACCTGCCTGGGAAGTCCTTCATAGATGGTAAAATTATCGCCGGAAACCATCTCCCCGCCCTTAGCCGCTTTGGCGACTCCATGGAGCATCCTGTATTTCCCTTCCTCAATAAAGCGGAAGGTGGCCGCATTCCTGGTGATAATGCTCTTGCTGTCTTTTGCCGCGCTCCATTTTCTTCCGGCCATAGCCCGTCCCACCAGTTCGGAGGCGTCGCGGGCGGTCATGCACTTGCCGTTGGTGCTGCGTATTGTGAGAAACGCTTCCTTCTGCTCGTTTTCATACTCCAGCATCAGCATATTTTCCACCTTCATATGGTGGCGCCGGAATATGTATTTAATCTGTTCTTCCCAGTCACCCGTGATGTCCGTCGCATTCTCCATCTGCCCTGAAAATTCTTCCAGAATCGAGGCCAGCTCACGAAACTGCACGATCACGGTATCCCTGCTCTCCAGGAACCTGTTTTTCCATGACAGGTTCATTGTGGCCCGTCCAAGGTTCCTGTTCAAATGCAGCACATAGTCGTCTTTTTTCCTGCATGCCTCATTGAACAGCCTGGGCATGTCCTCCATATCAATCTTTCCCTTCTGCTCAAAGGCCCGGAGAAGGTAATAAAGGTAATAGCTGTCATCCCTCCTGCTGCCGGAGTACAGGTTGCATTTCATGCACTCCCCGCAGACGGCCGCCGCCGCTGTCTGCATGGCCGCCAGGCCGTCATCCTTTGTAAGCTGCCTTCCGCCCCCGATTTCATCCGCAAACGCCTGAGCCAGACCGCTAAGTGACATCGCCATATCTTTCAGGCGTCTGGCCGTATAGACATTGACATCTGCCATGTCTCTATGTAAACTCTTCTTTTTAAGCACAAAAATCCCTCCTAACCTGCGTGAAACCATTATATACAGGCCGGAGGGAAATATTTGTCAAATTCATTGGGGGAATAACTGAAATCGTACGACAGATACCGCACGTTTCGCCGGATTCCCACTTCTTTTCCGGGCATTTACTTCTTTTCTGCCGGTTTAAGCAATATCTCGTCCTTATTGACGAGTCCCAGTTTTTCTTTGGCAACCTTCTCGATATACTGTTTTGTCTGGACATAAACGCGGTACTGTTCCAGCTCCGCCGCCCTCTCCTCCTCGGCCAAAACCTGGGCCTGAAGGTTTTCTTCCCGGATCTGATAATTCAGATCTTTCTTCTTCATATCAAGCCCTTTCAGATGCACGGCTATCGCCAGGCTCAGAACGACCAGCGTAATGCCGACCAGCGCCATGCGGTTATTCAGATTTTCTTTCTTTTTTCTTCTCGCTCTTCCGCTTTCCCGCATCTTTTTCCTCTTCCGCCTTTCTGCTCCTGCGTGATTCCTGCTCCTGATCTTCGGTCAGGCTGTGCTGTTTCTCTTTCTGCCGTTTTTTCTGCTTTTCTTCCTTCTTTTCACGGAGACGAAGCTGTTTCTGCTCCTTTTCTTTGCGGAAACGGAGTTCTTCTTTCTCCTTCTCTTCGCGGCGGCGGAGGTCTTCCTTCTCCCGTTTCCCGCGGCGCTTGAGGTCTTCCTTCTCTTTCTCCTCGCGGAGAAGGCGCTTCTGCTCCTCTTTTTCTTCCCGGAGGCGGAGTTTCTCTTCTTTCTTTTCCTGCCGCTTCTGCTCTTCCAGGAGGCGTCTCTTCTCTTCCTCCTCAAGCCGTTTCTGCCGGATTTTTTGTCGTTTTATTTTTCTTATTGTAAGATATTTTTCTACTTTTTTCAAGAGCCTCAGCAAAATACGGCTGACCGTCAGGTTGTAGACGAGCATTCCCATGAGCACGCCTAATATAGCATACCATCTCAGTATCCCGTCATTTTGCCGGAACAGCAGGAGAAATGTCGTAATGCTGGACGCAGCCCAGTAGACCGCATCTTCTATGCCTGTCCAGAAATTCCCATGAGGGACCAGAGTCCTGAACACTCTCAGGCCGTCATATATCACCATCAGGCAAATACCTACTGTCAGGCTCGCAAACAGCAGTTGCAGTTCATAGCGAATTGTCATGCTCATCCCGATTTGCCCCGCCTTTTCTTATTATTTAAACAGCCGGGTAAACAGGGATTCGCCTGATTTACGGTAATTCTCATTGGAGGAATAGGCAAAGCTGTCAAACGTCCCCTCGATATCGACCTCTCCCTTTTCCAGCGTCAGCCGGCTCACATGCAGATTCTTTCCCTTCACAGTCAGGAGACCCATATCCGTATCCAGGATAATCTGGTTCTCGTCGAAGGACACCACATCCTGTATACCGGTTACACTGCCCGTCCCCCTGCCTGTGACCTCCAGCTTATGAGGCCGCCGGTTTAACTTTTCTTCCATGCAAAAAACCTCCTGATATATCTAACTATTGTTAAATATATTAGGAGGTTATCCTCTTTATGTTTATGAATTATAAATAACGATAAAGATCTTTCGCTTCGTCCTTCTTCACGGTCTCTGTCACGTCCAGCACTTCTACTTTAACAGACTTCATTCCAAATTGAATTTCAATGATGTCCCCAGCCTTAACACTCAGGGACGCTTTGGCCGGCTTTTCATTAACCAGAACCCTGCCGGCATCGCATGCCTCATTGGCAATGGTTCTTCTCTTAATCAGGCGCGAAACCTTTAAAAATTTATCTAATCTCATAGAATTATGCGTTTACCATATCCTTTAATGCTTTTCCAGCTTTGAATTTAGGGGATTTGGAAGCTGCGATCGGCATTGTTTCGCCAGTCTTAGGATTTCTTCCTTCTCTTGCTGCTCTCTCAGCTACTTCAAATGTACCAAAACCAACTAACTGGATTTTCTCACCTTTTACTAATTCATCGGAAATAACCTCAGTGAAAGCTTTGATTGCCTTCTCTGCGTCCTTCTTGGAAAGTTCTGCTTTTTCTGCTACGGCAGCAATTAACTCTGTCTTATTCATTTGATATATTCCTCCTGTCATCTTCTCATATGAGCTCATACTACTCAACTTTGTTGTAATTCTTACTTTACATTTATATACATTTATCCTTGCTTTGTCAAGGTTTTTTGCGCTTTTTTACTCTTTTCCTCGGATTTTATCCTGTTCCACAAATCGAGTCCTTCCTCCGCAGAATTCACTTTCTCGTCACCGAATACATTCGGATGCCTCCTGATCATCTTGGCGCTGACTCCGTCGACAACATCGTCGATTGTAAAAAGTCCCTTCTCCTCCGCAATCTGGCTGTGGCTCATCACCTGGAACAGCAGATCGCCAAGCTCCTCACAGAGGTTTTCCGGGTCATTTTCCCGAATTGCGTCGATTACCTCACCCGCTTCCTCTTCCAGGCAGGGAATCAGGCTCTCGTGCGTCTGACGGCGGTCCCACGGGCAGCCATTCTCGGAACGCAGGGTGCGCATGATGTCTTTTAGGTCGTCGAAGGTATATTTTTTCCGCATCTCTTCCATAATTTTCATTTTCTCCTGACTTTGGCTCCTGCCGGGCTTCCACGGCAGGTTTCATAAACATGACTGTAACCATCGACAAAAGTATATCACAGAAAAAAATGCAAGGCAACTAAGAGCCGGAAGAAGAATCACCCAATTCAGCTATCCGCCTCCCAGTCCGTGTGGAAATGCCCTTCCCTGTCATTACGCATATAGGTATGGGCTCCAAAATAATCGCGCAGCGCCTGGATAAAATTGACAGGCATCTGCCCGGAGCGGTAATAGTCGTAATAGTTTAAGGACGCCTGGAGACAGGGCAGCGGAATCCCCGAGAGAACCGAAGCGGCCGCAGCCTTTCGAAGTGACTTTTCAAGCGTACCGGCATCCGCAAATTCCGGCGTCAGAATCATTGGCCGGCACGCAAGATCCCGCACTTTTTCAATCCGCTCTAAAAGGGCGCTTCTTATAATGCAGCCGTCCTTCCATACGGAGGCCAGGCCTGCCAAATCGATATTCCAGTTTTCTTCTTCCGCTGCTTTGGCGATTAATTCAAATCCCTGGCTGTATGCCATAATGACAGCCATCAGAAGCGCCTGTTCCATCTCTTTGATTTCTGTCTGCGGCAGTTCGCAGGAGTGAAATTTCAGTTGTGCGAAACCGGACATCCGCTCCTCTTTTTTAGATGAAAATACCCGGGCCATTTGTGCCTCATAGATCGTGGGGATATAAACGCCTCTCTCCACAGACTCTTCCACGGTCCATTTACCGGTTCCCTTCTGTTCTGCCACATCCAGTATTTTGTCAATCATCCAGGTGCCGTCTTCGGCCTTCTTTTTCAGGACTTTCGCGCTAATTTCGATCAAATAGGAGTTCAGTTCCCCCTTATTCCATTCCTCAAATACAGACTGGATCTCTTCAATCTCCATCTTCCTGACAAAACGCATAAACTGGTATGTCTCTGCAATCAATTGCAGAATAGCATACTCAATTCCGTTGTGTACCATTTTTACATAATGCCCCGCTCCGCCTTCTCCTATACACCCGCAGCAAGGTTTTCCCTGATGTTCGGCGGCGATTGTCTCCAAAATATTGCGGACTGCATCCCACGCCTCCTGTTTTCCGCCGGCCATAATGCTGGGACCGTAAAGCGCTCCCTTTTCGCCGCCTGAAACGCCGATTCCCATATACAAAATTCCATGCCGGCCGCATTCGCCGCTCCGTCTTGCAGTATCCCTATAATAAGAGTTTCCTCCGTCCATGATGATATCACCTTTATCCAGCAGAGGCAGCAGTGACTGAATCACCATATCTACCGGCCTGCCGGAGGTAATCATGATAAATATTTTTCTCGGCTTGGCCAGGCTCAAAACAAATTCTTCCATGCCGCTGCAAATCCTGTAATTATCTTTTTCTGCTGCAAATGACCGTCTCTCCTGTTCCGAGACAGAATAAAGCGCCGTAGCAAATCCATGGTTAATCATATTTTTAGCCAGGGATGAGCCCATTACACCAAGTCCTATCAGTCCTATTTCACAGTTCTTTTCCATTGCCATCTTTCTTACCTCTCGTTCCAAAACCGGCGCTGCATCCGGCGTGAACAGTAACAATCAGCGAAAAGGCGCTGCACACCGGTATTCCCGGCCGTTCAGCACCTTTCTAATCACAGCTTCTCTCTGATCTGTTTTGCTAAAGCTTCGTACTCCTCATCCGCGAGAAAAACCGGCGGCTGGGGCTGCATCTGGAACACGCCTCCAAAATCTGCTCCGTCCCTCTGTTTGGGCACAACATGCCAATGTACATGTTTACAGGTATCGCCATACATGCCGAGATTAATTTTTTCCGGCTGCACAGTCTCCGCCACCGCGCGGCAGACCCGTTTCGTATCCTTCATAAAACCCTGAAGCTCTTCATCCGTCAGTTCATGAAGCTCCTCTGCGTGGCGTTTTAAAGCAACCACGCACCTCCCTCTGTATGCCTGGTTCCTGAACAGATAGACTCTGGAAAAGGGCAGTTCGCAGATTGGAGCCATCAGTTTTACAAGGTTCCCGTCTTCTTCACAGTACATACATCCTGAACATTTTTCCATAAGATTCCCCTATTTGCAACAGTTCGTCAGTTACCCGGACCGTACCCCTATTTTGCTAATTCTACCGCCTCTTTGGTCAGCCTGGTTATCTCATCAAACCGTTTTTCTTTGATCAGGGAATCGGCAACCATCCAGCTTCCGCCGCAGGCATAGATTTTATCATTGTCAAGAAATTCTCTTAAATTACCGGTATTAATGCCGCCTGTGGGCATAAACCGGATTCCCGGAAACGGAGCCGCAAGCGCCTTAATCGTATCCAGGCCCCCATACTGCTTCGCAGGGAAAAATTTAACTACATTCAGCCCGTAATTCATTGCATCGATAATTTCCGTCGGGGTACAGCATCCCGGCAGAACCGGAATATTCTTCCTGGCAGCATACTCAACCACATCTTTTGTAAAACCGGGGCTTACAATAAATGCCGCACCGGCAGCCACCGCTCTCTCCGCCTGATCGATATTTACAACCGTTCCGGCGCCGCACAGCATCTCCGGATATGTATTTCGGATTACACGAATCGATTCTTCCGCAGCATCCGTGCGAAACGTGATTTCCGCCACCGGGAGGCCGCCGTCTATCAGGGCTTTGGCCAAAGGCAGTGCATCCTCAACATGATCTAATTTAACTACCGGTACAATCCGTTTCTCTTTAATTAACTCCATTACATTGCTCATGCTTGAAATCCTTTCTGCGTACCAATCTATAAAATCCGATTATTTTACAAGATATCCGCCGTCTACCGGAATTACCGCTCCGCTCAGATAGTTGGATGCATCGGAAGCCAGGAAAATAACAGGGCCCTTCATATCCTCTGGAGTACCCCATGCGTTAGCCGGAATACGGTCGGTAATTTCTTTGAACCTTGGATTTTCAGGATCCGTAAGAGCCACATTCATCTCCGTATCCATATAGCCGGGAGCCAGGCAGTTGCAGTTAATTCCCTTTGACGCCCACTCGTTGCAGAGAGCCTTGGTCAGCTGGGCAACGCCGCCCTTAGATGCCGCATAGGCCGGAACCGTATAGCCGCCGAAAAATGAGAGCATGGATGCAATATTTATAATTTTACCTCTGCTCTTCTGTTTGATAAACTGCTGTCCCGCCAGCTGGCTCATGGAAAATACGGCATTCAGGTTAATATTGATGACAAATTCCCAATCTTCATAAGGGAATTCCTCGGACGGATGGCGTTTCTGCACACCGGCCCCGTTTACAATAATATCGAGATGATCTCCCAGAGCGGCAACACACTCGTTAAATGCTTTCTTTCTGTCTTCCACAACCGCAAGGTTTCCAATAACACCGTGGCATTTATATCCCTTTTCCGTATATTCCGCAGCCACATCCATAACCTTCGGATTCAAGTCGATGATCGCCACTTCTGCCCCTGCCTCCATCAGGCCCTCTGCCATTCCTCTGCTGAGTCCCTGGGCTGCGCCTGTCACAATCGCTTTTCTGCCTGTTAAATCTGTAAAATTCTTAACCATGTTTGATCCTCCTGATTCCTTACACATTGTCTACTTTGCCACATTAAACCGGCATTCTTTTCCTTCCAGCACGCAAACGGCGTTTTGTGCTGCCATAAGACTCATTTTTGAAGATGCTTCTCTGGTTCCGGCTCCTGCATGGGGAGTCAGAATACAGTTTTCGCAGTTCATCAGCGGACTGCCGTATGGCGGTTCATCGACCGTGGCATCCAGAGCCGCTCCCCTGATCTCTCCGGATTTCAGCGCCTCATAAAGCGCCTCCTCATCGATCACGCCGCCTCTTGCCGTATTGACAAGAATCGCGTCTTTTTTCATGATTTTAAACTGCTCTGTTGAAATCATATTGTGGGTTTCCTCTGTCAAAGGAGAATGTACCGTAATAAAATCCGCCTCTCTTAGCAGAGTGTCCAAATCTACGTATTCCGCACCTGTCTCCTCTTTAAACGACGGATCCTCAAAGACATCGTACGCCAGAACCTTCATATTAAACCCGCGGCACCGTCTGCCTACTCCCTGGCCAATCCGGCCGGCTCCGATAATTCCTAACGTCTTCTCATACATTTCCAGTCCCTGGGGCCTTCTCTGGCTGTGTGACTTAATGGAGGTGTCCATAATTGTCACATTTCTTGCCACATCCAGCATCAGGGCCACCGCCAGGTCTGCCACCGAGTCACCGTTGGCTCCGGGCGTAATCGTAACCTGAATTCCCTTTTCTTTTGCAGCGTCCAGATCCACCTTGTCGTATCCCACTCCGTAACGGGATATTACTTTCAGCTTTTTTGCCTGCTCTATAATGTCTGCTCCGATATCTTCAAGACCGGCTATCAAAACGTCGGCATCTCTGATTGCATCCTTTAACTGCTCTTCCACAGGACCGTCCGATTCTTCCAATTTAATCCACTCGCATCCGGCCTCACGCAGACAGTCATAAGCCTTTTCATCCGCCTTGCCAAATGAGCGCGCCGTGATTACGACTTTATATTTTGCCATAACAATTCTCCTCTTTCTGCCTTGCCCACCCCTGAACGTGCCTAAAACTCCGGTGCATTCAATTCGAGGTTTTCTCTCGCAGGATCGAGAACCGCCAGATCATACCTTCTCTGTTCATGTGAAAATCCGGCCAGTACCCAGAGATAGGTATTGCGTGTTCCCGGGCTGGCAGCGGTAGGATGATAACCGCAGGGAGCCTGCACACAGGTTCCTGTATGTACCGGATGTGCCATGATTTCCTCGACATCCCCGCTCTTTAAATAGGATACATGGAAACCGAAGTGAGGTTTAGGCATATCAAAATAGCAGTAAACCTCTTCCAGATCCTCCTCATGCTGATGCGGCGGCCAACTGGTCCAGGTCCCCTCACCGCCCCATGTAAATCCGCAGAGCAGACGGGACGCCTCATCCTGAGGAGCCAGCGTAAACATGACTTCTCTTCGCCCGGTCCCCTCGCCGTGAATCTGATGGATATCACCGATTGGCAGAGACGGATCAAATTTGCGGCAGAAAGTTTTTCCATATCCTTCGCAGACTGCGGCGGCCACATAGAAGAAGCAATCCTTAGATGCGGTAATTACCACGGCAGTTCCTCCCGGAATATAAAAACTGTCATATTTTTTAAGCTCAGTTCCTTCCAGGTCCTTATTTCCGCTCAATACGGCCGCTCCCTCGCATAACACCGGATGCATCTCCAGTTTTCCCGAGTCCAGGGTATAGGAAGTTCCTTCCTTTAAATTAAGCCTGTAAATCTGAGCTTCCCTGCATCTGGATTTTTCCGGCGTTACAACAGGATGAAATCCAGGTTCTTCCGGTGACTGCACCGGCCAGTTTTTCATATCATCACATAAATTCGACATAATTCACTTACCTCCTTCTATCAACAAATCCGGTTATTCCGACTTATCGTGTTTCCGTTAAAATCAACCGGCAAAGAGCGCCGTGATTTGCGGGAAGAGTACAACTAAGAAAAATACGGCTACATATCCGATGAAAAACGGCATCTGGCCTTTGGCAATCGCGCCCATTTTAAGCTTCGAAACGGATGATGCCGAGAATATATTTACGGCTACAGGCGGTGTCATTGTTCCGATTACGTTGGAAATAGAAACAATCATGCCAAAATGGATTACATCGATTCCAAAACTCTGGGCAATCGGCCACAGCACAGGCACCATCAGAACCGCTGTTGCAATACCCTCCAGGAATGTACCGAAAATGAGCAGAATAATTGCAGTAATCAGGCAGAATGTAGTTGCGCTTAAGTTCAGCCCGTTTACAAATGCGACAAGCTGAGCCGAGATTCCTGCGAATGCAAACAGCCATGCAAATGCGGTAGACGTAGCAATGATAAAGAGAACCATCGCCGATGATTTTGCCGATTCCAGGAAAATCTGGTATAAATCTTTCAGTTTTACTTCTTTATATATAAACATACCGGCTATCAAAGCCCAGATAACTGCAACAGCAGCCGACTCCGTAGGAGTCAAAATACCCGAATATATTCCTCCCAGGATAATGATCGGCAGAATCAGTGCAGGGATTGCATTTATGAAACTTTTCCCAAGTTCCCCGGCTGTCATTTTTTTCGAAGTTTTAGGCCATTTTTCTCTGTGGGCATAGAATATGATCGTTGCCATTAAAACCGCTACTATCATAAATCCGATTCCCATACCGGCACTGAACATCTTTCCTACGGATGCTCCCGTAATGGTACAGTAAACCACCATGATGATAGACGGCGGGATAATCGGCCCCAATCCTCCGGCCACCACCAGAAGACCTGCTGTCCTTTCTTTGGAATAACCAAGGCGTACCATATCAGGATAAAGCATAACTCCGATTGCCACGACCGTTGCAGGCGCTGAACCCGACAAGGCTGCAAAAAAAGCACAGGCCAGTACCATGGCAAGAGACATTCCTCCGCGGAATCCTCCAACAATACAGTTTGCAAATTCTACAAGACGTCTTGAAATACCGCCTTTCGTCATGATATTTCCTGCCAGTACGAAGAACGCAATTGCCATAATGGATGTGGAATCAAGCCCGCCGAAAATTCTCTGCGTTACCACACTCAGTGTAAGCGTGATGTCCGGTGAGAAAACAATGGCCGACATTGTAGCCACTGCAAGGGAAACTGCAATCGGCACACCAAGTATCAGAAGAACGATAAACGTTCCAAACAATAAAAATCCTGTCATGCCTTTCCGCCTCCCTTCGTATCACTCTTTAACTTCTCTTCTTCCTCTTTCACAAGCTTTTTTGCATTGTCCATAGAAAGGTCTACAAATTCATATTTTTCCGTATTTCCCTTTACAAATGCAATCAGCATCTGAATCACTCCGACAGACTGTACAATGGTAATAATTCCAAAGGACAGCAGCAGGGCAAAATAGGGAACCACCATGGGTACGCCAAGTCCCGGCGAAGTCTGGCCCGATCGTAACTGTATTTCACACAGGGCAATGGACTGATAAAACATAACCGCTGCAAAAAGAATTAATATAGCTTTAATGAGTATTAAAATTGTAAGCCTTGATCTTCCTTTTAGTTTATCCTGCAGCGCCGTCACTGCAATCTGAGTCCCGTCCCGAAGCCCCATCTCGGTTCCCAGAAGAACCATATAAATCATGCAGTATTTTGATAATTCTTCAAACCCTGTAACAGGTATCTTTGTGATATTCCTGTTACAAACCTGGAGAAAGGCCGATAATGTCATGACAATAAATGTAATAACAATTATCACGTCTTCCATTTTCTGCAAATAGTTTGTTTTTTTCATTGTCATCACCTCTGACTTTAAAGGCCGGCCGATTAAATGATCCGCCGGCCTTATAAATATGTCTTATTTTACGGAAGCAATCGCTTCGTCTACTGCTGCCTGCCATTCCGGATCAAATGTGAATCCTTCTTTTTCGGCTTGAACCTTATATGCAGCCTGAAGTTCTTCTACATTAATATCATGCATTGTAACGCCTGCATCAATTAATTTCTTTTCAGCTTCTGCATTCTCTTCCACTAAGTACTGTCTTTCCGCATCAACGCCTCTCTGAACCGCATCAAGGAATGGCTGGCGTAAGTCTTCCGGAATCTGCTGCCAAGCTTTGTCGGACATGCAGAGAACAATGTATACGAATGCATGCTGTGTCTTTGTAATGTCTTTTGTCACTTCATAGTATCCGGAGTTCCAGCAGTTGCAGAGTGCGTTCTCAGCCGCATCGATGGTTCCCTGCTGAAGAGCTGTGAATACGTCATTGTAGTTCATTGCGATCGGCATAGCGCCAAATGCTTTAAATGCCGCCTGATGATATTTGTTCTCCATTGTACGGATAGTAATGCCCTTAAAATCATCAAGACTCTCGATTGGTTTTGTTGAGAATGTATCCCTGAAGCCGGACTCCATAAATCCGATTACATGAAGGCCAAGTTTTTCAGCATCTCTCTTGATAAGATCTCCTAATGCTCCGTCTACCGCTGCATGTGCCTGTTCAACATCTGTCCAGAGGTAAGCCTGATCCAGAATATTCATGTTCGGGATGAAGTTGGTCAGTACGGAGTTGGCTGCCGTTGCGATATCCAGGTTATTGGACATTGCCAGCTCAATTGTATCTCTTTCTCCGCCGAGCGCTCCTCCTGCGTTTACCGTGATCTTAATTCTTCCGTTTGTCGCCTTGTCTACTTCCTCGGCAATCTTTTTTGCACCTTTTCCGTAGGGGGATGTCTCAGGGTCAACTAAAGACAACTGGAAATTAATTACTTCACCGGATGTACCTGCTTCTGCAGACGCCGTATCCCCTGCCGGTGCCGCCGTGTCGCCCGCCGGTGCTGCTGTGTCACCTGCCGGTGCTTCCTTCTTACCGCACCCTGTCATTCCCATCACCATAGATGCTGCCAATGTTAATGCTAATACTTTTTTCAACTTCATATCTTCTCTCTCCTTTTTTATTTTTTTCTGCTTTCAGGCAGAAATTGGTTTTATTTGATAAATGTTCGGTAACATTCCAAATAATTCTGATATCGCTTTCTGTAAATTTCCCCACGGTGCGGATTCGGTTTAATCACCGAAACCGGCTCCACCCTGAAATCTTCCACACTGTTTATCTCTCCGGCTAGTTCCATGGCAAGAACCACACCACCCATCAGAGAGCTTTGAGCCAGCTTGTCCACTTCCATATCTTTTTCGAAAATATCGGCGCACATCTGTGTCCAGCGCGGCGAATTGAGTATTCCTCCGGACAGTTTAATGTGTTCCGGCACACCGTTGACCGCCGTCAGTGTCTCATAGCATTGAAATAGATTGAATAAGACTCCTTCCTGCACCGCCCTGTATAAATCCTGAACCGTACTTGATGCACTCAGATTCTCAAATACGCCATGCCTGTCATCGTTCCATCCCGGACACCGTTCCCCAAACACAAATGGCAGAAATACGGGTGATTCACTGTCTGTATTAAATCCTGTCTCCAGGTTCGCGTATGACTCTGCCTTTGCAAATTTCTCTTTAAACCAGTCGATACAATTGCAGGCTCCCGAGGTAGCCGCCCCCGACATCCATGACTTTGGTGACAGATAACACCATGTGGACGGTTCATCCGGAATAATCGGCTTTGATGTAGTCAGGCGGATGGCCCCACTGGTACCAACCGAAAATGTCATAACACCCTTCTTCAGGGCGCCGACCCCAATCTGGTTTAACCCGCCGTCCGAATTGGATGGAATCACGGGCGTCCCTTCCTTCAGTCCCAGATAAGAAGCGGCATCTTTCGATAAGGGATATATCCTGTCATAAGGTACAATTTCCGGCAGGGAATCTTCTGTAATTCCCAGCTCCCGCAATAAATCCGGTTCATATTGCTTCGTATAAATGTTCATCAGGCCTGTTCCCGAAGCCACACATTCCGTCGCTGCTTTCCTGCCTGTCATTCTGTATGTATTATATACATTCTGTCCCGCCGCTATATATTGGCTTAAGTCAAATCCCATGTCCTTAAACATCCGAAGTTTAAAAAACGGATAAATCGCATTTACCATGCATCCCGTCTTATGGTAATAACTGCGGACGTAATCCTGCTCCTGCCTGATTTCCCTGCATAGACCGGAAGCTCCTGTATAGCACCATGGAAGCACCGGTGTCATGGGATTCATTTCCGAATCCATCAGGCAGAGAGAATGCCATGTTCCCCCAAGTGATATCATGTCAATGTCCGTACGGCCATCCAGCAGTTCTCTGGCAACTGACAGAGTCTCTTCAAAAACTGTCTGAGCATTGTGAACGGTTGTATTATCAAACATCCCCGGATACGGTCTCGTCCTTACAAAAGACTGCTTTTTATCTGTATCATAAAGCATTGCTTTTGCCGACGATGTCGATGATTCCAAAACCAGTATTTTCATATCACCGTCTATCCTTCCGTCTGTTATTTTCCTCAAAAAAATTTTTTATTTTAAAAATAAAATTTTATTTTGTATATTAAAAATTCTATCCTATTTCTAATCAAAAAAATAGCGTTAAAACTCCTAAAAAAAATTAATATTTTTGTCTATATTTCACAGTTTCTTCACAAGCATACAAAAAGTGCAGCGAACGTTCCTTTTTTGGGAATCGATCGCTGCACTTCTTCATCCGGTCCGTGACTTTATTTAATTCTTTCGCACTTCATAATTACCGTAATTGACTTTATTGCATTTTGCATATGTATTCTGATACACTCTCTCAGGCGTTCCTCATCCCCATCCACAATTGCATTGAAAATCGCCTTGTGTTCCTCCAGGCCCGCCATATCCTTCTCCTTGGACTGACGGCGGAAAATGTAATTGGAGTAGATAAACGGATTGATCCGCTTATACATCCCCACCAGCTTCTGGTTGCCGGAACACTTCAGGTATATTCTGTGAAATTCATAGTCATGGTTGTAATCCTGGAGAAACAGTTCCACGTCGTTTGTGTCGATAAACTTTTTCATTATCTCTTCGTGTTCCTCGATATTCTGCTCCAGTTCCCTGCGCAGTGTCTTATTGACCTTTACCGCCTCAATAATCTGTTTTGTATAATAAAGGTCCATCATTAAGCGCAGATCGAATATCTCTTCCGCATCAGAGATTGTAATAGGCTTGATTACCATTCCCTGCCTCGGGAAATTTTCTACAACTTCTTCTGAAATCATGCGGTTCAGCGCCAGCTTTACCGGTGTTTCCGATGTACCGTACCTCTCAGCCAGTTCCTTCGCCATTACCTTTTCTCCGGGGGTAAGCTCGCCTACTATAATATCCCTGCGGATGTTCCGGCAGATAATATCCACCAGTGTCTCTTTCTTTCCTTCCTCCGGTTCCCTGATTTCCATAAGGTCATCATCCTGATCTTTTTTTAATTCCTTTTTTCTTCCCATACGTATCCTTCCTCAATATGTATAAGCAGATATCCTCCGCCCGATATAATAGCTTGTAATATACCACATATAAATTTAAAAATTTCAAAAAAGGATTTTTTTCCACATCTTGTCCTATTGATAAGTTTATCCCATCTTTTTGGGAAAATCAAGGAGAAGCACGCGAAGCGTTTTTGATTCATAGGACGTAATTTCCTATGAATCAAAAAAGGGCCACGAAATGCGGCCCTGTCACTACCGTTCACATCACAGCCGCCCTCTGGCTGCGGTGTGAACAATAATGTACTAACTCATATGGATTTTTCACCTGGTTTTTCAAGTTACCCTTCCATCTGTCTTCCCAGGAACCCTGCCGCCGTAGCCGCAAGCTTCACTTCCGTATCACCAAATCTGGTTCTCGGTTCTCTTCCAAGGATTACAACCGCTCCGATTGCGTCTCCCTCACAGATAATCGGAACTACAACCTGAGCCGTAGTTCCTTCCGGTTCTTCTGATACAACGGTGATAAAATTCTTGTCCTCTTTCACCGCTGTGATTGTCATACGCTCCGTGATTGCATTCTCAAGCTGTCTGCTGACCGGCTTCTGGAGGTAATCCTTTTTGGGGCCTCCCGATACGGCGATAACCTGATCACGGTCTGTGATACATACCATAAGTCCGGTGGACTGAGCCATTGCCTCCGCGTACTGAACGGCAAATGCGGCCAGCTCTACCATCGGTGAATATTTCTTAAGGATTATTTCTCCTTCTCTGTCCGTAAATATTTCAAGCGGAGTACCTTCCCTGAGTCTAAGAGTCCGGCGGATTTCCTTTGGAATTACCACCCTGCCCAAATCATCAATTCTTCTGACTATACCTGTAGCTTTCATACAAAAATTCCTCCATCTTACATTTTCCACATTTATCTGTATCGTTTTACATAAATGTAGTATCTGTAAAACAGAGGAATTTATACCAGCAAATTAAATTATAATTCGAATTCAGCCGGTTCTTTTTTCAGTGTATACATTTAATCAGCGTTCCCGCCGTGTCACCGCGCGAACTTCGGATTGTTTCTGCGGTCCAGGATAATCAGGACGATGGTAAGGGCGATGAGGCCCGTCAGGGTGCCGATCCAGCCGTTCTGGGTAATGCCGGCAGCCAGATATCCGATGACGCAGCATCCCGCTACGCAGAGTACGTACGGAATCTGCGTGGAAACGTGGTTGATATGGTCACACTGCGCTCCTGCCGATGCCAGGATCGTCGTATCGGAGATCGGTGAAACGTGATCGCCGCAGACCGCTCCGGCCAGGATAGCCGATGTGGAGATGGTCAGTGAGTTCATATTCTCCGGTCCTACCACTGCAAAGGCGATAGGAATCAGGATACCGAATGTTCCCCAGGAAGTTCCCGTGGAGAATGCCAGTCCGCAGGCTACCAGGAACATGATGGCGGGCATCAGAGCTCCCACCAGAGCGCTTCCGCCGACAACGGAACCGACATAACCGCCGATATTCAGGTAATCGGCGCTGCAGATACCGGACAGGGTCCATGCCAGGCACAGAATCATAATGGCCGGAATCATTGCCTTGATGCCGATGGTAAAGCTCTCGCAGAATTCACTGAAGTGGATGACTCTTCTCACCAGGTAGAAGATGAAGATAAATACCAGGGTGAAGAAGGAGCCCAGCACCAGGCTCAGTGCGGAATCACAGTTGGCAAACGCCTCTACGATTCCGGCACCGTCCATAATTCCTCCCGTATACAGCATGCCGCTGACACAGAACGCAATCAGGACAAGGATCGGCGCTACCAGATCGATTACCTTGCCGTTGCCTGCAATGGTAACCGCATCCGCATCGATGGTCTTTTCTTTTCCTTCCCGTTCCACCCGCTCATTGTACTTCTTCATTGCGGAGAAATCAAATCCGCCGATGATAATGAACAGCATGAAAATAATCGTCAGGATGGCATAAAGGTTAAACGGAATCGTCCGCAGGAACAGTCCGAATCCGTCCACGCCGCTGCCCTCGGGAAGAGAGGAGCCCACGGCCGCAGCCCAGCTCGATATCGGCGCAATAATACAGATAGGAGCGGCAGTGGCATCGATAATGTAAGCCAGCTTTGCCCTCGTTATCTTATGCTTGTCCGTAACCGGACGCATAACGGTTCCGACGGTCAGACAGTTAAAATAATCATCCACGAAAATCAGGGAACCCAGAAACATGGTGGCAAGGAGCGCGCCTCTTCTGCTTTTGATGGAGTGGGCCGCCCATTCTCCGTATGCCCTGGATGCTCCTGATTTGGTAATCAGGGCCACAACAATTCCGAGGAATGACAGGAACAGAAGAATGTTGACATTGCCGCCAATCTTGTCCCCCATAATTGCAATAACGGTTTCGACCGCGTGAATCGGGTTCGCTCCGGTAAAGAGAAATGCGCCCGACAGGATTCCAATCAACAGTGACAGATAAACCTCTTTCGTAATCAACGCCAGCGCGATTGCTACGATTGGCGGAATCAGTGCAAATATAGTACCGCTCATATTATAGTCCCCCTGGTTTTATTTTCGCATACGCGAATTTTTTTGTATAAATAATATAATAAAACGCCCCGGCTGCTTTGTCCAGCACCCCGGGGCATTTTCTTTTATATTTATGCAATTTTCACGTATTTCTCGTATCTATGCACCTGTCAAGCCTGCTCGTGTGCCTCTTCGTCAGCCATCTCCAGGGCAGTTGCTTCATATTTGGCAAGAATAATACTCTGAATCATGTCGCGCGTACAGGAATTAATTGGATGCGCGATATCACGGTATTCACCGTCCGCAGCTTTGCGGCTAGGCATTGCGATGAACAGTCCCTTCTCCCCCTCTATCACTTTGATGTCGTGGACTACAAATTCATTGTCCAGCGTAATGGATACGATGGCCTTCATCTTGCCTTCTTTTTCAATTCTTCTTACTCTTACGTCCGTAATCTGCATAAATCTAACCCCTCTCCCGTCTGTTCATTATAATGTAAATCGCTCGTTCTTCTCGATGACAATCTTTAAGTTGTCCGGTGTGCCGATGTGCGTTGTGTTGGCGCGGATGGTATCTCGGCTCTCCACAACACAGTTTTCGATTACAGTGTTATCCCCAATATATACGTCGTTTAAAATGATTGAATTCTTGATTACGCAGTTGTTGCCAACGTAAACCTTCTTAAAAAGAACTGAATTCTCCACCGTTCCGTTCAGGATACATCCGCTGGATACAAGGCTGTTCCTGACTACCGCTCCCGGATTGTATTTTGCCGGAGGCAGGTCGTCTACTTTGGAATAAATCTCCGGATACTCTTTGAAGAAATAATGTCTTACTTCCGGTTTTAAGAAATCCATGTTGGTCTTGTAGTATGCGTCTACAGAAGCGATATTGTTCCAGTAAGTCCCCAGCTTATATGCATAAATACGCTTCAGATTCTTATAACGCACCAGAATGTCCGTGACAAAGTCATATCTGTCTTCCGCTGCGCACCGCTCGATCAGCTCAATGAGCTGCCGTCTGCGTATTACATAAATACCGCAGGAGATCGTGTTAGAGGTGGCAACCATCGGTTTCTCTTCAAAATCGGTGATACGGCCGTCGTCGTTGGTCTTCACAAGACCGAATCTTGTGACATCGGCCTCCGGTCCCATCTCTTTGCATACTACCGTGATGTCCGCTTTCTTCTCGATATGATATTCAAGTACTTTATTATAATCAAGTTTATAAACTCCGTCGCCGCTGGCAAGAACTACATAAGGCTCATGGCTTTTCTTCAGAAAATCCAGGTTCTGGAAGAGGGCGTCTGCCGTTCCTCTGTACCAGTCGCTGCTCTCCGCCGTAATCGTAGGCGTGAACACATACATGCCGCCCTGTTTTCTGCCGAAATCCCACCATTTGGAAGAGCTGAGGTGTTCATTCAGGGATCGGGAATTATACTGTGTAAGCACTGCAACACTCTGAATATGGGAGTTGCTCATGTTACTCAGAGCAAAATCGACACTGCGGTAGCTGCCTGCAATAGGCATTGCAGCGATCGCTCTCTTGTTGGATAACTCTCTCATTCTCTTGCTGTTGCCGCCTGCTAAAACAATACCAATTGCTCTCATTGTACTCCACCTGCCTTTATTATGTAATCGCCGCTTTCAAGTACTCCGCCATGGTAATCATCCGGTGTGGTCTCTCCGGAAATCGCCGTATTCCTTCCGATTCTGACCTTGCCGGGAATCGTGGAACGCTCTCCTACCACCACCAGTTCAAACTGATATACCTTCGGATCATATTTACTCGGTGCCATCTCGCCTTCTCCGAGCACTGCGCCTTCTCCAACCGTAACATCCTCCGCAATGATGGCTTTATCCACTACGGCTCCCGCTCCGATTACACTTCCCTTCATAATGATGGAATCTTTGATTACGGCGCCTTCTCCGATTGTAACGCCTGCTCCAATCACAGAATTGCTGACTTCACCGTAGATTTCCGTTCCCTCGCCTATAATGCTTCTCTCAATCTTTGAATTCTCAGATATGTATTGAGGAGGGATAATGTCACTCTTGGTATAAATCTTCCAATATTCTTCATATAAGTTAAACTCGGGGATAATATCGATTAATTCCATATTGGCTTCCCAGTAGGATCCCAAAGTCCCAACATCTTTCCAGTATCCGTTGTACTCATATGCAAAAATTCTCTTACCTGCTGAATGGCAGAACGGAATAATATGTTTTCCAAAATCACATCCAGGCTCTTCCGACAGCTTGATCAGTGCATCTTTGAGCACCTGCCAGCTAAAGATATAGATACCCATGGACGCCAGGTTGCTTCTCGGGTTCTCCGGTTTCTCCTCAAACTCCGAAATGCGGTTATTGTCGTCTGTGATAACAATACCGAAACGGCTGGCCTCCTCAATCGGAACCTGCATGGCGGCAATTGTAACATCTGCATTATTCGCTTTGTGATATTCAAGCATTACCTCATAGTCCATCTTGTAAATATGGTCGCCGGAAAGAATCAGGACATACTCCGGATTGTAATTCTCCATATACTCAAGATTCTGATAGATCGCATTCGCTGTTCCGGTGTACCAGTCACTTCCAATACTTTTCTCATACGGAGGAAGAACGGTAACCCCGCCTACGTTACGGTCAAGATCCCATGGAATACCAATACCGATATGCGCATTCAGGCGCAACGGCTGGTATTGTGTTAAAACTCCGACTGTATCTACTCCGGAATTGATGCAGTTACTGAGCGGAAAATCAATAATACGGTATTTACCGCCAAATGAAACTGCGGGTTTCGCAACCTTCTGAGTCAAAACGCCAAGCCGGCTGCCTTGTCCTCCTGCTAAGAGCATAGCAATCATTTCTTTTTTAATCACGATATCACCCCTCGATGTGTAGATTTGTGTAGCTGTTTGTGTGTTTTCTATTATACCATACTTTTTCGAAATAGTGAACAAATCTTTACTAGAATTTGAACTTTTTTTGTGCATTTTCCGACATTTCTCTACTTTCATTCGTTATATTTTTTCAAATCCACCTCTCTCTTTCCTCTATTTATACCTTTTTTCGTTAAAATTCGCGCAATCAGCCGGGCGGCCCTTCGTATTTTCCCCACCGGACGGCATGTGCTTAGTCTTTTCTAACTTGAGTATTATCGCAGGAAAACAGGGGTTTTGTCTCTGGTAATATGTGGAACACAGTTGGAGCACGAAAAAAGGGAGTCTCCAAAGCCAATATCTGGCAATGGGGACCCCCCTGAAACAGTGAGTTTAGATTTTCTGAAAGAATCGATCCAGCTCATCGATCAGATTCTCGAATACTTCATGATCGTCAAACATGAAGTCGTTGTGCTTTCCTTCGATTGCATAGAAGGTTTTTTCGCACTGCAGCTTATCGTAAAATATTTCGGATTCGCTGATTGGGTGGAGCAGGTTGTATTTGCCGTGTCCGATGAAGGCCGGTACTTTCACGTCCTCGATATTTTTCTCGGAGTTGAAGTCCATCAGGGAACGGCCCAGTTCCAGGGAAATCTCCTGTCCGTAGCCATCCACCGTATAGAGATTGTCATGGACAACTTCCTCGGTATCGGGATCCAGCGGATAAAAGTGGAACGGATTATCAAACCGTCTCGTGCCTTCCTTTACAATCCGGATCTCCTCTTCCCCAATCTCTTTCTGCATCTTGACAAAGTCTACATGGGAGAAGACCTGGTGGAGCCATCTCTCGCCGCAGTAGAAGCCGTTCAAACCTGCGACTGCCTTTACGCGTTTATCAAGCTGTGCCTCCCTGAAGGAAAGGCCTGCCGCCATGGCCCAGCCAAGCAGCCCAATCCGGTCTGCGTCTACCTCGGGAAGTGTGCCGGCAAAGGTGACGGCATTTCTGATATCTTCCACCTGCTCATCCAGCTTACATACGCCGGCAGGTCCCTCGTTCTGAAGGAAACCACGGTAATCAAAGCCAAGACAGGCGTAGCCTCTCTTTGTCAGGGCGCGGGCAAATAATGCGGGATAAATTGCGTTTAGTCCGATATAACCGGAATTCGGAATAATACAGGGAAGTTTCTCTCCCTCTTTATAGTCGTCCGGAAGGTAAAGTGCAGCCGCCAGACGGTAACAGTTGCTGTAAAAGTACATCGGTTTTGTTATCATTTCGTTCCCCCGTTAATCTCATTTTTTAATATGTCAGGCACTCTCAGCACCGCTCCCTGATCGGCTGATGTAACCAGGGCGGCGTATTTCTCCAGTGCGGGCGTTCTGGGCTTTACAAGCGGTTTCACCTTTTTCAGGCGCTCTTTAATTACTTCATCCGGCACATCCAAATCCAGTCTGCGGTTCGGAATGTCGATAATAATCCTGTCTCCGTCCTCCACGGCGGCAATCGGTCCGCCCGCTGCCGCTTCCGGGGAGATATGGCCGATGCACGGTCCTCTCGTGGAACCTGAGAATCGTCCGTCCGTAACCAGGGCACAGCTCTCGTCCATTCCTCTTCCTACCAGAAGCGAGGTTGTCATATGCATCTCCCTCATTCCCGGTCCGCCTTTCGGGCCTTCATAGCGGATGACTATCACATCACCCTCTTTAATCTGATCCGTTGAAACGGCATGGCTCGCATCCTCCATGGAATGGAATACCCTGGCGCGTCCCGTAAACTGGTACATGGACGGCTTTACGCCGGATTTTTTGACCACGGCTCCGTCCGGGGCCAGGCTGCCGTATAAGACGGCGATTCCGCCTTCTTCATTCTTAGGTTCGTCAAATGGGTAAATCACGTCGTTTTCCACAAGAGGCACGTCCTTCAGATTTTCTATCATCGTCTTTCCGGTCACCGTCATGTGGTTTGGTTCCAGTCTGCTCTCGATTGCCTTCATCACGGACGGAACCCCGCCGTTCTCATGCAGGACGGAAAGAGGATACTTTCCGGACGGCTTGAGGTTGCAGAGATAGGGAACCTTCCGGCTGATGCGGTCGAAATCTTTCAGATCCAGCTTCACCTTGGCCTCATTTGCAATGGACATCAGATGAAGAACCGTATTGGTGGATGCTCCCATTGCCATGGCGGCGCTGATGCCGTTTAACAGGGCGTCCCTGGACAGAATCTTTCTGGCCGTCAAGTCTTCCTTAATCATCTCCACGGCGCGTTTGCCCGACTGTTTTGCAAATCTGCGCTTATCGGCCGACACGGCGAGGGCCGTACAACTGTGCGGAAGCGCCAGTCCCAGGATTTCCGCCATACAGCTCATGGAGTTGGCCGTTCCGAGCATAGCGCATGTTCCGTAAGTCGGAAGCGCTCTCTTTTCAATCTCCAGCAGATCGTCCACCGACATTTTTCCGGTCTGGACCTGGCCGATAAATTCCCTCATGTCGGTCAGTGTTATGACTTCTTTATCTTTATAGCTTCCTGCCATCATCGGACCGCCCGGCAGGATGATTGCGGGAATGTTCACTCTGGCCGCCGCCATGATCATACCGGGAACAATCTTGTCACATCCCGGCAGCATAACCATTGCATCAAAATGGTGCGCCTCTATCATCATTTCTACTGCGTCGGCAATATTTTCCCTGCTGGGGAGAGGGTAACTCATTCCCCGGTGTCCCTGGCAGATACCGTCGCAAAGGGCTATGGTGCTGAATTCACGCGGGATGCCCCCCGCTTCCCAAATTCCCGCTTTCACATGCTCCGCTATCTCCCGCAGATGAATGTGGCCGGGAACCATCTCGGTAAAGGAATTCACCACGGCAATCAACGGTTTATGTAAGTCGTCCGTATCAAGGCCTGTACTGTACAGCAGGGCGCGGTGGGCGGAACGCTCGATGCCGTTAATCAGTTCGCCGCTTTTGTATTCGCTGTATTGGAATCTTGATTCATCCATTCGAAATCCTCCTCATTTTAATTTGTTGACCAGCGCCTGTCTGTTTGGCGCTTCATTTCTTATCTTTAATATACAACGTTCTCTTTCCAATATCAAACAAGTATTTTTTGGATATAAACAAGTTATTGCTTGTGTATTTTAAAATGCTGCCTGACGGTTCACAATACTTGACGGTACGGTATGGGACATCGTGATAATTTCTTTTTCGCTGAATCCGCATTCGAGAAGTGTTTCCATAAAAAGTTCCATTCCGCGGACCGGATGTTCGAATCCCTTCTGCCCCCTGTCCGTCGCAATGTAGGTGTGTTCCACCCCCGACAGACGGATATTTGCAGCCATTTCCTCCGCGGTTACGGTGCCTTCCGCCAGATTGACCCAGTTTTTTTCAATCACAACTCCCAGGGACGCCAGCTCCGCCTGCATGGCGCCTTCAATTCTGGTTCTGCTCCACTCGGGATGCGTCAGTATCATATTTACCCCGCGCTCTCTTCCCAGGCGGCAGAGCCGTACCGATTCCTCCCGGCTTAAGTGCCCGGTTCCAAGATATGCTCCGTATTTTTTAACAATGTCCATAATCTCATAAACCTCCGGAAGAATCCTTCCCTCCCCGTCCAGGATCGTAATGCCCGGCCGGCTGAAGAAATCTCCGGGCATCGGCCCGAATTCCAGGCAATGTCCGGCGTCCCGGGTGGGCATCCATATGAGAATCCCTCCCTCATGGAGGCAGTTTTCCACCGCATAGGGGTTCAGTCCGCCCGTGGGCCAATTGAGAGCCAGACCGCCGTACGCTTTTGCCCGGCAGCCGCTCTTTCGGTTGACCGTCGCGGCCCTGGCGGCCGTGCAGCCATAGTGTGATTTAATCAGGACGCCGGCCATCCCCGCCTCGTCCGCCTCCTGCATCAGCTCCCAGTCGTCCAGCGCCCGGCTGAATGCCGACGGCGCCGGGTGTACGTGAAGGTCATACGCGCCATTCAGCATATCCTTTACCTGCTCTGTCCTGTCATGTTCCATAATATCTCCCTTCTGCCCAACGAAAAAACACCGGAAAGTATGCTCCAGGTTTATCCTTGACAATGAGCCGCAAACGGCAATGATAAGATGATAAAAGCCGGCATCCATGGATACATGGAATCACCGGCTTTTCAATGTCTATTTTTACTGTCCTCCCGACGTTTAGCGGAAGTCCGCTACTCGGTAATACGTGAATATAATTCCGGATGACGGTCGATCATCACCGTATTTCCCATCCGTTCTTTGTGCACCATGCTCATATCAATATCCTGATAGAGAATTTCCTCCCGATCCGGTGAACATCTTCCCAGCACCTTTCCAATCGGGCTTACCACCTGGCTGCATCCGCAGAACGGCGAATCAGGCAGTTCTCCCGTGAAATTTATCAGCGCCACAAAGACATTGTTGTCCAGTGCACGCACCTCCGTCACCTGGTTCAGCCAGTCCCTGAAATAAGATCCGTCCCTCCATGCCGCCGGACACAGGATCAGATCCGCCCCCTCAAGCGCCAGGATACGGGTTGTCTCCGGGAAACAGATATCATAGCAGATGACAATGCCGATGGTTCCGTATTTTGTCCGGAATACCGGGAATTTTCTTCCCCTGTTCAAATGAAGCTGTTCCGCCCCTACCAGATGGGATTTTGAATAATGGCCGAGCACAACGCCCTCATCGTCAATCAGAACCGCCGTGTTTTCGACAATTCCGGTGCCGGCCGTCATCATAATCGGCGCCAGGAGATGGATTCCCAGCTCCTTTGCCAGACTTCTCATCTTAGTAATTGTTTCTCCGTCCAGGGGTTCGGCCGCATTTTTCATCGTCTCATAATCGAAACAGTAATATCCCGTATTAAAGCCTTCGGGCAGACAGACGAAATCGGCTCCTTTGCCGCACGCCTCGCGGATCTTTTCTTCCGCCTTGCGGACATTGGCTTTCACGTCCCCCAATGCCCACGATGACTGAACCAGTGCTATTTTAAATTGATCCATCTTACCTCCTGTAAACTTATCCCTTTGTGCCGAACCGTTATGATATTTTAATAATGCTGTCGTAGTAATGCTGTTTCATAACGGTACCGCAGCTTCCGTCCGAACCGTTATGCTGCTTTTTTCTCCTGAATCTGTTTTGCTATCATAAATAATACAAAGATACCGCCGAGCACGCCATATACGCCGTATACCAGTCCCAGAAGCTTGTCAAACGGAAGAAGCATGGAGCAGAGAACGGATGCAATGACCAAAATAACCGCAAATTTGTTGTAAGCCGGTGTTTTCTCTTCGCAGAATGATGCGCAGAGCGTAAACATGGACGGCACACAGGATGAGAAAATCGCCATAAATATAACAATGATAAAGATAAATCCAAGGATTGGAGAGATTGTATTTGCCAGGTAAAGGTTCGGAATCATCATTGTGCTGAATTCCTCGATGTTGGCAAAAAGTGCGGATGCCATAACGATATCGGCCGCTGCATAGAAAATGACTCCCATGACTGCGCCGTAAATCAGTTCTTTCCTTACCTTAAAGCTCTTAGCCGTAGCCGAGAAGAACGGAGCCGACTGCAGCGGTGTACAGGTGGTGTAATATAATCCGGCCAGCCACCATGTCGGTGCGATTCTTGAAAGACCCAGAGTCGGCGCCATCTCGATGCCTGCGGCAACTCCGCCCATATGCTGTGTCAGATAATAAATACCGGTTCCGATTGTCAGGACAATCATGAACGGTCCGATACTGCCGATAATGTCGACAAGTTTTTTAAGTCCAAGAAGAATTGTAACCAGGCATAAAATTCCGAGCAGAACGGAACCCAGACGTGACGGCATGCCGAAATGCTGGTTGAGCGCCGCGCCGAAACCGGAAATCATAACAACGGGAGCCGAATATAAAAGTCCCATTGCCAGAAGCTGGAATACTTTACCAACCTTATCTCCGCAGTAGTACGTAAAAATATCAAGCGGACTCTTAAACTGCTTTCTGTGGCCCAGTTTAAAAAACGAAATCAACAGGAACAGATGCAGCAGCGCCTCCACCACGATTCCTGCATATCCCCATATGCCGTAACCGCAGAAATACTGCAGTGATGCCTGACCGGTAACAGAACCCGATCCGATTGCCCACGACACAAAAACGCCGGCAATTTTGATAACATTAACCCAACTCATTTTTTCATTTGTATCAACCATAACTTCCCCTCCATTTTGTAATCGACCTCTCGATGTACACCCATATCCCAGCTGTTACAATTATCATATATAATTCAAACGCCAAAATCAAACAAGTTATTTTTACAGTATCACAATATTTTTCTTGTATTTCTTATATTCGCATGATACACTGCAATTATTCTTAATTAATACTTCACTTATTCTTATTAATATAGAAGAATTGTACTTCGCGGTATAAGTATTTGTGAACGGCCGTCTGCCGTTTTCCTGTTATTAAAAACACTTAGAAAGGAGAACACCATGCAGTCAAATCAGGAGATCTTTTTATTAGTTGCCGAAGAAATGAGCATCAGCCGTGCGGCACAGCGCGCCTTTGTCTCACAGCAGTGTGTCAGCGATCACATCAAGCGGATGGAACAAAATTACGGAGTGAAGCTGTTTACGAGGAAACCCCGCTTCCAGCTCACCGAAGCCGGGCTGTCGATGCTCCACTCCCTTCAGAAAATCCAGGCCATCGAGAGCAGCCTGCAGGAGAGCCTGGCCAAGCGGGCCAGCGGGATGAAGGGCAGCTTTACCATGGGAATCAGCGCGTCCCGCGCCCAAATCTTCCTGCCCTGGGTCATGCCGGAATACTCCCGTGCTTTTCCGGACGTGGAGATCCGCTTTTTCATGAACGACACCGTAGTCCTGGCTGAAAATCTCAGGAAGGGAAATGTTGATTTGTTTATGGGCGTCAATACCCCTTACGCCGAGGATTTTGCCATAACTCCGCTGTGTGAGGACGAGCTCTGCTTTATGATTTCCGACGGACTGCTGAAACGCCGTTTCGGAGAGCGGTCCGAGAGCTTTCTGTCATCCGAGATCGACCTGCGCCATTTTACCGATATCCCGTTTATCAAGAGCTATTCCACCGGTGTCATCAACTCCGCCCTGCAGGAATACCTGGATCAGTGCCATATTGATCTCTATTCTCCTTACCAGATCAGCGATACGGACACCCAGATTTCCCTGTGCGCCAAGGGAGTAGGCGCCGGAATCGCTCCCTATATGTTATTATCCCGGATTAACAGCCATAATATGAACTGCAGCAGAGAGGAATATATCCACATTCTTCCTGTAAAAAATTTCAAGAAATTCCTCCGGATTGATCTGATTTCACTGAACTATATTGAAAAACCGCTGTACATCCGGGCTTTTGAAGAGATGGCTGTACGGGCGGTGGGGGAAAATTATTTAAGGGGAACTCTAGTTGAGTAATGAGAACGCGCTGGGACGGCCGGGGGCGGGATGGTGAGAGGGGGGCTGTGAGTCTTCAGTCCCGGATTTCAGGTTATCGCGGGTGGGGAATCCGGGCAGAAAAAGTTCCTGCGGGAAACGCTCGCGCTCTTTGGAGTACATAGCGGACACTAACCTCGAAAATACCTCGGTAAGTGCC
>NZ_URHZ01000060.1 GCF_900547735.1 uncultured Clostridium sp. | reverse complement strand
CAAACCGGGACTGAAGACTCATAACCTCCCTCTCACCATCCCGAACCCCGACCGTGACCGGCGGCGTTCTCCTTTCTCAATCAATCCCCCTTAATACAGGAACATCACGACCGGAGTCGCCAATATCAATGAGAGTACCACTCTCTCCGCCCAGATAATCACAAGATCCTTAACACTGAGCTTGATGTCTGTTCCTAAAATACACGGAATTGATGCGGAGAAGAATAAAATCTCGGCTACACACACAATTGCGATTACGCCCTGTGCCAGAGGGGAACCCGCGGCCACGATGTTGGCCGGGAGGAACATCTCGGCGAGGCTGATGGCGCAGCCCTTGGCTACCATCATTGCCTCCGGTCCAAAGCCCAGAATCATTGTGAACGGGAGGAAGATGTAGCCCATGATATCAAAGAGCGGTGTGTACTCTGCCAGAAGCAGGCCGAGGAAACCGATGGACATCAGGGTCGGACCGATATTTAAGGCAAGGTTGATACCGTCCTTGAAGTTCTTAATCAGGCCTTCCACGAATCCCGGCGCCTGGGAGCAGGCCTCAAGGCCTTCGTTCAGCGCTGTGGAGAAAAGTTTGCCTTTTTCTACGACAGGTTCTTTTACTACTTCCATCCCCTCGTAGCCCAGATCCGGTTTTTTGTTCAGAGGATAGATTCTCGTCGTGATGGCGGTTACCAGGAAGGTGATGATCAGGGTGGACCAGAAATAGAGGTTCCATTTGTCCATCAGTCCCAGTGTCTTAGCCACAACAACCATGAAGGTGGCCGATACGGTGGAAAATCCAGTTGCAATGATACTTGCTTCTTTCTGGGAATAAAATCCCTCTTTATATACTCTGTTGGTAATCAGAAGTCCTACGGAATAGCTTCCCACGAAGGAGGCAACCGCATCGATTGCGGAACGGCCCGGGGTCTTCCACAGCGGGCGCATAACCGGCTTCATAAATACTCCGATGAACTCCATCAGCCCGTAGTTAATCAGGAACGCCAGGAAAATGGCTCCAATCGGTACAAGGGATGTGACCGGTACTACTACTTTGTTGAAAACAAAGGGAAGCATATCCGGATCATGGAATCTGGCGGGGCCAAACCCGAAGATGGCCATGATAACTACGCCGATGCCAATCACCTTGAAGATGGAGAAAACCGTTGTTACCGTATCCTTATTCCAGGTTCCCCTCACAAATGGGAGGACTGCTCCGATAACGACAATCAGCCCGCCGTACACCGGCCCGAAATTCGGGATACTCCTGATTGCCGTAACAATATGGTCAATCGGGATGGATTTGGTGCCGTTTATGGTAATGGAAATAAAAAACATGAAAATACCGATTGCGTTTAAAAGTAAAAATTTTGTTATATTACTGCCCGACTTTGCCGTCGCACTGCCCTTTGATTTTACTGCAGCCGTTTCTGACATGACAGATACCCCCTTAAATATTATTCTGTTTGTTTATTTTCCGCTTCCCTGGATGCTCTTCATCTTCTCATCCATCAGTTTGTCCTGTTCCGCCTGCATTTCCGGACTCAGTTCTCTTGGCATCGTGCTCATGCCGATCTCTGAAACACGGTTATCATACTCTGTTCTGTCCAGAGTCAGCTCCGGCCAGCCCTCGTATACGGGCGCCTCTGCAACACGGCCCGCATATGGATACTGCAGGTTGAACTTGCGCAGGGAATTCAGGTGCTGATCCTGTCCGTACAGACGTTTCTCGGTAACTCTTGCAAAGTCAAGTGTCGTTGTATATGTCATTTCCGTGGAGTCACATTTATAAATGACCTGTCCCTCCGGATCCACAATGGTGGAATTGCCGCAAGGCCCGTTTACGCCGTTGGTCCATATGTAGTAGCACTCATTTTCCAGCGCCCTTGCCCTCGGAATGACGTCGGGGATGAAATCATATTCGGCCGGATCGTAAGACGGCGTCAGTATCAGTTCGGCTCCTTCCAGGGCCAGTGTACGGGAAATCTCCGGGAAGAACTGATCATAGCAGATCTGAAGTCCAACCGTGACGTCTTTTTCCGGTATGTAGAAGGTGCAGTAATCAGGACTGCTGCTCGGAGTGTTGGACTCTACCGGATAGTACGGAGCTTTCTTTCTGTAAACATCGATTAATTCACCATCGGGTCCGAATACCGGACAGGTGTTATATGTTTCACCTTCCGGAAGATCGTCCGAAATCTCGCGGAACGTTCCCGGTACAAAGTAAATACCGTACTTTTTGGCAATTGCGCCCAGATAGTCAATAAAATCACTGTCCATCCTCTGCGGAGTGAAACCAAGGCCATCCTCCACGCCCACGACAAGTTCGGGACGGAGGGTTCCGTACATCAGGCCGTCAACCGTGTCGCTTAAATACTGCAGACTCTCCGCCGTGTCTAACATCGGCATCTGGATGACGGATACGTTCAGTTTCCGGTTCGGCAGAAGCACTTCCCCCTCCTTCGCCTCCGATGACACCGCGTTTTTCTCTGTTTTTGCCTGGGAAGCCGTATCTCCAGCGCCTGTTTTGCCGTCCTCTGTTTTTGTTTCCCCTGCTTTTGTTTCCGCTGCGTTTGTGGCCGCTTCGGTCTGTGCCTGCTGCCCGCCCTGGTTCTGTGTTCCGCATCCGGCCAGAAGTGAAGCGGTCATGACTGCCCCTAATACCCCTGCCAATACTTTCGTTTTCATGCTGCGTCTCATAATAAATACCCCTTTCTTTTTTTCTGGTATTTATTATCCCTCATATAGCAGAAGCAAAGTCAACCGCGTATTTTAACGTTTTTTGAAAAGAAAAAGCCCCGGGCTACGGGGCTTTTAAGGTTATAGCTGCAATAAGGTTTTTGTTAAAATGATGTTACAGTTTTCTGATTGCCGTTCTTTCTATTCTTTATTTCTATTCTTTATTTCTATTCTTTATTTCCATTCTTTTTTTACATTCTCTGTTACGATTCAAAACACAACCCGTCGATGGCCACGGTTCCGTCTTTCGTGAGCACTCCGCCCCCGCCGTCCACCCGGCTTGTTCCGCCCGGGAAGAGCTGTCCGTCCTTTTTCATTATGCCGTTCGGCATAACGAGAAGCACTCCGAAATCCGATGTTCCAATCACCTTATGGCCCTTTTCTTCCAGGAGTTTTACCGTATCTGGAGAAAATCCTCCCTCCAGTTCCAGGCCCTGATCCTTTGTCAGGCAGCACATATGAGGCGTTTTAACCGCGGAATCCATCATCATGCCGTAATCCAGCGTATTGATAATAAGCTGTAGCGTGCTGGTGATAATTCTTGGGCCTCCGGCGCTGCCCACGGCCAGAACCGGCTCCTGATCCTTCAGGACAATGGTAGGAGACATACTGGAAAGCGGAGTCTTTCCGGGACGCACCGCATTGGCCATGCCGTAGGCAAGCCCCTGTGTCGTCCTGACTCCGGCCTTCGGGCTGAAGTCGGCCATGGTATTGTTCATGATAAATCCCCTGCCCGGAACTACAACGCCGCAGCCCCACCAGTTGCGGATTGTCTGGGTCTGCACAAATACGTTGCCCTCTTTGTCCATGACGGAGAAATGGGAGGTGCATCCCCTGTACTCTTTTGCCTCAATCCCCTCTGTCGGGGCAAATTCCTTTGCCTCATTCATGTCGATTTTGGCTGCCAGTTCCTCTGCGTATTCCTTGGAAATAATCTTTTCAACCTGTACTTCCACAAAATCCGGGTCGCCCATGGCCACGGAGCGGTCTGCAAACATCAGTTTCATCGTTTCGGCCAGGACATGGGTGCTGTCCGCCGAATGGAACCCCATTCCCTTTAAGTCAAAATGCTCCAGAATATTTAACATCTGTATAATGTGGCTTCCGCCGGAGGACGGCGGCGCCATGGATATAACGTCATAGCCTCTATATGTGCCTCTTACCGGCTTTCTCTCGATCGGCGCGCATTTTTCCAGATCCTCTTTTACCAGGACGCCTTTGTGTTTCTGTACATGTGCCACCATATCGTCGGCAACCGGGCCGTTGTAGAACCAGTCCACACCGTGCTCCGCCACGCCTTCCATCGTATCGGCCAGATCCGGATTTGTGATAATCTCGCCAAACTCCCTCGGCTTTCCTCCGTTCAGGTAAAGCTCGGCAAAACCTTCATACTCCGCCTTGTTATGTTCGGCCTCCGGCGTATTGGAGATCCTGGCATAGGCAAAGCCGCACTTAAAACCTTCACGGCAGAGACGGATGGCCGGACCTGAAACGTCTTTCCAGGTCATGGTCCCGTATTTTTTAAGCACATTGTCCATGGCACGGTAGAATGCGGGGACAGCCACCGCCCTGCCGGAAAACTCGGTCAGATTTAAATCCACCTCGCCGTTTTCATCGAGGAACATGTCCTGCCATGCGTTAATTGGAGCCACGCCTCTGGCATCCACGGCAAAAAATTCATTCGATTCTTTATGGTAAACGATATGGAAACAGCCTCCGCCGATACCGCAGTGGTAAGGCTCCACAACTCCCAGAACCAGAGACACGGCAACGGCCGCATCAATGGCGTTTCCTCCCTTTTTCATCATTTCAAGCCCCGCTGATGCGGCATAGGGATTATTGCAGCTCACTGCGCCCTCCGTGCCGGATACATGCGGCTTATACATTGCTATTTCAGATACTTCCCTTCCAAGATATGGTCTGTTCGGCATATTCATTTCTCCTTTCTTTCTTCTCGCCACTCTGCCCTTTTCCCTTGCTTTTACTTTACTTTTACCGCACTTTCGCCGCATCCTCTTTGGAGGTCAGAAGCGTAACAATAATTCCTACGGCATAGCTGGCGATAATAACCGGATATACGATATTAAGCTTTGCATTGAGTCCGAGAATCACCCACACTATGGCTACGATAATTCCAACCGCCGCGCTGGCCGTGGCTGCTTTGGAATTCACCTTTTTCCAGAGGATACCGATGATCACGCAGAAGCTGAACGGAGCCGTAACGCTGTAGGTCAGGGTCAGGAACAGGTTGGTAAGCTGCGCGGACGGAATCAGGAAACCCGGAATCAGTGTAAAAAATGCCAGAATGATGGTTCCCCAGCGGGATACATTCAGGATCTGTTTGTCGGATGCCTTTGTGTTTATCTGGTTCTTATAAATATTCGTGAGGATTGTTCCGGTCGCCATCATCATGGTCGCCATTGTTGCGGCAATAATCATGGTGCAGACTGCGAAAATGACTCCTGCGTAGAGCGGGGAGCTGAACTCTTTAATGGTCCAGGCAAATGCCGTGGCTCCGTCACCCAGTCCGTCGTTGGCGGCGCGGCCCATCATACCGATCATGGCCGTTAAAATACAGATAGGCGCTGCAAAAATGTAACCGATAATACATCCGTTCCGTCCTGCTTTGGCATCCTTTGCCGCCAGAACCGGCTGAAGCACCGACTGCATAACCGCCGAGCTCAGGGCTCCGCCGACCGCCCAGGCAAATATCTGCTGTTTCGGCATTGCGGGAACAATTAGTTTATCATAATCTTTTGGAAGCTGGGCTATCAGTCCCGCATAGCCGCCGAATCCGGCCAGATTTTTTACCACAAAGATGATCAGCAGCACATAGGTGGAAATGCAGACGATACGCCCGATGGCGGATGAGCCCTTCATACCGGCAAATCCCGTATACACGGCTGCAATCGTAACGCCGCAGACCATGGCTGCCGCAGAATTGAATCCGGGGATAACAATCTGGATAATGGAAGCAATGGTTTTAAGCTGAATCGGAATGTAGATACAGCCGAATACCACCCAGATATAAGACTGGATTCTGGCTAACGGAGTCGAGTATCTCCTGGCCAGGAAATCGGGAAGCGCCTCGCTGACCATATTCTGGCGGAGTACCTTGGACAGGGCTCCCACCAGCAGGAAATACAGGCCTCCCGCTATGGAATACCAGCAGCCGGCAATCCCCATCGTGTAACCGTTCTGCGCCGCGCCCACAATGCTCATGCCACCTATCTGCCAGGCTCCGAGAACGGCTCCGATAGCAAACGCCCCCATCGTCTTATCGCCGCCGGACCACTGGCTGGCGCTGGTGATTTTAGTTCCCGCATAGATTCCTACTCCAATAATTAATGTAAATGTGATAATCCATGTTGCTACTAACATATAACGACCTCCTCTTCTCTCCTTCATACCGGTGTATCAAATGCAGGATACACCCTAACCTGTAATCTTCCCCGAAGTCCGGCTGTTCTGCAGCCATTTCAGATATTCTCCCGGACATAACCCGGTCATCTTCCGGAAAATTCTGTTAAAATGAGACTGATCATAAAAATCCATCTGATGGGACATTTCCGTCAGCGAGCCCCCTTTGCTCTGTGACATCTGCCGGATGGCGCTCTGCAGGCATATCTGCAGACTTAACTGCTTCGGCGTGATTCCCACATTTTTGAGAACCAGCTTCTGAAGCGTCCTGGCCGTGTAGCCGTAGCATTCCTCCAGCTCCTTCATCCGCACGGAACGGCTTCTCTGCATCATATAGTGTGCAATAGATACCGCCATCTTTTCCTCGTTTCCCCTTCTTTCCCCTTTCTTCTCCTGGCACTGGGCCAAAAACCGGCCTAACAGCATAAAATGCTCCTTTTCACTGTCCACCGCATTGATGTCTTCCACCATCGGCATGGCCCATGGGAACACATCCCCCAGTTTCAGTCCTTCGGGCGGCACCTCGTCGGCCGGTATCCCGGTGGCGCATGTAAAGCTGCCCGGTACAAACTGTACCATCAGCGCCTTCTCAATTCCGTACATCGGTATTTCCTTCTTCTCCGGCAGCACCCCGAACACATAGGCCGACGCTTCTTTTTCCTGAACCGAGAATACCAGCCCCAACTGGCCGACACCAGGTATACAGTTCAGCCCGGTACTCCCCTGGTTTACATTGTAACGCAGTACCCTGAGTTCAAAATCCTCCGTTCTCAGCAATGAATTTTCTCTCTGTTTCGTCACCTCCCAAAATGGCTGCTGAGAGAAAAAATTTGTTTTTTCGCCCATCGCTTCTGTCATTTTCATTACAGCCCCCTTTCCCATGATTTTAACAATTCGTTTTATGTTACAATAGGAAAAATCGGAAATCTTGTCGTATTTCAGAACAGATTTCCACAATAAGGAAAACCGTGTCCTCCCCCGGTCTGTCCTCATATTAAACTGCACGTCAAGGCAGCCGGGAATCTCCCCGCTGCCTGTTTTTGATGCCATACCTTATATTTTTCACTCTACGGTATCGGATGCCACAATATTGATTCCGCTGCCGCAGATATTCTCCACTACCACATCATAACGTTTTACCGGAACGCTTACCCTTGCCTTCTTAAGAACGTCCATGCAGGAAACCAGCAGCTCCCTGGGTACCGGTTTTTCGGAACGCACCGGGAGCAGAGGTTGATCCCCGCCGGTAAGCTTCACCGTGCTGGTCAGTATTCTGACGGGATGGGAAAACTCCTGCCTTCCGTAATCCTCCCCCCGTTTGCAGGTATATCCCTCTATGGTTTCAATCCCGCCGCCTTCACCGGTCACCGTGATACGGCAGCCCAGCGGGCAGATCGTACAGATAATCTCTTTTTTCATCGCCTATGCCTCCTGTCCCACTACTTCTACCGTGATATCATCCCCCGTAATCTCCGATGTTTTTACATCCACATGGCACATCTCACCGGGGTTTACGCGCAGTTCCTTTTTACGGAACAGAATTCGGTCACCGGATTTTGCAATGAGAGCCACATTCTTGTCCGGAGCCGTCACCCGGAAAAAGAGACGGACCGTCTCGTCCTCCGCGGCCACCCTCACCTTGTGGGGACAGAGATAACGCACATTGGCTCCCGGGACGGCCAAAACCTCTTTCACCGCCTCCGGCAGTTCCCCTTTTGCATATCTGGCCGCAGATTTTCCCGCGTTCATGCTCTCCACCGTCACATTGTCCACCAGATCATTCACATGGACCACGTTTCCGCAGGCAAAAAGGGGTTCCTGTGAGGTCTGCATATACTGATTGACTACCGGCCCGTTTGTGACCGGAGAAATGGTGATTTTTGCCTTTCTGCTCAGCTCGTTTTCCGGAATCAGTCCCACGGACAGGAGCAGGGTGTCACAGGCTATGTATTCTTCCGTCCCCGCGAGAGGTTTTTTATTCTCATCCACAGCGGCCACGAAGACACCTTCCACCCTCTCGCTGCCCACGATCCTGGTCACGGTGTGGGACAGTTTGAGCGGTATCCCAAAGTCGTCTAGACACTGCACCTTATTTCTTGTCAGTCCGGCCAGATAGTCCTGCAGTTCCACCACCGCCAGGACCTTTGCCCCCTCCAGCGTCATCCTCCTCGCCATAATCATCCCGATATCTCCGGAACCCAGAATTACGATATTTTTACCCACCACCGCATTCTGGCGGTTGATCAGACGCTGGGCCGCTCCGGCCGTGTAAATTCCCGCGGGCCTGGTTCCCGGAATCATAATGCCGGCTCTTGTTCTCTCGCGGCAGCCCATGGCGAGCACGATGCTCTCTGCCGTCACCCTTGTCATGCCGTATTCGGAGTTGACGCAGATTACCGCATTTTCTTCCGGGAGCACCTCCAGGACCATGGAGTTTAACAGCGCCTCCGCCCCCAGTTCCAGAGCCTCTTCCTTAAAACGGCCCGCATATTCCGGTCCCGTTAATTCCTGATTAAAATAAGTCAGGCCAAATCCCGGATGAATGCACTGCTGCAGAATCCCGCCCAGCTTTTCATCCCTCTCTATAATCAATACCTTTCCGGCTCCCTCTTTCCTGGCAGCTACGGCTGCGGACAGGCCGGCGGGGCCGCCGCCAATAATCACCACGTCACAAGCAATTTCGTACATCTCGTCCTCCTATCTCGTCTTACCGGCAACCATGTAAGAGCCTTCATTGTTCTTGTTCACTTCTTCCACCGTGATACCCAGTTCGCGGGCCAGGATTTCGATGACCCTGGGACCGCAGAAACCGCCCTGGCACCGTCCCATTCCTGCCCTGACACGGCGTTTTACCGCATCCATGCTTCTGGCTCCCAACGGTCTGCGGATGCAGTCCAGAATCTCCCCCTCGGTGACAGTCTCACAGCGGCACACTATTTTCCCGTAAAGCGGGTTCTTCTTTACCGCCTCGTCCTGTTCTTCCCTGTCCAGTTCATGGAAGCGGAGTACGCCTTTTCTTCTCTCAATAAAGTTCTTTTTCGGCTCCATGACGGCTCCCGTTTCACGCATGAGATCGGCCACGTAGACTCCCATGGCAACGGAGAGTGTCAGTCCCGTGGAGCGGACGCCCGAAAGGTTGATGTAGCCTTTCAAATCATCGTATACGTCCACATGGAGCCCCTCCGGGTTCCGGTTCGGACGCAGACCGCTGTACTGTGTAATGCTGTCGCGGATATTGACGCCCGGAATCAGCCGCTTTACGTCTTCAAGGATGCTGCCGAGTCCGTCCGCCGTCACGGATTTATCGGTCTTATTGTCCAGATCCTCCGCCGTCGGCCCCACCAGCATATTGCCATGGATGGTCGGACACATCAGTTTACCCTTGGTCACCCTGGTCGGAATCGGGAGCACAATCTGATTTACCCGGCAGTCCGTATTCTTATCCAGGATGTAGAACTGGCCTCTTCTGGCTGCCACCTTATAATCCGCTTTTCCTACCATTGCGGCAATCTCATCGCAGTAGAGGGCGGCGGCGTTAATTACATAGTCGGCCGTGATAGTTCCTCCTGTGGTAACTACTTCTTTTACGGCTCCGTTTTCGGTCCTGATGTTCGTCACCTTTGTGTTCAGAAGAAAGTTCACCCCGTTTTCGTTGGCATTCTCAGCCAGCGCCTGCACCAGGATAAAGGGATCGATGATACTCTCCCTTGGAATATAGAGTCCGCCCTTCACCTCGGGGTTCAGGTTTGGCTCCATCCTGAGAAGCTCTTCTCCCGTTTTGTATTCCACATCATAGACGCGGTTTAAAAATGCCTTGTGCTTGATTTCCGGCAGCTTTTCAAACTGTTCCTGTGTTATGGCCGGCAGAATCGCGCCGATCCGCTTAAAGGGAACATCCAGTTCCTCAGCGAGCTTGTCATACATCGGATTTGCCGCCGCCACAAGCTGGGATTCCAGCGTTCCCGGTGATGCGTCATAACCGGTATGGATAATGGCGCTGTTGGATTTGGAAGCATCCCCTCCGATATCCTCATTTTTATCAACGACAATCACATCCAGTTGGTACCTGGACAGCTCCCTCGCAATCGCGCAGCCTACCGCGCCTGCTCCGATGATTACCACATCTGTTTTCATATTCTCTCCTCTCACTCCCATATCTTATCCCGGTTCAGCCTTCGGCCAAACGTCAGCCGGATCTTCCTATTGTTTTGTTTCCCGGTTTTCGTCTTCTTCAATCCATCCTTTGGCACGCTCCACGGCGCGGTGCCATCTGGTCATGAGCCTCTTCCTCTGATTTTCATCAATTCCAGGAAGATAACGCTTTTTCAGTTTCCAGTTGTTTTCTATCTCGCTCAGTTCATTGAACTGGCCGATGCCGTAGGCTGCTATGTAGGCGGCTCCCAGCGCCGTTGTCTCCGGGATGACCGGCACATCCACCGGAATCCCCAGGATATCCGCCTGAAACTGCATCAGGAAATCATTGGACGCGATTCCGCCGTCCGCCCTCATCGTCTTTATTTTGATACCGGAATCCTTTTCCATCAAATCCAGGATATCTTTGACCTGATATGCAATGCTTTCCAATGCAGCCCTGACAATGTGGGCCTTTTCCGTCCCCGGGGTAATGCCGATCAGCATTCCTCTGGCATAAGGGTCCCAATAAGGCGCCGCAAGGCCCGTCATCGCAGGTACAAAATAAACGCCCGCCGTATCCGGGACCGAAACGGCCAGTTGATTCGTCTCCTCTGCCGACTCGATCAAATTCATCTTATTCTTCATCCAGGTAATCACAGAGCCTGCAACGTAGATTCCGCCGTCCAGCTCGAATTTCATCTCGTCATCCTTCAGCTTCCAGGCCACGCTTGTCAAAAGTCCCGACTCCGAGTAAACAGGACGGGTTCCCGTATTCATCAGCATAAAACAGCCTGTCCCATAAGTGGTCTTTGCCATTCCCTCCTCATGACAGGCCTGGCCGAACAGCGCCGCCTGCTGATCCACGATATTGCCCGTAATCGGTATGAACGCCTCTTGTCCGTCTGATCCTGCAAGGCCCGCGCTGCCGTAGTTCCCGGCGGTGCAGCGTATTTCAGGAAGAATGTTAACCGGAATATCAAAAAGTCTGAGAAGATCTTCATCCCATTTCTTTTCATGGATATTAAAGAGCATGGTCCGCGACGCGGTGGAGTAATCGGTGGCAAATACACGGCCGCCCGTCATATTCCATAAGAACCATGCATCCAGCGGCCCTGCCAGAAGTTCTCCCGCCTCCGCCCTTGACCTGGCCCCCTCCACCGTGTCCAGAATCCATCGGATTTTGGTTGCGCCGAAGTAGGCGTCCGCATGAAGTCCCGTCTTTTCGCGAATCATCTTCCGTTCCCTGTCTTGTAGCTGCTCCACCCGGGAAGCCGTGCGCCGATCCTGCCAGACGATGGCCGGATAAACCGGCTTTCCTGTCTCTTTCTCCCAGACCACTACCGTCTCCCCCTGGTTATCGATGCCGATGCACTGCACCTCTTTTGCCAGGGCTCCCGCCTTCTGCATCACCTCACAGGCCGCTTCCGTCACCTGCCGGAGGATTTCTTCCGGATCATGCTCCACCCATCCGGGCCGGGGGTAGTATTGTCTGTGCTCTTTATGAACCTGCGCCGCCAGATTCCATTCCCCATCCAGCAGCAGAACCGTTGTCCCCGTCGTTCCCTGGTCAATTCCCATATAGTATTTACTGCCCACGCGCCCTTTTCCTTTCTTTCCTTTAATCCTGTCATGTGTATTCTTGATAACTTTTTTAATGTTTTTATGTAGTTCCAAATATAACACATTTCATTTTTCTTTTAAATACGCAGAATATACAAAAGTGTTTTGTGTTTTTTATTGACTTTTCGAGTTAAAATTTGTATACTTCCTTACAATTCCACAACAATCCACATTTTAATTTAAAAAAAGCGGCCCGCCGATTGAACGGCAGACCGCTTTTAAAACCTTATTTCTACTATAACAAACCTCTTCTACACAAAGAAAACATGCGTTTCCCGTGAACCGGTAAGCCGCCGTTTTCCGTCAAATCCACACTTTTCTCTAAAGACTCTGATTCCGATAATTTCCAAAGCCGGGTATCTCCTATGCCAGATAAACCTCCACACCCTGAGCCCGGAACCGGTTGACCGTATTTTTATCCGTCTCCCGATCCGTAATCAGAATATCGATATCCCCGGGATCGCAGACATGGTTCATCGCCGTAATTCCAAATTTACTGTGATCGCACAGCGCAATTACCTTCTGTGTCTTCTTAATACCGATTCTGCGAAACGGTGTTTCCTCCACATGGAAATCCGTAATTCCAAAATTCTCCGTCAGCCCGCCGACTCCCAGAAACACCTTATCGGTCTGGAATAATCTCATATTTTCATCGGCCAGATGCCCGGATACGGACAGCTCTTTTTTTCTTACCTCACCGCCCACCAGGAATACGCGGGCGCCATCGTCCTCCGAGAGCGCCACGGCAATCGGGATGGAATTGGTCAGAACGGTCAGGCCGCGTTTTTTTCCGGCCAGAGCCCTGGCAAATTCCAGGGTCGTCGTCCCCAAATCTATGGCAATCACGTCACCGTCATCCACAAAATCGACAGCCCGCTCCCCAATTGCGCATTTCTCCGCGTAATGCTCCGTCTGCCTCAGCTCGATGTGCGGCTCGATTCCCCGCTTCTTGTGGGCCACGGCGCCTCCGTAAACACGGCTTAAGAGCCCCTGCTTCTCCAGATGTTCCAAATCGCGGCGTATCGTTTCCACCGACACCTGGAACAGCTCCACCAGTTCACTAACTTTGACCATGCCGTCGCGGTTCAGCATGGCGATTATTTTCTCTCTTCGATCAAAAACCATTACTGACTATCCTCCCATATAATCCGGGCCGGAAGCTTCCGCCTGAAGTCTTGCATTTTCCTTCTCTTCCCTGCTCATCTCCCGCAAAAGCCCGGTCTGCAGAACCAGGCATACGACAAACGTGATGCAGTCGGCCAGCGGCTGTGCAATCTGGATTCCCAGTATACCGATAAAGGCAGGCAGCATGAGCACGGCCGGAATCAGGAATATGCCCTGCCTCGACACGCCCATAAATGAAGCGCGGAACATCTTTCCCGTCGTCTGCATCATCATATTGCTGATCATAACCCAGCCGTTCAAACCGTATGTAAGGCACTGGAGTCTCAGCGCTTTCACTCCTATCTCCAGTACCTGCGCGTCGCCTTTCCGGAAAAGTTTTATCAGGAGAGGCGCAGCGGCAAATTCCACCACAGCCAGGAACAGGAGAAACACGGTTCCGATTTTCACGCAGAACCAGAATCCTTTTTTCACCCGTTCATAGAGCTTTGCGCCGTAATTAAAGCCGCACACGGGCTGGAATCCCTGTCCGAAACCGAGAAGGATGGAATTAGTAAAGTTGGTAATCCTGGATACGATGGCCATGGCTGCGATGGCGGCATCCCCATAGGGCCTGGCCGCCGTGTTCAGACAGATCATGGCAATGCCTGAGATAGACTGACGGCACAGCGAGGGCAGGCCGCCGTTTAATATCATTTTATAGAAGTAGACCGACGGCCTGAAATTCTTAAACCGTATCAGGACGTTGCCCGCCCTTCTGACTCCCCAGTACAGCAGGCAGAAGCTGACAAACTGGCTGATAATGGTAGCCAGGGCGGCGCCCGATATTCCCATATGGAATCCGAATATCAGGATCGGGTCCAATATGATGTTGAGCAGGGCCCCCGTCGTCAGGCCTATCATTCCATAAAATGCGCTTCCCTCAAAACGAAGCTGATTGTTGAGCACCAGTGAAGCCGCCATATAGGGCGCGCCGATGAGAATATATTTGAGATAGTCCTTGGCATAAGGAAGAATGGTCTCCGTGGAACCGAGCAGCATACAGAGCGGTTCCAGGAAAAAAAGCCCGAGAAAGGCAATGGCCGCTCCTCCTATTAAAGCCGAGTAAAAGCCGACCGCGGCCAGTTTTCCCGCCTTGTCCGTCTCCTGCCTGCCCAGGAGCCTGGAAATATTGTTCCCCGAACCCTGGCCGAAGAAAAAGCCCACGGCCTGTATGGCCGCCATGACGGAAAAAGCGATTCCCACCGCGCCGGAGGCGCTGGTGCTGATTCTGCCGATAAAAAAGGTGTCCGCCATGTTGTAAAATGTTGTGATCAGGTTGCTGATGATCGTCGGAACAGCCAGCCTACAAATCAGGCTCTCCACAGGTGTCTGCGTCATCTGAATGTATTTTGCGTCCAGGTTTGCCTCACTCATTAATTGCTTGTCTCCTTCCTGTTACGTTCCGCCTTTGCAGTGTCATCTGAGCGTACCTGCCATATGAAGCAGATATCCCTTTTCATTGTCCTCGGGATGCTTAAGCACATGTGTGAACAGGCTGCTCAGGATACCGCCCATATCCGGTCCCGGTTTGACCCCCGCCGCAATCAGATCTTTTCCGCTCACCGCCATATCCTTCATACGGATACAGTCACCGCGGCCGCGGATTGTTCCTGCCGTTTCCCTGAGTTTCTCCGTCACCGCCTTCTCCTCCGGAAGCAGAGATTCCCTCAGCAGAAGAAGATCGTCAAATAGCTCGTCCTCCATGCTGCTCATGACGGCCCGGAGCTTTGCCTCCTCTTCGGAAAGCTCCGCTGCAAACCACTTTACCAGGGTTTCCGCCCTGTTTATCGTATCGTTATCCATCTTCAGCTCCTTGAGAATCCGGACCGTGTTTTCCTCCCCCGCATACGCCAGAAAGGCCGACCAGCGGAGCGCTTTCCGCGCAGGCAGGCGCGACGCCCTCATACAGGCGGAGACTCCCCTCTCCTTCCCGGTTTCCTCAAAAACAGCGTCAAAGGTATCCGACACATAAAGGCTCATCCCCGTCTCATCCACCAGATAAATCCGTTCCGGATGTTCGGACAGAAGTGTCTTTGTAAGCTCCACCTGGATTCTCTCCTTGCTCACATGGGCAAGGTTGGGGGCAATCACCGACAGCGCCCGGTACGTATTGTCCTCTATCTCAAACCCTAACTGGGCGGAAAACCGGATGGCCCGGAGGATCCGCAGTGCATCTTCCGTAAACCGCTCCATCGGGTCGCCGACGCAGCGCACGATTCCTTTTTCCAAGTCCCGGATTCCGCCGAAAATGTCCACAATCCCGGTCTCGCCGCTGTAGGCCATGGCATTGATGGTGAAATCGCGGCGTCTCAAATCTTCCTTTAAATCCGAGGTGAACGCCACCTCCTTCGGATGCCTTCCATCCTCGTATTCCCCGTCTATCCGGTATGTGGTAATCTCATATCCGACATGCTCCCGCATGACCGTCACGGTTCCATGCTGAAGCCCGGTATCAATGGTTTTACCAAAAACCTGTTTTACCTGATCCGGCCTGGCCGACGTAGTGATGTCCCAGTCTCCCGGTTCACGGTGAAGAAGCGCATCCCTGACACAGCCGCCCACGGCAAATGCCTCATAGCCGTTCTCTCTCAGCTCCGCAAGGATCTCTTCCACCTGCTTTGGTATTGTTATCTGCACTCCGTCAGCTCCTTTCCGGTCCTGAATATCAATCAAGAGTCCCGCGCGCGGAACTCTTGATCTCATGAATTAGTATGCTTTTCCCCAGTATACCATCTTTGTTGCGGGTTTTCCGCAGCATACACATTTATCAGATAATGTTTCCTGCTCAAAAGGCATACAGCGTGACGTAACGCCCACGCTCTCCTTAAGCTGATCCTCGCACTCCTGGCAGCCGCACCACATCGCTTTGATAAAGCCCGGTTTATTATCGGCCAGGTCCTTCATCTCCTCCATGTTCACAGCCTGATACGTATGCGCGTCACGGTGTGCTTTCGCTCTCTCAAGCATATCATGCTGGATTGTCTCAAGGAGTTCAGCCACCTTTTCGTTTATCTCATCCAGTGAAACAGTCATTTTCTCATGTGTGTCACGGCGTACCAGCACCGCCTGGTTTTCCGCCAGATCTCTCGGTCCAATCTCCACGCGTACCGGAATTCCGCGCATCTCTGATTCGCTGAATTTCCATCCCGGTGATTTGTCGGAATCGTCCACTTTCACGCTGAAGCCGGAAAGCACTTCCTTGATCTCAAATGCCTTGTCGAGAACGCCTTCCTTATTCTGCTGAATCGGAACAATCATAACCTGGACAGGAGCAATTCTCGGAGGAAGCACCAGTCCGTTGTCATCACCATGTACCATAATAATAGCACCAATCAGGCGTGTTGTCATGCCCCATGATGTCTGATGGACATATTTTAACTGGTTATCTTTATCAAGATACTGAATCTCAAATGCCTTTGCAAATCCGTCGCCGAAATTATGGCTGGTTCCCGACTGCAGGGCTTTTCCGTCATGCATCAGCGCTTCTATTGTATAGGTGGCCTCGGCACCGGCAAACTTCTCTTTGTCTGTCTTTCTGCCGCGCACAACCGGCATTGCCAGCACTTCCTCACAGAAATCGGCGTAGAGATTTAACATCATCTCTGTTCTCTCTTCTGCCTGCTCTGCCGTAGCATGTGCCGTATGTCCTTCCTGCCATAAGAACTCCCTGGAACGCAGGAACGGTCTGGTTGTCTTTTCCCAGCGTACAACCGAACACCACTGGTTGTATAACTTCGGAAGGTCGCGGTAGGACTGGATATCCCTTGCATAGAAATCACAGAACAGAGTCTCGGACGTCGGTCTTACGCACATTTTTTCAGGAAGCGGCTCAAGGCCTCCCATGGTCACCCAGGCAACCTCCGGCGCAAATCCCTCCACGTGATCCTTCTCTTTCTGAAGAAGACTCTCCGGGATAAACATCGGCATGTATACATTCTGTACACCCGTCTCCTTAAATCTCCGGTCCAGTTCCCCCTGGATGTTCTCCCAGATAGCGTATCCGGCCGGTTTAATCACCATGCAGCCCTTTACACTGGAGTAATCGATTAACTCTGCTTTCTTCACCACATCCGTATACCACTGTGCGAAATCCACATCCATGGACGTGATGGCCTCAACTAATTTTTTGTCCTTTGCCATAATGACTCTCCTCTTTTCCTATGATATTAACACAGAATCCCACCCGCGGGATTCTCCGCCTGCGACGGGTCGCTTTAGCGGCATAATTCCTCTCCGCCGCAGTGCGATCCTGCCCGGAGGGCTTTTTATATCATAGGATCACTTTCCTATGATATAAAAAAGCCACGCGATCTCTTCGTCATCGAAATGATCGAAGGGACCGAATGGCTTAACATTCTTCGGCGGTACCACCCAATTTAACCGGCTTCGGCATCTGGTCTGAGACATCGGTGCGCGGTTCACTTTATATCCGTTAACGCCGGATCTACGATACACTTTCATGCATGGCTCCGGGGCAGGTTCAATCTTCCTTGACACGAAAACCTCTCACCGCCGGTTTCCTCTCTGGATGTGTGTAAAGATTTAATAGTCCCCTTCAACGCTTTTTGACTCTATCAAATTATGTTTTCTATAATTTTTCGGTAAATTTGATTTTACGCCAGAATACGTTCTTTGTCAAGCCCCGAAGGGCAGGAATCACAACAGGAATCATAACAGGGTTACTGTTCACGGGCAGCACTTCCGAATCAGGCGCGGAATGATGACGGCAATTAAAAATATATTGTCAAAAAAATGTTTTTTTAGCCCTGTTTTGCCGCCCTCAATCATATAGATCACCCTGTTCCAACCTTCTTGCCCTTTCCTCTCCGTCTGCGGTAAAATGCTTTAAAATAAAGGGCTCCGAGCAATTATCTGATTATTCATATTATTTTTTTAACAAGCGTTATAACTTTAACAGTTCTATTCACAATTGTTACGTTCTTCACAATGAAAACAAAATAGTTTGACAAATACTTTTGAGCTTACTATAATTGGGAGCACACCAATCGACAGCGCATCGAAACCGTACGTCGGCCGTTTGGATTTTAGAGAATGAGGTGAGGAGAATGAGTATCTATGTAATTACCGGAGGAACTACCGGAATAGGAGCCGAAGCCCGCAAGAAACTGGAGGACGAAGGCCACGAAGTATTTAACATTGACTTTAAAGGAGGAGATTATACTGCGGACCTCTCCACAGATGAGGGAAGAAAGGGGGCCATTAAGGCCGTATTTTTAAAATACCCGGACGGCATCGACGGCGTTATCTGCAACGCCGGTGTCGGACCTACCGCTCCGCCCAAGAAAATTTTTGCACTGAATTTCTTTGCGGCAATTGCCATTGCCGACGGCCTGCGCCCCCTGCTTAAGAAAAAGGGCGGCAACTGCGTTGTGACCTCGTCCAACTCCATTACGAACGCAACCGTAAAAAGAGACTGGGTCGACATGCTCTCCAACGTGGCCGATGAGAGCGCCACCATGGAATTTGCCGGCCATATCCCGCCGGACAAAACACCGTCCTGCTACAGCTCATCCAAACACGCCCTGGCCCGCTGGGTGCGCCGTGTATCCTCTTCCTGGGCTGCAGACGGACTGCGCATCAACGCGGTAGCTCCCGGCAATACCACCACACCGATGACAAAGGGCATGACGGAAAAACAGATGGATGCAGCCCTGCTGATTCCCATCCCGACCAGATACGGCCGAAAGGAATTCCTGGACGCTTCCGAGATCGCCAATGCCATCGTTTTCCTGGCATCACCTCTGGCCAGCGGCATCAACGGCGTTATCCTGTTTGTAGACGGCGGAATCGACGCCCTGCTCCGTTCCGAGCGTTTCTAGGAACCGAAGGCCCATGCTTTTCCGGCATTCTACCGGTTTAAATAAAAAACAGGACGGACTTCAGCCGTATTTTATATTGATTATAATCAGAAGGGAGCAAAAGCTATGCGCATTTTAGAACAATACATGGAGTGCATGAAAAAAGGCGACAATATCGGCCTGGCCGATTTATTTAATGAAAAGGGAATCTTACATGATACATCGTTTCTGAAACTCAACAAGGATATCATGCATCTGGAGGGCAAGATGGCCATTGAAATGATGTTCCATCACAGATTCGGTTTCAACGGAGGCCCATTCCCAATCACCAACACGGTGCACAAGGCTGACGACAACGTGTGCTATTTCATCGAGTACGGCGACCGGGTTGTCCCGGTAACCGCCTACATCACCGAAATAGACGAAGACGGAAAGATTATGAGGCTCGACATCTTCCCGCTGTGACAATTGGAATGACAGACGCGTTTTGGGAAAATCCGTTTCTGTGCGTATATTTAGTAAAGTCCCATATGGTCGGTGCGTTTTGCCGTTCCATACGGGGCTTTTTTATTCTCTGGGCATGAAAAGGAAATTTCAAAAAAGAGGTTTCCCGTTCTCAGCGCGGGAAACCTCTTTTCACAGTTAAATCGTGTTTCATTCACAGTCAGCCCCCGTATTCTACAAGATATTCTCCGATACCGAAGCCACACCGTTTTTTACACTGCTTCCGCTAAAACTGCCTGCTTTTTTGTAACGCCAGAAGAAAAACAGGGTAATGCAGAGGCACAGTGTTTCCGATGCTACGGTGGACAGCCAGATTCCGTTCTCCCCAATCAGAGCCGTCATAACAACGAGGCAGGTCGACAAGAGAACAAAACTTCTGGCGGAGGAAATCACCACGGAGTAAATTGGCCGCTCAATCGCCGTAAAGAAACCGGCCGTCACCACGTTAAATCCGACGATGGCGAAAGAAAGACCGTACATGCGGAGCGCGTTCACCGTGTAGGCCGACAGCTCCTGATCGGCATTTCCCAGGAACAGGCCCACCACTGCCTGGGGCATCCCCTCTGCTATAAGCAGGAACACAACAGCCGAAATACAGGCGGATATAATGGAATACCGGAATAACTGCCGGTACTTCTTCTGCTCCCCGGCTCCGTATTGGAAACTGACAAGCGGCTGCGCTCCCTGGCTGATTCCCGCCATACTGTTGAGAGCCAGCGTATTCATATAGGAAATAACGGTGTAACTGACGATTCCCTTGTTACCAATCACGCTCAGAATCATGTGGTTAAACAGGAAAATCACAAGTCCGCCCGACATCTCGGTGATACTGTCGGAAAGTCCCAGCGGGATAATTCTCCGGTAAAGCTTCAGGTTCCACTTGAACTTACAGAAATACAGGCGTTTGGAGCGGAAACGGAAATACAAAAGGAACAGTGTTGTGGAAACCACCTGCGCAATACCCGTAGCAATGGCGGCTCCCTCCACGCCCATGTGGAGCTTCATGACAAAGAGATAATCCAGCACAATATTGGTAACCGCACTCGTCATTACTCCGGCCATCTGAAGCGGCGGGCAGCCGTCCGTTTTCACGAAAATCTCCATATTATAGGAAACAATAAAAAATACCGCGAATACCGATATCCAGCCCAGGTATCCCTTCACGTATTCAATCGTCTCCGGAGCCGCCCCCAGAAAGTAAGCGATTCTCTCTAGATTAAACCAGGTCAGGAGGGAAACAATGAGTCCTGCCGCTATGAGGATAACCAGATTCTGGTTAAATGTATTGCGCGCTTCCTCCTCTTTCCCCTCTCCCATAAATATTGCAATCAGTGTCGATGTTCCCGTCGCCATCATCAGCCCCAGTGAAAAGATAAAAATTGTATATGGCATGGACAGGTTAACCGCTGCCAGAGCATACTCCCCCACTCCTCTTGCAACGAAGATTCCATCTACCATCGTGTAGAGCGCAAAGATCCACATCGAGATAATGGAGGGAATAACAAACCGGCAGAATTTTTTAAGTAACATGATAAAACCTCCTCTTCTTGACTTCCATTATAAACCTTCGTATAATACGAAGGTCAAGGGAGGAACGAAAAGTTGAACAATTCATATAAAATCAAGGAAATTTCAAGACTATATGGTCTTTGCAGCGACACGCTGCGATATTATGAGGAGCAGGGGCTGCTCTCTCCCAAACGGGGGCAAAACGGATACCGCATCTTCGGCGTGCAGGATATCGGAAAGCTGAATATCATCCGTTCCCTGAGAGAGCTGGATATCCCGCTGGAACGGATACGGGAATATATTAATAACCGGGATATCGAGTCCACGCTGAGCCTTCTGGATGAGGAGGAGGACCTGATTCTGACTCAGGTTGCAAGACTGCAGGAAAAATATAAGGATATTGAGGCGCGTAAAAAGGAGCTGCTGGAGGACCGGCTGACCGAGGACCGCAAATTCACTATCCGTCATTTCGACGCCAGGCCATGTTTCCAGCTTACGGAAGACATCATTCTGGAAAATGACGTGGATTTTGTCCTGAAGAAACTGGAAAACAGATATGAAGACAATATTCATATTATTGGAATCAAGGGATTCGGCGCGGAGATGGATCCGGCCAGCATAGAACAGGGAATTTATAACCATTTCCGTTCCGTATTCTTCATCAGCGACTGGGACAATCACAGCTCCGTGATACCGGAGGGGCACTATGCGTCGCTGTTTTACTGGGGAATGTATGAGCAGAGGATATCCGAAGTTTTTGCAGAATTGATGGAGCGTATCCGGGAGGCGGGCTATGAAAGCTGCGGAGCGCCGCTGGAGCTGTACCATATTGATATGAACGATACGAACCGGCATGAGGAGTATCTGACGGAACTGCAGGTGTTGGTGAGGGAGGTGTGAAAAATGAGGGGGCGGGCGGCGGCGGTTGGCCGGGACCGAAGACGCGTAGTTTATCGGCCATCCAATCTGCCTGGCCGTCCGGCCGCTTTTTTCCTCTTTTTCATGTGGGGGAACATTGTTGTGACCACTATTTTTTCATGCTCTTTTCATGCCCATTTCCTCTTTACATCTCTGGATAAAGGAATGCAGTATCTTGGCCGTCATTCCCCATATTACCTGATTCTCGTACTGATAGAACATTACCTTATATTTTCCTTTACGCCAATGGTATTCTTCTCCGTTTGGAATTAACTCAAATGGGAAGTCTTTTCCCGGTATTGTCTGCACCTCTGTGGAATAGCATTCCGGCTCATGGGCCAGGAACCATTTCAGAGGAACCGTGAATATATGGTCTACTTCATCGGCTGAGAATGTTCCGCGGTATCCCTTGAGTTCCGCCAGGAATGGATATACACCCATATTGGCGGGAGTGATGAGTATGTCCAGCGGGGCTATCATGTCAATCTGGTTTTCGTAAATGCCCAGCTCTTCCATTGTTTCACGTATGGCGGCCTCTTTTCTCGTCTCTCCCCGCTCCACTGCACCTCCTGGGAAGCAAACCTCTCCCGGCTGGCTCTTCAGCACGTCGGATCTGACTTCGAATAAAAGATGATATTCCCCGTCTTTTTTGACAAGCGGTACAAGCACCGAAAAATCCACTCCGTCCTCGTGATCTAACCGCCCCGGATGGCGGTCCGCCCAAAGGCGTTTCATCGTCATCGTCATGCTTCCTTCCGTTGCGTGAAGGAATGCGGCAACGGCGTGGTTGAATTCGGCGCTTTTTTTCAGTGCAATGAAATGATCTCCGCGGATCAGCTTCAGCCTGCTGCCGGGAATCGCACGATGTATATGCCTGGTATGGCCGTCTCTTATCATATCTTCCGTTCCCGCAATGACAAGTACCGGCATTTTGAGCTTTTTAAGCTCCGACGGATGAATCCAGGGGCCCTTGACCATCAGGCCCAAAAGCTCTGTCTTCTGCTCCAGGGAGCCCTTGTACCGCTCTCTTTCTTCGGGCGGCTTCGCTGAGCCGGCTGTCTTTTTACCGGATATCTTTCCACCGGCCGCCTTTTTCACGGTCATTTTGCCTTTGGCCGTCTCTTTTATGCTCATCTTTCCCCCCGACAGCTTTGGCGCCATGGTGCGGAGACGGCAGAGTTCATACTCTGCTGCTATGGGAAACTGTACGGAAGGCGTTACTCCAAATGGATTCAGATTCGCTCCGTTTAGAATAAGACGGTCTACATATTCCGGATAGTGCAGCGCGAACGTAAGGGCAATGTTCCCTCCGTCACTGAAGCCAAGAAGAATGATCCGACTGAGCTTTTTTTCATCGAGAAAGTTCTTTAAATCTTCTGCAAACTGTTCCAGTGTAAAGGGCGCCGTCCCTCTCGGGGATTTTCCGTGCCCTCGCGTGTCTATGGCTATCACCCGGTATTTCTTTGAGAAAAACCGGATTTGTTTTTCAAAATAAGTGCCGTCCTCCCCATTTCCATGGAGCAGGATCATCGGCTGTCCCTTTCCGCATTCCCGATAATAGAGTTTCATCCCTGTTCCTCCGTTTTACTGTTTTTTCCTATATTTCTGCTTTATACCTTGATGAATATTATTTGGGTTCATTGCTGTTTTGCTTTGTTCCCGTATTTTATTTTTGATATCTTATTCTGCTATTCTATCACAATTAACGGACCTGTTGCAGTTATTTCAGCGTATTTCAACAATATTTAGCTGCCGCCGCTGTTTTCTATACAACCATCACCGTTGTCCGTACTGCTGCCTCCGCTGCTGTTTCCCGGACCGCATTTTTTTCTGCTGTTTTTATCGTATTCCTCCACCAGATCTTCTATCAGCATCAATCCGACGGGGCCGAGAATGAATCCCAGGAATCCAAAGAGCTGCAGGCCCACGTACATCGACATCAGCGTTTCCAGCGGCGACAGGCCCATCTTTTTTCCCATCAGCTTTGCCTCGACAAATTCCCTCAGGAAGTAACACACCAGATAGACGCCCAGGAGCATCAGGCCCTGATACCATTTCTGCTGCAGTAAAAGAAAAACTCCCCAGGGTATCAGGACCGTTCCGGTTCCGAAGATGGGCAGCGCATCCAGAAGACCGATTCCGATTCCCGCGATGATATAGTAAGGATTTCCAATTGCTATCAAAGTCAGTATGCAGAGACAGGTGGTCAGAAAGAGAATCACGAACTGGGTCTTAAGCCATGCATTTCCCGTCAGCGCCAGTCTCTTGCCCAGGAGGGAAAATTCTCTCCTGAAAATCGAGTTGTACCGTCTCTCCCTCAGCTCATCCATCTCCTGGAGGGAAAGGATGGATGCAATGAAAAGAATTACCGTTATGATTGCCACTTTGATGAAAAATCCAAAGACGGAGACGGAGTTGACCACCAGATTCGGCATTGTCGCCGTTTTAAACGCTCTGGCCGTGCCCAGGAGCACGTCCTGCATCATCTTTACAAGAACGCCCTCCTTCAGGCGGCAGAATGCCTCCACCGAATGACACATACCGGTCAGCCATTCATCAAAGCTCTGAATCCAGCCCGGCACGGCATTGACTAACTGGTTAGCTTCCATAAAAAGGCGCCGTCCCCCATAGAAAAAGCCTGCGCCGAGAAGAGCCAGAACCAGAATAATTTCGATTCCTCCAATTACCCCAATCGGCACGCCGTACGGTTTTCCCTTCACCTGAAAGCGCAGTTTCCGCTCCAAAAAAGCCGCGGACGGCCGTAGAATTAAGGCAATCAGGTATGAAACGAGGAATGGCAGAAACAGCGGTAAAAGGAATTTAAAACAAAGATAGACAGCGGCCGTCACCCCCGCTGTCAATAATACTTTCCGCTGCTTTTCCGTGAATTCCGGCATCTGTCCCACCTGCTTTCCCTGGAGCGTGTTTGAAAATTCCTTCCCGCGAAGTGTGACGCACATCTGACGGAAAGTAATTTTCAAACACGCTCTAATATTTTCTGAATGAAATTAGTATCACCACAGGCCGTCCTTCTTATGCCCGGAAAATCTACGGAATTAAAAAACGCAGGAACATCGTCTGTATCTCACCATACTCCGACATTCCTGCATCCTCTTTTGTAAGCTTCTCTTCAGTTTCTTTAAGGAGCTTACCCATGGTCTCGCCCATTTATGATTTGTACTTCTTTTGTACAGACAGTATTATAAGCAAAACAATTAAAAATATTCAAAATTTTTAATATCCGATCACACGGAAACTGCTCTCCCTCTCATCGGTGTTTTTCTCCTCTGCTTCTATCCCTGTAATACGGATAAAATGGCCTTCCTCCAACTGTCTGATCATCCGGTCGATGGATTCCTCATCTCCCTGCACTTCCATTTCCACCCGCTCGTCCCAGAGATTTCTAACCCAGCCCGTCAGGCCGAGACTCTGGGCGGCGTGCATGGCGCGGTACCGGAAACCGACACCCTGAACCATTCCGCTGAAATAGATATGTTTCCTGACCCTCTTCATCGTTCACCGAACCTTTCGAATATCTTTCCCCGCGGTTTCATGGAAAATTCCATATTTTTGCCGGTGGAGGGATTGTCAAAGGACAGCTTAACGGCGGCAAGCGCCAGTTCCCGCTCTCCCCTGCCTCTTACCGGACCGGGAACCGTCTGCGTGTTAATGCCGGACGGCAGGGTTCCGCCCCACTGCGGATTGTATTTTCCGTCGCCCCAGAGAGGAGTGCCGTGACCGGAAAACTGCACGCGTATCTGGTGATGCCTGCCGGTCAGCAGTTCTACTTCCACAAGGGAAAGTGTATTTATCCCCAATTCTGCGGCGCCAGTCACATTTTCCATGTCCTTCACATCTATCACGCGGTACTTCAGTTCCGCCCTTTTACTGTCCGGCGTATTTTTATCCACAATCCGGGAATAGTTGTTCCTCCCGTCTTTCAACAGATAATCCACATAGTTACCCACAATATCCACAAGTTTTCCACATATTACCGCATTGTATATTTTCTTCATCCGGCCGTCCTGAACCTGCTTACTAAGGGAGGCAGCGGCCTTCTGATTCTTTGCATAGACCATGACGCCGCCGACAGGTTTGTCCAGCCTGTGGATAACTCCTACATAAGGTTCCACAGGCCGTGTGGATGCTTTTGTGGACGGCTTTGTGGATAAATGGGATAACTCCGCTCTCTTCAGATAATTTTTAATTTCACTGACCATATCCGGCTCAAATCCACGGCTGGTCTGGGACTCCAGCCCTGCCGGTTTTTCCACCACCATAATATCGCGATCTTCAAATAGTATATTTAACATTATTTATCCTCTGCCCTTATTTTATAATTTGATTTTCTCTTCTATACTTATATTCGTTTTTCTGTTTCCCGGATTTCGTCTGCGGGATTCTCTTTTCTCAGTTTTTCTTTTCCCGATTCTCGTTCCTCAGCCATTGTTCAATCCACTTCCGGCTGCTATGTCTCATTTTACTATGACAAAGCCTGTTCTTCAAGTGACAACTCACAGACCGGCGTCAGATTTTACCAAACCGCCGCAATTCCCGCCGCTCCACATTTTAATTCTGCTTTCTGTTATTGTCCTGAAAAAAATAATAATTCTGTCTTGAATATTTTTACAAAGAAGAGTATAGTATAGTTAAATATAAGATGTAGTTTTGAAAACTACATAACAAATTAGTCAAGACTTCATCACTGAGGAATTTACCGGTTCACTGACATCGCAGAGAACTCAGACAAAATTTACATATTTTTATATTCTTTTATGGAATTTCCGGTATTGTCCGGTATTGATCCGTAATAAAATTTCTACAGGTTGTAAGGAGGTAATATAATGAAAATTAAAGTCAAAGACCCCGGAAGTGCACTGACCCATTTTATCGCCATGGTAGGGGCAAGCGCCGCGGCGGTTCCTCTGCTGCTGAAGGCATCACACGAACCGGATCATATCCATTTTGCGGCCCTGCTTATTTTTATCGTCAGTATGATCCTTCTGTACGCGGCCAGCACCATCTACCATACACTTGATATTTCGGAGGAAGTCAACAAACGCCTGAGAAAACTGGATCATATGATGATCTTTATACTGATCGCCGGAACCTATACCCCGGTATGCCTTATTGTCCTGGGTGATAAATCGGGATATTCCATGCTGGCGCTTGTCTGGGGAATTGCCCTGGCCGGTATTATTATCAATGCGCTCTGGATCAACTGCCCGAAGTGGTTTTCCTCCCTGATATATATTGCCATGGGCTGGGTCTGCGTCCTGGCTTTCAAGCAGATTGTCCTGGCTCTGCCCAGAGCCGCTTTCGGCTGGCTTCTGGCCGGAGGCATCATTTATACCGTCGGAGGCATCATCTATGCACTAAAGCTTCCTATCTTTAATTCCAGGCACAAGAACTTCGGCTCCCATGAGATTTTCCATCTCTTTGTTATGGGTGGAAGCTTCTGCCATTATATTATGATGTATGCTTTCGTAGCGTAAATCAGGCACAAGACAATCTTATCCGTAAACTCCCGGAATTATAAGGATAATAAACCTTATTTTATCCATAAGAGCCGCAGGTACAATCTATTGGTGCCTCAAAAACAGACAGATATAACGCTTTTAGAAGAGCTGTATCACTTGGAAACACGCTTTACTGACGATTTAACTTGCGAGCAGCCCAACAGCTCCTGCAAGAATACGGCATCCTGAATATCCTCAACGGACTGGATGTCTTATTCTTGCAGGAGCTGCTGTATGATGCTGCGTTTTCCATCTGTCATTTGTACCTTGCATACGGGTTTCTTTTCTCTCGCTATAATAATAGGCCTCCTATGATTTTTTGTTTTACCATAGAAGACCTTATTTACAGAAAAACTTTCACAGACTCGCTTTCCTGGTTTCATTATTCTAATTATTGATATTCATGTCAACTGCCTTAATTTCCATCACAAATATTGCATTCTCAGAATTCCCCCACACTGCTGTTCGCTTAATAGAACTGGTATTATAATCAGCAGCATCTCCGATCCCCTCCTATAATTCAATCACGTCTGCAGTATCTTCCGGGATAGAATCTGAAAATTCGATAGATAACCATGCATTATTATCAATCCCTGTGAACGCATCACCATAGGTCATAACTAAAGATTCTATACTCTGCGGAACCAAAAAAGCAATATATCCTTCTGCCACGCCACCAGGATAAACTTTTTCAATTCCATCTTCTTTAAATGATTCAGCAGACTGTGCTTCGGCTATCACTTGCGCTCCTTGCCCGTTGAGCAGGGTTAAGCTATGCGCAGTAAATTCAGGTGCATTATCACCATTGATCTCATTTACTTGAACCGCAATCCTTAATACAACCAAATCCATATTCGGTTCCGGCCAATAATAAGTAGGATCTATAAGTTTCTCTGCCTGTTCTCCTCTATAAGCTTCCTTCACACAGATATTACCGGAAAATGGAGAAGCAAAAATTTCATCCTGTCTTGGGTTATAATTCAAATCGACCGTATCTCCCATATCATAGGGATTCTTCCAATGTCCTTTTTGCTGCTTAACGTCCCTGATCGGTTTCTCCTGGAATACTGGACTGGATTCATAGGAAGAAAATCCGTCCGGCAGATCATACGCCTTATCTAGTTTAAAATAAAGCATTTTCTCATCAAGGCTCCTGTAATACATCATAGGAGCATCGTCAGATTTATCAATAATTAAGCCAATCCAGCCAGTGGCAGTTCCTCCCGGTGCAATGCCGCAAAGATCATGAGGTCTGAGGTACAAAACATCCTCATTATCATATGTTGTCCCGTCTTTACTGTTTATGAATCCGAAATCAAATGAATCAATAATCAGCAGCTCGTCATTAAGAAAATTGGCAGACGGCAAATTTGCAGTCAGATTAATTAACATGTACTCCTCATTCTCTAATAACCGCCGATCCTCTATACCATAAACGTTTAAGTCATATAGCTGATCCTCTGCTTCCTCCCCTCTAAACAAATCATTTACTCTAATTTCAATCTCGTATTCCCCAAAATAGCTGGATCTACGCTTCATATACCCAAATTCCCCGATGGGTAATGGTGTATTAAGTGTTCCTGCCTCATTTATTATTTCTCCATCCGCATCAAGCCAGTCAGCTGCCAGCAATGGTTTTTCAACCTTCTCTTTCTCTTTTTCGTTTAGACTCGTTTTAAACCAAATCCCGTCTTTAACACTTGGAAGAAATACTATGGTTGGATTTTCGTCTTCTTTATCAACAATATAAAACAGTGCGCCTGTCTGGGTTGTTCCAACTTCGGCGTTTTCAAACAAATTACCTTTTATGTAACTGCGCTGCTGAAAATAATCATAGCTTGTTCCACTTTCAGAGATAAGGCTAAATAGGCTTACATCCCGATCTCCTAAATCAATATTTCTAACTGCCTGTACATCAGTAAGCGTAAATGTAAATCTGGCCACCATAAGTTCTTCCTGCTCATCGAGTTCCAAAGGTTCATGATAATCCGCATATCCTCCGGCCGCCGCAAATATGTCCTGAGCCGGTTCCCCACGTACAACATCCTCCAGCGTTATCTCTGCTTTAAAACGATTTTTTTCTTTATTCGCCTCTGTACCGTCATAATACATCGTCTGTCCAATACCGGCCGGATTTTCCTTCTCACCATATTCTTTTTTAGAACAAGCACTTAATGTCATGATACATAGCAACACGGAAAAATAAATCATTCTTCTTTTCAAATTTACCATTGTAACTCCTTCATACTCAGTTTAATCTCCTCAATATAGCCCCGTCAGAAAATCAATCTCTAATCATCCACTTTTAGATACGGAACCTTTCATCACTTATCACAATACTGTATGTGGTACCCACCAGTAAAATATTATACCGTTTCCCCTCACATCCTCTGCAAACGTATATTGCGCGAGTATTATACACTACACATTCTTTTTTATCAAGTGATGGAACTGAGCTATACAGAAAAAGAACAAATCTTACATAAATATGAGAAGATTCTTCCAGTAACGTTCCGCCGGTGACAGATTCTCATTTTCATCGGTTCAAACCGCTCCTCCCAGTAACTGCCCTATTTTCTCCTCAATCCGGTCGGTATCTTTAATTCCTGTCATCGCAATACGGATATTTTCTTTTTCAAGCCTCGCCTCCAGCTCCTCCATAAACACACCCCTGCCGCTTATTTCCTGATTAAAGTCTGAGGTTGTCTCAATACCGCAGTTAGGAGAACGGTTCGCCCCTACGATTCCGACTATCTCAAAACCGTGGCTGTGATATTCCGTAATCTGGCACATTACCTGTTCCACTAAATCCAATAATTTTTTATGTACGTCTGTTTTCAGCATCTCTCTGCGGATCCTGGTGTTTTCCTCCACAACCGGGCTGTCCGCTCCCGATTTATTGCCCCTGTCGAGTCCCAGACAGCAGAGTTCCGGACAGGGAAGCTGTACGATTCCAATGTCCCTGTCCAGAAATAGTCTGATAACCTCCTTAAACGCCGCAGGATACACGGCCGTACCGTCCGATATTGCATTTTGGTTTAATAAGCAGTGCGCAATAAAAACAACTTTTTTACTTCTTTTATCCGTAAACATATGCTCTCCCCTTCCGCCATACAGCATAACAAAAGTATATCACAAAACTGAAAGTCAAGATATTTTCTTCCCGTACTTGAAAATCTTTTTATTTTTTATTATCGTTCCTGCTTTCATTTCATTCCTCTTCCTTCCATATTAGAGATCTTCTGTTAAACAAAGTTCCATGTTTGCTTATAAATCCACATTTAATAGGTATTCAATTATCAATTTTATCATCTTTATGTATTTTACATATTAATTGTTATGAAATATAATCCAATTATCGAATTCGACAAGCACAAAAAGGAATGGAATAAAAAGGAGAAGGTAAACGATTATGAATAAGAAGGCAGACGTTAAGACGTTATGGATTCTGTTTAAATCAATGTTTGTTTTAAGCGCATGTACCTTTGGCGGCGGTTTCGTCATTGTGTCATTAATGAAAAAGAAATTTGTGGAGGAGCTTAAGTGGCTGGACGAGAGTGAGATGTTAGATATCACGGCAATCACACAGTCCTCGCCGGGACCCCTTCCGGTCAACGCTTCCGTTATTATCGGATATAGAATGGGCGGCATTGTCGGCTCGCTGACGGCTATCCTCGGCACCATTATACCGCCGATGTTAATCATCTCCGTCATCTCCATGTTTTACACGGAGTTTCGTACCAATACCTACATTGCAATCGCCCTTCAGGTCATGAGGGCCGGAGTTGCCGCGGTTATCATGGATGTGGTTTGGAATCTGGCGGCCAATGTCTGCAAGACAAGACGTTTCCTGTATGTGGGAATGATGACGGTCTCTTTTATCGCAACATTTTTCCTGGGCGTCAGCGCCATGGTTGTCATCTTAGTCTGCCTGGGTATCGGCCTTGCGGATCTTGGAATCACTATGAGAAAACAGGCAGGAAAGAGGGAGGAATCATATGCTGCTGATTAAATTATTTTTAAGCTTTATCCAGGTAGGACTTTTTAGTGTAGGCGGAGGCTATGCCGCAATCCCGCTGATTCAGAACCAGATTGTAAACATCCACGGCTTAATGACCCTGGAGGAATTTACCGACTTAATCACAATCGCAGAAATGACACCCGGACCGATTTCCATCAACTCATCGACCTTTGTCGGTATGAGACTTTCAGGGCCCTTTGGCGTAATTCTCTGTACGCTGGGATGCATTATACCGTCGTTTATCATCTGTCTCACACTGGCACATTTTTATTATAAATACCGCAGCTTTTCAGGCGTTCAGACCGTACTCGGCGCGCTGCGTCCGGCCGTTGTGGCGCTGATTGGGTCGGCCGGACTGTCCATCCTGTTACTGGGACTTTTCCAGTCCGGGCTCCAGGGCGTAAGGCTTGAAAATTTCCATGTAATTGAATGTCTTCTTTTCATCGGGGGCCTATATCTCCTACGGAAAAAGAAAGCCGGTTCCATTTCCGTAATACTCGGCAGCGGCGTCGTGGGAACCGTTATGTACCTGGCCACCGGCCTTGCGCTTTAAATCCGTGCATGAAAACGTATTTAAAAAATAAATCCCGCCGTCTGCCGCAAAATGAGGCGTACAGATGGCGGGATTTATTTTTAAAATTTGCTCCGGTGTGCAAAACAGGCGGCGCAATCAGGCTGATTATAAATGTGTCAGTACATTAGGGCTGAACCGATGCACAGATTTCTATAAACCGCTCCATGGATTGGGAAATAAATTTATTTTTATGGTAAATCAGTTTGATTTTTCTCTTCATCTGGATATTTTCTACGTTCAGGGCGTGAACCTCGCCGCGGGCTATCTCCTTTTCAATCACCAGTCTGGAAAGGATGGCAATCCCCTCTCCGTTCATCACCGCCTTTTTAATCGTCTCGGTATTACTGCAGCTCCACTTGTTTTTCATCCTGATTTCATGTTCCAGCAGAAACTGTTCGAACTGGTTGCGCTCCACGCTTCCCGTTTCCCTGGAAATCAGGGCGTGGCCGGTCAGTCCGCCGAGCGTAATGTCGGGATGCTCAAACAGCTCGTGTTCCGGTCCTACGACGAGCATCAGCTCATCGTCACAAACGTCTTTCTTCACCAGCTCCCCGCTTCTCACAATTCCCTCTACCACGGCGATATCCAGCTCACTTCTTTGAATCATCCCCTCGATGGCCGCCGTATTGTCCACGACAACGCGGACATCGATACCGGGAACTGCTTCTTCCAGCCTCTTTATCAGCGACGGGAGCAGCCTGGTTCCGACGGATACACTGCCTCCTACGCGTATCATGTTGCCTGCGGAGGTATCATTTAAGAATCCCTCCATATTTTCAAAAGAGTCAATGATATGGCGGGCATAGGGAAGCAGCTTCCGGCCCGTTTCCGTAATATAGATTCGCTGTGACAGACGCTCAAAAAGCTTCACATTGTAATAAGTCTCCAACTCCCGCACCGCCTGGCTGACGGAGGGCTGTGAAATGTGCAGCCTGTCTGCCGCGGCCCTCATCTTCCCGCAGTCCGCAACCGCAACAAATATCTGTAAATGTCTTATCGTCATATCATCTTCTCCTCTGCCGCCGAAGTGTGCCCTGCACGGCATTTGTCATTTATGAATTCCAATCATGCTCCAGGATGGGCAGGTCCATACTCCCGGAACGGAATCCTTCCAAATCCAGCGTAATATAGCAAAATCCCAGTTCCTTCAGTTTTTTGCAGACTTCGTCCCGCTTTTCAACGGCCGCAGTCATCTGATCCGGATCCAGCTCCAGCCGGACCATATCCCGGTGCAGACGCAGGCGGACATTGCCCCGGAACACGGTGCGCAGATATTCTTCCCCGGCCTCTATTTTCCTGAGAATTTCATAGTCTAACTTCTCCCCGTAGGGCAGGCGGGTCGCCATACACGGGGTCGAAGGCCGGGATGCAACCGAAATAGAAAGTTCTGCGGCCAGCTCCTTGACTTCTTTTTTTGTGATATGGCAGAGGGCAAGGGGACTGATGATTCCAAGTTCTTTAAGCGCCCGGATGCCGGGACGGTATACATGCATATCATCCTCATTCGTCCCATCCAGTATACAGACAATGTTCTTTTCCCTGGCAAAGTCAAGAAGTGTTGTGAAAAGATGCTTTTTACAGAGGTAGCACCGCTCCGGGGGGTTATCTTTCATCCCCTCCATCTGAAGCTCATCCACCTGAATCACAATATGCTCCGCTCCCATCTCGTCCGCCACTCTTTTTGCCGTATCCAGATCACAGGCAGGATGGAGCATCGTATTAAAGGTCACCGCATAGACGGGGTTTCCGTATTTTCTTCCGCTTTCACAGGCCAGCTTCAGCAAAAGACTGCTGTCTACCCCGCCTGAAAAAGCGAGGCAGACAGGAGCTTTGGCATATTCGTCCATCATCTGTTTCAGTCTGTCCGTGTTCCGTTTTGTTTCACTCATGGGCATCCTCTTTCAGAGCGTGATATACTTCCGTAAAAGCAAGTCCCTGCTCGCGGCAGATTCTCCGTACGCTCTCGTATTCGGGATAGAAATACTCCACACCCTCGTTATGGCTGACCTTGACATCGGCTGCGCCGTAACGTGTTTCCACCCGTCTGACTTCCCGTTCCAGAACCGTGCGCTCCACAGGCCAGCGGCGGATTCCTATCGTTGTCGTATGGGCAAATACGGCCGCCTCCATTGCCTCTCTCTTATCATCGGTGCAGAGAATGCGGAGCACATAGGCGGGACGGTTCTTTTTCATGTAGGCCGGGGTATACCATACATCCCTTGCCCCCTCTTCCATCAGACATTCCATGACAAAGCCCAGGGCCTCACCCGTACAGTCGTCCATGTTCGTTTCCAGAATCCAGAGTTTTTCCTCCGTATTCTGCTTATTTTCTCCTGTATCCTGCCTGTTTTTTTCTGGTTTACGCCTGTTATCCTCCGTGGGACGGATCAGCATTGCCCTCAGAATGTTAGCATTTTTAAAATCCTTATTTCCGGCTCCGACGCCTATCTTTTCAATTACATAGTGCTCCGGCAGTTCCTCCTCCGTGCGGAGTGCGGCGGCAATCGCCGCGCCGGTCGGTGTTACCATCTCCCCGTCGTTGTCCGTCAGTTTCAGTTCCAGTCCGTGTGCCGCGGCAATATTGGCTGTGGCCGGAACCGGAACCGGCATCACTCCGTGCTGGCAGCGGACATAGCCTTTTCCTTCCGCCAGGGAGGATACCGCCACTTTTGTTATTCCCAGATCGTGAAGGCATACCGCCACGCTGATGATATCCACGATGGAATCGACGGCTCCCACCTCGTGGAAGTGCACCTCTTCTATCGGCAGTCCGTGCGCCTTTGACTCTGCTTCCGCTACGATTTGGAACATCTTTTTCGCCAGATCCCTGACCGGCTCCCCGGCGTTCATCCGATCGATAATTGAGAAAATATCGTGGATGTTTCTGTGGATGTGGGGATGGCTGTGAGTGTGGTCATGGTCATGGCCGTGATCATGATTATGGTCGTGATCATGATTGTGCTCGTGGTCATGATTGTGCTCGTGGTCATGATTGTGCTTGTGGTCATGATTGTGCTCGTGGTCATGATTGTGCTCGTGGTCATGATTGTGCTCGTGGTCATGATTGTGCTCG
>NZ_URHZ01000059.1 GCF_900547735.1 uncultured Clostridium sp. | reverse complement strand
TGCCGTTTCTGTGCATCGCGCAGCGTGTTACTGGGCACGGAGTGAACAGTAACAGCGCGCTTTGCGCAGTTTTACCGTAATTAACGATGAAAAGCACGCTACGCGGACTTTTCACCGTCATCAAGGAGTGATAAGCCGGTCGGTTATTAACCGGCCGGCTTTTCCTGTAGAGGAGGTTCCACCTATGAAATTGGAAATGCAAAAAATCAGCAAGGAATTTGGTCCCGTCCTGGCGCTTCAGGATGTGGATTTTCAGATAGGAAGCGGAGAAATCCACGGCCTGCTGGGAGAAAACGGGGCAGGCAAAACCACATTAATGAATATTTTATCCGGCAATTTTCCTCCCACCTCCGGGAAAATAATAATTGACGGCAATGAAGTTACAAATATGACTCCTCAGAAGTCAATGGAAATGAAAATCCGGTTCATTCACCAGGAACTTAACCTGTGTAATGATTTGAAGGTTTATGAAAATATGTTCCTGGGCGAAGAACTTACGAATAAAGCAGGAATGGTAGAGAAGAAGACGGAGATTAAGAGGGCGCAGGAAGTGCTGGACAGCATGAATGTAAAGATTGACGCCATGGCTCTTGTAGGGGAACTGGAGACGGCCAAAAAGCAGTTGGTCGAGATAGCCAAAGCCCTTCTGTTCCAGTCCGAGCTTATCATCATGGATGAGCCTACCACGGCCCTGAACAACCAGGAAATCGAAAACCTGTTTACAATCATGAGACGCCTTAAGGGGCAGGGAGTAAGTTTTATTTATATTTCCCATAAGATGCCGGAGATTTTTACAATCTGTGATAAATACACGGTTCTCAGGGACGGCAAGTTTATCGAGACCGGCTTTATAAAGGATATCAATGAACATCAGGCCACCGAGCTTCTGATTGGAAAGACCTTTGTCAACGCGAACCTGAAAGAGCAGCAGGAACCGTGCATGGAGGAAGAGGTCGTACTGTCGGTGAGCGGGCTGACCGGAGAGACGTTCGAGGATATTACCTTCGAACTCCACAAAGGTGAGGTAATTGCGATTACCGGCCTCCAGGGAGCCGGAAGCGGAGAGCTGGCCACGGCGTTATTCGGAGCCACACCGTCGAAGGGCGGCACGGTTGCGACACGGAACGGCAAACTGAACACCAGGAGCATACTGGATGTGATGCGCCACCGCGTGGCAATGATTCCATGCAACAGGAAGGAGAGGGGAATCCTTCCGGACTTAAGCATCAGGGACAATAACTCAATGGCATATTTTACACTGCTTCATAAAAAGAGTGTCATCAGCAATAAGGAAGAAAACGACCGCTTTGAGAAGAACAGAAGCAAGATGGAGATTAAGGTCGGAAGTGAGAAAGATCCGATCACATCCCTTTCGGGCGGCAACCAGCAGAAGGTAATCGTGGGCAGATGGCTGGAGACGGACGCCGACGTCATGATTATGGATAACCCGACCCAGGGTATCGACGTAGGCGCAAAATACGCCATTTACAAGCTGATACTGGAACTTGCCTCACAGGGCAAGGGGATCCTGGTATTCAGCACGGAATTCCCGGAGATCTATCAGATTGCGGACCGCTGCATTGTGATGTATAAGGGGAAAATAAACGGGATACTCGAGAGAGAAGAACTGAATGAGGCGGGCGTAATGGCGCTTTCGACAGGAACGAAAACGGAGGTACAGGCATGAGTACAGCAAAGACTTCAGACAAAGATTTTAAACAGATTTGGTCCAATATAACGACAAACTACAGCCACTGGCTGAGCTTTATATTACTGCTGATTGTAGCGGTGATTATCAATCCATCCTTCCTCTCAATCACAAACCTGACAAACCAGTTTGTACAGGGCGCGATTGTGGGAATCTGTGCCATGGGCATGAGCCTTGTTATCTCGGCCGGCATGATCGACCTTTCCGTCGGTTCCTCCGTAGCCCTGATATCGGGACTTGGGGTTTCCCTGTTAAACAAGACACACAGTATCACGCTGTGCCTCTTATTCTGCCTTGGATTCGGCCTTTTACTGGGACTGATCAACGGCGTGTTTATCACAAAGGGAAATATTGCCCCGTTCATTGTTACACTGGCAACCTTTTCGGCCTACCGTTCCATTATCACACAGCTTGGACAGGGCGGACCGTTTACCGTTGACAAGAGCATGTACGATGCATTCCGTTATGTTGCGTCCGGCAAGATTTTAGGAATTCCGCATCTGATGATTATCTTTATCCTGATTACCCTGCTGACCGGCTTTATCATGGCCAAGACAAAATTCGGCCGTTATGTTTACGCCGTTGGTTCCAACCAGCAGGCAGCCAGACTGACCGGTATCAAGGTCGGCAATGTGAAAACAATGATTTACTGTTATGCAGGCATTCTTTACGGTCTTGCGGCATTCCTTTTGGCAAGCCGTCTGACTTCCATCCAGGCAGCCAGCGCCGGAGACGGTTATGAGATGGATGCCATTGCCGCGGTTGCCATCGGCGGAACGGCCATGGAAGGCGGACGCGGAAAAATTATCGGTACGTTTTTGGGCGTCCTGATGCTGCGGATTATCCAGACAATCCTGATTATGGCAAACGTGCCGCCATTCTTAAACGGCCTTGTAAGAGGTATCGTTATCATCGTGGCCGTGCTTGCACAGTCTAAAAAAAAGAATAAATAACTGTTCAGAAGGCAGTATTCCGCGAGGCGTTTTCATGTGTTTTTACATGAAAATCCCGAGTTTTGTCAGCGCGAAACGGCATTTTGGGCCGTTTCTGTGCATCGCGAAGCGGTAACTATGAAGGTACTGAATAGTTATACATAACATAATTTAAGGGGGATTTGTAATGTTTAAAATCGGTATTATCGGTTGCGGAAAGATTTCTCAGGTCAGGCACATCCCGGAATATGCAGATAATGCAGATGCTAAGCTGGAAGGATATTATGACTTAAACAGGGAGAGGGCTGAGGAACTGGCCGCACAGTACGGCGGAAAGGTATTTGATTCCTATGAGGAGCTTCTCGCCGATAAAGAAATCGACGCAGTCAGCGTCTGCGTCGCAAACCATGCCCATGCCAGGATCACAATCGAGGCCCTGAGGGCGGGAAAACACGTGCTCTGTGAAAAACCGATGGCAATGAGCCTGAAGGAATGTGAGGATATGGTCCGCGTGGCGAAGGAGACGGGGCGTTTCCTGATGGTGGGTCACAACCAGAGACTTGCAAAAGCCCATGCCGAAGCTCGGAAGCTGATTAAAGAGGGGCTGATTGGGGATATTGTGACCTTTAAAACCAATTTTGCCCATGGCGGTCCGGAAACATGGAGCATAGATCCGGGAAGCAGCGTATGGTTCTTTGACAAGGAAAAAGCGGTAATGGGCGCCATGGCCGACCTGGGAATCCACAAGACGGATCTGATACAGTTTCTGACCGGTTCCAGAGTGGCCGAGGTGATTGGCTTTCTGGGCGCTCTCGACAAGAGGGATTCATCCGGCAGGCTGATTGGCGTGGATGACAATGCCATCTGCATTTATAAGATGGAAAGCGGCTGCATCGGCACGATGACGGCGAGCTGGACCTGCTACGGAGCCGAGGACAACTCCACGATTCTTTACGGAACTAAGGGAGTCATGAAGATTTACAGCGATCCGGCCCATTCGATTGTCGTGGAACTGAAGGGCGGAGAGAAAATCTGCTATGACCTGGATAAGATACAGACGAACGACAACCAGACCAAGTCGGGAGTAATCGATCTGTTTATGGAATGCCTGGTGAACAATACGCCTCCCGAGATCAGCGGCGAGGAAGCTCTGGCGGCCATGAAAGCGGTATTTGCCGCCGTGGAAAGCTCTGAGACGGGCAGGAGCGTGAAAGTGAACCAGTGAGAGACGTGATAATGTGATACGGGAGGTAGAATGATGAAACTGGGACTTGTAAGTGCAATTCTGGACTGGATGTCCTTTGAGGAAATGATTGACACGATAAGCGGACTGGGATATGAATGCGTGGAGGTGGCCTGCTGGCCGAACGGCAAGGCGGAGCGCCGCTATGCGGGCGTCAGCCACATCGACGTGGATGAACTGGACGATGCGAAAGCGGAATATATCCTGAATTACTGTAAAGAAAAGAAGGTGGAGATTTCTTCCCTGGCCTTCTATCCGAACACGATGGACGGAGACCTGGAGAAGAGGGCGGCGAATATAGAGCACCTGAAAAAAGTAATCCTGGCATCCGAGAAATTGGGAATCGGGATGGTTACCTCCTTTATCGGCCGCGATCAGAGTAAAAGCGTCGAGGCAAACATGGAGCTGTTCGGTGAAATCTGGCCGGGACTGATCCGCTTTGCCGAGGAGCACAAGGTGAGGGTGGCAATCGAGAACTGCCCGATGCTGTTCGACGAGACACAGTGGCCGGGAGGACAGAACCTGGCGACAACGCCGAAGATCTGGCGCCGGATGTTTGAGATGATTCCGAGCGATTACTTTGGCCTGAATTACGATCCCAGCCATTTTGTATGGCAGATGATGGATTATCTTAAACCGATGTATGAATTTAAGGATAAAATCTTCCATGTGCATTACAAAGACATCAAACTGTACAGGGATAAGCTGGAGGATGTCGGAACAATGGCATACCCGCTTCAGTACATGGCGCCGAAGCTTCCGGGACTGGGAGACGTGGACTGGGCAAAATACGTCAGCGCCCTGAACGATATCGGGTATAAGGGATACACCTGCATTGAGGTGGAAGATAAGAGTTTTGAGGATACACATGAAGATGTGATTAAGAGCCTCGTACTCAGCGAGAGATATATGAGACAGTTTGTTATTTAAGGCTGAGACAGCTTACAGCTTAAGGTTTACACGGGTTGTATTTTAAGGTTGGACAGTCCGTAATCTGACGCCGTGCGGTTTGTAATACAGGGCTGCGCGGCGGATAATCATACAGGATTCAGAACCGGCAGGGGGCGGGAAACCATTTTATTGGTTTCCCGCCCCCTGTATGATCCGTCTATTATTCTGTACGTTCTAACGCTGTTCAATGCGGCTTACATTTACGCATTTTTCCAGTATAAAACCGTTAAAATCGGTACTGTTTCCCACCGTGAAGTGATCCTCCAGGTAGAGAATGCCGTTCTGCTTCGTAAACATGAGGACGCTGCAGGTCTTCAGCCGGTAGATATTGATGATTTGTGCATATTCGATCGTCAGCGTCTGCTTTCCCTCCGTCAAGCTGATATGATCGCCGAACGTAACGACACATTCGGGATGTTCCCCGTTGTGAAGCTGTTTGTCGGTTTCCAGGAGCTGCTTTAATACTTTTCCCGGTGTAATGATCATGACCGCAAGAAGAATAAAAAGACACACACCTTCCACCGCGGCCATCGTCTGGTTTCCGCGTATGCTGAGGATAAAAGCGAGCGCCGCTATTACGGAAAAAATGCTGCCGAGGACATAGATTCTGCGGCACAGCACCTTCCCCACATATTCTTTGTACATCTCTCTGGTGGTATGAAAACGGTTTTCAAAAACCATGGAAATTCTCCTTTCGTATCCGCCCCTCCGGGCGTTAATAGGAAAATTCTACCATAACTTATTCTTTTTTACCACCGTCTTTATCTGATGCCGGAAATGCAGATTCCGAAAAAGTCTTTCCGGACTTCTGCCTGGCTGAGTTTGGATTTGGCCAGCAGTTCCTTAAGTTCAGAAACCGTATAGGCGGCATTCAGGGAGGTTACGAAACCGGGCCGCATCTCTTTCGGGCTGGTGCCGAGGTAGATAAATGCTTTTTTCCACAGAGCGGCATCCCTGCGCAGATCGGTGATGCAGTAGCGGCCGCCCGGGCGGAGAACGCGGTGTATTTCATTGAAAATACGCACCGGATCTTCCCACTCGTGCAGGGAACCGTTGGAAATCACGGCGTCGAAACTTCCGTCGGGAAATGGCATTGCCATTGCATTGGCCCGGACATATTTGGCGTCAATCCGGTACTCGGCGGCATTCTTCTCGGCGAGACGTATCATGGCCGGGCTGATCTCACAGCCGGTCAGGGAGCGCGGGTTCAGCTTTTTAGCCAGTTCCAGCCCTACATATCCCGGGCCGGGGCCGACTTCCAGGATATCGCCGCCCTGAATGCCGGAAGCGATCATGCCGTCGACGCCGTTCCAGCCCTTATCGCGCATTCCGCGGGCAAATACGTCAAATACTTTTGTCGTCACTTCGTCCTGGATTCCCGAGTTGGTTTCAATGACTCTGGCTTTCGTCATGTTTTTTTTCCTCCTTTATATTGCTGATTGCCTGTTCCGCCCAGCCGATCTCCGCCTGGTAATGCCGGATGTGATGTTCAAAGATAAGGTTGGCCGATATCCGCATATCGTGCGGCAGGAAAGGCAGCGTCTCTTTCTTGTGCTCATCGATCCGGGCCAGCGATGCGTTCAGTTTTCCGATATGCTGTTCCAGCGCGGCCAGAAAATCTCCGCGGTCAATGGAGTCTGAGAAGAAAAGAGCGGAATCCACCTCAAAGGACGGGCGGTAGCTGATATCCAGCGTGCGGTAGAGAAGCTGCTTAAAATGGTCTTTACCGGTTTCGCTGATGTGGTACACCATCTTTTCGGGGCGCGCTCCGTCTTTGACGCTCTCCGAGCCGATATAGCCGGCGGCCTCCATCTTCTCCAGGTGGTAGTAGATGGTTGGGAGCTTGATGTCTGTAAAGTCCGCCAGTTGTTCGCCGATTAGTTTCTTAATCTGATACCCGTGCTGCGGCCCGAAGCGCAGCAGCATTCCAAGGATGTAAAGCGGGATCATAAAATCACCTCCGGATTCATAATGATAAGTAGTCAGTACTGACTATAATTATACTCAGCGCTGACTATTTGTCAATACGATTATTTATTTTGATAGACATGAGCGTCCAGGGGATGATATCCTAAAAATGTCCAAAAAGATATAACAAAAACAAATATAGATATATGAAAAACCAATATTATGTTGCTTTGCTTCTATGTTAATCTTATAATTATAGAATTAAAAAAGAGATACAAATGGGACAGGAGAAAAAGATGAGAAGTTTTATAATTGCAGTCAATGCGGTAGTGCCGTTTTTGATTTATATCGTATTCGGATACGGGGTGAGACGCAGCGGCCTGGTCGATGAGGGATTTATGAATAAGCTGAACAAGATGATTTTTACGGCTTTTTTCCCGCTTCTGATGTTCAATAATCTTTATAACGTCGATCACGGGCTGGTGCTGAACTGGAAACTTGTTATCACGGCGGTCGTGAGCATCCTGGCGCTTCAGGCTATTCTTTTGCTGACCGTTCCGCGCATTGTCGGGGAGGATTCCAGGCGCGGCGTTATTATCCAGGCGATTTACAGAAGTAACTTCGTACTGTTCGGTATTCCCCTTACATCCAATCTCTTTGGGGACGGAGGAGCCGTGCTTGCATCGATGATGGTTGCCATAGTCATTCCCATCTATAATGTAACGGCAGTTATTATTCTGGAGATGTTCAACGGAGGAAAGGTAAGACCGTCCGTGCTGCTAAAAAATGTGTGTACCAACCCGCTGATTATGGGTGCGATGACCGGACTGCTTTTCTATCTTCTGAATATCAAACTTCCGGCCAGCGTGGAGACGCCGATTGCCCAGTTTGCCGCGCTGAGTACGCCTCTGGCTCTGTTTGTACTGGGAGGAACTCTGCATTTTTCGGCCATCCGCCACAACCTGAAGTATGTTGTTCCGTCCATGACGCTGAAACTGCTGGTATTGCCGGCAATTATTACGGTGATCGCCACTGTGCTCGGGTTTAATAACCTGGAACGCTTCATTCTTTTCGAACTGTATGCGACGCCGGTGGCTACGGCATCCTATTCGATGGCCCAGAACATGGGAGGAGACGGGGAATTGGCAGGACAGTTTGTCGTGATTAGTACGGCTGCATCGGTTGTGACTATCTTTTTATGGGTATTTTTGTTCACAGGCATCGGATTTATAGGATAGAAGATTAATCGGATAAAGACAGCACACGGCGCGGGGAAGGAGGCTGGCGGCCATGGACAACGCGGATAAACAAGCGGGAATGAATACCCTGTACGGCCGGATTGCGGAGGAGCTGTACGGGAGAATTGAAGGCGGCGAATTAAAGCCCGGCGACAGGCTGCCGTCGGAAGCGGCCCTGGCGGAGGAGAAAGGCGTTTCCGTGGGAACGGTCAAAAAAGCCTACGACAGCCTGAAAAAACGGGGCTGTATCTATAAGGTCAGAGGCGGAGGAGCCTATGTCCAAAGGGAAGAGAGCAGGGAAACCAAGAGGACGCCGCAGGAACTGGTGGACCGGACGGTCGAAGCGGCAGCATCAATGGGAATCCCAATGAACCGGATGTTCCTCCTTCTGCGCGGCCAACTGGAACAGGTCTTTGGCGGGGACAGGCAGATTAAGGTGGCCCTGGTGGACTGCAATGCGGAAACGCTCCACCATGTCATGCTGGATCTAAAGAAAAAGACGGGGCTGGAAGTGGAACCCTACCTGTTAAACGACCTTTTTTCCGGGGAAAGCGTAATAAGCCCCCAGTGCGTCCTGACGCTGGTGGCCGAGAAACATTACAATGATTTTGTCCGTTATGCCGATTCCATGCACCTCTGGACGGATAAAGTGGCTCTCCGGGAAAGCCGTAAAACCATCTCAAGGCTCACCGTCCTGCCGGACTGGCAGGAGATTTGCATTCTGTACCGATCGAGGGAATTCCTGGATTCGGTTAAGTATACACTGAAGGTTCTCGGGAAAAAGGGGCGTCTGGTCTGTGTAAATGAACAGCAGATTGGAATGAATCAGGAGAGGCTTACAAAGGAGCCGGTTTCTTTTATCATTCCCCCTGATTATATGGATTACAGCAGTAATCTTGCGCTGCAGTTAATAGAGAGAGCAAAGAAAATGGGGTGCGTCATCGTGCCCTTTGAATTTGAGATAGACAGAGGCTCCCTGTTCCATTTGAAACAGGTGTTTGAGCAGATAGAGGAAAAAGGGCATGAGGAGGGGATGTAGATGCCGGGGATTGAATTTCGTCCGGGAACTCCGGTGTACCGCCAGATAGCCGACTGGATAGCCGGGCAGATTGAAAGCGGAGCTATAAAGGAAGGGGAACGCCTTCCGACGGAGAGAAAGCTCTGCGAGGAACTATCGGTATCCAGGGATACGGTGAAGCGGGCGTATGAGGCATTGGAAGGCCCGGGGTTTATCAGAACGGTCCAGGGCAGCGGAAGCTATGCCTGCAGGCCGGATTTGTCGGGTGAGCGTAAAAAGGTGGAGAAAATGCTCAGGGAGGCCATCTACGAGCTGAACGGCTCGGGTCTTACCTGGCATGAGATAGAAAATCTGTTTCTGGAACGGATTTGGAGCCGTCTTCCGGAACGTGAGAAGGTCAGGGTGGCCTGGGTGGACTGCAGCAAAGAGATTCTTAAGGCATGTGCATCGGAGCTGGCATTATCCTGCAATGCGAAGGTGATACCTGTGCTGCTGGATGATGTGCGCGAGGATGCCGGTATCCTGATCAATGGCGGTTACGACATGGCAGTAACCACGATTAACCATGTGGACGACGTGAAACGGCTCGTCAAAAAGAAAAACGGGGGAAAGCTGCCCTTCGAGGTGGAGATGGTGGTTATGTCCCCAAGCAGGATGTCTATCAGCCAGGTCGCCAGAATCGGCAGGGAGCAGAGGGCAGTCCTAGTATATGAAGAACAGTGGTATCTCTATAGTATGAAACGCTATCTGAAAGAGCTGGGGCTGAAGGGCAGGGGGGAGTATGTCCCGATTGACGGGGCTCTTTCGTATCTGGAGGACGCCGGTGAAGATGCGGTGGTAATCCTGCCCCAGGATATGGAATTTATGGAGGGACTGCCGGGCAAACTGCGGCAGTACTGTGAAGAGCATAAAATGGGCTGTTTTCAGTTCTGCCAGGTCATAGACGAGGGTTCCCTGATGCATCTGAAGAAAAAAATCCAGGAATTCTGGGTCAGGAAATAAATGGGAAATGGGCCGGAACATCCGCTGACCGCCGTGGCCACAGCGGATGAACTCTGTCCACAAGGGGGCCAAATTTCCTTGTTCTGCCAATCATACCGTGATATAATGGACCATGACGGAAACGGACATTGCCGCCGGTCTGCCGGAACGTATTTAGAATCGGAATTACCGGAAAAGAGAGGAAATAAGATGAAGAAACGGCTGATGTGGGGAAGCGTCATGGCGGGTGGATTGGCAGTAGCAATTTTGGCAGGATGTTCTCAAAAACAGGAACAGAATATCGTTTATAATTATACGCAGAAGGAAGAACAGCCACAGACGAACCTCACCTTTTTCGGCTATAAATATGAAGCGCTCAATGTCATGGCAATTGAGGATGCGCTTCACGGTTTTATGGATGAGTATCCCGAAATCTCCATTACCTACGACGGCATAAAAGGGGCGGAGTACTATGAGGTGCTGAATAAGAGAATTGCTACCGGCAACGGAGACGATATTATTATGGTCGACCATGAGCGCGTCCTGGAATTGGGAGAGCAGGGAAAACTGGCGGATCTTTCCGGTATCTCCACACTGGACAATTTCAGCGATTTGGCATTGAGTCAGATAGATGCGGGCGGAAAAGTATACTATCTGCCTACCTCTATATCGGCTTTTGGCCTGTACTGCAATCTGGATCTTTTAAAAGAATATAAACAGGAGATTCCTGAAAATATAGCGGAGTTTGAGGCTGTGTGCGATTATTTTGTTTCACAGGGAATTACCCCGATTGTTGCGAACAATGATATCTCTCTGAAGACGGCGGCCATTGCGAAAGCAATGCTTCCTGTTTACCGGAAAGAGGATGTCATGGCGGAGCTGGAACGCTTTAACAGCGGGGAAGCAGATTTGGCGGAGGCGTTCCGGCCCGGCTTTGAGCTGGTGGAGGAAATGCTGGAACGCGGTTGGGCTGACCGGGAAGAGGCTCTGAATACCACGAAGACAAAAGACGATCTTGTCCTGTTTACCGGAGGAGAACGGCCTTTTATGCTGACCGGAGCCTGGGCGGTACCCAGAGTGCGTGATTTGGATCCGGGCTTTGATTTTATAGTGACGCCCTATCCTTTTATGGACGATGGAAGCGCTCTGGTGATTAACACCGACACACGCATCAGCATCAATGCAGACAGTCCTCACCAGGAAGAAGCGAAAAAATTCGTAGAGTACCTGACGCAGAGTGATGTCATGTGGGAGTTTGTGGACAGTCAGAGCTCTTTCAGTCCCCTGGCGGAGAACAGGCTGGCCGAAGATGAGGCCATACAGTCCATCGGGCCGTATCTCACCAACGGGCGCAGTGTAATAGGCTCCGACGACAATTTGAATTTCCCGATTTGGGAGATATCGCGTCAATGTGTTGTGGGGATGCTTGAGGGGGACAATGCAGATGCCGCAGTGTTGCGGATGGAGAATCTGATGGATGAGTGGACGAACGGCCGTTAGGGGGACACAGCATGAAAATAAAGCAAAAACTGAATATTTTTATTCTTGTAATCCTGTCTGCGGCAGTAGTCCTGATTGGCGGCGTTTACTATATCAACAGCGTGCAGAATGCTCTCTGGAATAAATCGGTGACCGATATCCTGGAAGTGACTACCCAGGGAGGCCATGCACTGGATACATATATAGAGAAAGACAGGGAGATGCTCCACTGGCTGGCTACGGAGCTTTCTGTGGAAGATTCACGGGATGAGGAAACGCTTCAGAGTATAATAGGGCTGTCCGGCGCCGGCGGGGCCTCTTATTTCTGTGTAAATCTGGAAACCGGTATGGTTTATACGGGAACGGCGGAAGGCGCTGTGAAACCGGAGCAGAATCAGCTTGATATTCTGCTGGGCATGGATCAGACGGGGGTCAGGGAACCGTTTCTGGAGGGACGCACCGGGGTCTGGACGATTGGATATTATGAAGCGTTTAAATGGTCCGACGGAGCCAGGGGGATTGTGCATAATACAAAACCTCTGTCGGAGATATCGGAGCGTTTTTCCCTGTCATTTTATGACGACACCGGGTTCTCTTACGTTGTGAACCGCGATGGGGATATCCTGATCCGTTCGCGCCACCGCAACAGTAACAGAACCTTCCGGAATCTGTTTGATATTATCGATCTGCAGGGCAATAATGCGCAGGAGGTAAAGGTGTTCGAGGATTCCCTGAAACAGGGGATGAAGGGCGTAGCCCGGTTTAATTACCAGAAAGAGGATTATGTCTTCTGCTATGTGCCGATGGAAAATGCTCAGGACTGGTATATCGTGTCGATTATACCGAACCGGGTTATTATGGAGCAGGCAGACCGTATTGTACAGAATTCCAAGCTTTTTCTGGGACTGCTCCTGGTCAGCGCACTGCTGCTCGGGGCGTTTGCCATGGTCTACAGGAATTACACCAACAGGGTGCTTCAGGCAGAGGAAGAGGCACGCAGGGCTGCGGAGAGCGCCAACCAGGCAAAGAGCCGTTTCCTGTCCAATATGTCCCACGATATCCGCACACCGATGAATGCGATTATCGGTATGACTGAGATCGCCGCGGCGCATCTGGATGACAAAGACCGGCTGAAAGACAGTCTGGAGAAGATACGCATATCGGGACGCCTCCTGGTAGGACTGATTAATGATATCCTCGACATGTCGAAAATAGAGAGCGGAAAGATGACGCTGAGCAACCGGGATTTTTCCATGGCGGAGTTTTTGACTAATATAGTTAACATAATCTATCCAATGAGCTGCGATAAGGAGCAAATCTTCCGGTTTCGTGTGCACGGGCTGCGCCATGAGATGATCTGTTCCGATTCTCTCAGGCTTAACCAGATTCTGATCAATCTTTTGAGCAATGCATTAAAATTCACGCCGGAAGGCGGGACGATAAACGTCGATGTGACGGAGCTGCCCTCCGGTAAGGATGGCTGTACCCACTTCAGGTTCCGCGTTGCGGATACGGGAATCGGAATGAAGCAGGACTTTATGGAAAATCTCTTCACCGCATTTACCAGGGAACGTGATCACCGCGTGGAGAAAATTGAGGGAAGCGGTCTTGGGATGGCGATCACAAAGATGATTGTAGATATGATGGAAGGGAAGATATCGGTTGAAAGTGAGCCGGGAATTGGTACGACATTCACGGTTGACCTGGAGCTGGCCCTGGCCCAGGAGGAGGCGGTTGAACCCCTGCCTCCCGTACGTGTCCTGATTGTCGGAAGCGATAAAGAGGCCTGCGGCTCTGCGGCCGGATTGTTAAGGGCCATGGGAGCGGCTGCCGATACGGCCGGGGACGGAACGTGCGCCGCGGATATGATTTACAATGCCCATAGAGAGGGAAATGCTTACGGAATGGCACTGATTGACTGGGATACGGAGGAAAGCGGCGGAGCGGATACGGTCCGTCTGATTAAGGAGCGGATGGGGACTGATGCTCCGGTTCTCTGCGCCGCTTCGTATGGCTGGTCCAATATCGAAGCCGACGCCATGGCGGCCGGGGCGGCGGGCTTTGTCCAGAAACCGTTTTTCCGGTCCGCGCTTTACGCCGGTATTATGCAGTATGTATTCGGAAAGCGGTCCGGAGCGAATGAACAGGCGGGAGACGTGGATCTTTCGGGCAGAAGAATTCTGATGGTGGAGGATAATGAGATCAACCGGGAAATTGCCGCGGACATTCTGAGCATGTCGGGAGCCGCGGTGGATACCGCATGCAACGGCAGGGAGGGCGCCGAGGCGTTCGCCGGTTCACAGCCGGGATATTATGATTTAATTCTCATGGATATCCAGATGCCGGTGATGAACGGATACGAGGCGGCCCGGTACATCCGGGGCATGGAGCGGCCCGATGCGGGAACCATACCCATCTTTGCAATGACGGCCGATGCATTCGCGGAGGATATTGAGGAGGCGGAGCACGCGGGCATGAACGGCCATCTGGCAAAACCACTGGATATATCGGCTATGATGCGTGAGCTTGGCCGAGCTATCGGGAAAAAATAGAAAACCGGACAGAGACGGCGTTTGCAGATACCGGATAAGGAACACGGATACAGGAAGACAGAGAAAATGAAGATAAAACAGTAAACTTGATATGCCCTTTGGAAGGCCATGAGCAGCGATGATAAATATCGTTACTCATGGCCTCCTTTTTAGTGTTTACCGTCTGCTGAAGGGAGGCGGACAGACGGCTCCTGTGAAATGGTATGAACTAATAAAATGGATTGGACTGCATTAATAATGCCAATGCAGAAAAAGATATACAAAATGCATAAAATTCAAAGGGAAAATGATGAAATACAATGAAAAATATAGTGCATATTGTAAAATAACTTACAAAATAGTATAATTAAATTAATTCAATTCCATCAAACAGCGCGCATTTGGAATTAAGAAATTAATTAATACATACCAATTTAGACCCGGGCCCAGAATTGCCTGCGGTAATTCTGAAAGGAGAAGAAAAATGAACAAGTATTATCCTAATTTGTGGAGTCCTGTTAAGATAGGCGGCCTGACTGTGAAAAACCGGATTGAGGCGGCTCCTGTGGGAATGTCGGACTTGATGCCGGAGGGCTATCTGACACCGTTAAACATAGCAGCCTATGAGGTAAAAGCCAGAGGCGGAGCCGGAATCGTAACCCTGGGTGAGAGCAGCGTACATACAAAGACGGGAAAGGCCCACGGCAGAATGATTCCGCTCGACGACCAGGAGATTCTTCCCTATTTGATCCAGTGCACGGACGCCATTCACCGTCACGGAGCCTTTGCCAACATAGAACTGCTGCATCCCGGCAGAAGGGCCAATCCCCTGTATTACGACGGAGTAACATGGGGACCTTCGGACGGAGTGGGAGTGGCGGGGCAGCCGGTGAAGGCGATGTCCCGTGAACTGATAGAGGAAGTCGTATCGGCATTCGGGGACGCGGCGGAGATGGCGAAGCTGGGCGGCTGCGATATGGTTATGGTACATATGGGGCATGGCTGGCTGGTACATCAGTTTATGTCTCCCCTCAATAACCAGAGGACGGATGAGTTTGGCGGCAGCCTTGAAAACCGCTGCCGGATGGCAATGATGATTATCGACGACATCAAGAAGAAATGCGGTGAAAACTTCCCGATTGATTTAAGGATCAGCGGTTCCGAGCTGACGGAGGGCGGTTTCGATCTGGAAGATATGAAACAGTTTGCAAGATGGGTGGACGGTAAGGTGGCCCTGATCAATGTGTCGGACGGAACCTTCCACGTGCCGTCCACAAACACCACGATGGTGCCGTCCATGTTCCTGCCCCACGGGTGCAACGTCTATCTGGCGGAGGCAATCAAACAGGTTGTGACAAAGACAAAGGTATCGGCCCTGGGCGGAATCGGGGATCCCGATATGATGGAGGCAATTATTGCAGACGGAAAAGCCGATATGGTTACGGTAGGGCGCGCCCTGATAGCGGATCCCGATCTGCCGGTTAAGGCCAGGGACGGAAGAGCAGCCGATATCACCCCGTGCCAGCGATGCATTGTCTGCATGAGCGGTTCCTTTGTCCCCTATGTGAAGTATGCCACCAGGGCGGCAAAATGCACGGTGAACCCACAGATTGGAAAAGAGCTGGAAGCGTTCAATCCTCCGGTTACGGCCGGAAGAAAAAAAGTCCTGATTGTGGGAGGCGGCCCTGCCGGAATGGAAGCGGCCGTCCGGGCCTGCGACAGAGGCCACCAGGTGATTCTCTGTGAGAAGACGGACAGCCTCGGCGGAGCCATCAAGTATGCAAAGCACGTATCCTTCAAACAGGATCTCGACAAATATATGCATGTGATGGAACAGAGGGTTTTGGACCGGAAAGAGATTACCCTCCTCTTAAATACCGGGATGACGCCTGAGAGGGCGGAGGAGATAAAGCCCGACGTACTGATTATGGCGATCGGAGCCGAGGCGGTAATCCCGCCGATTCCCGGAATCGACGGAAAAAATGTGGTTCCGGCCGTGGGAATGTATGAAAACCATGCGGTAATCGGTAAAAGAGTCGTAGTCATCGGCGGCGGCCTGATTGGCTGTGAGGAGGCGCTGGAGCTTTCCAAACACGGCCATGAGGTGACGGTTCTGGAGATGCGGGAAAACGTGGCGATCGACTGCGCCTATCTTCACCGGGAAGCGCTTCTTCTGGAACTGGAAAAACAGAAAGAACATGTGAAACTGATCTGCAACATCAGTTGTTCCGAAATCAGGGAAGACGGAGTGACGGCGGTGACAAAAGATGGAGAGCAGCAGTTGTTTGAGGCGGATACGGTACTGGTTGCGGCAGGCATGAGGCCTCTGTCGGCGGAAGTGGAGCGGTTCAGGTTCTGCGCTCCCGATTTTCAGGTTATAGGAGACTGTTACAGGCCGAGGAGAGTGCTGGAAGCAGCCAGAATGGGGTACGACGCGGCCATGCATCTGTAGGAGGGTACGAGTATGGAGTTTGGAGAGGTTTGCAGAAAATATGAGGAATATGTCATTGGGATGAGGCGAGATTTTCACCGCCATCCGGAGTTATCCAAAAAGGAGAGCAGAACGTCTGAGACAGTCCGAAAGGAGCTGGAACGCATGGGAATTCCCTATGTGACAGTGGACGGATATAACGTGATTGGAACGGTGGGCAAAGGAACGTCGGGAAAGACGCTGGCCATCCGGGCCGATATGGACGCGTTGACGGTGACGGAAAAAACGGATCTGCCTTTTAAGTCTGAGAATGAGGGCGTGATGCACGCCTGCGGCCATGACGGACACACGGCTATGCTGCTGGGCGCTGCCGCAGTACTTAAGGAGTATGAGGGAGAGATAGACGGTTCCGTAAAACTGTGTTTTCAGACGGCCGAGGAGGAGAACAGCGGAGCACAGCAAATCGTGGCGTATCTAAAGGAGAACGGAGGAGTGGATCAGGCAATCGGCCTCCACATCTGGCCGAATGTACCGGTGGGGCAGATTGTCCTGATGCCGGACCGTTGTATGGCCGGCTGTATAGGGTATCATGTGGATCTGCTCGGCGAGGGCGGCCACGGTTCCAGGCCGGATCTGGTGAAGGATCCGGTGAAGGCGGCCTGTGATCTCGTTCTCAAATTTGCATCAATACCGGGAAATTATTATGACATTACGGATCCGTGCGTCGTATCTACCGGTTACGTGAACGCCGGAACTTACAGCAATGTATTTCCGTCATCGGCTTATATCGAAGGTTCCTGCCGTTACTTTAAGGTCGGCGGGGAAGTACAGATTATAGAAAAAATGCAGATGATGGTGGACGGTGTGTCAAAGGCATACGGCGTGGAAGGAAAGATGAGCATCTGGCCCCCCTACTCACCGGTTGTAAATACACCGGAGCTGGTCGGCAAGGCAGGAAAGACGGTGGACGAGGTGGAAGGGCTTGAAGTGAAAAAGACGGCCGATTTGATTATGGCATCGGAGAACTTTAGCGAATTTCTGAAAGAATTCCCGGGATTTTTTGCGATTCTGGGAGGGGGGAACGAGGCTGCGGGCAAGTGTCACGAGCTGCACAGCGACAAATTCGACTTCGACGAGGATGCGCTGAGAATGGGATATGAGTTCATAGCCCGCTACGCTTATGAGTACGTGAAGAGATAAGGATGGAGGTATTAGTATGGAAAATCAGGCGACTGAAAACAACGGCAAACTGAAGGGCGTACTGGCAAAGGTGGAGTACTGGGGGAACAAGATGCCCCATCCCCTTCTCCTATTCACCTATCTGCTTGGAATCGTGTTTGTACTGTCATTTATTATGTCCAAGATGGGCATCACGACGGTACATCCTTCCACAGGGGAAACGATCAACGTAATCAATATGCTCAGCATTGAGGGGCTGATTGATTTCATGAAAAACTTTGTATCTAATTTCCAGGGATTCGCGGTACTGGGAATCTGCCTGACCATCGGCGTTGTGACCGGCCTGTGCGACAATACGGGATTTTTCACAAGTGCGATCCAGATGTCTCTGGGCAATGTAAAGGGCAACATCGTAGTCTTTGTAATCGCAATCATCGCATGTATTGCAAACCAGACGAGCGAGGCGGCATTTGTACTGATCCCGGCCATTGCGGGCGCCATATTCTACGGCATGGGAAGACATCCCCTGGCGGGCGTATTCCTGGGTTATGCATCGGCCTGCTCCGGATTTTCAACCTCAATCCTTCCGGGTTCCGCCGAGGTGTTCCTCACCCCGCTGATTAACGAATCGGCGCATATGATAGACGAGAGCTACAATATGTCCATCCTGGGAAGCTATTTCTTCCTGTTTGTATCCGCGTTCCTGGTGGCCGGAGTGGCAACCTTCGTGACCGTAAAGATCGTGGAGCCGAGGCTTGGAACCTACAGCCAGCCCGGAATGGAAGTGAAGACCTCCGATCTGACGGACGTCCAGAAATCCGCCACAAAAAAAGCGGGAATTGCCGTTCTGGTTTATCTCGTCATCCTGATTGGAATCTGCATCCCGAAGAGCAGTTTCCTGAGAGGAGCGGGCGGCTCCCTGATCGACGGCGCGCCGCTGATGGACTGCCTTGTATTCTTCCTTCTGCTTCTGTTCTTCATCCCGGGCATTGTCTACGGAAAGGCAACCGGGCAGATTAAGAAGGCGGGCGACGCGGCCAACTTCCTCTATGACGGAGTAAAACCGTTTGCACCGTTTATTGTAAATGCAATGATTATCGCGCAGTTCCTGAAAATCTTCGACAAGAGCAACATCGGAAAGGTAATCGCCATCAACGGAGGCCAGTGGCTGAAGACGCTCCCGCTTCCGTCCTGGATGATTGCAATTGCATTCCTTCTTTTGATTGCCCTTATTAACCTGATGATTGCCAGCGTTACGACAAAGTATCTGATTTTCGGGCCGATTTTCATTCCAATGCTGATGCAGATCGGCATGAACCCGGCATTTACGATTGCCGTTTACCGTCTCGGCGACTGTGTTACCAACAACCTGACACCGATGATGCCCGCCTTTATCATTCTCCTCGGCACCTGCCAGAAGTATGATAAGAAATGCGGCATGGGAACCATATTCTCCAATATGCTGCCCTACACAATCGGACTGTTCCTCATTTTCGTGGTTCAGATCGTGCTTTGGGTCGTATTAAATCTTCCGGTCGGCGTTGGAACCGGTGTCTGGCTGTAAGGAATAATTAAAAAATCAGGCCGTGAACGACAGGGCAAGTTGAGCGTTCACGGCCTGATTTTCTGATCTGCGGGCGGATTCCTTTTAGAACGGACCGAAGCCGGTAACGGTGGCGTAGGTCAGGAATACAAAGGCGGCAATCCACCAGAGGGCGAGCAGCGGGAGCATGAATTTTAACCACTTATTATATGGTACGCCTGCAATTGCAAGGCAGGACATGGTCATGCCGCTGGCCGGGGTGATTGGGTTCGTAAAGGCGTCGCCGAACTGAAATGCCAGGACGGCCGTCTGCCTCGTAACACCTACCAGATCCGCAAGTGGAGCCATGATCGGCATCGTGATTGCAGCCTGGCCGGAACCGGACGGAACGATGATGTTAAAGATATCCTGTACCACAAACATGCCGAAGGCGGTAAAGGTGGACGGCACCTTATTCAGTACGCTTGCAAGCGCATGGATGATGGTATCCATAATATTGGCGTCGGTCATGATGATGGTCGTGGCCTTGCAGAGACCCACCATAAGGCAGGGGAGCAGCATATTGGAGCAGCCTTTTACAAAGCTGTCGGCAACCTGGGCCGGTTTCAGTCCGCCGATGACGCCTGCGACGATACCCATAATCAGGAAGAGCGCGGCCAGCTCGTCAATATAAAAGCCGAGTTTTGTGACGCCGATTACAAGACAGACGATGGTGAGCAGGAAAGTGAGGAGCACCAGCTTGTGGCGTCCGGTCAGACTTTCCACCGTATTCACGTCGAGATCCAGGACGCGGTGGCTGTCGTACTCATACATTGGGCTGGACTGCGGATTTTTCTTCACTTTCAGTGCATAACGCATCACATAACAGATATTGATAACCAGGAGAACTACGAAAATCAGCAGGCGGTAGCCGATGCCGGAGAAAATGGGCAGGCCCGCGATACCCTGGGCCACACCAACGGTAAATGCATTGGTACATCCTGCGCCGTAACCCGCGCCGACGGAAGCAAAGATAATCGCTACGGCGGTCATGGAGTCAAATCCCATGGCAAGGCAGATGGTGAGAACCAGGGGCAGGAAAGCCAGATATTCCTCGTTGTTGGCCGCAAAAGCTGCGCCGCAGCCGAAGACGATCATACAGACGGGAACCAGAAGAAGTTCCCGGCCCTGCATCTTTCTGACGAGTGCGGCCATTCCCGACTTAATGGCGCCGGTGGCTTCCATAATACCAAAGGCGCCGCCGATGATAAACAGGAAGGAGATAATGCTGCTTCCGCCCTGGATTCCCAGTGTAACCGATTTAAACACATCAAAAAGGCCGATGGGACTCTGGGTTATGTAGTGGAAGGTGCTCGGATCCACTACCATACGTCCGGTGCCTGGATCTTCGATCCGGTCAAACATGCCGGCCGGGACAAAATAGCTGGCCAGGGCGCTGAGCAGGATAATGCATGCAATAATAATAATTGGATTGGGAGCCTTAAAAGCTTTTTGGCCTCCGTCACCTTTTTTGCCGGTGAGAGACGTGGTTTTACTCATTCTTTTCCTCCTTTGTAAATTCATCTGTTTCCATGATAACGGCGGTAATCAGCCCGGTTCGTTCAAAAAGCGATGCAACCTCGGCACATTCGGATTTGGTGTGCGCCCCGGTTCCCTTGACGCCGAAGGAGCAGACCGTCGGAGCGCCCGCCAGCGCCAGATATGCCGCATCGGAATTGCCTCCGAGAAAAGCTCCCTCCATTGGGGTGATTCCAATGTCTTCTGCAACCCGGTTGACGAACCGGAGCAGCCTCCGGTTGGCCGGGGTGTCTTCGAAGGCCGGGATGGAGGAGACGAATTCTGCTTCCGTCCGTGTTCCCTCGATATAAGTTTCACTGCATATGTCGAGTATCTTCCTGCGGACCGGTTCCTGATCGCTGATCCGGTTGAACCGAATGTCCAGCTCGGCCGTGCACCGGTCGGGAATGGCATTTGATACAACGCCGCCGTGGATGACATTGACGCTGACCACGACGCCCCTGTCGTACTCGGTAAGGGCCTGGAGCTTCGGAATCTTGAGCGCCATCTCGGCAATGGCGTTGCGTCCTTTCAGGAAATCGTTTCCGACGTGGCTGGCGACTCCGTGAACCGTGATATGACAGTCCATGCCCCCTTTGCGTCCAACGGACAGGGTGTTGTCGGGACGTCCGATTTCCAGGTTCAGGGCGTACAGGGCGCCCTTTGCCTCGTCGAGGAGAATCTGGCCGGTGACGGCTCCGGCATGGCCGATTTCTTCATCTCCGCAGAGAATAATCTTGATTGGCCGTTTTTCAAACCCCAGATGACGCAGGGCCTTAATAACATACAGCATAATAACTACGCCGCCCTTCATGTCGATTACGCCCGGGCCGTAGGCGGTGCCGTCCTCGATGCAGAACGGGTTTTCCGGAAAACTGCCCTCCGGAAAGACGGTGTCGACATGGCCGCTCATGATAATCGGAGCGCCCGGGCGTTCCGGCCCGTCTTCGGCGACAAGTACATCCGAATTGCCCTTCGTATCAATCAGACGGCACCGGAGGCCCTCGGCCTCGAAACGGTCACGCAGAAAGTGAATCACGCGGTTTACCCGTTCCGTCTCTTTGGAATACCCCTGCATATTGACAAGCGTTTTCCACAGTTCAATCATTTCCTCCCGGCGTTCCCCTATAAATTGTTCGACGGCAGGCATATAGCTCTTCAATATAAAATCCCCCTTATAATGTCCGAAAATAAGGCCGAAAATTTTTCTTCAAGGAATTTGCTGCATTCTTGCAGTAAACTTGAAAAATCGACTGTTCCGGATTCGTTTTTTGTGATAGGCTTATTATAAAAAAAGACAAATGTCCATAAAACTTCCAAAATTTGTCTTAAATTAAAAGATGGGCGGCGGGGAGGAAACGGGTATGAAAATTGGCTTTATCGGAACCAGCATCAGAATGGATATTGTAAGAAAAATACTGGCCGAATATTTTCCCGAGGTGGAGGCGGAGATTTATGTGGATGAGGGATATATTTTCTCCTCTAAGACGGCGGATTATCTGGTCAGGATGCGCGAGAATATAGACGGAATGGTGTTTGGCGGTGAACTTCAGTATGAAATCTATCAGGACATTTTTTCGGGGCGCGTTCCATGCACCCATATCAGGAAAGATTCTTCTTCTCTGATCAATGCGCTGCTGTCACTGGCGCAGAAGAAGGTGGACATCACGAAGATCAGCGTGGATAATTTTTCTTATGCCACGATCAGGCAGATAATGGAGGATGCCGGAGTGGAGAAGAACGATATTATCATTCTGCGCCGCCGGGCATTCCGCAGCAATGAAGAAAAGTACTATGAGGATTTGTTCAGGCAGCATATGGAGCTTTACCGGGCGGGAAAGACGACCGGCTGTGCGACTACGCTTAGTTTTGTCTATGACAGGCTCTGTGCGGAGGGGATTCCGGCCACCTATCTGCGGCCCACGACGGACAATATTGTCAAAACCATCAACCGGATCCATGAGCTTTACCGGGAAAAGCTGCAGAAAAAAGACGGGAGGCTGGCCGTTCTGCTGCTCAGGCTGACGCCCAGGGATGAGGTGGCCTACCAGTTTCAGAGCGAATATATCGAGAGCCATGAAAAGCTGAAGGCGGCGGAGGAGATCCATTATTTTGCCAAGAGCGCAGGCGCAACGGTCATCACGCAGTCGGACGATCAGTTCACAATCATCATGAACCGCAGCGCCCTGATGGAGTATACCAACGAATTGCAGGCATTTCCCCTGCTCCACTTTATCAGGGATAACAGCGAGTGCGATTTCAGCCTGGGAATCGGTTTCGGCGACACGCCGGGAGATGCCAGAATGAACGCGGTGATGGCCCTCAAAAAGGCATGCCAGGTCCCGAAGAGCGGAACCTACATTGTCTATAACAATAAATCGGTCACCGGCCCCGTAGAGTTTGTGAGCCAGTCCGGCGGCAGCTCCGTCTGGGAGCGGGAACTCTTTTCCAGCCTGTCAAAGTCCACCGGAATTTCCGAGGATAAGATAAGCCGCCTCTATATGATGCTGGAACGCAAGAAAAAGCCGTTCTTTACGGTAAACGAGCTGTCCGCCTACCTGAATATCTCGGTGCGTGCCGCCAACCGCATTGCAAATGCACTGGAAGAGAATGGGTTGGTGAAGGTGGTCGGGCAGACGAATAAGGGGAAAGTGGGACGGCCGGGGAATTTGTATGAGTTTCTGTTTGCGGAGAAAGAGTGAGAAGAGATTTAGTTACTGTTCACAGGCAGGAGCAGAGGGGCGGAAGTCATGATTCGTCCCTCTGCTCCTGCCATGATGACAGAAGATATTACATAACGTGCTGTCTGCTGCGCCGCAGGGGATTCTATCTCCTGGAGAACAGCCGGATTTTCTCACGGACCAGCTCTTTGACGCAGCATTTTCCGCTGTTTGTCATGGTATAGTAATCTTCGCTGCGGGACTCTGCGTTCAGACCTTTCACATAGGACAGCCGGACTTCGGTTGCCACATTAATTTTGCGGATGCCTATCTCAATGGCGGTCTTAATCATATCTGCCGGTATACCGGAACCTCCGTGAAGCACGAGGGGGGCGGGGCAGATTTCCGCCACTTCCCGGAGTCTGTCGAAATCGAGGTTTGGCCGTCCTTTATAAAGACCATGGGCATTCCCGATACCGACCGCGAGAGCGTCTACGTCCACCGCGGAGGTAAAATCAACGACATCCTGCACTTTAACCAGAAACGGTTTTGAATCGTCGTGGGAGATATTATCCTCAGAGCCAAGTATGGCTCCCAGCTCGGCCTCCACCGATGCGCCTACGGCATGGGCGGCCTGTATCGTCTGTTTCGTCACGGCGATATTATCCGCCAGCGACAGCGTTGAACCGTCGATCATGACGGAGGAATAACCGGCCCGCAGCGCCTTTATGACCTGTTCAAAATTCTGGCCGTGATCCAGATGAAGGACAACGGGTGTTTTCATCTTTCCGGCCAAAAGCGTGACAATAGAAGCCAGCGCTTCCAGCTTGCCGTCCTTAATGGCGGCCTGCCCGACGGCAATGATGGAAGGAGCATTTTCCTCCTCGATTGTTTCCAATACAGCCTGGGCGATTTCAAGAGTATCTACATTAAAAGCCGGTATGGCAATCTTTTTTTCTTCCGCAATCGGAAAAACTTCATTCATTGTAACGAGAGACATATGTACTTCCTTTCTATATTTCCTGCAAAGAGTGGGGCGGCGTTACGGCCGCTTTATTTTTCATAAACCCCATGACTTTTTCCATCGGAGGGATCGCCGCGCGTCCACCCAGACCTTCGCAGGACAGGCTTGCAAAAATATTGGAAAATCTCATACTGCGTCCGTAGTCCCATCCCTGGTTGATGCAGTAGAGGAAGGCTCCGTGGAAATTATCACCGGCGCCGGTTGTGTCCATAACCCGGACGGGGATTGTTTCTTCCTGATAGAAGTTTTTCCCGTCGCAGGCGCAGGAACCGGATTCGGCCGAAGTTACGCAGGCGAACCCGGCGCCCTTTTCCACATAGAAATAACAGGCCTCTTTCGGCAGCAGTCCGAGAGTGGACATCGCCGTTTTGTTGTCCGGAATATAAAAATCCGCATAGGGGAGCAGTTCCAGGGCGAGATCCTTTGGAATATTTCCCCCGTCGATGGAGATCAGGGCCTCCGTATGTTTTTTGCAATATGCGCACAGTTCCAGCATGGTTTCCGGATTCATAACTCCGAGATGGATGATCCTGCTGGATTTTAAAATGTTTTTGTCAATCATGGGGAAAGTCAGCTTTTCAATACAGCCGCCGAAGCAAGTAAGACAGCGTCTGCCATCCTGTTCTACCTGAATCATGCTGGTAGATGAGTAATGATCTTTTATGGCAAACAGCTTTAAATACTGAAAATTCTGTCTTTGTAAATCATTCCTGATGAAATTGCTGGTGTCGTCATCGCCGACGGCGGTGATAATTCCGGTAATTCCTCCAAGACTCTGGTGTGCTGCCGCCGCGGTGCTGGATACACCGCCGCACGCGGTGGTGAAATAGCTGGCGGCAATACGCTGGTCACTTGCCGGAGGCGCATTGACAAGCATTAGGATGTCCTTGGTACTTGAACCAATGAACAGACTGTCAAGCGAATGCATAAATCCTCCTAAATATAAAGTTGATTTACAAATGAAAACGAATATCGTAATAGGATGTGATAAGGTATTGATTAACTTGATTGTAAAACCGGGAATGGAAAATGTCAAACACTTTTTGCAACAATTTTAAAATAAAATGTAAACGTATCACTATGCAATGTAAAAACATATCAAAAAAATGAAACATGTTGCATCTCGCCATTGACTTTTTGTCCGGCTGTGCCTAAAATAGTAAATAAGTAAACGACACAGATTAAAAAGTAAACAGGAAACGAAAAACCGATGCGCAAACCGTGGTCTGCGGGCCGGGGCATTGCTCTGCGCGCATTAAAGGACAGTATGAGGAGGAATCCCATGGTAACAATGAAAGATGTTGCAAAAGCTGCAGGCGTCAGCGTTGCAACTGTTTCCAGAGTGATAGCCGGCGCGTCTTCCGTATCTCCGGCTACTCAGAAGAAAGTAATGGACACAATAGAGGAGCTTCAGTATTGCTCGAACAGTCTTGCAAGGGGACTCAGGCAGCAGCAGACGAATCTGGTGGCGGTCCTGCTACGGGATATTTCCCACCCCCTCTACGGGGATATGCTGCGGGGGATTGAGGATGTCCTGAACACGAACGGATATATCCCGCTGTTTTTCAACTCGGACAACGACAGCTCATGCCAGGACGAGGCGTTCCAGTCGGTGCTGTCCATGGGCGTGGCAGGAGCATTGGTAGCTCCCTGCAGCGATTATGAGGCGATTTACCAGAGGAGTTCGGCCCAGGATTTTCCCACCGTTTTCATATCGGAGGGAAGGAATAAGGGGAAAAAGGAAAGCGCCTCCGGCAAGGTGTACTGCGATACGTATAAGGCAGGCGGGATTGCGGCCGAGGCCTTTGCTGTGTCGGGCGTCAAGCGCTGTATTTACATAAGCGGAAAGAATGCGCCTGCGCTTAAGAAGGATTACCTGTACTCCGGCTTTTCCGAAAAATGCCGTGAAACCGGGATTATTTACAGCGCTACGGACGGATTTCACAGGGAGGAAGCGGCGGAGCTTACCAGGCAGAACGGCAATTCCCTTGGGATACTGGCACGCAGTAACTTCCAGGCTGTCGAGATTATTAATGCCATGAGGGAGGAAGGATTTGGGATACCGGATGAGATCAGGGTCATAAGCTTTGAGAATACGATTCTGGCAAAAATGACTTCGCCTGCCGTTTCCGTTCTCGGCGCGACGGGATACCAGATTGGAATGTCGTCCGCCCAGCATTTAATTGGAATTATTCAGGGAAACAACAGGAAAGAACCGGTGGTGCTGGAACCGAAATTAATACGGAGGGGGTCGTTGTAGAATGGCGTTAAAAGACAGGACAGATATCCTGGTAATCGGAAACCTGAACATGGATTTGATTTTTGAACAGCAGAACATACACCAGGATGCCAGAAAGAAAATCGGCGAATCCTTTTGTCTGGCTCCGGGAGGCAATGCCAACAACCAGACGGTGGCCGCGTCCAGGTGCGGAGTGCCCGCACGGCTGGCCGGGATGACGGGTGACGACTCGTTCGGACAGCAGCTTCGGGAGTCCCTTGAAAAGGAGGGGATTTCCACGGAGCTTTTAAGAACAGTGGAAGGCGTAAGCACCGGCGTTTCTCTGATCATCACCTCCAGCAACCGGGAAAACCAGTACTGGGACGTGTTGGGAGCCAATGCGCAGATGGACACGGAATGTATCGAGCAGTTAAGGCCGTATATCAGTGAGGCGGGAATTCTGCTGATAGGCCTGGGAATTCCCGAAAAATCCATGATCCGCGCGATCGAGATAGCGAATGAAGCGGAAACAACGGTAATGTTTGTAGCTTACCAGTCCAAAACCTTTTCTTCTGATATTCTTGGAAGGATTGATGTGATGTTTTTAGACAGCTCAGAAGCCGGGAAACTGTCCGGCTGTGAGGTGACGAACTTAAAGAGCGCCCGGGTCGCGGCCAGTATGCTGCTGAAAGGCGGAGTGAAGCAGGCCGTGCTGATCCATATGAAATCAAAATTTCTGCTTCTTGCGGGCAATGACGGCTTCAGCCTTTTTGATGCTCCGAAGGAACCTATGGTGGATGCGTCCACGATGGACGATACCTTCTCCGGAGTGTTTGCCGCCTGCATTGTGAGGGGGATGGAGCTGGAAAAAGCGGCGGAAATTTCTTATGCGGCGGCAAATCTGTGCGGCAGCCGTTTTGGGGCGCAGACATCAATTCCGACAAAAGAGGAGATGCAAAAGATATTCGGCAGATAAAAGAGGGAGTAAAATGAATGATTTTATCTGTAAAATTGTGGTTCTGGATGATGATCCGACGGGAATCCAGACGGTTAACGGGGTCTCTGTATACACAGACTGGTCGGAAAAAAGCATTCGGGAAGGATTTAGAGAAAAGAATAATCTCTTCTTTCTGCTGACCAATTCAAGGGCAATGACGGAAGAAGAGACAATCGCCACGCACCGCCTGATAGGGGAGCGTGTTGTTAAGGCATCGAGGGAATCCGGTGTTCCGTTTCTCATTATCAGCAGGGGGGATTCAACCCTGAGAGGGCACTATCCTGCCGAGACGGAGACACTGCGCCGTACCATAGAACGGGTTTCGGATATCCGCTATGACGGAGAGGTGATCTGTCCGTTTTTCCCGCAGGGAGGAAGGTATACGTCCGGCAATATCCACTATGTTTCGGACGGCGGAAGGCTCATTCCGGCCGGTGAAACGGAATTTGCCCGTGATAAGACGTTCGGGTATAAAAATTCCCATCTGGGAAAATGGGTGGAGGAGAAGACCGGGGGAACGTATGCCTGGGAACAGCAATGCTACATTGAGCTTGAAACACTTCGAAACAGAGATTATGAGCGGATAGAGGAGCAGCTTTTGCAGGTGGTGGATTTTACCAAGGTAATTGTTAACGCGATGAGCTATGACGATCTTTATGTATTTAAGACTTCGCTGCTCCGCGCTATGCGGTCCGGGAAACATTTTCTGTTCAGGACCGCCGCCGCCTTTGTGCAGGTGATGGGAGGAATTGAAGACCGCAGCCTCCTGACCGCGGAAGAACTGGTGGAAGAGGACGACTGCCGCGGGGGACTGATTGTAATCGGTTCCCATGTAAACAAGACCACGGAACAGCTTAACGAACTGATGACCCTGGAAGGGGTAATCCCCGTGCCGTTTTATTCCGGGCTTGTCGGCCGGGCGGGTGAATTTGAGGTGGAGCAGGCCCGCGTGCAGGAGCGCATAGAGGAAGAACTGGAGGCCGGACATACGGTTGCCGTATATACGGAGCGCCGCCTGCTGGTTCCGGATTCCGATGATCCGGAAGATGCCCTGAGACTGTCCCTTCTGATATCGGATGCAGTGACGGGATTTGTAAAAAAACTGAAGGTGAGACCGCGCTTTATCATAGCAAAAGGGGGAATCACCTCCAGCGAAGTGGGCGTAAAAGGTCTTGGCGTGCAAAAGGCGTATGTGGCGGGGCAGATTCTGCCGGGAATCCCCGTGTGGAAAACCGGGGCGGAGAGTAAATTCCCTGGCCTGCCCTATGTAATATTCCCAGGAAATGTGGGCGAAAAAGATTCATTGAAGAGGATCGTGTCGAACCTGATGAAGTGAGACGGCCGAACGGAAAGTGAGGATATAAGATGGAGATTATAGAGAGAAATAATATGCCTGTAGACGAATTACCGGGCCGCGATATCCAGCGCGCGGTGGGGAAAAACAGCGCTTTTGAAAGCGGCGCCATGACGGTCGGATATGCCTCTTACAGCGCGAAGTGCGGCGTTATGGAGCCTCACTGCCACGCAGAGGAGACGGTGGTGATTTTTGACGCTGAAAAAGGCCGCGTATGCTGGGGAGATACGAAGGATAATCTGCCCCATAGCCGGGAACTGGAGCGCGGAATGATCCTCCATATTCCGGAAAATGAATGGCATGCCTTTTATTATGATGAGGGTGGATTTGTAGATATTGTGTTTATTTACGGGACCTCCGATAATGTCAGGCCGGAAGATAATAAATAGGGTGATAGATTTGGGGAATAGATAGAAAGATAAATACAAAATAGAAAGATAAATAGAAAGATAAATACAAAGATAAATACAAAGATAAGTAAAAAAATGCCTTGATTTTAAAAGGTAAAAAGTGCGGAAATTACACCGGTGGGGGTGGTTTCCGCACTTTTTTGCGCGAATCCGGTTTGGTTTGGCAGTTCAGTCTGGTTTGGCAGTTCAGTCTGGTTTGGCAGCCCGGTCTGGCTTGGGAATCCAGTCAGTTTTTGCAGTCCGGTCTGGTTTGGGAATTCAGTCTGGTTTGGTAGTTCAGTCTGGTGTTGCAGTCCGGTCTGACTTGGGAATCCGGTTTGGTTTTGCAGCCCGCGCTGGCTTGTAAATCCGGGCCGGATTGCGAATCCGTGATAGTTCACGAATAAAGGCAGGTGGAAACCAGTTTTGAAATGTAACGGATGCAACAAATGTAATGAAAATATTATCATGAAAAAACAACAAAATGTGTAAGATAGACAAAAAACTATGTAATATCGAAGGATTAGTTCCATATTTTGGATAATATAACCTACTTTTTTTACAAAAATACATCTGTAAAAAGGTTTCATAGGTTTCAATATTGACTTTAAAAAGTGCGGGATATAATATAGAACTATAAATGATAAACGTTTACATTGCTCGTGATAAGGTATTGTAAATGTTGCAACAAAGGCAGACAAACAGGTAGCGCTGCCGTTCTGGCTGTCCTATGTAACAAATGAGAAAAAGTGATTGTGTAACCATAATAAACAGATTGTTAGTTCAGGAGGAAACCTATGAAAAAATTAATGTCGTTAGCATTGGCAATGGCTCTGACCGGAATGACACTGGCGGGCTGTGGCAGCAAAACAACCGAACCGGCTGTGACGGGCGGTGAAGTGGAAACGGAGGCTCCGAAAGCACAGACAGAGGAGGCAAAGGAAGAAAAAGCCGCCCTGGATTATCCAAAGAACAATGTAAACGTGGTAGTGCAGTATTCGGCCGGGGGCCCTACGGATTTATCGGTGAGGAGCCTGCTGGATACCGGAGCTGAACAGCTTCCGTCGGGAGTTACCTTTGCAGTATCCAATGTGACGGGCGGATCCGGTCTGATTGGCGTAAACCAGTTTGCTAATTCGAAAAACGACGGCTACACCCTGGGTGTTATCAATATTGACCTGGCTATTAATTATGCGCTGGGAAGAACTGAATTAAATCCGGCAGACTTTGAACCACTTTCAATGGCCCTGGCCGATCCTTATGCCCTGCTGGTCGGCGCCGATGTCCCATACGATGATATCAAAGGATTTGTGGAATATGCGAAGGCGAATCCGGGAAAGGTGGTTGTGGGTGACAGTGGACTTGGTTCCGCTCCGTATCTTGCGGCAGTTGCAATCGAGAAAAAGTTCGGTCTGGATGTAAAACACGTATCTTTTGACGGTACTGCCGATATCATTACGGCAGTGGCCAACAAGACGGTGGATGTAATGTTCATCCAACCAGGTTCTGCGCTCAGCCAGATACAGGCGGGTAACATAAAAATGCTTGCTGTACTGTCCGATGACAGAATGACAACCTACCCAGATGTACCAACGGCAAAGGAAGCTTATCCGGATCTGGATTTCCAGATTATCGGCTGGGTATGCCTTGCGGCACCGAAGGGAACACCGGCGGAAATTGTTGATTATTTAAAGGAAGTTTTAGGCGGGGCATCGGTTTCCGAACAGTATGCTGAGACACTGAACGGATTAAATATGCAGGCCATTTCCACAAAACCGGAAGAGCTTCCGGAATTCATCAAAGCCCAGGTTGCGTTTTACCAGGAGATGTGCAAGGACATAGAGGTTGAATAATGATGTAAGAGAACTGCTTCGGCAGTATGGTTAAAAGATTCTTTTTCGTATTGTTTACGTTTACTTGATTTACATATCTGTTATTAATCTGTGATTTGTTTACTTGTTACTGTTCACAGCCCTGCAAAAATCGCAGTTCTGTGAACAGCAATGTTTACTTACAATCAGTTACTGCAGTTCATAGCTGGAACTTGCTGCCGCCGGGATGAAACGCCGGGCGGCAGCATGAATATGCCGATTGTTTTTAAGGAGGTATTTCGTGAAGAAATTCAATCTTGGTACAGCGCTGGTTATGATATTACTTTCAGTCGGCATTTTTTACCAGACGAAGGATATGCCGAAGACGTTTAACCAGGCTCCGGGGCCGGGATTCTGGCCCAGGCTGCTGGCTATCGCGATTTTTATTCTTTCGGCCGCCCTCGTTGTGCAGACCTATGCAGAAAAAATGGACTGGAAAGAGGTGCTTGTCGATGTAAAAACGCCGGGGGTACAGAGAGTATTTATGCTGTTCGCCACATTTGCCGTTTTTGCTGTTTCACTTAATTATCTTGGATTTATTATTACTTCTCTGATTTTTGTACCTGCAGTCATGCGGATACTGGGAGAAACACGGGTTAAATGGCTGTTTTTAACCAGTGTGGGGACGACGGCGTTTGTTTATGTGATTTTCGTAAAATGCCTTCGTCTTGTCCTTCCGGCTCCGTTTTTTATGTAAAGGAGGGAAAAGGTATGGAAGCGTTAATTGGGGCGTTATCGGTCGCCTGCCAGCCTATGTATCTTCTTTATATCGCCGCGGGCACGCTGTTTGGGATTTTTGTCGGCGTCATGCCGGGGCTGTCTTCTGTTATGGGGCTGTCGATTATGCTGCCGTTTACGCTGACCTTAAAGGGAAGCGGCGGGATCCTGATGATGCTGGGGCTGTTCTGCGGAGCCATCTATGGCGGCTCCATAACGGCGATTCTGATTAATACGCCGGGCACTGCAAATTCAGCGGCGACATGCCTGGACGGCAATCCGATGGCGATAAAAAAGGGGCAGCCGGGGAGGGCGCTGGGCCTGTCCACTATGGCCTCCACCTTTGGCGGCCTGTTCAGCGCCGTGATGCTTTTATGGACAGCGCCGCTGCTGTCAAAATTTGCCATGAAGTTTACGCCTCCGGAGTATTTTGCAATGGCGGTATTTGGACTGAGTATTGTTACCAGTGTTTCAAACAAAAACCTGTTAAAAGGGCTTTTGTCCGCGGTAATTGGACTGCTGCTTGCAACGATTGGCATTGATTCCATTGCCGGAACAACAAGGTTTACGTTCGGGACTATTTATCTGACAGGGGGAATTTCTTTTATTCCGGTGTTAATCGGGCTCTTTGCTTTTTCTCAGGGACTGATAACGACGGAAGAGAATTTTGGAAAGATGATGAAAAAGGTAACGCCTAAAATCAAAAGGACGATACCAACCATGGAAGATGTAAAAAGAGTATTTCCCACCATGCTCCGCTCCTCCGTCATCGGAACGGTAATCGGTGCAATACCGGGAACGGGCGGCGATATAGCAAGCTGGGTTTCTTATAATGAGGCGAAGCGCTGGTCGAAACATCCGGAAGAATTCGGCAACGGCGCGCCGGAGGGAATTGCAGCGCCGGAAGCGGCCAATAATGCCATATCGGGGGGCGCATTGATTCCCCTGCTGACAATCGGCATTCCCGGCGATTCCGGGACGGCCGTCATGCTCGGCGCATTGATGATGCAGGGCATTATTCCCGGGCCTCTGCTGTTTACCGAACAGACCGACAAGGTGTACCTAATTATAGTAGGACTGTTTCTGGCAAACATTTTTATGGGTCTTCTTGGGTTTGCGGGAATCAGGCTGTTTTCAAAAATTGTAGCGATACCCGACGTAATTCTGACTCCTATGATTTTTATTTTCTGTTTTGTGGGCACCTTTGCGATGAACCACAATATCAGCGATATTTTTCTGATGATCATTGCGGGTATTCTCGGATACTTTATGCTGAAAATGGATTTCTGCGTTCCGCCGCTGATTCTGGGCCTGATTTTAGGCAGGACCTTAGAAAGCAACCTGAGGAGGAGCCTGGTGCTTTCGGACGGCAGTCCTATTATCTTTTTGCAGAGGCCGATTGCGTTAGTACTTTTGATAGCGGCATTTCTATCGCTTATTTATCCGCTTGTGCTCCCTTATTTACGGAAAAGGGGCGGGAAAGTGGAAAAACTGAAATAGTTTAAGCGGCAGGATAGAGCTTAGAATGAAAAGATTAATATGAGAGTTGAGGGACGGAATCAGTTTTCCGTCCCCTTTTCATATCTGCATCTGGAAGGAATGTGGTATTCCTTAATTTTATACTGAAGACTGCGGCGGGATATCCCGAGGTAGTCGGCTGCTTTTTGTCGGTAACCGGAACAGGCGGCAAGGGCCTCGAGAATCTGTTCGCGGGATGGGCCGCTCCGGCTGTACGAATAAGCAGAGGCCGGTGAGAGACCGTCATGGATTTTCTGTGCATTTAAAAGGGAGTAACCGGAACTGTCAGGAACAGGCGGCGCCTGCGGCTCCGGGGAGGCGGACAGCATGTCGGGAGGGATAAGCGTTATTTCCCTGGCCGCACGCGGCGTCATCACCACCATGCGCTCCACAAAGTTACGTATCTCCCGGACGTTGCCGGGCCAGTCATAGTTTTGCACTTCGTTCAGGACGGAGTCGGAAAAACTTTTCTGTATATTATATTTTTGGCAGAAATAATGCAGAAAATGGAGGCACAGGGGGATAATGTCCTCCCGGCGGTTCCGCATCGGCGGAATAGTGAGGGGGATAACCTGGATACGGTAATAAAGATCCTCTCGAAAGGTTCCGGCCTGCACCATCTCATTCAGATTCCGGTTTGTGGCGGCAAGCAGGCGGAAATCCACTTTTTTTACCCGGGTGGAGCCGATTCTCTGTATGCTCTTCTCCTCAAGCGTGCGGAGCAGTTTTCCCTGTACGCTGAGGGGCAGGGAATTGATTTCGTCCAGAAACAGGGTTCCTCCGTCGGCTGCCTCCACGAGGCCGGTTTTGCCCTCACGGCTGGCTCCGGTGAAGGCGCCCTTTTCATATCCGAACAACTCTGCCTCAATCAGATTTTCAGGGAAAGCGGCACAGTTTACTGTAATTAGCGGTTTATCGTTCCGGTCGCTGTTATCGTGGATATAGTGGGCGAGTATCTCCTTGCCGCTGCCGGATTCTCCGCAGAGAAGAACAGTGGAATCCAGGGAGGCCACATTGGCGGCAATGGATAGAAGCTGTAAAAAAGCCGGGCTTTTTGCGACGATGGACGGTTTCTCGGCGACCGCTGAGAAATTGCTCCCATAATTGACGATTTTATGCTCCTTCAGCAGGGCGGTATACAGCTCTTCAAAGGATTTTACATCCTGGAGCAGGGTAATGACATATTTTATATTTCCGAACTCGTCAAAAATTGGAGTGCCTGTTACAATACGCATACGCGTGCTGCCGCTGCCCTCCGGGTTATGGAGTCCCTTATAATATTGGAGGCGGCTGATGCGCTGTTTTTTCTCCATTACGAGATCAAAGACGCAGACATCTAGAACGCCCAAAAAGTCGTGCACGTTCATTTTCAAAAATTCAGAACGGGGAATATTGCGCCAATTGATCAGGTTTGTATTGACAAACAGGTAATTTCCTTCGCTGTCATACAGGGCAATGCCGACGTCAATATTGTCCAGAATTTCCGTATAGGGTAGCTGGCTGTAAAGATCCTGGGTAGCCATAAAGAGGTCTCCTTTCATCTTAATGGTGGTTATGGCCATTTTAGCATAAATGTGAAGTGGAGACAAATAGGGATTTAATTGAGGAACGAGAACGCCGCCGGGACGGTCGGGGTTCGGGATGGTGAGAGGGAGGTTGTGAGTC
>NZ_URHZ01000058.1 GCF_900547735.1 uncultured Clostridium sp. | reverse complement strand
CGGCACTTACCGAGGTTTTTTCGAGGTTAGTACCGTTATGTACTTCGAAGAGCGCAAGCGTTTCCCGGAGGAATTCATTTCTGCCCGTATTCCCCGTTCACAACAATCTCCCCGCGGACTGAAGCCCTCAACCACCTATCACTCCCCGTCCATCCACCCCCTCCGCGCCAAAATTTTTCAATTCCATTAATAAATCTTTAATAAAAAACTGGTCATCCCAATGTATACAGGCAGGCCGGTTTATGCTACAATAAGAAGAATCGGTTCAATTATCCATCTATGTGAATAGTTGCTAACCGGGATATAAGGGAGAGAACGAACAGATATGAGCAGAGCAAAAAACTTCTGGATCCTGCTGTTGTTTTTGCTGACGGGCATTGTGCTTGGCGGTTTTATCGGGAATCTGGCTTCCGGTATTCCGTGGCTGACATGGCTGAATTTCGGTGAGACATTCGGGCTGACCGAACCGGTTGTCCTTAATTTCGGGATTCTTGTCATCACGTTCGGCCTGACAATCAGAATCACGATGGCAAGCATTGTCGGCGTGATTATTGCAGTGATTACATATCGTCTGGTCTGATTATGGAAATCCGGCAGACCGGATCCTCCGGTTGACCGGCAATGGGAAGTCCGCGGAGCGTACTTTTCGCTGCTGTTATCCTAAACTGTACTTGGAGAGGCACGGTTGGGAGGATATATGGAAAGACTTACGATGAAAGAACTGCCCAATTCGGACAGACCTTATGAAAAGTGCCTGGCATCGGGACCGGAAGGCCTTACCGATGCAGAATTACTGGCTGTTATTTTGAGAACCGGTGCCAGAGGGGAGACTTCCCTCGAGCTGGCCAGGAGAATACTGGATATCAATTATCCGGGCGGAATCCTGGGACTTCTCCACCTGTCCCTCCCCGAGCTTATGGCTGTCAGGGGAATCGGCAAGGTCAAAGGAATCGAATTACTTTGTATCGGTGAACTGTCCAGACGTATATGGAAGACACTGGTCACCGAAGAAGCGGTCGTTTTCACAGAACCGTCCGCCATTTCCGGCTTTTATATGGAAGATATGCGCCATATGGAACAGGAAGAACTGCATCTGATGATGCTGAATACGAAAAATGTACTGATTAAGGATTCACTGATATTCCGGGGCACTGTCAACATGTCGGTTGCTTCCCCCAGAGAGATGTTTATAGAGGCGCTGCGTCACCATGCAGTCCATATTATACTGGTTCACAACCATCCCAGCGGAGACCCCACTCCCAGCAGCGAAGACAGGAAACTGACCGCGCAGGTGAAGGAGGCGGGGGCGCTTCTCGGAATCCGGCTTCTGGATCACATTATCATTGGAGATAATTCTTATTTCAGTTTTAAAGAACGGGGAATTATATAGCTATGAAGAAGAGCAAATATATCCTGGCAGGACTGTCTGCTTTTTGTATCCTGCTGATTGCCGTAACGTCCATAAACAGCAGTTTTCTTACACCGCTTCGGACCGGCGTCGGATACTTTCTTGTACCTCTGCAATCCGGTATGAACACGGTGGGGACAAGTCTTTACAATAATATCAGGGACTATTCCTCCCTGAAGGAGGCCCAGGCTGAGAACGCCCGTCTTACGCAGCGGATCGATCAGCTCACGGAGGAGAACAACCGCCTGCAGTCGGAACAGTTTGAACTGGAACGCCTGAGGGAGCTCTACCAGCTTGATCAGGACTACATGCAGTATGAGAAGGTGGCCGCGCGCGTCATTGCCAAGGACTCCGGCAACTGGTTCCAGATTTTTAGGATCGATAAAGGTTCCGCCGACGGAATCAAGGTGGATATGAACGTCATGGCCGGAGGCGGCTTAGTCGGTATTGTCACCGATGTGGGAGCCAATTACGCCACCGTCAGGGCGATTATCGACGACGACAGCAATGTGAGCGGTATGTCCATGCGCTCCGGCGCCACCTGTAACGTGTCCGGAAACCTGACCCTGTATCAGGAAGGCCGTCTCGGCCTTGATCATATTAAAAAGGACGACGATATCCAGAACGGTGATAAGATTGTCACTTCCAATATCAGTGATGTTTTCCTTCCCGGAATTCTGATCGGATATGCCGCCGATCTGGCCACAGACGCCAACAATGTCACAAAATCAGGCTATATTGTCCCGGTGGCGGAGTTCGATAACCTCCAGGAAGTACTGGTAATCACCCAACTGAAAAACGGGGGAGATGAAGATGCGAAAAGCACTGATTAATATTATACTTCTCATCCTGGCATTTACGATCCAGATATGCGTGTTTCCGCAGATTGCCTTTCTGTCCTCTGCGCCGAATCTGCTCCTGATCACCGTATTTATCTTCGGTTTTATCGAGGGTAAGGAAGCCGGTATGTTCTACGGGCTGATAGCAGGGCTTTTTATGGATCTTTTTTACAGCGGCCCGTTTGGTTTTTACACCCTGTTTTTTATCAACATGGGATACCTGAACGGGATCTGCACGAAGTACTATTATGAGGACTATATCACCCTGCCTCTTGTGCTCAGTATCGTCAATGATCTGGCATATAATATGTACATTTATATTTTCCGCTTTCTCATCAGAAACAGGCTGAATTTCGGCCATTATTTTATAAAAATCATGATTCCGGAAATCATTTTTACAACCGTAACCACCCTGATTGTTTACCGTTTCTTCTTATTCATATACCGTAAACTGAAGGCGTGGGAGCAAAGGAGAGACAAGAATCTTGTTTGATGACCTGAAAGAGTTTTTAAAAGAAGTGATAAAAAAAGTGGTTACCTCCCGTCTCTTCGCCCTGTCCGCAGTCTTTTTAATCATGTTCTGCGTGTTGGTCGGCAGGCTGTTCAAGCTGCAGATCGTCGAGGGAGAAGAGTATCAGGATGCCTATATAGCCCTGGCAGAAAAAGTAATAAAGACAGCAAGTACAAGGGGCAATATTTACGACAGAAACGGAAATGTCCTGGCTTATAATGAGCTGGCGTATTCCGTTACCATACAGGATATCGGAGCCTTTAAGAAAGATGCCGACTGGAACAGTATGCTCTACGAACTGGTAACGATTCTGAACAAACACGGTGAAACCGCCCAGGGAAGCCTTGAACTTATGATAGACCACGATGGAGAAGTGGCCTATTCCACAAAGACAGAGGCAGCCAGAAAGCGGTTTTTAAGAGATCTATACGGTCTTAAAAGCGTGGATGAACTGACGGATAAGGATGGCGATGCACCCGCAGACGTCACGGCCGGAGAACTTTTTGACCAATTAAAGAAGAAGTATAAGCTGGAAGAGACGAAGGACAGAAGCGGCGACCCGATAGAGGTTCCGGATGATATCGCCCTTCAGATGATTAACATCCGGTACACCATGCGTTTTACCGCTTTCCAGAAGTACGAGACGACCACCATCGCCACCAATATCAGCGATGAGACGGTAGCCGACATATTGGAGCACTCGTCTATCCTGCCGGGCGTCGACATCGATGAATCCACTATCCGCGTCTACAACGAGAGTCTTTATTTTGCTCCGATTGTAGGTTATACCGGAAAAGTTACAACGGAACGTCTGGAAGAACTGAAACAGGTCAACGACGATTATGAGCTCAACGATGTCGTCGGAAGAACCGGTATCGAGTCCTCCATGGAGCTGGAGCTCAAGGGGAAGAAAGGTTCCCAGACCGCCTATGTGGACAATGTGGGAAGAATACTGAAGATTACGGATGAAGTCCAGCCCGTGGCCGGCAATGATATCTGGCTGACACTGGATCTCGATTTACAAAAGGCAATCTACAACATACTGGAGCGGCAGCTTGCCGGTGTGCTTCTGAAGACGATTGTCAATCAGGAAGCAAGTGAGATTGTTTACACCGACTCCTCCAATATCAAACTGCCGATTAAAGACGCCTATTTCCAGTTAATCAACAACAACGTCCTGTCCCTGGATCAGTTCGCATCCGAGGAGGCCTCCGATGTGGAGCGCCAGATCAATGCCAAATATCTGAACGCCAGGGCCAGGGTTGAGAGCGACATCAAGAATGAACTCATGTCCGGAAATGCCGCAATGATGCGGGATTTATCGGAAGAGATGCAGGCGTACATGATTTACATTTACACCTATCTCGCCAGTGACGAGGCGGGTGTTGTCCTCAGGGATTCCATCGACACGACGAGCGCGGAGTACCAGGCATGGAAGAACAACGCCATCAGTTTGAGGGATTACCTCTACTACGGTATTGCCAGCAACTGGATTGATACGACAAAGCTTAATATCACCAGCAAGTATTCCAACGCCGACGATGTATTCTCCGCCCTGGTGGACTACGTGTTCCAGAACCTGGAGGAGGACCGCGAGTTCACGAAAAAGATATACCGCTACCTGATCAACAATAATGTGGTGACGGGAAAAGAACTCTGCCTTGCCCTCTATTCCCAGAATGTGCTGGCCTATGATGAGGAGGAGGTAAGCCGTCTCCGTTCCAGCGGAGATGAATATGCCTTTGAATTCCTGATGAACAAGATACGCAATATCGAGATTACACCGGCCCAGCTGGCTCTCGATCCCTGTACGGCGAGCTGTGTCGTCACCAACGTCCGCACGGGAGAGGTTATGGCCCTCGTTACGTATCCAAGCTACGACAGCAACCGGATTTCCGATCCGGAATACTTTGCACAGCTCAATTCGGACCAGTCTCTGCCGCTTAGAAACAACGCGACTCAGACGCTGAAGGCGCCGGGATCCACCTTTAAACCAATCACGGCCATAGCCGGCCTGGAAGAGGGCGCCATCCGGATCGACGAGACCATTAACTGTACCGGTATTTACGAAGAGGTGAGCAATCCAATCAAATGCTGGAAGTATCCGGGATTCCACGGCCCGTTAAATATTATCGGCGGTATCGAGAATTCCTGTAACTACTTTTTCTCGGATCTGGCCCACAGGCTGTCTCTCGATGAAGAAGGGAATTACAACCCCGAAAAAGGCCTGGAGGTAATCCGGAAATATGCTACGATGTTCGGCCTGGATCAGCCTTCCGGAATTGAAATTTTCGAGGCGAAGCCTGAGATTAGTAACACCGACCCGGAGCGTTCCGCAATGGGACAGGGTACTCACAACTATACCAATGTCCAGCTCGCCCGCTATGTGACGGCCCTGGCCAACAGAGGAACTGTTTTTGATTTAAGCCTGATCGACAGGGAGACCGACTCCAAGGGCAACCTGGTGAAGGATTACACTCCGGCGGTTCACGCCCAGCTTGAATTCGCCCCTTCCACATGGGATGCGGTGCAGCAGGGTATGAGACAGGTTATCGCAAACAGCAGTACCAAACGTATTTTCAATAACCTGGATGTCCATATAGCAGGAAAAACAGGTACGGCCCAGGAGACCGAGAAGAGAGGAAACCATGCATTCTTCGTTTCCTTTGCTCCCTATGAGAATCCGGAAATCGCCGTAACCGTCAACATTCCAAACGGCTATTCGTCGTCCAACGCCGCCATGGCGGCAAAACATGTATACCGCTACTATTATAAGAATACGACACTTGATGATATTATGACCTCGGGAGCGTTAGACGCATCCAACGAGAGAATCAACGGAGACTAAGAGGTGAGTGTTTCATGCAAAGCTCAGTAGTGATCAAAGGAAGCAAGGCCGGTATGACAGTAATACTGAATCCTGACGTCCCCTTTGGACAACTGATTGAAGACATCGGAAAAAAGTTCAGGGAGAGTTCCAGATTCTGGGGTTCGATACAGATGACGCTGACTCTGGAAGGACGTACACTTACACCTGCTGAGGAATTTCAGATTGTGGACGCCATCACGGCCAATTCACAGATTGATATTCTCTGTATCCTGGACACCGATGCCAACCGCATCGCCAGATGTGAGAAGGCCCTGACGGAGCGACTGATGGAACTTTCATCCCAGACCGGCCAGTTTTATAAGGGCAGCCTTCACAGAGGCGATGTCCTGGAGTCGGAGGCCAGCATTGTGATTATCGGCGACGTCGGACAGGGAGCCCGCGTTATCGCAAAGGGCAATGTGATTGTGCTCGGCGCGGTGAACGGCACCGTCCATGCAGGGGCCGCAGGCGGAGGCGCCGTGATTGTCGCCTTTGACCTGGCGCCCGTGCAGCTTCGCATCGGTGATTTCAGTACCAGAGCGGAAGAGAAAGGAAAACGTCTGGGCAGAGGCCCTATGGTTGTTTCCGCAGAAGAGGACGGCCTGGTGGTCCGGCCAATTAAGAAGAGTTTTTTAAATTATTTAAATTTTATTTAATAGTGGAATTATTTCTGATTTTAGAGTAGAATAAAAGGGTAAACTGAATACAGGAGGATGTTCAAATGAGTGAAGTCATTGTTGTTACTTCCGGAAAAGGAGGCGTCGGCAAGACAACGACTTCCGCGAATGTCGGAACCGGCCTTGCCATGCTCGGAAAGAGAGTCGTATTAATCGATACAGATATCGGGCTCAGAAATCTGGACGTGGTCATGGGACTGGAGAACCGGATTGTTTATAATCTGGTAGACGTAGTGGAAGGTAATTGTCGCATGAAGCAGGCGCTTATTAGAGACAAAAGATATCCTAACCTGTTTTTACTGCCGTCCGCGCAGACGAGGGACAAGTCGTCCGTCAATCCGGCGCAGATGGTAAAGTTAGTAGAGTACCTGAGAGAAGATTTTGACTACATACTATTAGATTGCCCGGCCGGCATTGAACAGGGTTTTAAGAACGCCGTAGCCGGAGCAGACAGAGCACTTGTCGTCACAACCCCGGAGGTTTCCGCCATCCGCGATGCAGACCGCATTATCGGTCTTCTTGAAGCAGACGCCACCAAACGTATTGAACTGATCATCAACAGGATACGGATGGATATGGTGCACCGCGGTGACATGATGTCGGTGGATGATGTGATGGATATCCTTTCCATCCCTGTCATCGGCACGGTACCGGATGATGAGGACATCGTCGTTTCCACCAACCAGGGCGAGCCCCTTGTGGGAATGAACGGATATGCCGGACAGGCTTATCTGAACATATGCAAAAGAATACTTGGTGAATCGGTGCCGTTTATGAATCTGGAAAACAGCCGGAATATATGGTCCAGAATAACCTGTCTGCTGAAGCGGGCATAAGGGAGGGACTGTATGATGCATTTAGTGGAGCTGTTTGGCCGGAAGAATTCAGGCGAAATCGCAAGGCAGCGCCTAAAACTGTTGCTGGTTTCTGATCGGGCAGGCTGCTCGCCGGAACTGCTGGAGATGATAAGGAACGACTTTATACACGCTGTCTCCAGGTATATGGAAGTGGATACAAACGATCTCACCGTATGCGTCATCAGAAGTGCGTCTGATGAATACAAGGGAAAAGTACCTGCGCTGTATGCCAGCATACCGATTCGCGACTTACAGAATAAGGGGCCATTTACAGCATGATATTCGATTACAATTTTAAAAATTACAACTTCCGCATAATTTTATATATGCTGGCTCTCAGTACACTCGGTGTTCTGGTTGTAGGCAGCGCGAGCGGAATGGACCGGGGAACCGTAATGAAGCAAATCGTCGGAGTGGTGGTCGCGCTGATTGTGTGCGTGATCGTCTCCCTGATTGACTACCACAAGTATTTCAAATTCAGCTCGCTGATTTATCTGGGCTGTGTCGGACTGCTGGTTGCGGTACACTTACTCGGGAAAAATACAAAAGGAGCGACCAGATGGCTGAAAATCGGAAGCATACAGATTCAGCCTTCTGAGTTTGTCAAAATTGGCCTGATTGTAATCCTTTCCTGGTTTTTAGCAAAAAACCAGGAAAGGATCAATAAGCCGTCCGTGCTTGGAACAGCGGCCTTACTGTGCGCCATTCCTCTTGGACTGGTCTATATGCAGCCGAACCTGTCCACTACGATTGTCATTGCCTTTACGCTTGTCTGCATTGTATATGCCGCAGGACTCAGTTATAAGTGGATTTTGGGAGTTATGGCGGCGGGAATACCGCTTACGGCGCTTTCTCTCTATCTGGCGCTGTTTGATCTGGTGCCGTTCCTGCAAAAATATCAGGCAAAACGAATACTGGCCAAGATATTCCACAGTGACAGCCAGTATGCCGACTTGAACCGTCAGCAGGACAATTCAATCATGGCCATCGGTTCAGGACAGCTTAACGGAAAAGGGTTGTTTAACAACACCTTAAGTTCCGTTAAAAATGGAAATTTCCTCTCTGAGGAACAGACAGACTTCATTTTTGCGGTAATCGGGGAGGAATTAGGTTTTATCCGCTGCGTTATCGTAATTTTGATCTATGCTCTGCTGGTCTATGAATGCATTTTCATTGCCAGCCGTGCAAAGGATACAGCAGGAAAACTTATCTGTACCGGTATGGCGTCTCTGCTTGCTTTTCAGAGTTTTGCCAATATAGCCGTTGCCACGGGAATCTTCCCGAATACGGGCTTGCCGCTGCCGTTTATCAGCTCCGGTATCAGTTCGCTTCTCAGCATGTTTATCGGTATGGGTATTGTCTTAAATATCGGACTTCAAAGAAAAAGCAGCAATCATTAAATGTTACTGTTCGCAGCACTGCCGTTTTACGGCTGGGATGTGAGCAATAACATCATTAAGGAGGCAGGTTGTCGATGAATATAGGGTTAATTGCACATGATTCAAAGAAAAAACTGATGCAGAACTTCTGCATCGCTTATAAGGGGATACTATCCAAACATTCCCTCTCTGCTACAGGCACAACGGGCAGGCTGATTGAGGAGGTCACCAATCTGAACATCCACAAATATCTTCCCGGACATCTCGGAGGAGATTCACAGCTCGGAGCACAGATTGAACACAATGAGATCGATCTGGTGATCTTTTTAAGAGAACCTCTGGCGCCGAAATCACATGAACCGGATGCCAATATCGTAATCCGTCTCTGTGACATGCACAATATTCCTCTGGCCACCAACCTCGCCACAGCAGAGCTTCTTATCAAATCTCTGGACCGCGGCGATATGGAATGGCGTGAGATGTACAAATAGGGGTGCGATATTGAAACGTATAATTATACAGTTTTCTCTTATACTTGCAGCGTCGGCGTTTACCGTCTCAGGCTGCGGGAAAAAGAGCGGACTAGAAGAAGCATATGTATTTGAAGAGCGTTCGCAGTCGATGTCCACCCATGGCGGCAGCGAACTGGCACCTCTGTTTGCAGAGAACCTCTGTGTGGTCACAGGCGATGTGCAGGACGGTGACGCGTCCATGACGGCGGAGGCGGGAGCCCTCTTTAATACAAGTGACAGTTCCGTTATCTACAGCAAGAATGTATTTGAAAAACTTTACCCGGCCAGCACCACCAAAATCATGACGGCCATCCTCGCAATAGAAGAGGGGACGCTTACGGATCAGGTGACTGTGACCCAGGATGCGGTTATTACCGAGGCAGGCGCTTCTCTCTGCGGAATCAAGCCGGGAGACGTCATTACAATGGAGGATCTTCTCTACGGCCTGATGATGCCGTCGGGAAACGATGCCGCCAACGCCATTGCCGTACACATGTATGGCAGTATTGATGCATTTGCAGAAAGAATGAACGCCCGGGCCAGGGAACTGGGAGCCACCGGGACCCATTTTATGAATCCAAGCGGTCTTACGGATGAGAATCATTACACGACAGCGTACGATCTCTATCTGATGTTCAATGAAGCGATGAAACAGCCGCTCTTCAGACAGATTATAGCCACCGATTCCTATACGGCCAATTACCAGAACGGCGCAGGCGAGGCTGTCTCAAAAACCTGGACCGTCGGCAACTGGTATCAGAAAGGCGATCGCGAAACACCGGCCGGAGTTACGGTTCTCGGAGGGAAAACCGGTACGACACAGGCAGCCGGATACTGCCTTGTTATGGCTTCCGGCGACAGCCAGGATAAAGAATATATTTCCGTAGTACTTAAATCAGACAGCCGTCCTTCACTCTATGATAATATGACAAATATAATTTCTAAAATTGTCAATTAGTGATTGCGCTTTTTATGAATTTATACTATAATTATTTATAGATTAAATGACTTTTTATACAACTTAAATAAAAATCCAAGGAGGAGATTGTTATGGTTCAGATTATTGCGGGAAATAAGGGAAAAGGAAAGACTAAGTATTTACTGGACATGGCGAATACAGCAGTAAAGGAATCCAAGGGTTCGATAGTTTATCTTGACAAAAGTGCCAAACACATGTATGAGTTGAATAACAAGGTTCGTCTTATCAATGTAAACGAATATCCGATTCACTCCAGCGAAGCTTTTGTTGGTTTTCTTTGTGGAATTATCTGCCAGGATCACGACCTGGAGCAGATGTATTTAGACAGCTTCCTCAAACTGGCCTGCCTGGAAGGTGAAAGCATTGAGGCGACCTATAAAGAACTGGAATCTATCAGTGAAAAATATAACGTTACATTTGTTCTCAGTATTTCCATGGATGCAGATATGTTGCCTGAATGCGCAAGACCAAATGTAGTTGTTTCCTTATAAATGGTACATAACCTACGAAAGAAAGAGTGCTGCGGCCGCAGCGCTCTTTCTTTTGCTTGAATTTTTTGACAATTGCTCTTATAATACTAAGGAAAGGAGAACGGGATTTCGTCATGGCTAAAAACAAAAAAGTTATTCGCTATAAAAAACCACTGAACATAAACGTCGGCATGATCATTTTTGCCATGATATTCGTTTATCTTTCTTTCAGTGTTTACACGTATATCCGCCGGGACAAGATACAGTTCTACGAAGTGGTGGAAGGCAGCATTGTAAATGATAAGAGCCATACAGGCATTATTCTGAGGGAAGAGACAGTGAGACAGGCCGACAGGACAGGCTTTGTCAACTATTACATAAGGGAAGGCAAGAGGGCCGCAGCAGGCGCCCGTGTCTATTCCCTGGACGAGACGGGCCAGCTCGGCAAATTCCTGGAAGAGAACCAGGCGAACGCGGCTCCTCTGTCCGATGAGAATCTTTCTGAGCTAAAGAAACAGCTCAGTTCTTTTTGCCTCTCATACAGCGACATGCGTTTCGGCGCAGTCTACGATGAGAAATATTCGCTTCAGGCTTCGGTGGCGGAGTATATGAATTTTAACGCCCTCGACGGCATGGACGAGCTTTTGAAGGAGAAGGGAATCAATTATCAGCAGGTCTATGCGGACCAGCCGGGAATTGTCTCCTATGCAATTGATTCCTATGAGAATATGACTCCTGCCGATATTTCAGAGACTTCCTTTGACCGTTCCCTCTATAAAAGGGGCACCGGGAAAGCAGGAGATCTGATCGAAAACGGGACGGCGGTATACAAGCTGATTACGTCGGAAAACTGGTCCGTTGTGTTTCCTCTGACCGAGGATGACCAGGCCTCTTATGCGGAGCGGAAGACGCTTCAGATTAAACCGTCCGGAACCGATTTAACACTCCGCGGTTCCTACAGCCAGATAACGGGGAGCGATGGAAATCCCTATGGAAAACTGGATTTTGACAAATTCATGATCCAGTTTGCTTCTGATCGTTTCATGGACTTTGAGATCGTCTCGGATGAAGCGACAGGACTCAAGATTCCCGTGTCGGCGGTTACAACAAAAGAGTTCTTTACGGTGCCGGTGGACTACCTGACTCAGGGCGGAGACGCCACGATGTCGGAATCGGGATTTTTAAAAGAAGTATACTCCGAGTCGGGGGAACCTTCCATTGTATTTACCCCGGCCTCCATCTATAATTCCACGGAGGAGTATTACTATGTGGATAAAGGGGACGCCAGTCCATTCACGGCCGGTGACTACATTGTCAAGCCGGACTCCAGCGAGCGCTACCAGTTAGGCCCTGTGGCCTCCCTGGAAGGCGTGTACAACATCAACAAAGGATACGCTGTCTTTAAACTGGTCACGGAACTGGTTAATAACGGCGAATACTATATTATTGAAAAAGGGACAAAATATGGTCTCTCCGTCTATGATCATATTGTGCTGAATGCATCCACGGTATCGGAAGGCCAGATTATCTACCAGTAGCGGCGGGACGGCCGCAGGCCATTACATCGGCGGTTTCATCAGGATCGGACGCGGGGCATGGTTCCGGAAAGGTGTGTCATTATGATAAAAGATAATTTAAATGAAGTAAAAGAAAATATCGTTTCTGCCTGCCGTGTATCCGGCAGAGCTTCCGAGGATGTGACCCTGATTGCGGTCAGCAAAACAAAGCCGGTGGAGATGCTCCGGGAGGCCTATGACGCCGGAGCCCGCGACTTCGGTGAAAACAAAGTACAGGAGATTCTCCAGAAGGCCCCCGTACTGCCGGAGGACATCCGCTGGCATATGATCGGCCATCTGCAGAAGAACAAGGTCCGTCAGGTTATCGACAAGGTATTCCTGATCCATTCCGTGGACTCCGTGGACCTGGCCGAACAAATTGAAAAGGAAGCGGCTAAAAAGAACATCGACGTCGATATCCTTCTGGAGGTCAATGTCGCGGAAGAAGAGAGTAAATATGGATTCAAAATGGAGGAAGTGATGGATGCAATTCTCATTATTTCCAAATTTTCCCATGTCCATATCAAGGGACTGATGACAATTGCACCATTTGTTGAAAATTCTGAAGAAAATCGCGATATTTTTCAAAAATTATATCAATTAAATGTTGACATAAAAAGCAAAAACGTCGATAATGTTAATATGGCTGTGCTCTCGATGGGAATGACCGGAGATTACATGACAGCAGTGGAAGAGGGCGCAACCATGATTAGAGTCGGTACTGGGATCTTTGGTGCCAGGACAAAGATAGGAGAGAATTTAGTATGAGTATTCTGAACAAACTAATGGATACAATGCGTTTAACAGAAGAAGACGATGATGATTACTTCATCGATGATGACTATGAAGATGAAAAACCTGCCAAAAAGCGGTTATTTAATAAAAAAGAAGATGACGACTATGATTACGATGAGGATCCGGAGCCGAAACCCCGTTTTCTTTCGCGTTCCTCTAGCAAAGTAGTCCCTATGAGGAGGGGGATGGAAGTGTCCTTAATTAAACCTACCTCCATGGAGGATTCCAGGGAGATTTGCGATTATCTGCTGGCAGGCAAGGCAGTCGTGCTGAATATGGAGGGAATCCATATGGAAGTGGCCCAGAGAATTATTGATTTCACGTCGGGAGCCACTTATTCAATGAACGGAAACCTTCAGAAGATTTCCAATTACATATTTATTGCCACACCAGAAACTGTAGAATTATCCGGTGATTTTCCAGAACTGTTAGCCGACGGTTCCCTAAATATCTCCGGAATGAACCTTCACTTTTAACTATTATTATGCTGGATAAAGAAGAACAATTACTGAAAAAACGTATATCGGAGCTGGCGGAACACTGTTATCAGCGCGATATACGGTCATATACCGATTTTCTGACGTTAAATGAACAGACAATTTTCCATTCCATGAAACGTACGCTTCCCCCTGTCACCTGGCTGATGAACGGAGGCTATGAGAGTGCCGAACGGAAAATTGTTTGTTTTCTGCCGTCTTACGAGGATGAAACAGCCGATTTACCTATCAGTATACTGAAAGCCGTTCCGGCCAGCCCGCGCTTTTCCCAGGACCTGACCCACAGAGATTATCTTGGCGCCATCATGAACCTTGGCATCGAGAGAAGCTGCATTGGCGATATTCTGATGAATGAAAACGGCTGTTTTATTTTCTGTATGGAGAAGATGGCCGGTTTTCTGGCCGGTGAGCTTAAGATGGTCCGCCACACGCCCGTCGTCTGTTGTCCCGTGACCCAGGCGGAAGAGGTGGCGCCAAGCTTTGAGACCGTAAGCGGGAGCGTGGCCTCACCGCGGCTGGACAGCGTAGTGGCCCTTGTGTTCAAGACATCGCGCTCCAAGGCTCTGCCGTATATCGAGAGCGAAAAAGTCTTCATCGACGGCCGCCTGTGTATTTCACCCGGACAGCAGTTAAAGGGCGGGGAAATCGTGTCGGTGCGCGGCCTTGGAAAGTTCCTCTATACCGGCGCTTTAAATGAAACGAAAAAAGGGCGCCTGTTTGTAAGCGCAGAAAAATACAGATAAGGAGTAAGTTTTTATGAGTGATAAAACAATACGAGAGAAAAATACCGATCGCCTGACCGTACATCTGAGTGATAAACCGGTCTATGATATCGTGATAACGGAAGATTTTACCGGCCTCCCCGGGGAGGTTATGAAACTTGACGTGGCTTCCAGAAAACTCTGCATTGTCACCGACTCTACAGTGTCGGAGCTTTATCTGGAGGAAGTGAGGGAGCTTTTAATGCCCTGCTGCCGTCTTGTGACATCCTATGTTTTTCCTGCCGGAGAGGCCCATAAGAATCTGGCCACCGTGCAGAAACTGTATGAAAAACTGATTAAAGAGCGCTTCGACAGGAGCGATATGCTGGTGGCCCTCGGAGGGGGCGTTGTAGGCGATCTCTGCGGCTTTGCGGCGGCCACCTATCTGCGCGGCATCTCCTTTATCCAGATTCCTACGACCCTGCTTTCCCAGGTGGACAGCAGTATCGGAGGAAAAACAGGGGTGGACTTCGACTCATACAAGAATATGGTCGGCGCATTCCATATGCCTGGACTGGTGTATACCAATATAAGTACGCTGCTCAGCCTGCCGGACTGCCAGTTTGCCGCCGGAATGGGCGAGGTGATTAAGCATGGGCTTATCAGGGACCGGGCTTATTACGACTGGCTTCTTGAACATGCCGGGGAAATCCAGGCGAAAGCTCTCTCCGCCCTGAGAGAGACGGTTGTGGGGAGCAACCTGATTAAGAGGGAAGTGGTGGAGACCGATCCCACGGAAAAAGGGGACCGGATGCTCCTGAATTTCGGCCACACCCTGGGACATGCCGTTGAAAAGCTCAAAAATTTTGAACTTCTCCATGGCGAGTGCGTGGCTCTCGGTTCCCTTGCGGCCATGCATTTATCGGAAATCCGGGGAATGATCGCAAAAGAGGATATTAACCGCTTCAGGGAGGCGCTTAAGACATTCCGGATCCCGGACCACGTCCCCGGCCTCACGCCTTCAGCCGTCATCGAGGCGTCGAAAAACGATAAAAAGATGGAGTCCGGCGTCATCAAGTTCATCCTGCTGGAAAGCGTGGGCTGCGCCTATGTGGACCGGACCGTGACCGACGGTGAGATGGAGCAGGCGCTTGCCTTTATCCTGACACAGGAGGAGAGCCATGAATAAGAAAATGCGGCAGATCCTGTTTTTCTTTGCCGGACTGATTGTCAGCATCGGCTTTGATCAGTGGGCAAAATATATGGCGGTCCTGAAGCTTAAGGGAAGGCCTCCCTTTGTCATCTGGGACGGTGTCTTTGAACTCTATTATTCCGAAAACCGGGGCGCCGCCTTTGGCATGATGCAGGGAAAACAGGGATTTTTCTTCCTGATTGCCGCCGTTGTCATTGCGGTTGTCATTGTGCTCCTGTTCCGGATGCCGGCTGAGAAAAAATATCTCCCTTTCACAAGCTGTTTATTCCTGCTCCTGTCCGGCGCAGTCGGCAACATGATCGACCGCGTCACAAACGGATATGTAGTGGACTTCCTGTACTTTAAACTGATCGATTTTCCGATTTTTAATGTGGCGGACTGTTATGTCGTGATTTCGACATGCCTTTTAATCCTTCTTTTCTTTTTCGTCTACTCCGACGATGAGCTGGAATTTCTTTCTTTCAGGAAGAAGAATCAATAAGGCGGGAACTTAAAACAACTGGAATAACTGGAAAAGGAGAGAAGAGCTTGATACAGGAATACATTGTTCCGGAAGAGTTTTCCGGCGTGCGCATCGACAAGTTTCTGTCCGAAAGCTGCCCTCTGCAGTCGCGTTCCTTTCTCCAGAAGCTCCTCAAATCGGAGCTGGTGGATGTAAACGGAAAGACGGTGAAAAGCAGCTATAAAGTGTCTGCCGGTGAAACGGTTTCTTTTGAAGTACCCGAGGCGGTGGAAGCGGAGATCACGGCGCAGGAGATGCCCCTTGACATTCTGTACGAAGATCAGGATGTCATTCTGATTAACAAGCCGAAGGGCATGGTGGTGCATCCGGCCGCCGGACATTATGAGGGAACACTGGTCAACGGCCTGATGCACCACTGCCGGGATCAGCTTTCCGGAATTAACGGAGTCATGCGCCCCGGTATCGTCCACCGGATTGATATGGACACAACAGGCGTAATCATTGCCTGTAAAAACGATTTAGCCCACAATTCTATTGCGGAGCAGCTTAAGGTACACTCGATCACAAGGAAATATTATGCCGTGGTATTCGGCAATCTGCCGGATGACGAGGGAACGGTGGAAGCTCCCATCGGCCGCCATCCGACCGACCGGAAGAAGATGAGCGTCATCAGTAAAAACGGGAAGGACGCGGTCACCCACTACCGCGTGCTGGAACGTTTTCGCGGTTATACCTATGTGGAGTGCAGGCTGGAAACGGGCCGCACCCATCAAATCAGGGTTCACATGGCGAGCATCGGCCATCCGCTGCTGGGAGATCAGGTGTATGGGCCCGCCAAACAGCCTTTCCATCTGAACGGCCAGACACTGCATGCGGGCGTCCTGGGATTTATTCATCCGCGCACGGGCGAATATATGGAATTTTCGGCTCCTCTGCCCGATTATTTTGAGGAACTGCTTACAAAGCTCAGGCGTCTGACCTGAGAATTCCGGCCGGCATATAAATTTAGAACGAACCATAAAGTGATTTTATAATCTATACAAAATTCACAAAATTAATAATGACTTTTCAGAATTTTTGCGCTATAATAGAGTTAAGAAGCAGAATAGTTTTACAAATTGAAAGGAGTGAGGTCGATGATGGGTAATTTAGTGATTACAATCGGTCGTGAATGCGGCAGTGCCGGACGGCTGATAGGACAGAAACTGGCAGCAGATCTCGGTGTAAAATGTTATGACAAGGAGCTTTTAACTCTCGCCGCAAAGAACAGCGGTTTATGTGAAGAACTGTTTAAGACTCATGATGAAAAACCGACGAGCAGCTTTCTTTATTCGCTCGTAATGGATACATATTCTCTGGGATACAACACCTCGGCTTATATGGATATGCCGATTAACCACAAGATTTTCCTGGCACAGTTCGACACGATTAAGAAACTGGCCGAAGAGGAATCCTGCGTAATCGTAGGCCGCTGTGCCGATTATGCCCTTGCCGAATATCCGAACATGGTCAGCGTTTTCATCTGCGGCAATGAGGATGATAAGATTCACCACCTGATGGAACGCCACAATGTGGATGAAGCAAAAGCAAAAGATATCATGATCAAAACAGACAAGCGGAGAGCCAGCTATTACAACTATTATTCCAGCAAACGCTGGGGAAGCTGCAAGAGCTACGATATGTGCCTCAACAGCAGCACCGTAGGCTATGACGGAGCAGTTGATATTATTAAGGAATTCGCCAAAAAGAAACAAGAATTTCTTAAAACAAAGAATTATAAGTAACTGATATAATTAGACCGGTATGCCTGTTTATTTTAGACAGGTATATTGGTCTTTTTTGATTCATGGAAAATTACGTCCTATGAATCAACCCGTTCTTGTTTTAAGAATTCTTTACGTGACAAACGATAAACGATAGAAAAGAGCAGCCCCAATGAGAAAGTTTCATCCCCTTATCATGAGGATTTTAGTCATGACTGCATCAGGTTTCCTGCTTATCTCCATAGCAGGGACCTATACGCCCTCCCCTTCCCTGGCGCCGCCTCAGGTCATAACCCAGGCAGGTACGCCGGAGGATACCACGGCGCTTCATCCGGAAACGGAACCGTTTAATGTAGAGGCATGTAATCCTGATACAGGTTTTGACGAAAAATCGCTGCCGGTCAGGCTCATGGATGCCATGAACCGGTTCGCAGGCCGATCGGCCGCCGCTTTTTCCGGAATGAACTCCGGCAGGGAGGAGGATTATTCCCCATCCGTATTTAAATACAATCTGATGGCTCTCTATCCGGAGGAACAGGAGCTTTCACCGGAAGATGAGACGGCCTCGGAACGCGAGCGGGTGTTCCGTCTTCTGAAACATAACCTGAAACCATTTTATGACTTTTTCAGACTGTCCTTTAACACACGGGCTTCCGATTCCTATGGAGGCCGCATGTATGAATATTTAAACCGGAAAGACGCCGAGTGGACCTCCGGCCTTTATAAATGGCTCCAGGCCTCTCCGGAACAGGCGGCAAAGATGCTCCGGCTGTCCCAGGCATCCGTAACCGGTAAGTATGACCCGACCAACGAAAAACACGATCCGGCCAATGCCGCGACATGGCTGATCCCATCCTGGAAAAATGTCAATTTTAATTTCTTCGACGGTGACGGCAGACGGATCGATCTCTATTCCAATTCACAGGAGATAGCGTCGATGGCCAGCGTATACACCTGGTACACCGGATGGGACGATGTGGATAACTTCCAGAATTATATTGATGAATTATGGCAGTTATCCCACGCGTACAGCGTGGCCATCGGACCGGTCTATTACTGTGACGGCTGTGTCGATCCGCATGAGGCCGACACAAAGGAAGAGACCGGCGCCGACGGCGGCAGCACGGAGGCTTTAAACGGCGCAGCAGGCTCGCAGGAGGCCTCATCTGCACCGTCGGAGGCTCCGCAGGGGGAACAGGCAGGAATTCCTTCCTCCGTATCGTCAGAAGGCCAAAATGGGGCTTTGGGCATCTCTGCGGGGAATGCTGCAGGCGTTACGGCAGAGACGGCGGGCCAGGTTTCACAGGAGACGGTTCCTGCACAGACTGCACAAGCTTCCGCTCAGTCTGCCGATGCCTCACAGACGGCGTCCCAGGGAGCGGAGGCCTCGCCTTCGGAACTGTCTAGTCCGGCGGACGGGACTGCCGCAGCAGGAGAGGGCGGTGCAAATGCCTCCGAGGCATCACTGACGGCGGCGCCTGAAATCCAGCTCAACAGCGAGGGGAAATTCTGTCCCGGACATGTGGATTTGACGGTTACCGCCCGCATCGTAGGCTTGTCGGAACGCAAAAACCTCTATACCATCGATAAGAGAGGCGCAGCGGCAACCGATACCTGGCCGGGATGGTCTCTCTACAACAAGGCCTATGTCGATACGTTATACAGCCAGGACTGGTCCCTTGAATACGAGCTGTCCCCGATTGAACTGGCCCTTGGAAAACCGCTTACCTTCAGTGAGATCAACGATTACCTGAAGCTGCTTCCGGCGGATGTCTCCCGTGAGAGGAAAGCGGTGATTACATATGCCCTGCACTCCGTCGGGAAAATCCCTTATTACTACGGCGGCAAAGCACATGCCCCCGGCTATGAGGGCAATAATTTTGCAAACATCACATCCCCGGACAGAAAGGGCCGCATCATATCCGGACTCGACTGTTCCGGCTGGGTAAACTGGGTTTACTGGTCTTCCCTCGGAAAGGTTCCCACGAACCTGGGCACCAGCGGCCTGATCCATGCGGGAAGAGGCATCAGCCGCTCGGAACTTCAGCCGGGCGACATCATCGTAAGGCTGGGAGCCAATTCCCATGTCATGATGTTCCTCGCCTGGGCACCCGGAGGCCAGATGGTCTGCATACACGAAACAGGCGGCAGCGTGAGCAACGTCACGGTCAGCATCGTGGATGCCAGATGGCCGTATTACAGGGCGCTGCTGGATTGACGCTGATTCATACAAAGAATACAGGGAATATAAAGAATTCCCATAAGACAGGGTCCACAGAATGAGGCCGGATATTTTCCGGCAGCCGTCTGTGGACCCTGTCGTTTCCGGCAAAAATATGGTATAGTTAAAGTCAGTGTAAGTCACATCACCCAGAATATGGAGAGTATTACTTATGGAAAAAACGAACTGCCGCATGAATTATATAAAGGAACCGGATGTAACGCAGATTCGGATGTTCCGGCTGCATTCCCACCATTTGGACAGGGAATACGGGAAATCGGATCTATTCGATATTGCAGGAGCATGCGGACTGCAGAACTCCCCGCCGGGAGCATGGGAAACCGCTCTTTTTAACCGCATTCCGTATTTCAGCCTGGCGGATATGGAAGAACTTTTATACAGAAAAAAAACTCTGCTTCAGGCATGGAGCCTCCGGGGTGCTCCCGTTGTGTTCCCCGCCTCCGAATGGGATGCGTTTCTCACCGCGCTTACGGCAAAAGAGGATGAGCCGTGGATTTATACCCGGGGAATCTCTGCGGCGCTCGACTTTCTCCAGATGGATTTTGAGGAGCTGTTTCTGCTCCTCAAACGGGTGATTTCCCGGTTGGACGGCAACGTTATTACCAGTAAAAGTGATTTGGATCAGACACTCGCCGGTTGGATGGCTCCCTATCTGCCCGGTGAAAAACGCGTTCTCTGGAACCGGCCGTCCATGTACGGGGATCCGGACAGGCAGACCGTCGGCGGGGCCGTTGTATCTTTTTTACTCCGGCCATGCGCTTTTGAAGGCCTGGTCGTGTTCGGGGAACGGGACGGAACCAGCCCGACCTTTACCTCCCGCATTAACTGGCTTGGCAAAACGGAAGCGGCCGTGGAAAACGGCACCGGTGAAAACGGCGCTTCAAACGGGGCCGCCGGGAAACTGGTGCGCAAATTTCTGCACTGCTACGGACCGGCCACGGCCAACATGTTCGCAGTCTGGCTCGGCTGTTCCGGGAATCAGGCGCGCCGCATGTGGAATACCGTCTCGGATGAGATGGAGACGGTCACGGTATCCGGTAAAAAAGCGTTTATTCTTTCCTCCGACAGGGAGGAATTCCTTTCCCCCGTCCCTCTTCAAAGGGAGCTTCTCCTCCTCGGAGGGCACGATCCCTACCTGGATCAGCGTGACAGACAGATTCTGCAGCCGGATAAGACGCTGCACAGCCGGATATGGAAACCCGTGACAAATCCCGGAGCCGTTGTGTACCGTGGAGAAGTAATCGGAATCTTTACGGGGAAAAAGAAAAGTAAGGGGTTGGAGATGAAAATCTCTTTATGGCGGGATTTTCAAGACAGGCAGAAGCTTTCCGGCCTGGCCGGGGCCTATGCCGCCTTCCGGGGACAGGAGCTTACAAATCTGGATCTGGAAATTTTGTAATCGGGAAGAGGAGGGAATTCGATGAAACAGTGTCCCTATTGCGGATGTGAAGAATATGGGATTGAGACGGTCAATCAAGCCGAGATGAAAAAATGCAGCGCCTGCGGAGCTTTCTACGAAGATGCCGGGGCAGAATTTGAAATCAATTCCTTTGTCCCGGTTTATGAGCGTGACAATGACGGCAGGTATCCCGGCTGTCCGAAGTGCGGCTGCCGGGATATCAGGCGGCTGACAACGGATGAACTGATGGTGCGGGGAAATCTTATAGCGGCGGCGATAGCGGGAGTTCCTCACGAGCTGAATCCCCTGCTGATCGGAAGATATGAGTGCCTGAATCCGGACTGCGGATACCGCTGGCATTAAAAAGAGGAGGGTGTTTATGCCTCCTCCGTTGCCATATATTTACCGTTTAGGCCGGTAAATTACCTCATTGACGGCATAAACCGTTACAAATGCATTCTTATCCGTCTTCAGTATATAGGTCATCAGCATGGCATACTCGTTCTTATCCACGATTGTGATGATTTCTCTGCGCGGACGGCCGTCGTATGCGCCGATCGCCTCATAAATCGTCGCTCCGCTGTGGAGGTGATGAAGGATAAATTCCCTGATTTCCTCCTCATGTTCGGAGATAATGCAGACCCGCTTTTTGATATTGAAGCCGAATATAAAATGATCCAGCACGATTCCGTTTAAGTAGGTGCCCAGGATGCTTAAAACTACAATCTTTTTATCATAAACGAGAGCGGAAGAGAGCGCCACGCACATGCCGGAAAGCGACATGGCCTTGCCCAAATCCATATGCATATATTTATTCAGGAACTTTGCCACTATATCGAGACCGCCGGATGACGCATTGCGGTTGAACAGCATGGCCAGGCCGATGCTCACGGTAAAGATATAGCAGAGCATATCTAAAAATGCGTCGTTGGTAATGGACTGGTTATCCGGAAAAATAATTTCCAGCACGGCCAGGACAACGGGGACCAGAAAAGAGGTGTAAACCGTTTTGGCGCCGAATTCCCTGCCGATAAACAGAAACCCCAGTATCAGCAGAAAGATGTTCAGGATAAAGGTAATTGCAGAAATCTTTAAAGGCACAAAGTTCCCCAGAACGATGGCCAGACCGGAGATACTGCCGACCGATACATGACTCGGAATCAGAAAGAAAAACACAGCCGAAGACACAATGATGGTCGCAAAAGTAATCACCGCAAACTCTTTGACCGCCCCCCATTTTTTCATGATAATCCTCCAATAAATTTATAATTTTGACATGTGATTTTTCATATATCCATGCCCCGTCTCGTATTGTAACACAACAAAACCCTTCCTGCAATTGACAGGAGAAAAGAAAAACCAATTAACCAAAAACAGCCGGAGGGTAAAATATGAACATAAAACAGAACAAATGGAAAACGGCCGCCGCTCTGGCGGCAGGAACCGCTATACTCATACTGCTCAGCCAGATATTCCGTCGGGGCGGTATGACTGCATTCTTCATGAAGTGGCTGGAAAATGTGGTATTTCTTTGTATTCTGGCTGCGGCCGCCGCAAAGCCGGACCGCCGCGGTTTTAAATTTGCCGCCTCCCTGGCGGCGCTGTCACTTCTGGAGGTATTCGGCGAGGAAGTCTATTATGCACTTGCCCCCTACTCCTGGGCGGTAATGCCCGGGACGGCCACCATCGGTGTCTATGTGCTGTTCATGGCGGCAATCTCTCTGCTCCTCTGCCGGGAAAGCTTCAGGGAACGCGCAGACCGTGTCCGTGATTTCAGCCTGCCGGATGTGCTGGCCTGCGCCCTCTTGCTGGCAGTTTCGGCGGCGTTGCTGGTAAAGGCGGGCAAAAGCTATGAAGCCTGTTACGAGAGCCTCTTTTCCGGAGGGGCGGCCGATATGTTTTCAATGATGACGTCGAACGCCATAAACTGGATTAATGCGGCGTATCTGGCCGTCCGTCTGGTGTCAAAGGCAGTCTGCGTCTGGGTTGTGGCATGCGGCGTGTTCGGCCTGGAAAATCCGGACGATGTATCCGCTCAGAAATAAAATTTAATATTTCTGTAACATTTTAAAAACAATCCATAAACATACCTGTTGTATAATGTACACAGATTTTGCCAACAGACCAAAATGCAGGAATGATTTAAGAGCGGGAGGTAATGTAATGATTCATATATTGGTGGTGGAGGATGATCCGAAGCTGAATCAGGTTGTCTGCACCTGTCTAAACGACAGCGGCTTCGCCGCAAAGGGATGTTTAAATGCAGGGGCCGCTTACGATGAGATGTACAACCATCTGTACGAGCTGATTATTTCCGATATCATGATGCCGGAAATCGACGGGTTTGAATTTGCAGAAAGTATAAGAAAAATTAACAGGACGATACCGATCCTGTTCATGTCGGCCAGGGATGATTTGCCGTCCAAGCAGAAGGGATTCCAGCTCGGCATCGACGATTATATGGTAAAACCCATTGAGCTGGCGGAACTGCTGCTGCGCGTGCGCGCCCTGCTCCGGCGGGCGAATATCGAGACGGAACGGAAACTGGCTGTGGGAAATCTGACCATGGACGCGGACGCCGTGACGGCGGTGGTGGACGGAGAAGAGATTGCAGTCACTACACGGGAATTTAACATCCTCTATAAACTGCTTTCCTATCCGGGAAAGACTTTTTCGCGCGCGCAGCTGATGGATGAGTTCTGGGGCATTGACAGTGAGACGAGCCTGCGGGCGGTGGATGTCTATGTGACAAAGCTGCGTGACAAATTCTCGCGGTGTGACGGTTTCCGGATTGTAACGGTCCGCGGACTGGGATATAAGGCGGTGATGGGATGACACACGATAAACGGACGGATGAGCGTATCAGGGTAACGCGGTTTCCTCTGATGATTTTTATCCCCACCCTGGCGGTGCTCATTGTCCTGACAACCGTACAGTATAAATTTCTCGGGGAATATATAGAGATTGACCGGGTGCCCCGTTCCTATGTGTTTATTATGATTTTGTTCTGGCTCCTGCTCGCCGGACTTTATACCTTTATCACGCGCTGTCAGGTGAGACGAAAGTACGACAGGCCGATGAGGCAGCTTGCCGACGCCACGAGGAAAGTGGCAAACGGGGATTTTTCCGTCTACATCAAACCCATCCATACCGCGGACAGGGCGGATTATCTCGATGTGATGATCGAGGATTTTAATAAAATGGTGGCGGAACTTGGGAGTATTGAGACCCTGAAGACCGATTTTTTCTCCAACGTGTCCCATGAAATTAAAACACCGCTTTCCGTAATCCAGAATTATGTGGAAATGATGCAGAATCCGGACCTGCCGCCGGAGCAGAGGGACAGCTATATCAGCACCACGCTGCAGGCGGTAAAAAGACTGTCGGAGCTGATTACCAACCTGCTGAAGCTGAATAAACTGGAAAAGCAGAGTATCCGCCCCGAACCGGAGCCATATGACCTCTGCCGCCAGCTCTGTGACTGCATGCTGAATTTCGAATCCGTATGGGAAGCCAAGGGGCTTGAGGTGGACGTGGATATCGAAGATTCGGCGGTGGTCGTGGCGGATGCCAGCCTGATGGAGCTGGTTTGGAATAATCTTTTGTCTAATGCCATGAAATTCACGGAACCGGGCGGCTCTGTTTTCCTGAGACAGACTTCATCGGAGGACGAAGTCACCGTTTCGATCAGCGATACGGGCTGCGGGATGGAGGAGGAGACACTGCAGCATATATTTGACAAGTTCTATCAGGGAGATACCTCCCACTCCACGGAGGGGAACGGGCTGGGCCTTTCTCTGGCGCTGAGGGTGCTGCAGCTTACCGGGGCAACGGTTTCGGCGGAGAGCATACCGGGGGAAGGAAGCGTTTTTGTAGTCCGGATTCCCGTCGGCGCGGGAAAGGAGCGGCAATATGGCTAAGGTGACGAAAAGCGGCAGCGGCTATATCGGATACGATTATAAAGAGGTGACGGTACCGGCGGCGCTGACCTGCAGATATCTGGACGGGTATGAAAATTTCGGATGGTTTTGCGAGGCGTCCGTGGAACACGTCCCTCGGAAGGGGAAGGTCACCTTAAAATTCAAACGCGATCGGAGAATTATCAATAAAATGGAACTGACACGGCTGCAACAGCATTTTGACGCCTGTATGGAGGAGATCGGGAAGCTGGAAAAGACAAAGAAAAGCCGGGCCTGCGCCGCCGCCGTTTCAATCGGGGTCCTGGGAACCGCGTTTATGGCCTGCGCCACCTTTGCGGCCACCCATGAGCCTCCCCTCGTCTGGCCCTGTATCCTGTTTGCCGTTCCGGCTTTCGCAGGGTGGACGGCCCCTTATTTTATTTACAAATACATCTTCGGAAAGCGCTCCATGGAAATCGCCCCCCTGCTGGAACACAAATACGACGAACTTTACGGGATTTGTGAAAAAGGCAGCCGACTTCTTTCATAATTATTAATTTTTCTTTCCCGGATTATCGGCGCTATATTTATGTTCTCCCGTTTGCTATAATAGAAATGGGTGGAAATTTCCCCGCAATCAGACCTGATATCCAGACCTGAAATAAAGAACATAAGATGAGAGGAAAGATTATGAAACGTATTACCAAGAAGTGGAAGACAGCGTTATTCTGTATGGCTCTGTGCGGCACACTGACCGCCTGCGGAAGCAAGAATAAAGCCCGGGAGCCGGAGGAATCCGGGACGGCCGGCGTAAGTACGGAAGCCGCAGAGGCTGAATCAGTGTCACAGCAGGAAACCGGGGCTGCGCAGAACGGTGAAAACAGCGGTGAAGCGGACCGTTACAGCCTGATTGAGTCCCAGACCTTCGAAGTGACGCTGAACCCCCAGGGAAAGGTGACTTTTGCTTCCTATCAGCCGGACGGCGGCGACCTGCATGAGGACGCATTGTTCAAGCTTATGGACGGTGAACGGACAATCGCCGCACTGGATGGCATGGTTCAGGACAACCGCCGTGAAAACGAGAACTTCAATGAAGTGGAGGCCGTCTCATTTCCCGATTATAACAACGACGGTTACAGTGATATCATTATTATCTGCAGCTATTCCCCTGTGTCAGGCGCTTCCGGCCGTTTTTCCGAGGCCAGAATCTACCGCGGAAGCGGGAACGGTTCTTTTACCCTGGAAAGGGAACTGTCCGACTCGGCCAATTCGGCTCTCGCAGAGAAGACCGTAAAGTCGGTTCTCGGCTTTTTAGGGGCGGGAAAGAAGGAAGAGCAGGAAATGGCCGCCTGGCAGCAGGCCTACTTAAGCCACCTTCAGCAGGAGACAGGACAGTGGCAGGGATATAACCTGATTTATATCAACGACGATGCCGTACCGGAGCTGGTGGAGATTGGCGGCAGTGAAGCCGCTGGCTGCGGGATTGTAAGCTTTGCGGACGGCGCGGTCAGCGAGACTCAGCTTGACAGGCTCGGCTTTACTTACATTGAAAAAGGGAATCTTCTCTGCAATTCCGACGGACATATGGACAGCTACTATGATCTGGTATACAGCATGGCGGACGGACGTCTGACACAGATTGCCGCCGGTTACTACGGGGCGGAGGATAATTCGAACCTGCAGCTGGATGAGAACGGGGAACCGGTTTACCGGTATGAGTGGAATGGCGCCGTAATGTCCAAAGAGGAGTATGATCAGGCGCTTAATGCAGTCTACGACACTTCCAAAGCCAAAGAGGGCTATCAGTGGGATAAATGGCTTTCCAAAGAGGACGTCATCCGGGCCATAACAGAATGAAGAAAGAGAAGTTCGAAGAGGTGAGCCGGGCCCTGAAAGAGAATGGCGGCACCTTTATCTGACCGTTCACGGCAGACTGCCTGGGAAGAGCATCATCTTTTGTCTGACAGCTGGACCGCAGTCTCTCTTTTGAATTGCAAAGGCCTGGAAAATGTGGTAAAATATAGTATATTTCAGCATAAGGAAGGAGCACCGATTATGGATAAGGAAGTTTTAAACTATGTTGTTGAGAAGACACACGAATTAATGGATGCACAGTCATGCAGCAGTGAGGCAAGAACAGCCGCTCAAACCTGGCTGGATGCCGTTGGAACTGAAAATGAGGCCGCAGAGACAAAGAAATTTATCGAAGAGCTGGAAGCAGACATTATGCCGGTCGACGGTTTAATCGCTTTCGCAGAGTCCGAAACCGGCGCTCAGGTTTTCGGAGCCGAGGCAGCCAAAGGCGTGGCTGCTCATGGAAAAGAAATCAAAGCAGCCGGAGCGAAATACTGTGACTGCCCGGCCTGTGCTGCGGCAGAGGCAATCCTTTCAAAGAAGGACGCTCTTCTTTAAGAAACATAGTAACGATTCAGTACCTTCATTACAAAACATAACGGTTTAAAACCAGTATCAGATGGGCCAACGGGCATCAGTCAGAAATGGCTGGTGCCCGTTTTCAGGAGACGGCAATACAGTAAGGAGACGGCGATGGAGCAAAAACCAGAGAAGCGGGAAACGGCAAAGACCATTCTGTTTTATGCGCTTCCCGCCTATGGGCATATTCATTCAAACCTGTACTTAACCGGACGGCTGGCCAAAGCCGGATTCCGTGTTGTTTATTATGCGACGGAACCCTACCGGGAGGAGATAGAGGCTAACGGCGGGGAATACAGAGCTTATCCGCTGGGCGGTAAGACCATTGATACCTCGGACGGGAACAAGCTGCTGAAGCTGTACCGCCTGATTCTTGAATATACCCGCGATATGCTGCCCGTCCTGCTTTCGGAAGCAGCACAGGAAAAGCCTTGCCATATTCTATTTGATTCCCTGGCTCTGTGGGGCAGGGCGGTCGGGGAACTTCTTTCGGTACCGTCATTCAGCTTTTACAGTATTGCGGCCATTGACCGGATCGGGGGAAGGGCCTTTTTCGCATATGCCTCCGGATTTTCCGGCGGTTTTCTGCGTTATGCGGGAGAACTTCCCCAGGCGCTCCGGATACGGCGGCAGCTTGGAAAAAGTTATGGAATACGGAAACTGGGAATGCTCCCCGTCCTGATGAACAAAGGAAGCCGGAACCTGATGGGATACTCCAGGATGTTCCAGCCCGGAGGCGGGAAATTTGGGGATGACTATGTATTCCTCGGGCCTCTGTCTCCCCATATGAAGAGCATCCGGACCAATGATTTCATCTGTCCGCCTGAAAGACTAATCTACATTTCCCTGGGAACCGTATTTAACCGGGATCAGGAACTGCTTCGTGAGATACTGAGGCAGTTCGGCCGGGGAAGGGACGCCGGATTTCATGTAGTTATGGCCTGGAATATCGAAAAAACGGACCGGATTCCGGATAACTTCATTGTCCGTCCGTTCGTAAACCAGGGAGAGATCCTGAAACATGCGTCTCTCTTTATCACGGCCGGCGGGATGAACAGCATCCATGAGGCTCTGTATTACGGCGTCCCCTGCCTGATGTGCCCCCAGCAGGGAGAACAGCTTATAAATGCCAAACGGTTTGAGGCGATGGGGTTTGGAAGGATACTGAGAAAAAAAGCGGATTTGTATCGGGAAGCCATGGCTGCCATGGCTCTGAAAAACACGTGGAGCGGGGAACGGAAAAAAAAGGCGGCGGCGGTTCATGTGAAGGCGGCACTTAATTTACTGAAACAGAACAATACAACGAAAGAGGAAAGGCGGCAGGGCGAATGAGGGATACAGTTCTGATCACAGGGGCGACCGGATTTTTAGGCGGATATCTGGTGAAGCGTCTTACAAAGGAATACCGGGTTTTAGCCCTTGGGAGAAACCGGGAACGCGGAGAAGCGCTTCAAAAGCTGGGTGCTGAATTCTGTCCAGGCGACTTCACGGACCGCAAAACCTGTGAGACCTATTTTCGGGATGTCCGGTACGTCATCCATGCGGGCGCCCTTTCCACTGTTTGGGGAAAATGGGAGGATTTTTACGGGACGAATGTAGCGGGAACCGCTCTGGTGGCGGAACTCTGCCTTGAAAACGGTGTCGAACGTCTCGTTTATATTTCATCCCCCAGCATCTATACGGAGAAGCATGACCGCTATGGAATCCGTGAGGAGCAGGCGCCGGAGCAAAACGATTTAAACTTTTATATCAAGTCGAAACTGATGGCGGAACGGGTGATCGGTGAGATACATGAGAAGGGACTGGAGACCGTCATCCTCCGCCCCAGGGGCTTGATCGGGATCGGGGATACGAGCCTGGTTCCCCGGCTTTTACGGGCGAATGGGAGGATTGGGATTCCCCTTATGAGGGACGGCCGCATCACCGTAGATCTGACCAGCGTGGAAAACGTGGCTCAGGCCTGCCGTCTGGCCCTGACTGCGGCGGAGGCGGATGGAAGGGTGTTTAATATCACCAATGGGGAGCCGACGGAATTCCGGATCCTTCTGGAATCCTTTCTGGCCGCCATTGATAAGCAGCCCCATTACAGGAAACTGCCCTTTAAGGCGGTTTACGGCGTGGCCTGGGCCCTGGAATGGGCCTACAGGACATTCCGCCTGCCCGGAGAGCCTCCGCTTACGAAGTACACGGTATGCACGCTGGCGTTCTCCCAGACCATGGATATCAGCAGGGCAAGGGACATACTCGGCTATGAACCGGAGAAATCTCTGATGGAATCGATTCAGGAATATGGACGTTGGTGGAAGGAAAACGAATCGGAAGGGAAGAGAAACCTGCCGGGGAAGCTTTCCAAAAAAGCGGAGCCGTCCCAGGGACTGCCCAAACCGCCCGCGCTGATAGACGGGGTAAAACTGTATCACTGCGGTTCCTGCACCAATGATCTGCGGCTCCTTTTCCGGGGACATCCCGGTGAAAAGAGGGAGTTTCCGGCAATGGCGGCGCTGATACGGCACAGGCGGCTTGGAAACATCCTGTTTGACACTGGATACTCGGAGGCCATTTATCAGGGCGGCCCGTTTCATAAACTGTACCGTCTTTTAAACCCGGTCCATGTGAGGCCGGAACAGGTGATTGATAAACGGCTGAAAGCCGACGGAATCAGTCCGGAAAGCATCGGAACCATCATTCTGTCCCATGCACATCCGGATCACATCGGAGGACTTAAGAAATTCAGCGGATACCGCCTGGTGGCTTCGGCCGGAACCATGAAGACGCTTGACAAACCGGGAATCCGGGATCTGGTGTTTACGGAGATGCTGCCCGGGGTAAGTGACGGGGTGAGCCGCCGGGAACCTGAGAACCGGCTCACAGAACATTTCCTCTGCCGGTATTTTGAAGAGGTTTACGATCTGTTCGGGGACGGCAGTCTTATCGGCGTAGCGCTTCATGGGCATTGTACGGGACAGATGGGACTCTGGATACCAGATTTGAAACTGTTCCTGGCGGCGGATGCCTGCTGGGGAGGTGATCTGGTCCGCGATACCCTCCGGATGAGAATGATTCCGCGCCTGATCCAGAAGGATTTTGCGGAGTACAAAAATTCGCTCCGAAGGCTCTGCAGGCTGAAACGGGAACACCCGGAAATCCGAATCGTGTTTTCCCATCAGAGAGGGAGTGAGGAGACTTATGGCAGACCAGCTTTCCGTGCTTAAGTATTATCTTTATTACAAATACAGAAGGCCGTTTTCGGACAGGAGTTCCCTGGAAAGATGGCAGGAACAGAAAATCAGGAAGCATTTAAAATATATTGCGGACCATTCCGCCGTTTACAGGGGAGTGGAACAACTGTCTTCCTGTCCGGTTACGGATAAAACATTCATGATGGAACATTTTGACGAGCTCAACACGGTCGGAATCGGCAGGGAAGAAGCCCTGGACTTTGCGGTCCGGGCTGAACGGGAACGGGAATTTACGCCAAAACTCAAGGGGGTGACGGTGGGGCTAAGCTCCGGCACCTCCGGGAACAGAGGAATTTTCCTGGTGTCCGACGATGAGAAGAACCGCTGGGCCGGATATGTTCTTGCAAAATTTCTTCCCGGAAGTATCCTTGATAAGTACTCCATCGCATTTTTCATGAGGGCCGACAGTAACCTCTATCAGGCGGTAAAGTCTAAAAATATCAGGTTTCACTTCTTTGATATTTATAAAGACATGGAGGAGCACCGGAAACGCCTTGAGGAAATCCGGCCGCAGATTCTGGCGGGACAGCCCTCGCTCCTTCTTATGATTGCGGAAGATGTCAGGCAGGGGAAGACAGAGATTCGTCCGCAGACCGTAATTTCCATTGCCGAGGTACTGGAACCGGAGGATGAACGGAGGCTTAAGGAAGCGTTCGGGCTGCCCGTAATTCACCAGGTCTACCAGTGCACCGAGGGCTGCCTGGCCTCCACCTGCCCAAAGGGAACGCTCCATTTGAATGAGGATATCGTGCATATCGAGCGGGAATACCTGGATGAAAAAAGATTCGTGCCCATTGTGACCGACTTTGAACGGAAGGCTCAGCCCATTATCCGCTACCGTTTAAATGACATACTGGTGGAAAAGAAGGCGGCCTGCGCCTGCGGCAGTCCCTGTCTGGCGCTCGAAAAGATAGAGGGCCGCGAGGACGACGTCTTTACCTTCCAGGGCCATGACGGGAGGGATGTGCCCATATTCCCGGACTTTATCAGAAGGTGCATCCTGTTTGCGGATGGGGGCGGAGAAGCGGAAAACACGGGCATATCCGGAGATTACAGGATCGTGCAGGAAAAAGACGGCCGTCTGACCGTCTATGCCGACCTGACGGAATACGGAAAACAGAGAATTGCTGAGGAATTTTCACTTCTCTCAAAGGACTGCGGTTTTATCCTGCCGGAAATCAGATTTACGGCATACGGCAGGGAAAAGGGCGGGAAGATGAAGCGGGTGGAGAGAAAGAACGCATGAGAAAGGGGCAGGGATGAAGGAACGCAGGGTAAAGATTGCCGGCTGGGGAAAGACCCTGGCGGCACATAAGATGGATTTTGGAGGACAGACCCGGTACCGGCTGGAACCGGGGGAAACTCTATTGGATCTGGCGGTGCTGTCGGCTAAAAAGGCGCTTATATGCGCCGGAATGAAGATAGAAGAGATAGACTGTATTGTCTGTGCCATGGCAACTCCGCTGCAGGCCATTCCCTGCAACGCCGCCCTGGTGCATGAGCGGCTGGCGAAAGGTCTTCAGATTCCCGCCATGGATATCAATACGACGTGTACCAGTTTTATCTCGGCCCTGGATGTAATGTCATGCCTGATTGAAATCGGACGGTATAACAATGCGCTGATTATATCGGGCGATACGGCATCCGCAGCCCTGAATCCGGAACAGACGGAGAGCTATGAGCTGTTTTCGGACGGAACCAGCGCCTGTGTGCTGACAAAATCCGAAAACTCCAATCCGTCCGCGATCCTCTACAGCTGCCAGAGAACCTGGTCCGAGGGTGCGCATGACACGGAAATCAGGGGCGGAGGCGGCCTGATGCCGGCCTTTTCCATGAATGATGAGAACCGGGACGATTACTATTTTGATATGAAGGGGAAACGGATCCTGAAGCTGTCCGCCAAGTGTCTGCCCGGTTTTGTAGAGCATTGTCTGAAGGAAGCCGGCGTGACCCGGGATGAGATTGATCTGGTGGTTCCCCATCAGGCCAGCAGGGCGCTGAATCTCATCATGCCCAGACTGGGCTTTGGAAAGGGCACCTATATCGACCGCGTCCCGGAATATGGCAACCTGATCTCCGCTTCGGTCCCCTACGCGCTCTGTGAGGCCGTTGAAGAAGGACGAATCAAACGGGGTGACCTGATACTGCTCATAGGAACGGCCGCCGGACTGACGGCGAATTTTCTTCTGATGAGGTTCTGACGCACTCCCGACTAATAGAAAACCGATAATATGACAGAAAGGTAATCACTGATTATGATTAACAGAGAAGATATGCTGGAGCTGACAAGGCGGATGACTCTTTCACGGACCTCCTTCACGAGAATTGCCGGGTGTTACGTAGACGGGGACGGGGATTTTGACGGAAGTTTTAATACTAATTTTCTTAAGCTTTCCTCACCGGAACGGACAAAAAAACTGGCGCTGGCAAAGGAAATCCCTTTTTCGGCCACCAATGTAAACCTGAAGAAATATGAATTTCCCGAGGCGGTACGAAAGCCGGGCGGTATGTGGCAGTTACTGATGGCGATGAATGAATGCGGCTTGAAAAACGATGCCCTGATGGATACGTTTTACGACGTAATGATGGAGAACTATCACGCATCCTCCGGGTATGCCATTCTCGTTTTCCACGACCGTTATGATATACCGGCAAAGACATCCGACAAGGAGCGTCTGTGGGAATCGGAAGAGGTGTTTGAATATATGATTTGCGCCATCTGTCCCCTGTCCGGGGAATACGAGCCGGGCAAACCGGAATGCGGATTTTTATTTCCCGCTTTTACCGACAGGAGCGGAGATACGAACCATATCGCCGTTTTCCACGCGGATGCGGGACGTCCCCACAAAGAACTGCTCCGGCTCCTGAATGTGATTCCTGAAAAAGAATAGGTTAAATTAAAAGGAGAGAAGTAAAATGGAATTTCAGAATACCGTTCATTTTCAGATTACAGATAAAATAGAGGAGCAGGACAGAGCCGAAATCTATGCCGGATTGCTGGAATACAACCTGGAAAAACTTGAGGATAAAAATCCCAGGGAACTGGGAATCTTCCTGGAGGACGCACAGGGGAAAAAAGCGGCCGGACTGATTGGGGAAACGCACGGCAACTGGCTTATGATAAAGTTTTTATGGGTGGGTAAGCTTTTGAGAGGTCAGAATATCGGCAGCCGGCTGCTCAATCAGGCAGAGGACACAGCCAGGGAAAGAGGATGTAAATTCGTATTCTTAGACACCTTCAGTTTTCAGGCCCCTGATTTTTATAAAAAACACGGCTATGAGGAAGTTTTCCATTTAGAGAATTATCCGCTTACCGGAAAACGGCACTATTTCACTAAAAATCTTTTTTCATGAGGTTTAAATACCATTTTCCGGTAAAATGAAACCAGCAGATATCAGACTTGGAAAGGCCGAATACCGTCATCGGGAGGCCATGTAGCAGGACAGAAGGAATGGAGGAAAAGGAATGAAAATAAAGAAGTTAATAGCGGCAGTACTTTTATGTGCAGTTTTCTCATGCAGTCTTTCCCCGCTGCCCGGCGCCGGTTTGACGGTGCAGGCCGGGACCGGCAGCGGGACGGAATCACGGACGTATCCTGATACGGTGCGCTGGTTTAATTCCGCCTATGCACTCTGGTGTGTCCGCAACGGCGCGGATATCTCAAAACCGGGAGGCGGTTCCCCCAATGATCTGGTCTATTCCGTGGCCCTCAGGCAGGTATTGGAGCGTGACTGGGGCGTTACGGACCGCCGGAGCGCCGAGGACAAGATTACCTGGCTGGAAACCGGAGGACATAATAAATCTCTTTTAAGTTATTACAATGAACATAATCTGGGGCAGTATGCGACGGATATCGATTTGAATGCGTCCTGGGGAGATAACGGCAGCCAGAGCTCTATTTCCGACGGTGAGGCGGCCCGGCAGATGGCGGCTTATATGGCGTACAAGACCTATGGGGAAAATGCATGTGCTGGCTGGGATTTGAGCCGCGCGCTGATGCTTCTGGGACAGTACTATGTAACCGGCTATTATACCTATGAGGAGGCCATGGACAAGTCTCTGGAACTTGCCAAAAAGGCACAGGCCATGTTCCCGTCCTGGGAAGACTTTATGCAGAGCTATATTTACGGATACGTATTTTGGAGTAAATCCGATCCCACCGACCCGCAGTCTGAGTTTCAGTACCGTGTCTATCTTTATCAGTCCCTGAAAGCCATGGAGGATGGTCCTTATCAGCTCGACTGGTATACGGAGCTGAAAAAAGAATGGTAATATAGGAATAATAATTCAAGAAGTATAAAATAAGAGACGTATAAAATAAGAATCCGGGAGACACCTGATATGTATGAGAGAATGCTGAACAAAAAGGAGACGCCTTCGCCGGCCAAGATGACCGCCTACTGCGGTGAGACTGCCGGGCTGTTTTCTTCGCTGAATGAGTGGCTGACTGCGACGTATGCTACGGCACAGCAGATTACCTTTCCCTATGGAAATCAATATGGCTGGGGGATTGCCCACAGGTTGAAGAAAAAACTGATATGCAATGTTTTCGCCGAAAACAATTCATTTACGGTGATGGTACGCTTATCCGGGAATCAGTATCAATCGTTATATGCGCAGCTGCAGAAATACACACAGGAGTATATCGACAATCAGTATCCCTGTGGTGACGGCGGCTGGATCCAGTACCGCGTCACCTGCAGGGAGCATTTTGATGATATACAAAAAATTCTGTCCGCTAAGTGCTCATGACGACGCCTCTTTTTTTGGAGGGTTACAGTAATTTATGTGAGAGTAATTTATATGAGAGTAATTTATGTGAAAGTAATTTATATGAAAGTAATTGATTTGAAAGGTGGAATTCTATGCGAAAGACAGGCAGTAACTGGTTGAAATTCATCTTTCTGGTTTATCTAGCCATCTTACTGCGCATTACCGTTTTCCGAACGGGATTCAGTATGTCACACCTCATGCAGAACGGAACCGTCAACCTGACTCTGTTTCAGGACTATATTCCGCTCATCAGGCAGGGAAGGTGGTTTCGTTTTGTATATCTGTTTGTGGGCAATATTGTCTGGTTTGTCCCCCTGGGATGCGCGCTTACGGCATCCGGGAATCTCAAACGGCTCCGGACGGCCGCGTTGTGCGGCCTCGGATTGTCTCTTGCAATTGAAACAATGCAGTATCTGTTTGGAACAGGTGTCTCGGAGTTGGATGACCTCGTATTAAATACACTGGGCACATGGATCGGGGCAGCAGGCGGACGGCTGTACCGGAATCACCCCGGCCGGAGTCGATGAGAGGAACCCTATCTTCCGGCCGGACCCTGCGGGGCGCCTGGGACCGCTGGATGAGAAACCGTGTTCGGGAGCTGAAAAAATACTCAGACACCGTCGGACGGACGCTTTACAGCGTCTTTTATAGCTCCCGATATATTTTTCCTGCCCGGTATCCGCCGGGCGGAAGCGTAACGTCTGATTATCTGTTACAATTTCTCTTTTTATCATTCGTATCTTACTTTTTATTCCACCTCTTTTCTTTTAACCATACCTTGATTTTCTATTATATAACGGAACAATAGCTGCACATTTTTACACCGTCTCTTTTGAATCTTTTACAGAATCTTTTAAAAAAGTAAAATTTCAAAGTGAATTCGTGATTTATACAAAACATTGATTTTGCAGTACTT
>NZ_URHZ01000057.1 GCF_900547735.1 uncultured Clostridium sp. | reverse complement strand
GTACTCCAAAGAGCGCAAGCGTTTCCCGCAGGAACTTTTTCTGCCCGGATTCCCCGCTCACGATAACCTGACGCCCGGGACTAAAGACTCATCGATCCCCCTCACCATCCCGACCCTTGGCCTGACGGCGGCGTCCTCATTTCTCAATCAAATCCCCATTTGAAAAGAGTGCAGATTAGTGATAAAATAAATTATATTTTGTACAGGAAAAAGCTGGAAACAACATGGACTCTTATAAAAATTCACGGAGGTATTCAAATGTTAAACATTAAGTATGACATCGTAGGCTCATTTTTAAGGCCCGAACAGATTAAGACGGCGAGAAAACAGTTTTCAGACGGTGAAATAACGCTGGCTGAACTGCGGAAGATTGAGGATGCGGCCATTTCAGAGCTGGTCGAGAAAGAGGTATCCCATGGTCTTAAGTTTGTGACCGACGGTGAATACCGACGCAGATGGTGGCACCTGGACTGGCTCAAGGAATTTGACGGTTTTACGACAAAGCATCTGGATAAGGAACGCAATGGCGTGGTAAACCATATTGAACTGGGATATATCAGCGGAAAAATTTCCTATAACCCTGAACGTGCCCATGCGGAAATCGAGGCCTATGATTTTCTTCTCAAAGAGGCCGGGAAGTACCCGGGTATTACTGCCAAGAAGTGTATTTCCGGACCGAATATGATTCTGGTGGACAACTATCTGCAGATGGGAATTAAGGAAGTTCCGTATTATGGAAGCAATATAGAGGCGCTGATTGAGGATATTGCCCTTGCATACCAGGGCGCGATTCAGGATTTGTATGCGCATGGATGCAGATACCTCCAGATTGATGATACGTCCTGGACTTATATGATTGACGAGGATTTCTTAAAGAAGGTAAATTCCCTGGGATATGAGAAAGACGAAGTCCTGGAATGGTTTAAACGCGTGTCTGTAAAAGCGCTTGAAAACAGACCGGCCGATATGGTGATTGCCACACATTTCTGTAAGGGGAATTTCAAAGGCAACCCTCTTTTCTCCGGCTTCTATGATTCCGTGGCACCGATTATCAGTCAGATTCCTTATGACGGTTTCTTTGTAGAGTATGATGACGAACGTTCCGGTTCCTTTGAGCCATGGACGGTTTTAAAGGAGACGAACGCCACGTTTGTGGCCGGCCTGATTTCTACCAAAAACCCGGTTCTGGAATGCCATGACGATATCAAGCGAAGATATCTGGAAGCAAAAGCCATTGTAGGTGACAATATCGCTCTGTCCCCGCAGTGCGGTTTTGCATCCGTGGAAGAGGGAAACTGTATCGACGAGGAAACCCAGTGGAAAAAGATTGATTTGCTTGTATCATGTAAAGATTTCTTATAGGCGGCGTAGATAAAAAAACAAAAGGCGAAAAACAACGAAAAGCACGCTTTGCGAACTTTTCATTGCCACTCAATAAAAGGTACCCTGGCGGCAAAACACAGCAGGATTGACTGTGATTACCGCCGGGGTACCTCTTTTAATGCTCCTTTAATTCTGCAGGTTCTTATATGCTTCTTCTAAAACTGCGACATCGCCGCTTTTCACAGCAGGCAGGAGCAGTTTTATTTGCTCATAGGGCAAATCCCACCATCTGAGTTCTTCCAGTTTTAATATCGCATCCTGGCCGTAACGCTTTCTGATTGGCTTTGCCGGCAGCCCTCCTACAATCGTATAGGGCTCGACATCTTTTGTAACAACGGCCCTCGTTCCGATAATCGCTCCGTCGCCGATGTGGACGCCGGACATGATCACGGCTTCGTATCCAATCCAGACGTCATTGCCGATTACAATATCACCCTTGTTGTCCCAGGATGTCCGCACCTCTGAAATGGGGGTATCCCATTCTTCAAAGAACAGAGGAAACGGATAGGTTGAAAGGGAAGCCATCGTATGATTGGCGCTCGTAAATATGAATTTGGCTCCGCAGGCAATGGAACAAAACTTTCCGATTATCAGGCGATCCTGATTAATGGGATAGTGATAGAGTACGTTATTCTTTTCAAAATCAACCGGATCATTTACAAAATCATTGTACATTGTATATGCGCCGACCGATATGCCGGGTTCATTGACAACAGCGTTTAAATAAACGGTCTGCCTGTCACCTGAGCGCGGATATATTTTCTTTGCCGGAATAGACATCATTCTTCCTCCTGAATCTGATTATTGTGTTTATGGGTGCTATTCCGGCAGTTGCAATGCATCGTTTCACCTGTGTATCACCGACCTTTTCCATATGATTCAGTTCATATTATTCTGGTATTATACCATATTTCATTCCTTTTGGATATTTGTATATTTTTGGAAATGTTTTTATACGATACACAGCCTAATTTTTGCGTTCTCTATTTCTCTTCTTTTTCCGCCCGGATATGTTCCTCTAACATTGCGCACAGCTTTGGAATCTGGGATTCAAATTCTACGGCATACCAGCGGGTGTTTTCAGCAGTGCTGGTGGCGTCAATACACGTAACTACAAAATCAGCGGCCAGGGAGAGGGCGCTTCCAAGGCTCAGGCCGCGCATCAGTCCTCCGAGAACTGTGGAGGAATATAAATCTCCGGTGCCGTGATAGCTCTGCGGGCAGTGACGGGTGAAATAGGAGAAGAACCGGCCGTCTTGATCAAGGTATACGACGCCTAATTTACCCTCCTCGAAGCTGACTCCGGTCAGGACCGCGGTTTTGCAGCCCAGCGCCAGCAGCTTCTCCAGGAGTTCATGGATATAAGCTTCGTCATAAGAGGTCCTATAAGGCATGCCGGTAAGCAGGCAGGCCTCTGTTATGTTCGGCATAATTACGTCGGCTTTTGCACAGACCTTTGCCATCTCCGCCGGAAAGCCGCTGTCAAAAGCCGGATAGAGCAGACCGTTGTCGGCCATGGCCGGATCGACCAGTACGAGGTTGCCGGGTGTGGTAAAACGGTCAAAAAAGTCACATACCTGGGCACACTGTTCGGCTGAGGCAAGATAGCCCGTGTAGATGGCGTCAAATGTAATCTTCTCCTGTTCCCACGCATCGGCGATAGGAGCGATCTGATCCGACAAATCCTTGCATGTAAATGTATGAAACATTGTATGGGTGGATAAAACCGCAGTTGGCAGTATTCCGCATTCCACGCCCATGGCCGATATAACCGGCAGGGCCACCGTGATGGAACAGCGTCCGACACAGGATATATCCTGAAGAGTTACGATTCTTTTCATTGGCTGACCTCCTGATTTTTTTATTTGATGTTCTTAAACGCACTATAACAAAAACTGGACTGATTTAGAATAACCAGAATTATAAAAAATAATCGGGTCAGTTTTTGGCTTGTCATATTTTCCCCGCCTGTACATATATTGAGGTAAAAGGAGGCGGACAGGATGGAGAGCAAAGACAGGCTGTTTCAGATTTTTTCAAAAAAACTCAGGGGAGTGCTGGGAACGCTTAATGTGGAGCCGGAGGGTATAGAGGAAATCCGCATGCGGATCGGCGCTCCGCTTTTTATCATTTACAGGAACAAAGAGTATACGGTGGATGAGGAGGGAAAGCTTGGCGGGCTTTCCGGGGGCTTGGGAAAAGAGGAGGGGAAAGGCTGCTTTTGCGTGTCTAAGGAAGATGTGGAAGAGACGCTCCAATGTGCGGTCCGCTATTCCCTGTATGCGTATGAGGAGGAGTTGAAACAGGGATTTATCACGGTATCCGGGGGCCACAGAATTGGGGTGGCGGGCCGGGTGATCCTGGAAAAAGGCAGCGTGAAAACCATACAGCCGGTCACGTTCCTGAATATCCGTTTTTCACATCAGGTCAAGGGGTGTGCGGACCGGGTGCTTTCGTATTTGTATGACCGGGCGAACGGAGATTTTTTACATACCCTGCTCATCTCACCTCCCAGATGTGGGAAAACGACACTGCTGCGCGATATCGTCCGCCAGGTTTCCAATGGGAAAAACGGTAAGACGGTGGGAGTGGTTGACGAGCGGTCGGAGATTGGAGCTTGTTTTCAGGGTATTCCCCAGAACGATGTGGGACAGCGCACGGATATCCTGGACTGCTGTCCGAAGGCGGCGGGGATGATGATGTTAATCCGGTCTATGGCTCCCGATGTGGTGGCGGTGGACGAGATTGGAGGAGAGCAGGACCTGGAGGCCATGCGTTATGTGATGAACTGCGGCTGCCGGATTCTTGCCACAATCCATGGAACATCGATGGAGGATATCAGGAAAAAGCCGGGGCTCAGCCGGTTTATCGAGGAGTCGGTCTTTGACCGGTATGTAATTCTGGGTAACCGAAACGGGCCGGGAACAATCCGGGAAATCTGTGATGGAAACGGGAGGAATCTTTTATGTGGATGAAAACGGCAGGGCTGATACTGGTAATAGCTTCCTGTACGGGAATCGGAGCCGAGGCGGTGCACAGGCTGAGGGAGCGGTTAAGGCTTTTAGAGACATTGCGGCGGATGGCCTCCCACATGAAGGGGGAAATCCTGTATGCCAATGTCCCGCTGGCCGAGGCATTGTTCAGAACGGGAAAACGCAATCCGGGACCGGCGGGAAAGATGTTTATCGAGGTGGCGGAAACGCTGGAACAGGAGTCGGGCGAGAGCTTTGAGACGGTCTGGAAAGAGAGGGCCGGGAGATTTGCCGCCGAAAGTGCATTAAATAAGAAGGAACAGGAGCAGCTCCTGCGGTTTGGCGAGAGCTTGGGATATCTGGACCGCGACATGCAGGAAAAGGCAATTCTATTTTATCTGGAGGATTTGGAGCATTCCATAGAGAAGTTACGGAAGGAAGAACCGGAAAAGAGCCGGCTGTTCTTTGGAATGGGAATCTTATCCGGTTTGTTTCTTGTCGTAATACTAATTTGATAGGGTATAAGATGGAAAGCTGAGAGTGCGGGAACGGCACGAGTTAATAGATGCAGGAGGATTTTTCATATGGGGGTAAGTTTGATTTTCAGGATTGCGGCAGTGGGAATTCTGGTGTCGGTCATCTGCCAGATACTCAAACACAGCGGCAGGGAAGAGCAGGCCTTTCTCACCAGCCTGGCGGGACTGGTGCTGGTGTTGTTCTGGATGATACCGTACATATACCAGCTTTTTGAGACGATGAAAGAGCTGTTTGCATTGTAACAGAGGGTCAGGAAGGAGGCGGGTTCATGTCTATCATTACGGCGTCCGTGCTGGGACTTGCCGCCGTGCTTCTGGCGGTACAGTTTAAAAGCAAGGGCGGAGAGTATGGTACTTATCTGATTATGGCTGCCGGATTAATCCTGTTTTTCTATGGGACAGGCAAGATGAAGATTATCATCGATACGGCTCACCAGATTCAGAGTTATATCAATATTAACAGCGTATATCTGACCACACTTCTTAAAATGGCGGGAATTACATATATTGCCGAATTTGCCTCCGGGATCTGTAAAGACGCCGGGTACGGCGCCATCGGGACGCAGATTGAAATATTCGCAAAACTGTCCATTCTGGCCGTCAGTATGCCGGTGCTGCTGGCGCTTCTGGAGACACTTCAGGGTTTTTTGGCCTGAGGCGGCGGAATGAAAAGGGAAGGCTGGTGGATGTGCTTCATATGAGAGACGGGATAAGAATGCGGTCATTAAAACGTATCATGAAACAGTTGAAAATTCAGTTAAAAGAAGCGGTGAGAACGGGAAAACGCAGCGCCGTTCTGTTCCTGCTCGCCGCCGCAATGGTATTTCCGGGATTCTGTTTTCGGGCCGAGGCGGCGGAAACGCCGGGGCAGAAAAACGGCGGAGGATATGAGGCGGGCGGCGGCTATGGAACGGGCGGAGGCTATGAGGCAGACGGCGGCTATGGGACGGGAGATGGCTATGAAGCAAGCGGCGGTTACGAAGCGGAGACCGGGAATCTTCTGGATGATTTTGATTTAGCTAAGATAGAAAACTTTATGAGTGAGGAGAGCGGAAACGGGACGTTTTCTTTCACATTTAAAGAATTGATTTTGGAGCTGATGAAGGGAAACTTTTCCGGAGTTTTTCACGAGTGTCTGCTTTCGCTGCGGGACAGCCTCTTTGGGGAGATCGCTAAAAACGGTAAGTGGATGGGACAGGTCCTGATCCTGGGACTGACCGGGGCGATATTTGCCAATTTTTCAAGTATCTTTTCCAACAGCCAGATTGCGGAGACAGGATTTTATGTAACCTATCTTCTGATGTTTACATTCTTAGCATCCAGTTTCCTGACCGGGATTGCCATCACTAAGGAAATTCTGTCCCATATCATTGAGTTTATGCGGGCCCTGGTCCCAACCTATTTCCTGGCGGTTTCCTTTTCGGGAGGGAGTCTGACTTCGGCAGCAGGCTATGGATGGATGCTCTTTTCCATCAGCGCTGTAGAATGGCTGGTTTTAAGGCTCCTGCTTCCGGTCCTGCGGATTTATATTCTTTTTGTTCTGGCGGGGCATATGGTGAAAGAGGACATCTTCTCCAGAATGACCGAACTGCTGGACAGTTCCATCCGCTGGGGACTCAAAACCATGACGGGAGTGATACTGGGGTTTCATTTACTGCAGAATCTGGTTACCCCTTATGCCGATTCACTCAAAAATACGTCGCTTCAGCGTTTTGTCAGCGTCATACCGGGGCTGGGGCAGGGGGCGGCGGCAGTCTCCCAGATGGTGATGGGAGCCGGAGTGCTGATCAAAAACAGCATCGGAGCCGGGGCGGTTATCATTCTCATCCTGATATCCGTCATTCCGTTATTAAAGCTTGTGATTCTCTGCCTGTTTTATCAGGGGGCCGCAGCGCTTTTGCAGCCGGTCTGTGATAAGAGGATGGTGGCATGCATCAGCGAGGTGGGAAACGGCTGCCGCCTTCTTCTTTCCATGGCGGCGACGGCGCTTCTGCTTTTCAGTGTCTCGCTGGCAATCGTGTGTACGGCTGCCAACGCTACCTACTTTGCGGGATAGGGAGGGAGAGAATGGACGGAATTTATGACTGGGTCAGGAATATTGTATATTATCTGATTTTCATGACCATCATTACAAATCTTCTTCCGGCAGGAAAATATGAAAAGTATCTCAGGCTCTTTGCGGGCTGCATCCTGATTCTTCTGGTGCTGAAGCCGCTGACCGGGAGCCTCAGGCTGGAGGAAAAAATCAATGCAATTTTCCGCTCTGTTTCCTTTGAAAATGAGGCCGGGGAACTTAAGGGAGAATTGGATGGGATGGAGCAGAAGAGGCTTGACCACCTGATCGGCCGGTATGAAACATCGGCTGAGGAGGAGTTAATCCGTATGGCCGGAGAAGAAGGGATTGAGGCGGTTGCCGCTTCTGTCGTAATAGAGGGAGACAGTAGAAATCCTGATTTTGGAAAGGTAAAAAAGATTGCCCTGAGATTAAAAAAGATGGAGGAGACGTCGGAGGCACGGGAAAATGCGGATGGCGGGCAGACGGAGACGAGGGCGGCCAAAGAGGATCGAATTACCCTGGAAAAGGTTGAGAAAGTATCGGTCAGGCTGGACGGCTCCGGACAGGGCGAGAATGAAGAATCCTTGCAGGACAGCCGGAGCGGAGACCAGGAACAGGAGAAAAGCGATGTCGAAGCTGCGGGAAAAGTAATTGCCGGGGACGGACAGACAGCGCAGGAAAATGAAACGATCAGGCAGTTCAGGCGGACGATAGCCGGGTATTATCAGATGGAGGAAGAAAATGTGGAAATCGGGCTGGAAGATTAACAAAGACTGGGTGAAGGGAAAAGAAAAATGGATGCTTCTGCTGGTGTGCGGACTGATTCTGCTGATTCTGTCATTTCCGGTGGGGCCAAAAAAGGAAAAGGGAGAGGAGGCCGGTTCCCCGGTTGTCCAGGGGCAATTGATGCCGGAGAATGGGGAGGAGAACTCCGATACACAGACCGCAGCCGGGAAAATATCGGGTACGGTGGAGGACGATGAACGGAAATATGAAAAAGAGATGGAACAGCGGGTTAAGGACATCCTGAAAAACGTGGACGGAGTGGGGGAGGTGGATGTAATGCTCACCCTCAAATCCTCAAAAGAAAAGGTCCTCCATGTGGACCGTGACAAAAGCCGTTCTGCGACGGAAGAGAAGGACAGTGCCGGGGGGACGAGAAAATCACAGACCGAGGAGATAAAAGAGACGGCTCTGACCGCAGGAGCGACAGGTTCCCAGGAGCCGGTGATCGAGAAAGAACTGCAGCCGCAGATAGAAGGAATCATCATCAGCGCCCAGGGCGGCGGAAGTGCTCAGGTAAAAGCGGAAATTTCCGAGGCGATGGAAGCTTTATTCGGACTGCCTGCACATAAGATAAAGGTGTTAAAGCGGGTGGGATAAATATAAGGTTAGGTCGGCAAAAACTGCAACAACAGCAGTTTTGCCGACCGCTTTTTTATATTATAGGAAGCTGGTATGCGGGCTGTGTCCATTTTCGGATGATGGAACTTAGTTTTTCCGCACTGATTGGTTTCGAAATATGCTCGTTGATACCGGCCCTTTGTGATTCAATTACATCCTCTAAAAATGCGTTGGCGGTAAGTGCCAGAATCGGGACTGTCTGTGCGTCGGAACGGCCGAGTGAGCGGATTTTCTGTGAGGCTTCATATCCGTTCATGACCGGCATTTGAATATCCATTAATATCGCGTCGTAATGGCCTGAAGACGATAACGAGAACTTGTCAACCGCTTCTCTGCCGTTTACCGCCGTATCTACATCCGCGCCTGCTGTTGAAAGTATTTCCCATGCAATCTCCCGGTTAAGTTCGTTGTCCTCGACCAGAAGAACCCGGAGTCCGGCCAGATTGGCACTGGATTCAGAATCCTTTGACGTGGTCTTTACACAATCCATTCCGTCGATCAGGGTGCGGAATACCTGAACCATCTTTGATTTGAACAGCGGTTTAGAGATAAAGGCATTTACACCCGCATTAGTTAAATCTTCCTCCACCTCGGAATAGTCATAGGCAGAAATAATGATAATTGGTATATCGGGTCCCACCTGGGCACGGATCGCTTTTGCTGTATCGAGGCCGTTCATCACCGGCATTTTCCAATCCAGAATTACGGCAAAATAATCTTCTGCCTGTACATGTGCCCTGACTACCTCTTCAACTGCTTTGGCGCCCGTGAGCACCCAATTTCCCAGCATGCCGATTTCCTTTAGTAAAAGACAGGCGCCTTCACAGACATCCTGATCATCATCAACCACCAGAACGGGAAGATCCATAAGTTCCTTCGTATCCCCCTCAACGGGATCCTGCAGGCGTAAAGGTACATTTATGGTAAAACAGGTGCCTTTCCCCAACTCGCTTTCCACCTGAATAGCGCCGTTCATCATATGTATGACATTCTGGCTGATGGCCATGCCGAGGCCGGTTCCCTGTATTTTATTAATCCTGGAATCCTGGGCTCTGGAAAAGGCATCAAATATATGCGGCAAAAACTCTTCCGACATGCCGATTCCATTATCACGGAAGACAAATTGGAACAGGCTGAAACCTGCCATATGGTGTTCTTTTTCAATGAGTTCCAATTCAATCAGCCCTTCATCTGGAGTATACTTAATGGAGTTGGAAAGGAAATTAACAAACACCTGCTGTAAGTGCTCCATATCTCCGATTAACCGTTCATTACGGACTTTTCCGATATTAACCTTGATTTTATGGCGCTTCTCGCGCAGCAGCGGCTGACAGATTTCCAAAACGTTCTGGAGCAGTTCCGACAGGCTAAATTTGTCTTCCGACAGGTTTACCTGTCCACTCTCTATTCTGGACATGTCGAGCACCTCGTTAATTAATCCCAGGAGATGCCTGCTGGAATGGCCGATTTTTTTGAGACAGTCCAGCACCTTGTCCGGATTGCCGATATTTCCTGCGGCTATGGCGGTCATGCCGATAATCGCGTTCATTGGAGTCCGTATATCATGTGACATATTTGAAAGAAAAGCGGTCTTTGCGGTATTGGCGATCTGGGCCGCGTGATACGCATCCTCAAGCGCGGCGGCCTGGAGCTTCTGCTCCTTTTTGATTTCAGTAATATCAATTCCCACACTATAGAAAGAAGGAATACCGTCTTCGCTTGCATCCCCGTTCTCATAACTGAAGGTGGTGGTCAGTGTCCGCACATCGCCGTTGCGGGTGATGACTTTCATCTCTGTAATGATGATCTTTTCGGTCCCCTTCAGTTCCTCCATGATGCCCGTAACCTTGCTCAAATCATCTGGATGTACATAAGAGCACTGGCTGTGAAGCTCCTGTTCAAACTGTTCTTTCGTATAGCCGATCATGGGGAGAAAATTGGCTCCATACCAGAGAATGGTTCTGGCATCCCTGGCATCCACCCTTGCGATGCCGCCCGGCAGACTTTTCAGCACGGATTCACGTTCCTTTTCCTTGCTTTCTATTTTATTGCGGTATTCTGTGATATCGGTCGCAAATTCGATTCGTGCATCGCTTCCCTCCCAGAGCAATTTACGGTCTTTGAGGAGAAGCGTTTTCTGCAGATGAGGATTATAAAATTCCCATTCATAAAAGCTACCCTCTTCCAGATACGGATTCGTACAGAAAGGACATGGCTCTGTACGGCCCTGGAGGACTTCGTAGCAGGTCTTTCTTTTACTCAGCAGCTCCTCGTTTGTGACACCGAATGCCCTGCATCCCTCGCGGTTCATATATTTAAGTTCATAGGTGTGTAAATCACTTACGTAAACAATCCCGTCATACTCATCTAACATCCAGTTTAAATCCATTGGTTATCCCCCGCCCGTCTGACAATATACTTTGCAGATTCATTGTAGGTGATACCATGGGAAAAGTCAATTGAATCAGCCGTCCGTCTGAGTAGGACACCGGCTAATAAAGTAAGACATGATGAAAGATACACAAAATGTAGACAAAATGCTCCGGACAGGCATAAAACAGCATCGCCGTCATAAAATAAAAGTATTAAAGCGGGTGGAATAAAGGAGCATAATATTATGAAGATGAAAAGAATCTTTAGGAGAAACCAGATAATCATTACCACACTTGCCATTATGATCGCAGCAGCAGGATATTTAAACTACTCGGGCAAGAAGGAAGTGGCGGGCGGAGACGTCTACGAGGCCGGAGTTACAGAGATTTCTGATGAGGATATATTGGCAGAAAACCAGGCTGTTTCAGGCGGAGCCGCCGGCCAGACTGCGGAAAATGTCTCATCGGGTAATGCGACGGGCGAAGATGGCCAGTACCAGGAGATAGCAAGCCTTGATGATCCGGACGAGGGCGGCAGCGCTCTGACTGGTTCCGACCAGGCAGACGGAAGTTCTTCTATAGATAACCCGGGCGAAGCAGTTCTGACCGGCGGAACAAGCGTAACAGACTACATAGCCAACGTACAGTTAAACAGAGAACAGGTTCGTGCCAAGAGCAAAGAAACATTGATGAGTATCATCAACAATGAGAGCGTAGATGCAGCTTCTAAAGAAGCGGCGACCCAGAGCCTGATGGCCCTGTCGGCTATCGCAGAAAAAGAGAACGCCGCAGAAACCCTTCTGATGGCAAAAGGCTTTGCCGATCCGGTAGTCAGTATCACAGACGGAAAAGTTGACGTTGTTGTAAATGCAACCAGCATCACGGATCCCCAGCGTGCCCAGATTGAGGACATCGTAAAGAGAAAAACGGAAACAGGCGCCGAAAATATCGTTATTACGCTGATGAATCTTCAGGAATAAAACACCTGCCGCCTGAGGCTGAAGACGCTAAGATCACCGCCATTACCATGCTCCGGCCGCAGGCCGGGGCATTCAGCATGTCGACAAAGCCGCCACTCTGTAGAATTCATGACATCCGCCATCCCGCAGAGGCGTCCCCGCACCTCAACTAAAAAATCGGCCTATTGCATAATTTACACCAATAAGGGGAAAACTCCTTTGCAAACCACAGCCTTTTTGTTATAATGGGAATATCACGAGGATACAGGAGGTAACAAAGGTGTCGAAAGAGATTGCAGATAGAAATACACATATATTATACGAAAAAGACAAAATCGGTGAAGTGCAGATTGCGGACGAGGTTGTTGCAATCATCGCCGGACTGGCAGCGACAGAGGTGGAGGGCGTGGATTCCATGGCCGGCAACATCACCAATGAGCTGGTGGGAAAGCTCGGCATGAAGAACCTGAGCAAGGGAGTCAAGGTTACGGTGACGGAGGAGCATGTAAGTGTTGATCTGTCCCTTAATATGAAATATGGCTACAGCATCCCCGATGTCAGTGAAAAAGTGCAGGACAAAGTAAAGACTGCAATAGAGAATATGACAGGCCTTATGGTCCTGGAAGTGAACATTAAAATTGCAGGCGTTAATATGGACGAGAATAAGTAGGCGGCGCCTGTTTGCACCAGCAGTAAAGACTCTGTAAAGAATGCCGGATTCTCAGATAATTCTTCTTTTTATTCTTGACGGCTGTGGAAACATGTGGTAAGATGAAGCCGTTAAAAGGGAGTAGTTGCAACATGTAATCAACATACCCTGGGCCGGGTTTACAGGTCCATGGTTACATGCCTGTATGAAATGTAGAGGAACAAGACTTTTAGCATATGAAAATATGCTGAAAGTCTTTTTTTATGTCATAGGAAAATGCTCCTATGATATAAAAAGCCCTCCGGGCAGGATGCGCACTCGCGCGAAGATGTAATATGCCGCTATGCGGCCGCGCTCGGCGCGAGAATGCACATGCCGCGCAGAGGTAAATGCGCTCTTACATAAGAAATATTCATAAAAGGTATGTTTTCCGGATTCTGTGTGAAGAATCTAAGTGGTTGACGGGAACTCCGCGGGTCCCCGAAAATCGCAGACCAGACCGGGTGTTGAACTTGCAGACAACTGCTCAACAGTTAAGGAAAAGAACGCTGAGAAAGCAAATTTAAGGAGGAAAGTTCATGGATTTTTTACTGGAAGGTATTATGGCGATAACGCCCCAACAGCTTGTAATGTATGTTGTAGGAATTCTGCTTATCTGGTTGGCCGTGAAAAAAGAGTATGAGCCGGCGCTGCTCTTGCCGATGGGCTTCGGCGCTATATTAGTAAACTTGCCGTTATCCGGTGTCATCGACCAGATTATGCCTGGTATCGGAGAGACACACGGTGTTATACAGTGGCTGTTCCAGACGACGATTGAGGCGTCTGAGGCGCTTCCGATTCTCTTATTCATTGGTATCGGAGCCATGATTGATTTTGGCCCGCTTCTGTCACAGCCAATTATGTTTTTATTCGGTGCGGCAGCACAGTTTGGTATTTTCTTTGCTATCTGTGTAGCAACACTGATGGGATTTGATTTAAAAGACGCTGCTTCCATCGGTATCATCGGTGCTGCAGACGGCCCGACCTCGATTCTTGTATCACAGATTATGCGTTCCGACTATGTCGGCGCCATTGCGGTTGCGGCGTATTCCTACATGGCTCTTGTGCCGATTATCCAGCCGTTTGCCATCAGGCTTGTAACAACGAAAAAAGAACGTCAGATTCATATGGCATACAGCCCGAAAGCAGTTTCCAAAACGACGAAAATTGCTTTCCCAATTATCGTAACAATCATTGTAGGCCTTATTTCACCGGCATCCGTTGCCCTGGTCGGCTTCCTGATGTTCGGTAACTTAATCAGGGAATGTGGTGTTTTACAGTCACTTTCCGACACTGCACAGAATGAACTCGCCAACCTTATCACGCTGCTTTTAGGTATTACAATCTCCTTCAGTATGAGGGCGGATGCCTTTGTCCGTACGGACACACTGTTAATTATGGGTATCGGTCTCGTTGCATTCGTATTCGACTCCATCGGCGGCGTGCTTTTTGCTAAATTTATCAACCTTTTCCTGAAAACCAAGATCAACCCGATGATCGGTGCGGCCGGAATTTCCGCGTTCCCGATGTCGGCCAGAGTGGTTCAGAAAATGGCCTCAGAGGAAGAGAAGGGCAACATTATCCTGATGCACGCCGTTGGCGCCAACGTATCCGGACAGATTGCTTCTGTTATTGCGGGCGGACTTGTCATCAAGCTTGTCAGCCAGTATCTGTAATCAGCCAAAGCATGAAATATGCAGAAATGAGGAGGTTCATTTATGTGGAATAATTTATTAATTTCTCTGGAAATCATGGGAAAAGGAATGGGCGGAATTTTCATTGTCGTCCTGATCATCACCCTGGTAGTTATACTCCTGGGCAAATTGAAATAACAATACCACGGCGCGTTCTGCGCTGGTCATATAAGTAATGAAAGAAGGAGTGCTTTTCGCTTCGGCCGGTATCGTGCGGCTGAAGCAAAAAGCACTCCTTCTTTTATTGGTGGCAATGAAAAGTTCGCGATGCGTGCTTTTCGTTGTTGCGTATTTATTTTTTTACATCGTAAGGTTTTACTTCCACTTCTTTTTTATCAAAATCAATGAAAATCTGGTAGGCATACTGGTCATCGCTGGTATCCCATACTTCCACGTATTTCGGTGATACTTCGATTAGAATCTCCGTATCCTCATGGCTGTAGGCATTGTAACTGTTCCAGAGGAATTCTTTATAGCCCTTCTCAAAACGTCTTCCCGGCTCATCTACGACAAGCCCCTTGTTTTCGGCGATTCCCTCCACCTGGATTCCGCTCCAGCACAGGGCCACCTGGGGATTCTCAAAAAGCTGTTTTGTTTTTCTGAAATTTTTGTCTGTTTTAAAATAAATCTTGTCGTCATAAAAAAGGCAGCTTACATTTCTCACCATAACATAATCATTGACACTGGAGGCCAGAGCCATAATCTTCCAGTCGCCGAGCTGATGGAACATGATTTCTACCGCTTCCTCAAAGCTTAAATGTTTTTCTTTGCTGAATTTCATTGTGTTTTCCCTCTCATTTTTCTTTTATATTCTCAGACACATGAAAGAAATCAGTGTCCCTGTACAAACTGCTTAATCTGCCGGCTCATTTTCTTATAGACGAGGAAGGTGAGCAGCGACAGCGATCCGTTTTTAATCAGGTTAAATGGAATGATGCCGAGAAGCGCCAGACTCCATTTACTGGAAAGCAGAGGATTCACCGCCATGCACATGGAAAGAATTTTATCCAGTGTTAATCCTGAAAATGATGCATAAAACGGGATGATTAAGTACAAGTTAGTAAATACGGATACAATTGCGCATATCACGGTCCCTGTGACCATGCCGATGAGCGCTGATTTTTTCGATTTATTTCTGTCGTAAATTAGAACAGCCGGCAGAACGTAGGCACAGCTCAGGATGATATTCTGGATTTCGCCCGTCCAGGCAGACGAGGTTCCCTGAGTCAGGGCCTTTAAAAGCATTTTAACTACAATAATAGCAATGGCCGCGACGGGGCCCATTGTAAAGCCTCCAATCATCTCCACGAGCCCGGTGAAATCATAGCTCATGAACGGGGGCATAAACGGCAGCGGGAAGCGGAACATCATCAGTACCGCGCTTAAGCCTCCCATCAGGCCGCAGAGCGTCAGTTGCCTCGTATTGAGGCCGGTGCGGGCATGAGTGACCGGCTTTGCCGTAGCCCGGTTCCCTCCGGAACCTGTTTTTGTGCTTCTTCCTGTGTTCAGATTCATGTTGCCAGTGTTTGTGTTACCTTCCATTACTTTCTGTCCTCCTTGAAATTTTTCTGGTAAATAAAAAATGCCTGAAAACAAACAGTCTTCAGGTAGGCTACAGAAAACGTCTTTTCTCATCCGGACTGTTACCGTCGGTTCTGGAATCACACCAGATCAGCCGCAGGAAGGTGCCTGCGGGTCATGGACTTTACCATCGGTAGGGAATTACACCCTGCCACAAAGACTCAAATATTAAGTTGTGCCAATGAGTTTATGTTTAAACGTCATCTATGAGTGAAAGTATATGTTACTGTTCACTCCGTGCGTAGTAACACGCTTCGCCATGCACAGAAACGGCAAAAATACCGTTTCGCGCTGTTTAACTCGGGATTTTTACGAAAAACATGTGTAAAAACCTCGCGGAATGTATCCGTATAAACAATTACAAGTATAGATCTCTACTATAAAAATGTAAAGAGCTTATTTTGAAAAAATATGAAAGACTGGACGAAAAATAGCAGACTGATTTTCGGTCATCGTCACATACTAACAGCGTGAATGAGAAACAGATGATTTAAAAGCCAAAAAGGCGGTAACAATTGTGTAAGGAGGAAGGAAAGGTGACCAGGAAAGAAAAGCTTAGAAAGTCTCTTATTGTCCTGTTTTGGGCCGGTCTTGTGGCAGTAGCCGGCCTGTCGTATTTTTATATGCAGTGGTCCATACCGGACCGTCTGAATGTGGTGGTGGACCAGGAAGAGAATTTCCATTTTTCCCTTCCCGTAAAAGTATCTTTAAAGAGTGAAAGTGAAGAGGTGGTTTTAAACAACGGCTCCAACATCCCCTCAGATGAAATACATCTGCAGTTGGATCAGCCATTTTCCCTTTATTCGGAAAATGAAGGAACATACCATCTGAACATGAAGCTGTTTGGTCTGTTCAGCCTGAAAGACATCGAGGTGGATGTCTCCGATACAAAATATGCGGTCCCCTGCGGACTGCCCATCGGAATTTATATGAAATCCGACGGCCTGATGGTCATAGGTACAGGTGAAGTGACAACAAAAAACGGAGTAATTATTGACCCGGCCGACGGAGTTTTAAAATCCGGCGACTACATTGAGGCCATCAACGGCGTCCCGGCCGTGAACAAGAAAGATATGATACAGGCCGTCAACAGCTCAGGAGGCGGCACTCTGACCCTGGAAGTGAGGAGGGACGGAGAAGAGATGCCTGTGGAAATGACGCCCATAGAAACGGCGGACGGTGACTTCAAACTGGGTCTGTGGATCCGCGACGACACCCAGGGAATCGGAACCATGACCTATATGAGCGCAAACGGCGAATTCGGAGCCTTAGGCCACGGAATCAGCGACAGTGATACCGGAATGCTGGTCCAGACCTCCGGCGGTGAACTTTACGACACGGAAATCATGGGAATCGAAAAAGGCACCTTCGGCAAACCCGGCGTCATGTCCGGCGTAATATACTATGGCAACCAGTCCAGGCTGGGTTCCATAGAGGCCAATACAAACGAGGGAATTTTCGGAACGGTAAATGAGAAATTCAGAAACCGGGTAAAAAGCGAGGCCATCCCAATAGGATACCGTCAGGATGTAAAAAAGGGAAAAGCGTATGTGAGAAGCAACGTGTCGGGTGAATTAAAAGACTATGAGATAGAAATACAAAAAGTCGATTATTCCACGGCGAGGAAGAGTAAAGACATGATAATCAAAGTCACCGATCCGGAACTGTTAGAGCTGACAGGAGGCATAGTACAGGGAATGTCAGGCTCGCCGATTATACAGGATGGAAAGCTGATTGGGGCGGTGACCCATGTGTTTATACAAGATTCGACTAGAGGATATGGAATATTTATTGAAAACATGCTCGAACATTGAGCCCGGGCAGCAGACGGAAAGAGAGGATGGAGATGGGAGCTAGCTCACAGATCCATCCTCTCTTGTAGTATGCTATGCGGCGAAAGCCGGCAACCGATGGAGCGCGATAGCGTGCCAGCGGTTGCCGCCCGGGCGGAGTAGTGGGATGGAAGAGAAGGAGATGAGAGCTAGCTCCCAGATCCTTCCTCTCTTGAAGTATACTATGCGGCCAAAATCCGCCCATAACCTAACCCACCATTAACCCTTTCTTCATAACAACCATCGTTTTTACCCCAGCCAACCGCATTAAAAAGCTTTTTTTCTTACAAACCACCCTGTAACCAAGTTTTTCATAAAGGCGGACAGCCGGCTGGTTATCAATCAGAACATCAAGAAATAATTCCGTAAAATCACAATGCGATTCAACGAAAATAAGGAGGCGTTCGGCCACCCTTTGCCGCCTGAATTCAGGCGCTGTTGCAATAAAATCAATATAACCGCTTTGGGTTCCTGTTACCGCGGGTACACTTAAAATTTTGTGAAGCTGCCAGGCAATCATTTTACCCTTAACCGGACCGAATATCGAAATGCAGACATCCTCACGAATTATAATTGCTCTTTTCCGGCTGTCGGATACAGCAATAAAGCCCGCTACCTGATTCTCTTTCAAAAGAACATAAGTCGAATCCAATTGCAAACAGGGAAGAAAAAGCCTGCATAAAATTTCAGGATCTTTTGAAATCCCCTTAAACATAGAAAAAAAGCTGTCGACCAGAAGCCTGGCAGTCTTTTCTATAAGCTGAGTATCCAACAAATCGAGTCTTACAAATTTTTCATCATTCACACAATTCAGTTCCTTTCGGGGAGGATTCATATCTCTGCAATTCATAACGCCACACACTGTTCATGAAGCTACAATTTATTGTAACATAAGTTCCGGGTTAATTCGATCAATATAATTCCGATAATTCCGTCCTACAAATCCCGCCGTCCAAACTCCCAAATATAAAACCTGTTTTCTATTATTTTTAAAAGGATAGGAACTTCCCGGCAAAGTTCTGAAGGCAGCCGGATTATGATACATGATAATGAATGAATACCACTCATCCATGGCCTTTGACAATGATAAGTTCGCGAAGCGTACTTTTCATTGCCACTCAATAATACCCCTGCAATGCGGCAGGGGAGTATTTTCTTCTATTATTATAGAAGAAAGCCGAAATATAAATCTAATGCTGAACAGCAATATATCAGCATATAAAATGATGACGGCACAGGATATAGTGAGCAGGACCTCCGGCTTCTCTTGTATCTGCGGCAGCAGGAGCCGTCCGGAGAAAGAAAATTTCACATGCCTGTTTCGTACTCATTGGAGTTAAATTTCCCCTCTATGTAGAAGTATACATTAACTTTCTTCCTTTAAAAATGAATGTTATTCATTCATCAAATATTATTATAACCATGTTTTTATGACAGTTCCCGGAACCTTACTGATAAGTCAGATTCATCACAATCCCCTGCGGGTAATCGCCATATTTCTCACCAAAAATATTAATTCCCCCGATATGTTTCGCATTATCCTTAATCTGTATTTTCAGAGAAATATACGGTTTATCATTAATCGCTATGTCATCCAGCCCGACGCCCGGATAAATGAGCTGCCCGTCGATATAGCTCCCGAATTCTTTTACCGAGAAGGTTTTGAGCATTCCGTACTGGGTGCTGCCGTTCGGCCAGGCGGGAGGGGTCAGTTTTCCCCTGCGTGCTCCATAGTCGCCGGGAGAGCAGTAAGTACCGACTTCCACATCATTGATATAGATCGTGATGTCGGAAGGCCAGTTCTCAAGATAACCGGGCGCCTCGGAGCAGATTTCCAGCCGGAACGATACTTCGTTGAGCGTGAGCAGAGGGTTATGGATATTGGGAAACCTGTATTCGATAAACCCTTTATTGAACCAGATGAGCTGCGCCTTATTCCTGAGCGGGGAATAAAAGGAACGTATCGCATCGTAAGCGTCAATCGGTCCGTTTTCATCCGCGAGGCCGCAGGTAGGCTGTACATCGCATGCATAATAATTCCCGATCGGCATATCCATGGACAGACTCTTATTGACGGAATCGATGGAGGCGTCGAATGTCTCCAGATGAAACGACTGCAGGCTGCAGGTACATACCCTCATGGAACCGTGGACCCCCGGCTGGCTTTCCGTCACGATAAGCTGGGCCTCCTCCAGGGTTTTGACATGAAGCGCCGCGGAGGACAGAGGGATATTCATGATTTCAGCGATTTCCTGCAGTGACCTGGCATTGTTCCTCAGCATATCCAGGATTTTGAGACGGACAGGGGAGGAAAGAGCTTTCCCGATTTTAGTAATGGATTCATGATGTGCCGGGTTGCCCAGGTGGAGGCAGATATTTCTTTCACCAATAATTCTGACAGTACGCTTTTCTCTTGCCGACATGACAGACTCCTTTCTTTCATTTTTTATATTTATCGTCTTTTAATTATAACTCTTTATTACAATAATTGTAAAGTAAAAAAGCAAATCTTACAATTAAATGATGGAAAATATGTGAATATATAACAAAAAATAAAAGGTTTATCAAAAGTATATTGTAAAAATAGACTAAATGATATAAAATAAATTATGTAATAAAAACACGTTTTAATCAAGGGAGGAAATTATTATGAGAAAAATGGTCGCAATGGTTATGGCAGCAACGATGGCATTGTCACTGACAGCCTGCGGAAGTTCCGGCAAACCGGCAGAAACGGCGGCACCGGCAACTGAGGCGGCGGCCCCTGCGGAAGGAAAGACGGAAGCAGCGGCACCGGAGGAGAAAACAGAGGCTCCGGAGGGAGCAAAAGTACTGGAAGGCAAGAAAGTAGGGTTTGCCCAGACAGACAGCATGTCCGCATGGAGAACCACGGAGACGGACAGTATCAAGGAATATGTGGAAAACGCCGGAGGCGAATTTATCGTTAAGGATGCCGGCGGAGATATCGCGACGCAGGAATCCGATATCCGCGATCTGGTAGCGGCAGGCGTTGACTATCTGGTAGTTGCCCCGCTTGAGAACAACGGACTTCAGGGCGCGCTTCAGGAAGCAATGGAAAGCAATATCCCCGTTATCCTGGTAGACCGTGCCATCGACGGAGACGCAGGAACCCATTACACAACGGCAATCATGTCCGATTTCGTATGGGAAGGCGAGCAGTGTGCAAAAGCCCTGACCGAAGCATTACCGGACGGCGGCAACGTAGTAATCATCAACGGCGGTTATGATTCCTCCACATCCACAGACAGACAGGACGGATTTGTGAAGGGTCTTGACAGCTCCAAGTTTAAAGTAGTAGCGGAGCAGGATGGAGAATGGCTGATGGATAAGGCTCAGGCCGTTATGGAAAACATCATTCAGGCTCAGGGCGGTGAGAATATTGACGCCGTATTCTGTGTAACAGACGATATGGTTCAGGGCGCTATGAATGCAATTGAGGCGGCAGGCCTGAAACCGGGAGAAGATATCCTGACACTGGGAATCGACGGAACAAGAGCCGCATTTGAGGCAGTGGAAGAAGGAAAACAGCTTGCTTCCTGTACCTGTTCCCCATATTTCGGAGAAATCGTCGTAGATACAATTTCCAAGATTATCGGCGGAGAAGAAGTACCTGCCCACATTACAAATGAGGATACCCTTTATACAAAGGATAATGTGAAAGTAGAGTTAGGATTCTAGGAACTGTTAAAAATGTGTTCCGCGGGATGTAAGCAGCGAAAATACCGATTGTTTTCAAACGATATATCCGGGCACACAAAAAAGACTGCCGCAGAAATTGTTTATTTTTGCGGCAGCCTTTTTGAAAGGAGAAGTTTATGGCAGAAGTTTTGCTGGAAATAAAAGGTCTGGAAAAGACGTTTCCGGGAGTCCGGGCGCTGAAGGGCGTCAATTTAACGGTGAATAAAGGTGAAATCCATGCTCTGATGGGAGAAAACGGCGCCGGCAAATCGACACTGATCAAGGTGCTGACCGGAATCTACCAGAAGAATGGCGGAACGATACGTTTTGACGGCCAGGAGATTAATGCAAGAACTCCGATTGAGGCGAACGAGAAGGGAATATCCACTATCTACCAGGAACTGAACCTGGTTTTATTTCAGACGGTATATGAAAATCTGTTTCTGGGGCGCGAACCCAGGACAAAATTCGGAAGCATTGACAGAAAGTCGATGATTGCCGAGGCAAAGAGGATTTTGGAGGAATTAGGGATTGAGATCGATGTGACAAGGCCGTTAAAAAACTATTCGACGGCAATCCAGCAGATGGTGGCCATTGCCAGGGCGGTCAGCATCAATGCAAAACTTGTTATTATGGATGAACCGACTTCCTCGCTGGACACCCATGAGGTGCAGGTGTTGTTTGGAATTATCAGACAACTGAAGGCAAGGGGAATCAGTGTGATTTTTATCAGCCACAAGCTGGATGAGATATTTGAAATCTGTGACCGTCTGACCGTTTTTAAGGACGGAGAGTATGTAGGTGAATATAATGTCGGTGATTTAGATCAGTTTAAGCTGATATCACTGATGGTGGGAAGGGACACGGTAGAGCTTGAAAGGAATAAGCAGGGCTATGCTTTTGCCAAAGCTCCGGTGATAGCGGGAATGAAACAGATCCGTCAGGGGATGAGGCTGAACGGAATTGACATAGAAATCAAACAGGGAGAAGTGGTAGGCCTTGCCGGACTTCTCGGTTCGGGCAGAAGCGAACTGGCCCAGGTGCTCTTCGGAAGCAGCGTGCCGGATGAGGGAGAGATTTTCTGGTGGGGAGAGCCCGCCGCCATCCATTCGCCGTCCGATGCCATCAAAAAGGGAATGGGCTTCTGCACGGAGGACCGAAAGACGGAAGGAATCATCCCCCATCTTTCGGTAAAAGAAAATATCACGATTGCCCTGCTTCCGAAGCTGAATTCCTTCGGCTTTGTAAAGACGAAGGAGCAGGATGCGATTGTAGGTACATACATTGAACGCCTGAAGATTAAGACGCCGTCTCCGGAACAGGCAATCTGCAATCTGAGCGGCGGGAACCAGCAGAAGGTGCTTCTGGCCAGATGGATGTGCATGAACCCGAAACTGATGATCCTGGATGAACCCACCAGAGGAATCGACGTGGGCGCCAAGGCCGAGATTGAGCAGTTGATCCAGGAATTTTCAAAAAGCGGAATCTCCGTTCTGATGATCTCGTCGGAGATTGCGGAGCTTGAGCGGAACTGTGACAGAATCATCGTCATGCGCGAGGGAAAAGTCATAGATGAACTGGTCGGAGATAATATCAGCCAGGACAGAGTGATGGAAACCATCGCAAGAGGCAGCGAAAGTGAGGGAAAAGCGCATGAATAAGACAAAACAGGATTACTTCCAGCTTGTAAAAAAATACAGTGCAATTACGCTGCTCCTGTTCTTTATCCTGCTGAATTCACTGTTTACCCCAAACTTTTTCAGGATAGGCAATCTGAACAACGTAATTACACAGCTCTGTCCCACAATTCTCTGCGGAATGGGAATGACGCTCGTCATTTCTACGGGGGGAATCGATATTTCCGTCGGCTCCGTCATGGCTCTGGCGGGAGTCCTGACAGCCAGGCTGATGCCGGATACGGGCCTGATTCCCGCGGTATTGGCCGCGGTCGCCGTTTCGGTCCTGGTGGGCTGTTTTACGGGCATCATGGTCGGAAAACTAAAGCTGCAGGCCATGGTCATCACACTGGGCCTGATGCTGGGCCTGAGAGGAGTTGCACAGGTTCTGTGCGGCGGAAGAGATATTTATTTTAATAAACTGGGCGCCGTGGGAAAACAGCTTTCCCTGTGGGGAACTTATAAGCTGGGCGGCGTGATTCCGGTGCAGATTGTGCCGATTGTCATTTCGGTGGCGGCTGTCTTTATTATGATTGAGAAAACCGTGCTGGGCAGGCAGATCCAGGCGGTCGGAGACAATATGAAATCCAGTTCCCTGGCGGGCATCAACACGGCCAGGACGCTGATGATCGTATACGGCCTCAGCACGTTCTTTGCGGCCTTTGCCGGGATTTTCCAGGCAGCCAAGGTATCTGTGGCTGCAGGCAGTTCTCTGGGGCAGTTGGCGGAGTTAGACGCGATTGCAGCCGTTGTAATCGGAGGCACGCCGATGACAGGCGGAAAAGCCCATGTTCTCGGAACCGTTGTGGGAGCCTTAATCATGCAGATGATCACGCTCACCTGCGTTATGAACGATATACCGGATCAGTACGCCCAGGTATTCAAGGCGGCGATTATCGTGTTTGCAGTATTTATCCAGAGAGAACAGGCGAAGTAGGAGGTTAAGAAGTATGAAATCAATAAAAAAAATATATAATTCGTTTTATTCAAAAAGTACTATCTTAGCATTTCTACTTTTAGTGATTGCGACCAGTATTATTTTCAAAGATAAAAACTTTTTGACGACGGCCAATGTGTTTAATATTCTTTTAAAGGCGGCGAAAAACGGCGGTTTTCTGGCACTGGGGATGACATTTGTCATTTTGTGCGCCGAAATCGACCTCTCCGTCGGAGCCGTGTTTGCCCTCAGCGGAGTGGTAATGGGAATTACCGCCCAGGTCAACCCCGTTTTCGGAATATTCTGCGGTCTGATGGTCGGTGTGGCTTCCGGGCTTTTAATCGGCCTGATGGTCACCAAAATGAGGATCTCGTCCTGGATTGCTTCCCTGGCGATGCTGTTCGCCCTCCGCGGAGTAATCCTGATTGCAGCCAAAAAGTCGGTTGCGATCACGGGAGGCGTGCTTACATTTGCCAATACAAAAATTCTAAAAGGGGTGATACCGGGGATGAACAGCGGTATCTCAATCCTGATTCCGATGCTTTTCGTCATCACGTTCATCTGCATGTATATTTCCAGGCATACGAAGTTCGGTATGGGAATGTATGCGGTGGGAGGAAACTGCGAGGCGGCGCGGATGATGGGAATCGACGTGGACCGGATTAAAATCAAGGCATTCGTCTGCTCCGGTTTTATCGCGGCCCTCTCCGGAGTACTTCTGGCGTCCAGCAGCGGCAGCGCGACTCTGAGCGCGGGTAATGTGTATGAGACATATGCGATTGCCATGTGCGCGATCGGCGGCGTGAAGCTGTCCGGCGGGGAAGGAAAATTCTCAGGCGCCTTCTTCGGAATTTTGATTTATTTTATTATCAACACAATATTTACATATCTTCCGACCAGTATTTCCGTTCACTGGCAGTCAATCATCATGGGGATGCTGGTGCTGATTTCCGTCGGAGTCCAGTCTGAAGTGTTTCAGACGATCAAAATCAAAAGGAAACAGGTGGGTGAATCATGATTCAACTAGTCAGCAGGTGGGGAAAAGAGCTTGATACAGAACATATTTTACCGGAATACCCCCGTCCGAACCTTGTGAGGGACAGTTATCTCAATCTGAACGGGGAGTGGGAATACAGCATCAGTGAGTCGGAGACGGTGGGTTCTTACGACGGTACGATCCTGGTGCCGTTTTCGCCGGAGACATTGCTGTCCGGCGTGGGAAAAATTCTGATGCCCCACCAGTATCTGCATTACAGAAAGAAATTTACCATCCCGTCCGGTTTCAGGAAGAGCAGGGTACTTCTCCATTTCGGAGCCGTTGATCAGGAATGTATCCTGTATGTCAACGGTACGGAGTTGGGAGGACATAAGGGCGGCTACCTGCCGTTCTCCTTCGACATAACGGAGAGTCTCCGTGAGGGAGCGAATGAGATTGCGCTCCGCGTCACCGACAGGACGGAACTTTCGCCTCATGCGCGGGGAAAACAGAAACTTGAGAAAAAAGGAAAATACGGCTCGCTCTTTTACACTCCCCAGAGCGGAATCTGGAAAACCGTCTGGATGGAGAGCGTGGCTAAAGAGTATATCACGGAGGTAAAGATCACCCCCATGTTTGATGAAAGCGCCGTGAAGATTACGGTATACTCCAACAGGGATGGTGTGGGCTGTGGGGAAGGAGGCGGATGCAGCGCAGACGGAGGGAGTAGAGACAGTCAGAGCGCAGACGGCCGGAGTACGGACAGACAAAGTACGAACGGGCGGAATTCAAACAGCATAAGCACGGAAAAAGAGGCATGTAAGAAGGTAAAACTGGAAATTTACGACGGCGGAACTCCGGTAGGGGAGGCCGTAGCAGACACAGGCCGGGAGATTGTGATAAAGCTGGACGGTTTCAGGGCCTGGACTCCCGACGATCCCCACCTCTACGATCTGAAAATTAAACTGGGGGAGGATGAGGCGTCCTCTTACTTTGGAATGCGTAAAATATCGTCCGGCAGGGACGCAAAAGGCATTTTAAGATTCTTTTTAAACAATAAACCGTACTTTTTCAACGGCATTCTGGATCAGGGTTACTGGCCGGAGAGTCTTCTTACCGCGCCCAGCGACGACGCGCTGAAATACGATATTGTGAAGCTGAAGGAGATGGGGTACAACACAATCCGCAAGCATGTCAAGATTGAGCCGGAGCGGTTCTACTATCACTGTGACAGACTTGGAATGATCGTCTGGCAGGATATGCCGAACGGCGGCGGAGAATATAACATGGTTTTCGTCACCCATCTGCCGAATGCATCCGACCGGTTTGCCAGAGGCGTGAGCGATCACCACTATGGCATGTTCGGGCGGAAAGACAGGGAGGGGCGCGAGCAGTATTATGCCGATCTGGATGGAATGGTGCGCACCCTGTACAATTATCCCAGCATTGCGGTCTGGGTTCCCTTCAATGAGGGCTGGGGGCAGTTTGATGCCCCGAAGGCAACGGAGAGAATCAGAAGAATCGATAACACCAGGCTGATCAACGAGGCCTGCGGCTGGTTTGACCAGAGGGGCGGGGATATGTACAGCATCCACAATTATGTCCATAAACTGAAAGTAAAGCCGCAGGAGGACCGTACGGTCGCACTGACCGAATACGGAGGGTATGCCTATCCCGTGGAGGGACATCTGCCGTGTGAAAAAGAATTCGGCTACCAGCACTACCACTCCTCAGAGGAGCTTACGGAGAACTATAAGCGGCTGTGGGAGGAGGAGATATACCCGAACCTGGAACACGGCCTGTGCAGCGCCATATACACGCAGACAAGTGATATTGAGGAGGAGATCAACGGGGTCATGACGTATGACCGTGAGGTCGACAAACTGCAGATAGACAAGATCCGGAAGCTGAACAAAAAGCTTTATGAGATGTTTGACAAGGTCACGAAAGGTGAAGCGGCAGTGTGGTAAACTGCCGCTTTTTCCGCTTTGCCAAAACCCGCTAACGTCCCGAAAAAAATTCCGACAACATTTTGCACAAAAGGCAAGTATCCGTTATAATAAGAATTGCCGCAAAAAGGAAATATGACAGGAGTCTCCCGAATTTTACCCGGGAGAACACCTATTCTGTATCGGCTTTTTTGTGACATTTCGTGTCGAATTATGCGGTGAGATCGAGTTGAAAGAAAAACGGGGTCGAGTCTATAATCATCATTACCATTTAAATTTTTAGGAGGAGAGTATATCATGGCAGAACTTAATATTGCGATTGCGGATGACAACAGGCAGACTTTGGAGATGCTTGGCGAAATACTGGAGAGTGAAAAAGATTATCATGTCGTTGGAAAGGCAGATAATGGCAATGAGGCGTACAATATGATACTGAGAACAAAGCCGGATGTTGTCTTACTGGACATAGTTATGCCGGGTATGGACGGAATCTCGGTTATGGAGAAGGTAAAAAACAACGAAGAATTCAAAGAAAATACATCTTTCATCATGGTAACGGCGGCCAGCAGTGAGAATCTGACAGCAGATGCCTTTAAACTCGGCGCCAGCTATTACATCATGAAACCTTTTACCAGGGACAGCGTCCTCGACAAACTGAGAAGACTGTCGGGTTACAAAAATAAAACAACCATGCTTGCGGGAAGCAGAAAAGTGAAACCTTATGTAAATAAATCGGATTATATGGAGCAGAATCTGGAAAATGATGTAACTCAGATGCTTCATGAGATTGGCATCCCGGCGCATATCAAAGGTTACCAGTATCTGCGGGATGCTATTATTATGTCCGTCAGTGATAAAGAGATGCTTGCATCGGTGACAAAGATCCTGTATCCGACCATTGCAAAGAAACACCAGACAACGCCAAGCCGTGTGGAGCGGGCAATCCGTCATGCGATTGAAGTGGCGTGGAGCAGAGGAAAGATGGATACAATCAACGAACTGTTCGGTTACACGGTGAGCACGGGAAAAGGCAAGCCGACCAACTCGGAATTCATTGCTCTGATTGTGGATAAGATTCGCCTGGACTACCGCAGAATGAATTAAGCAGACTGGAAATTTTTTCAAAATACAGCGCCCGGATTCGGGCGTAACAGCCCGGTTTTGCCGGCTGGAAGCAATTGTATGCAACAATTTACAAGTATTTTAGAATCATAATAAAAGACTTAAAAAATTCTGATACTACTTTCTAAATTCATAATTATATTGTATAATGATTATAATCATCGTGTGAGGTATGACGTGAAACGTTTTCAATATAATGTAGCCGGGGAGGTAGTATTATGAAGAACATTCTCTTTATAGCATCAGAAGCAGTTCCGTTTATAAAGACGGGAGGATTGGCGGACGTTGTAGGTTCACTTCCAAAGTGTTTTGATAAAGAATATTTTGATGTGAGGGTTATGATCCCGAAGTATCTCTGTATCAAGGAGAACCTCCGCAACGAGATGAAGTATGTCAGCCATTTCTACATGGACTACCTGGGACAGAACCGGTACGTAGGCATACTGCAGTATGAGTATGAGGGAATTACCTTTTATTTTATTGACAATGAAAGCTACTTCTGGGGCAGTAAACCTTATGGGGACTGGTATTTAGACCTGGAGAAGTTCTCCTTTTTCTGCAAGGCGGCATTGTCGTCTCTGCCTGTGATCGGGTTCAAGCCCGATGTCATTCACTGTCATGACTGGCAGACCGGTCTCATACCGGTACACTTGAAAGATAAATTCCGCGGCGGTGAATTCTTCCGCGACATTAAATCGGTTATGACAATTCACAATCTGAAGTTCCAGGGCGTGTGGGATGTAAAGACAATCCAGCGTTTTTCCGAACTTCCTGATTACTACTTCACACCTGATAAACTGGAAGCATACAAAGACGGCAATATGTTAAAGGGCGGCCTTGTCTTTGCCGACGCCGTCACAACCGTCAGCAACACGTATGCGGAAGAGATAAAAACCCCGTTTTACGGCGAGGGCCTGGACGGCCTGATGAGGGCCAGGAGCAGCAGCCTGCGGGGCATTTTAAACGGTATTGATTATGATGAATTTAATCCTGAGACGGATAAGCTGATCGCACAGAATTATAATGCGAGGACATTCCGCAAAGAGAAGGTGAAGAATAAGAAGGACCTTCAGGCCCAGCTTGGCCTCGTACAGGATGAGAAGAAATTCATGATTGGTATTGTTTCGCGTCTCACGGATCAGAAGGGATTTGATTTAATTCAGTGCGTGATGGATGAAATCTGTGCCGAGGACGTCCAGCTCGTGATTTTGGGCACCGGTGATGAAAAGTATGAGAATATGTTCCGCCATTATGACTGGAAGTATAACGACAGGGTTTCCGCTAATATTTATTACTCCGAAGAACTGTCGCATAAGGTATATGCAGCCTGTGACGCTTTCCTGATGCCGTCCCTGTTCGAGCCCTGCGGTCTGAGCCAGCTCATGTCCCTGCGTTACGGCACCGTGCCGATTGTCCGGGAGACCGGAGGTTTAAAAGATACGGTTTGGCCGTATAATGAGTACGAGGGCAGCGGCACCGGTTTTTCGTTCGCCAACTATAACGCCCATGAGATGCTGGACTGCATTTATTATGCCAAATATGTTTTCTATAACAAAAAGCGTGAATGGAACAAGATTGTAGACCGGGGCATGGCGGCGGATTTCTCCTGGCATGCATCGGCTATGAAGTATCAGGAACTTTATGACTGGCTGATTGGATAGTAAGGAGTGCGATTAGAGCATGGAACAGATAAGACTTAGCCGGCAGGAGAAGGAAGCGGTCAGAAGATGGGCGGAAGACGACAACTGGGCCGTACGGGGAGAGTATAAAAAGGACAGCGGTTATATGGACTGCGTCGCCGATATTCTGGAGACCCCTGTGTTCCAGTCCATGGATAATTACTTCCAGCACGGGAATACTACCTGCAAAGAACATTGCATCCGCGTTTCCTACATGAGCTATAAGATGTGCAGGAAATATGGGTGGGATTACCGACAGGCGGCAAGGGCGGCTCTTCTCCATGATTTATTTCTCTACGATTGGCATACCCACGCGAAGGAGACAGGGGAATATTTCCACGGATTCACACATCCGAAAACGGCAATGAAGAATGCCGAGAAGTATTTTCAGGTGACAGAGAAGGAGAAGAACATGATTCTCCGCCATATGTGGCCGCTGACACCGGTTCCTCCGAAATATAAGGAAGGATATACCATCATTTATGCCGACAAATACTGCGGTCTTGCAGAGGTCGGCGCAAGGATGAAAGACTGGTTCCTATATAATCTGCGTCCGGCCTGGGCCAGACGCTGACGATAATCTGCACGCGAAGTGCGCAGGTCACCATCATGAGTATAAAGAGCCCGGCTCGCCGGGCTTTTATGCCGTGGTAGGGAAGATACGGCCCTGGTGTCGATAAAAGAAAGTACAGGAGATAAACATGACATTTTTTCAGCAAGTAACCGGAAACCAGACATTGATGAGCGGTGTGGCAGGCTGGGTAATCGCCCAGGTGCTGAAAACGCTGCTTGATATTGCGCTGAACCGTTCCTTTAACCCCGAGCGGCTGGTGGGCTCAGGCGGCATGCCCAGCTCCCACTCGTCCACAATGTGTGCGCTGACAACGGCGGCGGGGATGAGATACGGCGGAGGCAGTTTTGAATTTGCAGTCTGTTTCATCGTATCCATGGTTGTAATGTACGACGCAATCGGCGTACGGCAGGAAACGGGGAAACAGGCGAAGGTACTTAACAGTCTGCTGTTCGACGATTTTCTCAAACTGGACGGCGTGGTACTGCAGGAGAAATTAAAAGAATATGTGGGACATACTCCAATCCAGGTTGCGGCGGGAGCAATCCTGGGGGTAATCATTGCCCTGGTGATGGATCCGATGTTTATTTAAATTTTATACAGGTTTGGGGGAAAAGCTCACGGTGTGGGCTTTTTGCCATTATGGGGGAGCATCAAGTTATAAAATTGTTACAATTTTCTTGCTTTATGAATTATTTCATATTATACTGGAAAAAATTATTAGGAAGTTTCCGGCAGGGGACAGAGAAGAGAGACTGAAAGGACGGGAATTTGCGAATGAAGATAACGGCAGACATTTATTTTTGGATTAATTGTTTTTTTACATTCAGCCTGATTGGCTATATCCTCGAATGCATTGTTCTGACTGTGGAAAACAGAAAACCAGTTTATAACCGCGGCTTTGGCCATGGACCGTTCTGTATTATTTACGGTTTTGGGGCTATCGGCGCCGCCATACTCCTCAGACCGGTTTCCGACAACATGGTAAAGCTCTATTTTGCAAGTATGCTGATGGCAACGACGATGGAACTTATCACCGCCAGAATCATGATACGGCTTTTTGGAGCTTTCTGGTGGGATTACAGTAAGAAGAAATGTAATTATAAGGGTATTATCTGCCTGGAGAGCAGTCTGGGCTGGGGACTTCTGGGAATTATCTTTTTCAGGATCCTCAATGTTCAGGTGCAGAACACGGTGAGAAGAATCCCGAACCATGTTGGGAAATATGTGGCTCTGGCATTGATTTTCTTCTATGTGTTTGACTTTTTCTACAGCTTCAGGACTGAGATCAGGGAAAAAGACTGTGAGGAAGATACGGAGATGATCGGCAGGATGAAGGTCAATCCATAGCAGGTTAGGCCGGTGGACCGGTTAAAGCGCCGCACGGCGGCATGAATATGGATTTACGGATAAGTAAGCGGGCGGCAGAACGGAATACGGACTGCCGCCTGCTTTTCGTCGCGGCCGCCCTTGTGCATACAGGGGAGTTTGTGGTATAAATAAAAGGGTGGCGGCGTACCGCCCGCCATTATGCTAAACACGAAAATTATAAAACAGAGACAGGATGTAAAGATGGAAAATATAAAAGTGATACTGGCCTCCGCTTCTCCGAGGAGAGAAGAGCTGCTCAGGCAGATTGGAATCGTCCCGGAAGTGATTCCCAGCCGGGTTGAGGAGAAGGTGACGAAGAAGGAACCGGATCAGGTGGTGATGGAACTTTCCAGGCAGAAGGCTGAAGAGGTAGCGGCGAGGCTTGAAAAGACGCAGAAAGAGAACTTTACTGAGGACAGCGCTGAGAAGACGGAAGCGGAAGAGGGGGCATCCCTCATACAGGTGGTGGTCGGTTCAGACACAGTAGTTTATGCAGACGGCAGAATCCTCGGAAAACCGGCGGATTATGCCGATGCGGCAAATATGCTCAGAACTCTTCAGGGAGAAACGCACCGCGTTTATACCGGTGTGACCCTGATTGCAGGTGAACGGAAGAAGACATTTGCCGTGGAAACCGAGGTGGATGTATACCCGATGTCGGAGCAGGAGATTGAAGCTTATCTGGCCTGCGGGGAATCCATGGATAAGGCGGGAGCTTATGGCATCCAGGGCAGATTCGCCGCCCATATCAGAGGAATCCGGGGGTCTTATACAAATGTAATGGGACTTCCGGCCGGAAGAGTCTATCAGGAAATGAAACGCCTATTGGAGGGACAGGATGATTAAATTAATCGTATCGGATATTGACGGCACCCTTGTAAAAGACGGAGAGAATCAAATCAATCCGGAGATTTTTGATGTAATCATGGAGCTGAAAAAGAAAAAGAAAATCCATTTTGCAGCCGCCAGCGGACGTCAGGCGGCCAGCATCGAGTGTACCTTTGCCCCTATTAAAAAGGAGATTTTTTATGTGGCGGAGAATGGATCTTACCTGGGCTGTTACGGGAGAAATCTTTTCCTCTACCCAATCGACAGGGAAACCGCGGATCAACTGGCGGTGGATATCAGAAAGGATCCGGACCTGGAGGTCATGGTAAGCGGGGCCAAGGGAACCTATCTGGAGACAAAAGACCGGGAGTTCATTGACTGGATGGCAAACGGATACCATTTTAATATTATCGAGGTGGATGACGTCACCAAGGTGGATGATGAAATTATTAAAGTAGCCGCGTACCGGAGGGATGGAATCCAGCATGCCACGGAACCGTATTTCAGCAAATACGGCAGCAGGCTTAAGATGACGATATCAGGAGAAATGTGGATGGACTGCATGGCTCTGGGCGTCAACAAGGGCGAGGCGGTTAAGACGCTGCAGGAAAGCCTCGGGATTGCCCCGGAGGAGACGATGGTTTTCGGTGATCAGCTCAATGATATAGAGATGCTGAACCGGGCCTATTACAGCTTTGCCGTGGGAAATGCGAGGGAAGAAGTCAAAAAAGCGGCCAGGTTCCAGGCGGATCGCAATGTGAATGACGGTGTTATGAAAATACTGAAGCTTCTTTTGTAAAAAACGGAAATTAATCATCACGACAGGAGTGGGAATTTGAATAGAATGACATGTCTCAATAAGAAAAAAAGGAGCCGGATGTGGGTGAAGCTGTCGGCGGCGGCGCTGGCGCTCAGCCTGATTGTCCTGACCGGATGCGGTAAGGGAGCTTCGCTGCCTGCCGGTAAAAAGAGCGAAAAAGGGTATTCCCTGCCGGAGATTATGGTAATCGCGATGACGGAGAAAAACCGGTATGAGGAAATCTGTACGGATCAGATTTGGAATGTCACGATTTCCGATGAGCAGGAAGATTTTGCATCCTATCTGACAGGCCAGATTAAAAATTTTATGGAAGAACTGAAAATTATGAATCTGCTGGCCGAGGACAAAAAGATGACCCTGTCGCCGGAGGAGCGCTCCCGGATGGCGGCGGCGGCTTCGGAATACTATGATAACCTCACATCGGAGGACATCGCCCATATGGGAGTCACCGAGGAGGACGTGAGGACGGTATTTGAGGATTACTGTATGGCTGAAAAACTGGTGGAGGCATTGACGGAAGGGATTGCCCTGGAAGTCAGTGACAGCGAGGCAAAGGTGATCACGCTGATGCAGGCCGAAACCTCCGACAGACAGGCAGCCGAGAATCTGGTCATTGCTGCGTCACAGGAGAATGCAAACTTTGAAAAATCTGCCGAGGACGCCGGGCTATCCGTCATCACAAGGCAGTTGGGCAGAAAAGAGGAGGAGCAGGGATTTGAGGATGCGGCTTTTGAACTGACGAGCGGCCAGGTGAGCCAGGTAATCGAGTCGGACGGCTCATATTATGTGCTGAAATGCGTCAGTGATTATGACGAAGAAGCTACGGCGGCCAGGAAGAAAGTCATTTTTGAGGAGCGCAAACGCAAGGCGTTCCGGGAAATCTACGACAGGTTTAAGGAGGAAGTCAATCTGACTTACTCGGGCGATCCATGGAATAAACTGGACCTCGGTTCGGGCAGGTATGCGGCCGATGCGGATTTCTTTGAAATCTACAGAAAGCATTCGGGACAATAACAGGCGAAAGGCTGGACATGGAATGGAAGAACGGCAACGTGGACAAAGCAGAAGAAATCCAAGGAGCAGAAGAAGGCGCGGGGGAAATTTTGCCGGATGGCTTATTCTGCTTTTAATCGCAGCGGCAGTGGTGATTGCAGGTGTTTTAATTCACCGATACACGGTGAAGAAAGATCGGGAACTGGCGGCGGCGAGGGAATCTTCGGCAGCGGTCGGGACGGAAGTGTTTCCGGGCGACGAGAAAAACGTGACCGGCGATGAAAACGCAGGTTCCGCAGACGGTACGGAAGAACAGCCGCCGACGGTTGAGGAGATAATGGCGCGGATGACGCTGGAGGAGAAGGTCCTGCAGCTCTTTATGGTGACGCCTGAGGCGCTCACGGGAGTGGATGAGGTATATGCGGCAGGCGCAAAGACGGAGGAATCCATAAACAGGTATCCGGTCGGGGGAATTGTCTATTTTAAGCAGAATCTGCGTTCCCCGGAGCAGGTAAAGGATATGCTCACCAGGACGCAGAAATATTTCAGGGACCGCATCGGAGTAGAGGCGTTTCTGGCCGTGGACGAAGAGGGCGGGCAGGTTGCCAGAATCAGCGGCAGGGAAGAGTTTGGAATTGCCTCATTTCCCGATATGAGTGAAATAGGAGCCTCGGGGGAGCCGAAAAAGGCGTACGAGGTGGGTGATAAGATAGGAACGTATCTTGCGGATTTGGGGTTTAATATGGACTTTGCCCCGGTAGCGGACGTTCTGACCAATCCTGAAAACACGGTAGTGGCTCGCCGTTCCTTTGGAACGGACGGAGCCGTAACGGCGGCTTTTTCAAACGAGGTGGTAAAAGGGCTGCAGGCCCACGGCATAAGCGCCGTTCTGAAGCATTTCCCCGGCCATGGCGGCACGACGGCGGACAGCCACGAAGGATATGCGGCGACGGAGCGTACGCTTGAGGAACTGACGGCGGAAGACTTTGTCCCGTTTAAAGAGGGAGCGGATGCCGGAGCGCATTTTATCATGTCGGGACACATTGCCGCACCGGCCGTGACCGGTGACAATACTCCGGCTTCCCTGTCTTCGAAAATGCTCACGGAGATCCTGAGAGGGACGCTGGGATATAATGGAATTATTATTACGGATGCCCTGAATATGGGGGCGGTCACATCCTCCTACAGCTCCGCAGAAGCAGCCGTGAAAGCGCTGCAGGCGGGAAACGATATGCTGCTGATGCCGGAGAATTTTGAAGAGGCATATCAGGGCGTGCTGGATGCGGTCCACGCCGGCAGACTTTCGGAGGAGAGGATTGATCAGTCGGTGGAGAGGATTTTAAGGTGGAAAGTTAATTGAGATGCGTGGACGCCACTGTAAAATGGCGCACGGGTGGATGGCTGGACGAGTCTTCAGACCCATCCCCCCATCCGTCGCCGTCCTCGCGTTTAACCTAAGAATCTCCTTGTAAGCTCTGCCAGCGCCCACTGATCTTTTACCCCCATAAGCTCACGCGACGAATGCATTGCAAGGATCGGTGCGCCCGCATCGACCGTGGGCATGGTCAGCAGGCAGGAAGAAATGCTTCCCAGCGTGGAACCGCCGCGGATATCGGAACGGTTGGAAAATTTACGGTAAGGTATGCTGTTCCTCCGGCAGATATCCTCAATGACGCTGACATAGGAGGCGTCTGTGGCATAGGCCTGGGAAACGGCAAGTTTGAGTGCGACGCCCTCATTCAGACAGATTCGGTCCTTGGGATCGTATTTTTCGGCCTGGTTGGGATGTAAGGCATGGGCTACGTCGAGGGAAAGCAGGAAACCTCCAAAGAGAGCATTGAGAAAATCACTGCGGCCATAGCCCAGGCTGAGATAGATTTTTTCCATAATCCGTTCCAGCAGAGGGGAGGCGGCTCCCTGTTTGGTGCTGCTGCCGATCTCCTCGTTATCGTAGAGAACGGCGGCATTAATCCCGTTTTCCCGGCGGCTGTTCATGATTCCGCTCAGGCAGGCATGGACGGAGGTCAGATTGTCGAGGCGCGGGGAGGAGAGCATCTCATCATTGATTCCAAGCAAACAGGGCTCGTCGCAGTTATAGATATAAAATTCATAATCCAGTATATCCTCCTTGTTCCGGCCCATTTCCTTCGCCAGGAGATCAAGGAAAAAGGAGTCTTTATTCAGCGTTTCATCCATCACGGCCAATATCGGCTGCATGTCTTTCTGAGGATTTAATTCCACTCCCTTATTTACCTCACGGTTAAAATGGATCGCAAGATTTGGTACGGTCAGAAGCGGGCGGGCAAAGTCCACTAACAGAACTTCAGGACGGAAAGGATCCATGCCGCGCACGCAGACTTTTCCGGCCAGAGACAGGGGGCGGTCCAGCCAGGTGTTCAGGATGGGTCCTCCATAGACCGATACATTCAGCTTTGCATAAGGCCCGCAGGACAGCTCGGGAGACGGCTTAACCATCAGACAGGGCCAGTCGGTGTGGGAAGCGGCAACCCGCAGGCCGGGAACCCCGCCGCCGGAGACTGCGTCTTTGCCAACGGAAAAAGCGGCCAGAGAGGTGTCAAAAATATTAACATAATAAGACTTACCTGCCTGAATAGACCAGGGGGAGTCCAGCTTTAATTCCTCAAATCCCTGCGCTTCCAAAATCCCTGCGGAATACCGGATCGTGTGGAACGGAGAAACTCCTGCCCTGAGATGGCCGATCAGTTCGGCGGTGTCTTTTTGATATGAAATCGAATTCATGTTTTAAATCCTCCTTTTGGATAATAGTGATGAAAAATCCGGTTTGTCCGGTTTTATTGAGTGGCAATGAAAAGTTCGCGAAGCGTGCTTTTCGTTGTTTGATTCTTCTTACGAATGACAGGCCCCGTGTGCAGAGCATGAGGCCATTCCCATAATGATTCAAGTATAATGAAAGTGGAGGCAATATGCAAGAAGTAAGGATTTAATTGAGATGCGAGGGCGCCTCTGTAAGACGGCGGACGGGGGAGTGGGAGGGTATATATGAGTCTTCAGTCCCGGTTTGCAGGGTGTGGTGGGGGGAATCCAGGAGAAAAAATTCCTACGGGGACTCGCTCCCGCTTGTGGAGCGC
>NZ_URHZ01000056.1 GCF_900547735.1 uncultured Clostridium sp. | reverse complement strand
TGCCGTTTCTGTGCATCGCGAAGCGTGTTGCTGGGCACGGAGTGAACAGTAACAACATGAGTTTATCTTTTATAGATAAAGTTTACCATTAATTGACTTTCATCAGAAAATATGGAATACTTATATGGGTATATAAAAAGTTACAGACTATTGTGTTCTATGGGGGAAGAAAATGAAATTTGAACAGCTTAGATATGTGGCGGCCATCTACCGGACGGGCTCGATTTCCAAGGCTGCGAAGGAGCTTTTTCTGTCACAGCCGAATATCAGCAATTCGGTGAAGAACCTGGAAACGGAGCTTGGATTTCAGATTTTGGAACGGACTGCGAACGGGATAGTATTTACTGAGAAGGGGCTGGATCTGGTCTATCATGCCCAGTCGATCCTGAGGGAGGCGGATCTGGTTATGGGTCTTTCCGACCGGAAAGAGGGGATGACGTTCCGGATTCTGAGTCCGCGGTACACGCCGGTGGAGGATGCCTTTTTAAAGTTATATAAAGAGAATGAAATGCAACCGATGCTCCAGATGGCGATCCAGGACAGCAACCAGTACGAATCTATTGAACTGCTGAGTAAAAAGCAGATGGATGTGGCATTTCTGATAAGTTCCGATATCCAGGCGCCAATCATGAAGGCGGAATTGAGACGGAAACGGCTTCAGTACAATCATCTCTGTGCGCTGCAGTGCAATATCAACCTTTCGAAGGACCATCCTCTGGCGAGGCAGGAGCATCTGCGTCTGGCGGATTTTAAGAATTACCCCTTTATCACCTACAGTGAGAGAAATACGGACCATTCTCCTTACAGTGTCGTCACCCAGTTTAATTTTGTCGATGCGTCAAAGCTCATCAAGTGCGACAGCCGGGTGCTGAGGAGCCGTTTTGTTTCCGAGTCCGCCGCCTACAGTATCGGTGTGGAACTGCCGCCCAAGCGCCTGAATGAACTGGGCTGGAAATGCATCCCCATCGAGGGCTGTACCCTGGACTTCGGTTATCTGGTGCATAAGGATTTCAAAGGAACGGCGGTCCTTAAAAGGTATCTGGAGCTGCTGAGGGATGAGATGGATTTTGTAGGGGATTTGCTGGAAAATAAAGGCGAAGGTAAAGAATAGGTGAAAGTAAAGAATAGACGTTAAAACGGCGGCTCCGGTTATACCAGGGCCGCCTTCAGACATTTTATATCAAAGAATGTTTTTCAGCTTACTGCACGTTTCCGTGCTTATCAGATGCTCCATCCGGCAGGCGTCGTTGTGCGCCGTTTTTTCTTCAACACTCAGAACATCTCTCAAAAATTTTTCAATTGTGATATGGCGATCAAATATGGAGACGGCGTACTTTAACCCGTCCTCCGTCAGAAGGAGATTGTGGCTTTCATCCACAGTGATGAAACCCTCGCTTCGGAGTTTCTTAACCGCATTGCTGACGCTCGGTTTTGATACATGAAGTTCATTTGCAACATCGATCGAACGGACTTCTCCAAGCCGTTTCTGTAATATAAAAATTGCTTTCAGATAGTTTTCTGCCGATTCCCGAACCTTCATTTGTCCTTGTACATCCTCATTTCATAGCGGCTGCCGCAGTGAAGCACCTGCAGCGTACAATTGACAGGCGCCACGCCGTACACACGGTGTCCCTCCATCGGATTACCGCAGTTACAGGAATGGTATATATCCTGAATGCCCCGTCCGCTTAATTCTCCAATTTGAAGGATAAATAACTGATGTTCATAGTTTTCCCAGTTTTCACATAGGGCGAGCTGCCACAGGTAGTCAATCAGTACATTCGGCAGGGCGGCCTTTACATCGGGCGCAACCAAACACATGGCGGCCGCGCCCGCAAACGGAGTTTTAACCGTCGTTCTCTTCAGTGCCAAATTCATTTTCAATCCCTCCATTCGTAAATGGTGAATGCCCCGTTTCGGACGGGAAGTTTCCGCGCTCTCTGAAAGGGCCGTTTCCATGTGTATGTTCTCCAAAACGCCCGCAGCCATGTGCATGTTTTCCGGAACGTTCACAGTCATGAGCGCGCTCTCCGGAACGTTCACAGTCATGAGCGTGCTCTCCGGAATGAGCGTGCTCTTCGGAATGTTCACAGCCGCGGGCATGTTCCCTGGAACGTTCACAGCCGTGAGCATGGCCTCTGAAATGGTCAAAGCCGCGTACATGCCCATTACAGTTATATCCCGGATAAGGCCAGCTTTCACTGTCCTGCGCGACGGACGACATGAACTGCTCCACATACTTGCGGTGGGCTTCGAAATCTTCATCCGGCCGCAGCTCCTCACACTGTCCGATAATGCGTCCCAGATAATCACTGAAAGCGGACAGCTCCTCATCGTTCAGGCAGTCGAGGATTTTCGAAATATCCGGTTCGCGATCGTCCGTATCGTCAATGGCCTTCGCACCTTCTTCGGTCAGCCGAATCGTCATGACACGCTTGTCGTCCTTTGAAGGTTCCCGTGTGATATAACCGCTCTTTTCCAACTTTGCCACCAGTTCGGCAACCGATTGCTTACTCATGTTCAGCAGATACGTCAATTCCTTCTGGCTCATTTCCGGTTTCAGCTTAAGGATTGCCAGTACGCGGCCCTGTCCCCGGTGCGGGTTATGAGGTTTGCGGTACTGGCTGAACATGATGCGGTGCATAAGTGTCTGAAGCTGCTGAAGCTGACTGGTAATAATATCTTTTATTTCATTCATGGGCATATCCTCCGTTATTCGCAGTAGTTAGTAGTTAATGGTTAATAGTGCTCAGTTGGGTATGTCAGGTACTTGACTTTGATTAGTATAGCACCTGACTAATCGGATGTCAAGTACCTGACTTATTTTTTGTTAAGTACCTGACTATTCATGTATAAACAGGACAGAAGCACGCATTCGTTACTGTTCACGGGCAGTATTCCGCGAGGTGTTTTTTGTGAGTGGAGCAAAGCGAAAGTCACAGAAAACCCGAGGGTTACGGCGCGACGCAACGAAAAGTGCGCGATGCGGACTTTTCATTACAATCAACGGTGCTTTTTGCCGTTTCTGTGCATCGCGAAGCGTGTTGCTGGGCACGGAGTGAACAGTAACACGCATTCGGGTGAGCGGGAACATACATCTGTTTTACTCTTGACGGGCGCCCTTTCGCGGGCGTAGAATACCCTTGTCACTCCGTGTTTGGTCGATCGATTCATAACTTCATGACGGAGCTGTCTTCAGTACAAAGGAGGGAGAAAATGGAATGTAAGGTAAATTCCATATCATTACATTACGAAGAATTCGGCGCCGGAAAGCCCGTCTTGTGCCTGCACGGTTTTCCGCAGGACAGCAGAACCATGATTGGCTGTATCGAACCCATTTTAAAAGATTCCGGCGGGTTTAGGAGGATTTATCCGGATCTGCCCGGCATGGGAAAATCCGGGGCGGGAGACTGGATTAAGAATGCCGATGTAATGTTGGAGATCGTAAAAGAATTTATCAGACAGGTGATAAAAGATGAAAGTTTTCTTCTGGTTGGATTGTCATATGGGGGATATTTATCGCTGGGGCTGATGTTCCAGAATGATTTAAAGATTGAACGCGTTTTTTTGATATGCCCCTGTGTAAAAAGTGAACATAAAAGGCGCAATACCGAGGCAAAGGATCAATTATTCATCCGGGAAGCGTTTTTTGAGGAACACGAAAATGACCCTGAATTTAAAGACTTTTTGGAGTCCGCAGTGCTTGCGGATGAAGAGACCTGGCTCCGGTATCAGAAAGAAATCCTGGCCGGTTCCAAAAGTGTGGATAAAGATTTTACAGAAAAATATGAGCGGGACGGATATGGGTTTTCCTTTGAATCCGAACTGCGGCGGATTGAGTTCAATAAGCCGTTGTATGTTATTACCGGACGGCAGGATAACTGTGTGGGATACAAAGATTGCAAAGCGCTGCTCGCCCATCTGCCGCAAACCGTTTTTCGCTGCCTTGACCATGCGGGACACAACCTTCAGCTCGATCAAAAAGATGCATTCAATCAATTTTTCAGGGAATGGCTGGAGCCTAACAGGATGTAACGGAGCGGCAGCAGGCCCGCTTCAGCGGCATGGTTCCTCTTTGCCGCTGTGCGATCCTGTTCCGGCCTGTTTTATTCAATAGTTGAGGGCATAGAATTTTCCTGTTGAATTAAAAACCGGGATGCCTCCCCGCTGTAAAGCAGAGTCAGTCTGTGCATGGCTCTCGTGCATGCAATATAGAGCAGGCTGCGGTCATAATCCGATTGATAAGTCAGGCTGTCCGCATGGGGGATGAGAACCTCGTCAAATTCCAGGCCCTTTGCCATGCGGACGGAGACAATCGAAATCCCGCCTGCAAAATGCGTGCTTTCCGGCAGAATCAGGTGCACTCCGTCCTCTTCTGAGAATATGGCATGAAGCTTTTTTGCGGCCTGTTCCGTCTTTGTGATAATGCCGAGTGAGGAATTTTCCCCCGCCCTGAAGTCCCGGACGGCTCTTTTTATTTTCAGGATTTCATCCGGTTCATTTTTGCAGGCGACAAGTGCGGGGACGTCCCCGTGGCGCACCATTGCTTTCGGGGAAGCAATAGTTCCGATACGCTTTGCAAACTCCATAATCTCATAGGTGGAGCGGTAACTTTTATTCAGTTCCACATATTCTGCGCCTTTGTAAATGCGGCGCAGGTCTGCCAGGGTGTGCGTGTGGTAAGGATTCAGATACTGCCCGAAGTCGCCCAGAATCGTTTTTTGACAGGGGAACATCAGGTTTATCACGGCATACTGTAGGGGAGTGTAGTCCTGCATTTCATCGATCACCAGATGCTTTGTGATTTTGCTCTCCTTTATGCCTTCGAATGCAGCATGGAGATAGAGAAAGGGAAATACATCCGCCCATTCGAGAGTATTCCTGGACGGCATGACATACATCTGCGGCCGTTCCATCCACTTATAAAAATCCTTATAAAGCGCCGGAGTGTTTTTAAGCCGCAGCATGGCGGTGAGGCTTTTTAAGATCGTCCTGGCTTTCGGGATATCTTCCTGCCAGATATTTTCGTTCTGAAGACGGTTGTAAATATCGTCCGCTGTCATGAAGAGCCTCCGTTTAACGGGATATTTTCCGTAAGCTCGGAAACGTTCCCTGATCCATTCCCCGTCCACGGGAAAGCGGCCGGAGCTATAGTCCGCAGGGACAAAAATCCGTTCCGGCATTCCCTGTATGTATTCATCCAGAAGGCAGGCAAAGTCCGGTGATGATTTAAAACGGACGCGTTCTGCCCACTGTTCATCCCGGATTTCCAGAGGATCCTGTTCGGACTCAAAACCGATGACGTTTTCCAGACCTATTTCCGCAATATCGGAAAAGCTCAGTTCATAGATTGGCTCTTCGCCCAGTTCCGGTATGACATTTGATATATAATCCCCAAAAACCCGGTTGGGGGAGAGAATCGTCACATTGCGGGCGTTCAGCCTGTCCTTCCGGCGGTAGAGCAGAAAAGCGATACGGTGGAGCGCAATGGAAGTTTTACCGGAACCCGCCACCCCCTGGATAATCATCGTACCGGCCTGTTCATTCCGGATAATCCGGTTCTGTTCTTTCTGAATCGTTGCTATGATGGATTTCATTTTTTCATCGGAGGTATGGGAAAGTTCCTTCTGCAGGATATCGTCCTGCACATGGGAGGCGCTTTCAAGGACATATTCCATCACTCCGTTTTTAATCTTGAACTGCCGTTTCCTCTTCAGTTCCCCGTCGATTCTTCCTACCGGAGCGTCATAACCCGCCGGACCGGCCTCATAATCGTAGAACATGCTGGAAACAGGGGCGCGCCAGTCAAAAATAAGCGGTTCATTTCCCTGATTGAAGGTGAACCGCCCAATATAGAATTTTTCCGTTTCCTTACTGCCGTTGCTTTGAAAGTCGATCCTGGCAAAATAGGGGGAATCTTTCAGCCTGGCAATCCTGTCACGGACTTTCACGGCGAAGGCGCCGGTCTGATCCGTCTGTCTGAGCAGCAGCTCATTCTGAAACATTTCGTGGGGATCGATTTCTCCCCTGTAATCCGCCATGTATTGTTTGGCATCCCTGTATTCCCGATCGATCCGTTCCACATCGGACTGCGCATCCTTCAGGGCCTGTTCCAGCCTGCGGTTGATTTCTTCAAGGTGCGCGGCTTCGTCGGGAAACGGCACGCCGTCTGTTTGGGACTGTCCGTTATTCATGGCCTTCCTCCTTTAAAACAAAGCGCTGGGTGGGATATCCGTACTCGATCAGCAGTTCGGCTTCGGCAAATCCGAGCCCTTTGATTTCCTTCCGCTGGCCCGTATCCGCCCGATCGCCCTCCCGGTAGGTGGTGATACTGATCTCCCTCCCTTTCAACAGTTCCCCCATTACCTTTTTTAGAAATGCTTTAGGGATGCCCTTTTTTCGGTAAAGCGGATGGCTGCCCATAAAATCTATGCTTCCGCTGTCGTATGAAAAAATCATAATGCCGACTGCAAGATTGCCGTCTTTCAGAATCAGGGCCTGCCTGGCCTTGATTTTTTCTTTCAGCACAGAAATGTATTCCTCCTCATTTAAGCAGGGAAATCCGTCTACGACGAGGCGGACCAGTTCCATCCAGCAGGGGATGTCCTCCTCACCGGCAAATTCGATTGCCCACTCCGCCTGTTCTTTTAAATCCAACATGCCAAAACTCCCTTCCAAACGGTATTTTAACTGCAGCGGGTAAAATTTTTCATTTTCCCGGTATCTGCCCGGCGGCATTTTATACATGGCCGTGAACACATTTGTAAATGCCTGCCGGCTCTCGTATCCGGCAAGCAGTGCGATATCCAGAATCGGCTTGTCGGAGAAGACCAGCAGTTTGGCGGCTTCGGTGAGCTGCCGCCTCTGAAGGTATTCATGCGGCGTCAGGCCGACCGCGCCGGTAAACATGCGGTGCAGATGGTATTTGGAATAGTGGACGGCGTCCGCCATACGGTCTAAATCCAGTTTCTCCGTGAGGTGTGCCTCGATATATTCAATCACGGAGACGATATTTTCAATGTTTTCGTTTCGCATATCCGAAACCTCCTTCCGGTCTATTATTATACCCAACAATGGCGGCGGACGTTTAATCATTCTTGCTCTTTGGGCGCCGCAGAGGCGGCCGGATACATCGGAGTCTTCTGCGGCCGTATGGAAAAACGGGAGTGCATTCTGCAATTATGCAACAGGACGGTAAAAACCGCAAGCATTAGACTATTGTGTACAACGAAACGGTTTGGACAGAATTAAAAGTAAATGGCCGGCTCCCGGGAACTGGGAGTGCCATTCGGGAAAGGTAGAAAAGGAATGCCTCGGGGACGCCTGGTACCGTAATATTTTTCCGATATTGTTTCCGCCCCTGATCCATGATATAATCTTTTGTATGGAACTCTGTTCATAAGAGAATCAGCGGGGCGGCGGTGAGAAGCCGGAGATTGCCCTGTTTTTATATAAAGAAGTTTCATGGGGAGTACCAAATCTATAATTACTAAAGCGGAGGCCAGGGGGCAATGAAGAATTTAAAGGTGGGCAAAAAATTATTTATCTCGTATGTTCTGATCCTACTCGTACTGATAGCGGGATGTACGGTGAGTATCGTTGATTTGGTTAAACTGGGAGGGCAGATAGAAACTTTCTATAACGGACCTTTTACGGTCAATGACAGCGCCGGTACGGTAAATGCTAATTTTGAAAGGATGCAGAAGGCGGTCTACCGTTCGATCTCCAATACGGATCCCGAAATTGTACAGGAAGCGGTTGAAAACGCCAGGAATTCCGCTCAGATTATTCAGGAGAATATCGCGGTAATTGAGAATCATTTTCTGGGTGACAAACAGATTATCGTGCGCCTCAATACGGCTCTTAACAAGCTTGCGCCGATGCGTGAAGAGGTGCTTTCCCTGGCAGTGCGGAACAGAAATACGGAAGCCGCAGAATATATGGAGAAAAATAATATTCCCACGATTAAGGAAGCTCAGGCGGAGCTGGATCTTCTGATAGAGAGTGGCAAGAACAAGGGAGAAAACCTTGTTGCAGGGCTTCAGGAGAAGCAGACAAAAGCGATCACCACGATGATGATACTGGGAAGTGTGGGAGTCATTGTCAGCGCCGTATTCGGCGCATATATCGCACGGGGAATCACGCAGCCGGTGAAGGAGCTGAAAGAAGCGGCGCGCAGTATGGCCCGGGGTGAATTTGCGGATGTGAAGATTGAATACCGCGCTCAGGATGAGCTGGGACAGCTTGCCGACGATATGAGGAATATGGCGGATATTTTGTCGGATATCATCCGGGATGAGACGTATCTTCTTGGAGAGATGGCGAATGGTAATTTTAATGTGCACAGCAGTGAGGAAGAACGGTATGTGGGTGATCTGCATCAGTTTTTTATGTCCATGCAGCAGATTAACGAGGAACTGAGCGGTACTCTTTTACAAATCAACCGCGCATCGCAGGAGGTTGCATCCGGTTCGGAACAGGTGGCCCAGGCCGCACAGACTCTGGCTGAGGGAGCCTCGGAGCAGGCGTCTTCCATAGAGGAACTTTCCGATACGAACGAACGCATATCGGAGCAGGTAGGCATAAACGCGCAGAAGGCGCAGGATGCCAGCGCCGGTTCCCAAATCCTTAAGTCCAATGCCCGGGAAAGCAGGGCCTGCATGCAGGATATGCTGAGTGCAATGACGCAGATCAGCGAAAGTTCCTGTGAAATCAGGAAGATCATAAAAACAATCCAGGATATCGCTTTCCAGACCAATCTTCTCGCCCTGAATGCGGCGGTGGAAGCGGCACATGCGGGAGAGCAGGGGAAAGGATTTGCCGTGGTGGCGAACGAGGTGCGCGACCTGGCGGGGAAATCCGCCGCCGCATCGAAAAGCACGGCTGCCCTGATAGAGAATTCTCTTCTGATGGTTGAAAAGGGAAAACGAATTGCAAATAAGACGGCGGAATCGCTGGAAGAAGTGGTGACAGGGGTGCAGAAGGTGTCGGAGTCGCTGAGCTATATTGCCGATGCCTCGGAACAACAGGCTGATTCGATCCGCCAGATTACGGAGAGCGTCAATTTGATTTCGGGCGTAATCCAGACGAATTCCGCAACGGCGGAAGAGAGCGCCGCGGCCAGCGAGGAATTGTCTTCCCAGGCACAGCTCCTGAGGGATTTGGTTGCCCGGTTTCAGTTAAAAGAAGAGGCCGGGAGCAGCAGATAAAAGATTTCACTGAAAAGCGTTGCCGAAAAAAACCGGCGGCGCTTTTTTCGGGATATTATGATATAATGAGAGGAATCAGAGCACAGCGGACTGAGGTTTTATATAGTTACAGCAGACCAAGTAATCACATAATTACAGCAGACTAAAAGGGGAATCGTTTTGACAGACAGCGAAAAACTGATTTATAATCTGGTTTATGATTATTATGAGACAAGAATATTAATGGGAGTATGCCGTTACGGTGAAGTCCTCCCTTCCATACCCAGGATCGGGGAAACTTTCCGTATGGCGCCGCGGACCGTGCGGGCTGCGCTGACGCGCCTGGAAGAAAACGGGTTTATTGAAGTGACGGCCAGAAAACCGGCCAGGGTAATATACCGGGCCGGCAGAGAACAGTTCATGGAAAATGCAGCCGTCTATTTTGTCCCGAGAAAAGCGGGAATTATCGATTTCTGCGGGGCCGGTTTATTACTGGTTGAGCCGGTGTGGGAGTATGCCCAGGGCAGCATCGATAAGGATACGTGGCGGCAGTTGAAAAAAAGACTTTTGGAGGAGGGAAAGATCAACTTATCCATTTCTACCCGTCTTCATCTCTATGCTTTTGGTGAACTGCAGAATAAGCTGTTTTTGAACTTTTATTGGGAAGTGCTGCGGTATACCCGTTTCCCATATCTGTCCAGCCACGATATGCATCTGGAAAGAGACAGGGCGCTTCTGACTGATGAAAAAGAGAACGAAGCTGAGTTTATGAAGCAAACGTTTGAGGAGGATTTTGGCACCTGTATGAGAAATCTTCTGACGTTCTGTTCCGGGGCGGAAGAAGAGTATGGACTGAAGGACAGGGAACAGATTCCCTTCCGCTGGAATGTATACTGGCAGCGGCCTCAGTTGTGTTACACCCTGGTTTCACGCATTATTACCGAGATTATGAAGGGAACCTATCCAATCGGAAGTTCCCTGCCGTCCCTTTCCCAAATGTCCAGGGAGTTAGACGTTTCATACCGGACGCTGCGCCGTACTCTCAGCATCATGGACAGCCTTGGGGTTATAAGCTGCCATCGGGGAAAAGTGGCGGAAGTATGTTCCAATATCGGGGACATTGATTTTGGACGGGCGGAAGTGAAGGAGGGTTTGCGCCTCTACCGGGACAGTTTGCAATTTATGGCCTTAACGGTGCGCCCGGTATTTCTTTACACCTTACAGAATATGGGGAAAGAGGCATGTGATTCATTGGCGGCAGAATTTGAAGGAATTTACAGGCAGGACACATGCTACAGGTGCTTTAAACTGGCAAGTGACTTTATTGCTGCCAACTGTCCGTTGGGAGCCGTGAGGGAATGCTACGGCGTCTTAGCGGAATTCATGGTCTGGGGCTATCCTTTTGTATTAAACCGTGTGAGGAGGCCAAACCTTCGGGAGGAATATTCCAGGGTGATCCGGAAGGCGGCAGACCTGCTGAAACGAGGAGACTGGGAAGGTTTTTCCGATAACTGGAAAAGCCTGCTGGAGAAAGAACTGAAGAAAGCCGGGCAGATTCTGGCCGAGCATCATCTGCAGTAAATAAAAAACAACAACCGGGACGCACAGGGTCCCGGTTATATTTTTATGGATTTCAGATATGGGATTAGAGAATTACCTCCCTGTAATGATTCATCTCAAGTTCCGCCGCGATCATTTCCACTTCACCGTCCGTAAGCGATTCCATCGGGGCCCTCATATGGGCGGAACGGATAATACCTTCCCGGCAGAGGATGGATTTATAGGCGGAAATATTATTTTTCCGGCAGAGGATATTGTTCAGCAGATTGGTCCTGCGCTGGATTTTAGCCGCCAGCTTATTGTCTCCGGAACGAATGGCACTCCAGAGCGCCGCGTAATGTTCCCTCAATATCATCGCGTTTCCCGACACCGTCCCGTCGCCGCCCACCGCACATACGGCATGGAACAGGTGATCCGGGCCTACCAGCACGGAAAAGTCTCCCTGATTGATTGTCATGAACTCCTGGATCCGCGTCATATCGGGAAAACTGTATTTAATGCCGACCACATTTTTACAGGCGGCGGCAATCCGGACAGCCGTGGAACAGTTGATATCATTTACCGCATTCTGCGGAATAGCGTAGAGATAGACCGGGAAATCCTCCGGCACGCTCTCAGCGACGGCGGTATAATAATCGACAAGGCCGTCGTCCGACAGTTTGAAATAGGATGGGGTAACGACGCCGATTCCATCGGCCCCGGCTCTTACCGCATGCCTGGCAAGCGCAACCGTGTCTTTCAGGGTCATGGCTCCGGCCTGGGCGAATACAGGGATACGTCCTCCCGCTTTTTTCAGAACGGTTTCGAGAACCAGCATTCGTTCATCGGGATTAAGGAGCAGCATCTCCCCGGTGGTCCCGCATGGATAGAGGCATTGAAGCCCGCCCTCGATTATATACTCCGTCAGATTGCTCAGTGATTCCACATCAATCCGATCCTCCCCAGTAAATGGAGTAATAATGGGAACCACGGTGCCGAATAATTTTTTCATAGTCACTCTTCTTTCTTTTTATCAACAGACAGCCCGGTTTAACAGTACTGTCTTCTGTATTCTTTTAACAACATCAGACCTTCACGCGCTTCTCTGAAAAAGTCGGTGTAGGCGGTGGCCTCGATTGTGAGAATCCCGTCATAACCGGCTTTCGACAGTGCCCTGAAATAGGGGGCATAGTCAAATCCATCCTTTGGATTCGGGAAGAAGCGCTTATCACCTTCGGGATAATCAATATGAGCATGTAAAACAGAGTTCCGGTATTTTACAATTTCATCCATGTCTTCCCCGAGCTTATGCATATGACGCAGATCGCACATGGTTTTACAGTTTGGAAGGCTGAGAACCGAGACAAACTGTACGGCCTCTGCAATATAGTTGATATAATTGCTGTTGGCCGGACCGAGCGGTTCGATAACCAGGGTGATTCCATAAGGCGCCAGGATACCGCAGATATCGGAAACCAGGCTGCGGATCCGTTCTTTTGCGGCATTCCGGTCGGTACATCCGTCCGGGATGCTTCTGCATTTACCGGCCCCAAAAGGAATCATGCAAGCGCCAAGCTGTGACACGCGCCCGGCTCCCCGGCGGATATGCTCAAGCCAGTATGCTCTGTCAAAGCTTTCGCTGTGAAACCGTTCCGTCAGAGGAATCAAACCGGAAAAAACAGAGAAATCCAGAGAAGAATCCTTCAGCTGTTGTGAAAGCTGCCGGAAGTCCTCTTCGGAAAGCGCGGCTATTTCACAAAAATCCAGTTCGGCGGCGTCAAATCCCGCCTTCTCAATGAGAGAGATTTGACGGATCAAGCCAAAACATCCAAATTTCATGATATTACCCCCTTCACTCCAGCCAGTCGATTATCATACCGAGAGCGTCCATATTATTGTGAATCAAGTCGGAATATGCTTTCCCGGCGTCTTTTTGTGAAACGGTTTCACTGATAAGAGGCTCCACCACAATTGCTCCCTTTTCAACAAACCGAAGGAAACAGGAGGCATCATCGGCAAAGGTCCAGTAATTGGGGTAGGAATGATACCGCGGGATGGAGTCTACCGCATGAGCCCCGATAACCGTCAGTGATTTCTTCTGAACATCCTTATAAAAATTGAAGTCGGCAGTTCCCCTGGGACATCCCAGAATACAGATCCTGGCATAGTTTGCCGCCATCCGGCAGGCATCCGTCATGGCCCCGGGAACGCCCGTATTGTCAAAGACAACGGCAGGCCCCTTCCCATCCGTGAGGTTAAGCAGGCGTTCCTGCCAGCCGTCTGAACCGTTATTGACGGTAAAATCGGCATGGCATTTTTCCGCAATCCCGAGCCGGGTTTCATTTCTGTCCATGGCAATACAGGGGAGAGCTCCGTTCAGGCGGGCGAGCTGAAGGGCAAAGATGCCAACAATGCCGATTCCAAGGGAGACAGCACATTCGCCCAGTTCGATGCGGCATTTGCGCACGCCCTGCAGGGAGGTCTGGCCAAGACTGGTAAAAGCGGCGTGCCGGAAACCAACCGTTTCGGGAATATGGACCACATTGTAATCCGCCACGTTTCCGATTTCCCTGTGGCCGACATTGACCGCATAGGCAGCCACCCGATCACCGCAGGAAAAACCTGTCACACCGGGACCTGTCTTCTCAACATAGCCGGAGCAGCAGTAGCCGGGGACGTAGGGATATTCCGGGACCGCATTCGGAAGGCCGAGAACCCAGGCGCGTTCGGTTCCCGCGCTCACCAGGCTGGCAGCCATCCTGATTTGAATCTCATGGGGCGCCGGTTCGGGAACCTCCACACGAATCATCCGGGGTTCTCCGGCGGAGAGGGCGATAATGCCATTGCATTTCATCGATGATACACCTTCTTTCTGTAAGAAATGATTGGACTAGTTCTTTTTTGCCGGCCTTTTTTTGCCGCAGCTTTCGCGGATAATCAGCTTATAGTCAAGGAGTTCCTGCTGTTTTGTCAGGGATTCCCCCTTCATCAGTTTCAGCAGTTTCTGAAATGAAGTTTTTCCCATCAGGAACTTCGGCTGGCTGATGGTGGTCAGCGCCGGTTCGAAGATGGAGGATATTTCGATATCGTCAAAACCTGCTACGGAGCAGTCGCCGGGAACGCTTAACCCTGCGTTCTTCAAGGCCTTCAGCGCGCCTATGGCCATGACGTCACCCGCAGCAAACACGGCGGTGACCGGGTTGGACAGTTCCAAAAGGGAAGTCATCATTTCATATCCGCTTGCAATTGTGGACTCGCCGTATTTCACAAGTTCCAGATCAATGGGGATGTTGTGGGCGGCAAGGGCGGAGATATAGCCGTTAAACCGATCGCGGTACAGCAGCGCCGAGGGCTGGCTCGTCAGGTGGGCAATCCTGGTGTGACCCAGTTTGATAAGATATTCGACCATGGTTCCGGCCGCGCCGATATTGTCGATGGTGACATTGGGAATACTTGAATTGTCCAGATACTGGCAGGCGACCACGACGGGTGATGAGGTTGCAACCTGTTCCATCAGGCTCTTTGCCACATTGGCGGATAACGAGATAACGCCGTCCACCTGCCTCTGCTGCAGAGCGTGCAGATAGTGGCTCTCGATATCCGGCTTATTGTGCATGTCCACAATGAGGACCTGGTATCCGTGTTTTTCCGCCTCCGATTCAATTCCGAGCAGGATTTCATGGAAAAAGGTATTGCCGATATCGGGAACAATTACAATCACCGTCATTGTTTCCTGCTGCCGTAACTGTCTGGCAAGCGCATTCGGCTGGTAGTTTAATTCTTTTATTACGCTTAAAACAAGATCTCTTGTTTTGGGTTTTACAATCTCTTCATTGCGGATAACTCTTGAAACGGTGGCGATAGACACGCCCGCTTTCTTTGCAACATCTTTTACGGTTGCCAAAAGGATTCCCCCTCGCTCTCTATAATAAAAACCTTGTAAAGTATTGATTCTACAACAATGAAAACGTTATCAGAAAATGTGTTTCATGTTTAAAGAATAGCAGTATTCCGGGTGGTTGTCAATCTCTATCGGGGAGGAATATGCCAAAAAAACGGAAAATGAAAAATCTCCCGGTGTAACAGAAAGAATATGTTGTGTAAAATATATAAAAAATGGTTTTAAAATACTGTAAAAATGCACATAAAATCAAACTTGACTTATCATATTGACCATGTTAATATGAAAATGTAGTTATGAAAACGTATACATTTTCGATTGGATTATTGACAATAAACAACGTAACATACGAATTAAAGCGATAGGGCATCGGGGAATAAGCAGTACATTCCCCGAAAAAAATGGTAAAAAATGTAAACGTATACATTTTTTGAAATGCGGCTGCGGAGTTAAGATTTTGGGGAGAAAGAAAAGCGGGCTGCGCCGGATAAGGAGGTGTTTTCGGATGAAGAGATTCTATCAAACGGTGGACAGGGGAATTGCCGCCGTGGAGGACATTGGCTGTGTGATTTCCTTTGCAGCGATTGTGTGTATCGTGGTTACCCACGTGTTTTTCCGTTATGTGCTCAGGTCGGGCATTCTCTGGAGCGACGAGGTGGTGCAAATCCTGATGGTGTCAATGGTCATGTTCGGTACGGCGAGAGCGGTTCGGGTGGACGGCCATACGGAACTGCAAAGCTTTGTGGACCGCCTTCCGACCGGGGGGAGAACGGCGGTCCGCGCTTTAGTCACTCTGGTGAGCCTTGGCTTTCTTATCCTTTTTTTCATGAGCTCTTTTGAATTTACGGTCTCAACAGGGACGCTTAAGACGGTAATGCTGAGGATTCCGCGCAAATACTGCTATATGTTTCTTCCGCTCGGAGCGGGACTTTCCATCTATGAATTCATCAAAACAGCCGGGCACAGGATTTTTCATGAGCCGAAGGAAGATTAAGGTTTATGACATTTACCGGCGGTAACGGGGAGGGGCTATGAACAGTGTTGTAATTTTAGGACTGATTGTTTTAGTGTTTGTATTTATACTGATTGGAATACCGGTGTATATAAGTCTCGGACTGGCCGGGGTCTGCAGCCTGGCTGCGCTTTCTTTTGTCACCGGAACGCCCCAGGCCTGGCTGGTGATTCCCCAGTCCATCTATAACGGGATTGGGTATTCTCCTTTGCTTGCCATTCCTTTCTACGTTTTGGCCGGGGAGATTATGAACCGGGGAGGCATAACGGATAAACTGATTAAGCTTGCCCTGCTTGTTATCGGCCGTCTTCCGGCCAGCCTTGGACAGGCAAATATTGTAGCGAGCATGTTTTTCGGAGGGATTACCGGTTCTGCGCAGGCGGATACTTCCTGCATCGGGGGCATCCTGATTCCGGCCATGGTGAAGGAGGGGTATTCTCCGGAACAGTCGGTCGGCATCACGGCATCGTCCTCCACCTGCGGGCCGATTATTCCGCCTAGTATCATGATGGTCGTGTACGGCGTGACCGTCAATGCATCCATAGGCGCGCTTTTTATGGGCGGCGCAATCCCCGGTATCATGATTGGTTTTGGCCTTATGATTGCGGTTGCGTTTATGGACAGAAAAGAACATTTTCCACGGAGAACGGAAAAACTGTCCGCTGAGGAGAAAATTAAAACTCTGCGGGAGGGGCTCCTTCCCCTCGGCATGCCCGTTATTATTGTGGGCGGCATTATGACCGGCGTGTTCACTGCGACCGAGGCCGGGGCGGCGGCAGTCGTATACAGCCTGTTTGCCAGCATTTTTGTCATGAAGACGGTAAAAATAAAGGATCTGTGGCCGATGCTTCTGCAGTCTGCCACGATGTCGGGAACGATTCTGATGATTATCAGCTGTGCAAAGATTTTCAGTTACGGCCTGAGCGCGCTTCAAATGTCACAGATTCTGGGAGAGCTATTTCTGTCAATCACGCGTTCCCCCTATATTTTCTTTCTGCTGGTCAACATTCTGCTGCTAATTATGGGAATGTTTATGGACGGCAGCGCGGCGGTGATTATTCTGGCGCCGATCCTGGCGCCCATTGCCGCGGAACTGGGAATCAGCACGGTTCATTTCGGTGTTGTCATGGTGCTGAATCTCGTAATCGGAGCGGGAACTCCACCGATGGGAGCCTGTCTTTTCATCGCCTGCAAAATTGCAGGGATTTCCGTGGAGAGAGGTTCCAGGGGAATACTGCCTTACATAATTGCAGAAGTGATGGTTTTGATGATTGTAACATATATCCCGCCTCTGGTAACGTTCCTGCCGCAGCTCTTGGGATATTCAGTTTAGGAGGAAAATGAGAATGGAAAAGAAATTTCGTGTAGGTGTAATCGGAACAGGGGCAATTGCACAGATTGCCCATCTGCCCATCCTGGCAGCCAGAGAGGATGTGGAACTGGCCGGTGTGATGGCGAAACATCCGGAAAATGCGGAGAAGGCCAGGGAGCGGTATGCGGCCGGGTGTGCGGTGGCGACTCTGGATGAAATGATTGGACTGGGTCTGGACTGTGCCTTTGTCCTGTCGCCCAAGACGGAACACCCCTGGCAGGTGAAAAAGCTTCTGAATGCCGGGATTGACGTATTTTGTGAAAAACCGCTTGCCATGACGCTCCGGGAGGCGGACGAGATGGCGGAGCTGGCGGCCAAAACGGGAAAGAAGCTTATGGTGGGATTTAACCGCCGTTTCGCCCCGGTCTATCGGAAGGCAAAGGAAGCTTACGGGGAACTGGTTCCGGACGTGATAGTGGCGCAGAAGAACAGACCGGCTTCCGAATACCGGGCAACGCTTGAAAATGCGATCCATATGGTGGATTTGATGAGATATCTGAGCGGAGAATGTGTGAAAGTGGACGCCTGCGCCAAATTTACCGATCCGTATTATGAAACACTGGTGACGGCCCAACTGCAGTTTGAAAATGGAACCGTCGGACTGCTGGCGGCCGACCGCTCGTCCGGCCAGTGGGTGGAGACGATGGAAATCCACGGCCACAACAGAAGCGTCTATGTAAATTCGCCCGATCGTGTTACCGTGGTGGATGGGGAGCAGTCCCATACGACTCAGATGACGCCCCTGGCCATGGGATGGGCGAGAGTGGAGGATAAGCTGGGATTTGAGCCTGCCGTGGCGCATTTCTTTGACTGTCTGAAGACGGGAAAAGAGCCGCTGACAAGTGCCGGGGACGCTTATAAGACCCACGAGCTGATGCACCGGATATTAAAGGCGGCCGGACTTCCGGCGCTTGATTAGGAGGTGAGGGAATGTTTACGATTGCGGGTCATACAATGGGGACGCCGGAATATACGGTCACGGAGGCTTTGGAACTGTTTCACCGTATTGGACTGGAAGGCGCCGAGATAGTCGTGCAGGACGGTTACAGGAGCGGAATCCCGGAGGAGTGTCCCCGGGAGCGGCTTCTGGAAATCAGGGAGGTTTCGGAGAGGCTTGGAATTCCTATTATCTGCCTGACCCCCTACAATTCCCGGTTTAACGATCCGGATGAGGCGGTGAGAAACAGGGATATAGACGGAATCCGCCGTGTCATTGGATATGCCCGGTATCTGGGAGCGGAGTACATAAGAATTTATGGCGGAAACTTTGCGGCGGACGACAGGGACGAGACGGGAGAAAAACTGGAGAACCTGATCCGGAGCATGCGGCTTTTGGGTGACGAAGCCGGGGAGGCGGGAGTAAAGCTGGTGATTGAAAACCATTTTAATACAATGACGGTGTCGGCCGCGGAGAGCATCATGGTGTCCCGGAAAATCAACCATCCGAACGTCGGCATTTTATACGATCAGGCAAATCTTACATTTACACAAAAGGAGGACTACAGGGAAGCAATCACGGCGCAGGCAGAAAAAATTTATTACATGCATGTGAAGGATCTGGCTTTCAAGGGGGAGGACAGGGGATTTGTTTCTTCCGACGTTTCCCACCCGAAAGAGGAGGAACGCAATGTAGTCACGCGGATTGTCGGGGAGGGATGCCTCGACTGGCCGGCAATTCTTAAGATGGTAAAAGAACACGGGTATGAGGGGTGGCTGTCTTTGGAATATGAGAGACGCTGGCACCCGGATGATATACCGGATGCCTCAATTGGAATGAAAAAATCGGCCGATTACCTGAGAAAATGCATCTGATTGATGTAGGATGGGCAACTGTGAAGGGGTTGGAGGATAAAGAGAAGCGGGTAACTGTGAAGTCATCGGATAGATAAGAAAACAGTTAACCGTGACGACGAGGAACCGTTAAGGGAACAATGAAGTAGAAAAAGGAGGAAAGAAAATGAGAAAAAGAAGACAGTTGGCAGCCCTTACTATGAGCGCTGTAATGATGGCGGCGGCTCTCACCGGATGTCTGCAGGCGAAGGAAACGCAGACACAGGCGCAGACCAATGCGTCAGCTGCGGCGGAGGCGCGGAAGACAGAGACAGGAGAGGCAGATGCGGGACAGACCGATGCCGGGCAGACTGATGCCGAAACCCAGGGCTCTACGGCGCAGACAGTAGTGAAATATTCGGTTACATTTCCGGCTACGGGTACACAGGCGGACGGAGCAAACCGCCTTGGAGAACTGATAAAAGAATGCTCCGAAGGCAGGATGGCGATGGAATTTTACCCCAGTTCCCAGTTGGGGGACAAGATTCCTTCCATGGAAGGGCTCAGGACGGGAACGATTGAGATGACGGAGTGTGCGGCGACCGATTTGTCCAATTACAGTACGGTCTGGTCGGTACTTTCCCTTCCGTATCTCTGGAGAGACGCCGAGCAGGCAATCGGAACGCTGACCGACCCGGAAGTCAGAGCAGTACTGGAAGCCGATGCGGAGGAACAGGGATTCGTGATTATTTCCTGGTGCAACTTAGGTTCCAGAAGCGTGCTGAACACGAAACGTCCGATTGAAAAACCGGCCGACATGAAGGGACTCAGGATCCGTGTCATGGAGGATGCGATTCTGGCGGGCACGATCAATGCGATGGGAGGTTCCGCCACGCCGATGGCCTGGAGCGAAGTGTATACGGCCCTTCAGCAGGGAACAATCGAGGGACTTGAGAATTCGGCTCCCGTTATTCTTGCCAATGGAATGGAAGAAGTGGCAAAGTATTATTCCCTGACGGAGCAGTTTATCATTCCCGACCCGACCTTTGTCAGCAAAGTATGGTTTGACAAACTTTCGGCCGAGGATCAGGCGGCCATAAAGGAGGCGGGAGAGAAATTTACCGATGCCTGGAATAATGAAATCTGGTCCAACGCGATGGAGAACGCAATCAAGGAGATAGAAGAAAAGGGCGTTGCCATCAATGAGGTGGACAAGGATGCATTCGTTGATTCGGTCCAGCCGGTGATCGATAATTTCCTTTCATCGGCCGACAACGGACAGAAGGAGCTTTATGAGCTGATAACAAAAGTGAGGGAAAAATATTGAGGAAGGCAGGAGAGTTAAATCTGGCGTTTATCGGAGTCAGCCACTGGCATGTCCCGCTCTATCTGGAAGGGGTGGAGCGGGAAAAGCTGCATGTTTGCGCGGTCAGCGATCCCGACGGGAACAGGGCCCAAACGATAGGGCGGCGGCTGGGCTGCCGTGTTTATGTTGATTACGGAGAGCTTCTCGACAGGGAGCGGCCGGACTTTGTATTTGCCTTTGCGCCGCATTACCGGATGCCGTCACTGGCTCTTGAGCTAATCAGAAGGAAGATTCCCTTTGCGATCGAAAAGCCGCTGGGTCTGAGTGCCGAGGATGTGGCGCAGGTTCTTGAAGAAGCGGAAAAGAACAGTGTTTTCTGCGCCATTCCCTTTGTGTGGAGACACAGTCCGTTCATCCGCGGATTTCGGGAGAAGGTGAAGGCGGAGGATATTCTCCATCTGTCATTCCGTTTCATAGCAGGGCCGCCGTCCAGATACGAGGAGAATTCACCGTGGATGCTCCGGAAAGAGCTGGCGGGAGGAGGCTGCATGACCAATCTGGGAGTTCATTTTATCGATATGGCCCTGTATCTGACCGGTTCCGACACAGGAGAGGTGCTGGGAAGCGGCTGCCACTATGATCCGAAATATGATGTTGAGATTTATGCGTCTTCGCTTTGCAGGCTGTCGAGCGGCGCAACGCTTGCCCTGGAAACAGGATACGCCTTTCCGATGGACGCGGAAAAGCGTGACAACCGATGGAACATCGTAACAAAAAACGGATATTACACCCTTGGCGACGGCTGTTTTGAGGAACGTGTTTACGGAGAAAAAACGGAACGCACCGTGATGAGCACGGACAGCGATGTATATTACGGGACGTTTGTCATCAATTCGCTCAAAGAGTATCTGGCGGGAGAACAGCCGGCAGCAGGTCTTAAGCAGATGTATAACACCAGAAAACTGCTGGATGCGATGAACTTGGCCGGCTGTTCCGGGGAGGATTAAGAAGATGAAAACCGTCGTGATAGGATTGGCCGGAACCGGCTGGGCCGGGGCCATGCATGCCGCAGGTTACCGCAAAGTATATGGAATTGATTGCCGTTTGAAGACGGTCTGTTCCCTTGAGGAGGACAGGAAAAGATTTGCAGACCAGCATGGATTTGAGCATTCCACGGACCGTTTTGAGGAACTGCTTAACGACCGGGAAATTCAGATTATTGATATTGCGACTCCGCCGTCCCTCCATAGCAGGATGATAGAAGCCGCCCTGAAAGCCGGAAAGCATGTGATATGTGAAAAACCGGTAACTGGATATTTCGGCGGCGGGGAGAGCACGGCGGATAAGACGGGGGAAGTTTCGAAGAATATCATGTTCCGGACCGTCAGCCGGGAGCTGGAACAGTTAGAAAGAGCGGTAGAAGAGTCTGGCTGTCACTTTTTCTATGCCGAAAACTGGATTTACAGTCCGCCCTTTGTGAGAATGGCGGAGCTGATCGGAAAAAAGAAGACAAAACTCCTTTCCATAGAAGCCAGAACCGGCCATAAAGGTTCCCATGCTCCGCACGCCGCATACTGGCGTCATAACGGCGGAGGCGCCATGATCAGACAGGGGACCCACCCGGTGGCCGCCGCCCTCTATCTGAAGCGAAAAGAAATGGAGGCCCGCGGCGAGCGGTACGAAATACGTTCCGTGCTTTGCGACGTCTCAGCCATCGTAAAAACCGCAGGAGAGAGAGGAAAGATAGCATCCCTGCCGGCAGATGTGGAAGACTGGGGCCAGCTTATCATCACATTTTCCGACGGTACAAAAGCCGCCGTCACCGCGGGAGATATCTTTCTGGGAGGTATTTTAAACAACATGACCGTCTATGGAACCGACTGTACCTTCCAGTGCAACATGACGCCCAACGACCTCTTGGAAGTATACCTGGGAGACGATTCGGGGGTGGAAGAGGAAGAAATCATGGAGAAAAACGACAGGAACCTCGGCTATCAAAAAGCTCTGGTAATCGAGGAGACCCTCCGGGGCTATACCGGCCAGCTCCAGGACTTCCTGGAATGCACGGTTACGGGAAGAACCCCCGAGTCCGGTTTTCAGCTTGCAAAAGAAACCCTGCTTGTAATCTACGCGGGCTACTGCTCGGCCGAGCAGGGAAAAAGAATCGAATTTAAAGACGAAGACTTCGCCGGAAAACAAAACGACATTCTAAGTCCGTAAGTCAAGTCCGTAAAACAGGCCCATAAAACAAGCCCATAGACAAAACAATAACTAAAAGAAGAATCAAAACAAAAAATTGGGACTGAAGATACCTGATACACCCTGCATCTTCAGTCCCGATCCGGTCTGTTATCAAAGAAATTTTTCACCCAACTTCTAAGACGGCAACAAACGAAACACCCAATTACTCACTCGACACATTGCAAGCTGACCTTCAGCCTTGTATCATCATCCAATGCCTTCAACCGCAGACAATTAGCGCCGTCACTCAAAGTAATAGTGGCCGTCCCCTGGGCCTTCCCCTTTCCGGACCATACGACAGTGTTTGAACCATCATCACTGTCATAAATAATAGCACACTCACCGGACAGCACATCAATATCATACTTCACAGTCCGTACCGCACCGTCCCCGGTTTCCTGAGCTAAAAGGACGCAGTTATTTTCAACAGACAGCGTCAATTTGCTGTAATCACATAGAAAATTATCGTCATCAGCCGTCCCGACAATATCCTCCATACTGTACGCCATATGAAAATCATCCCCATAAACCATAGCGATAATCCGATCATACCGTTCCGACCAATCCTCCGTCGGCCTTTCCACGTCCCGGGCATCATTCCGTTCACTTTCAGAGACACCGGAAGAAACCTCCGAACTATCATCCACAGCAGCCGCAGACGAAACTGCCACATCAGAACCCGAACCCGCAGAACAGCCCGCCATCAATAAAGCTGAGCACAAAATAAACAAAACAGTCTTTCTCATCTAAACATCTCCTATCTCTTCAAAAGGCAATCGCCTACAGACAATACAAACCAGTAAAAGCGTCAGCCACACACCGAACCATCCGTTCCCCAAAATACGATAATACTTAGATTCTACTACGATCCCATTCTTATGTCCATTATGCTGACGACATTAAATTTTCTGCCCTCTTTTTTTCCTCCACCCTCCCAATCCCCCAAGACCCGGTAACCCAATAGTGGTTTCGACCATACGCCACCCCACTTGATAAAAGAGACAATCAGCTTGTGCAGGATGCAGGACGGGCCGCTCCCTTCCCGGTCTTCAGTCCGGCCGACAAACAACCGGAAGGGGGAAAAGGGGTGAAAACTTTCCGCAGGGGACCTTGGAATCCGACGGTGCTTAGTGAGGTTTTGCCCGAACTTAGCATCCGTTTCGCATTCCACAAGCGAAAGCGAGTCCCCGTAGGAATTTTTTCTCCCCTTTTCCCCCGCACGACATCCTCCCCGAGGACTGAAGACCTCACCATTCCCTCCATTCCCCGTCCTCCATCCGCCCACAAACGTCCTCATTTTTCAATATAACCACCCACTTTGCAGTTTTCTTAACAGGTGTCTTGTCACATGATTTAAAATATGCTATACTTTGCGGGTGCGGTTCGAACAGGCGGTTTACCGGACGTGATAAAGCCCGGACGGAAGCCCGCCGCACAGCAGGAAAGACCGCTATGGACGCGGCAGAATAGAGGAGCGTATGACAAAACAGGAAGAGATAAACCAATTGAAAAAGGAAAAGGATGCAGTGATCCTGGCTCATTATTACGTGGAGCCGGAAGTGCAGGAGATTGCCGACTATGTGGGAGATTCTTTTAATTTGAGCAAATACGCCGCCGGACTGGCAAATAAAACGCTTGTTTTCTGCGGCGTTTCATTTATGGGAGAGAGCGGAAAGCTTTTAAGCCCTGAAAAGACGGTGCTGATGCCTGATGCGGATGCGGACTGCCCGATGGCCCACATGGTACAGAAGGAAGAGATAGAACAGGCGAGAAGCCGGTATGAAGACCTTGCGGTAGTCTGTTATATCAACTCAACGGCGGAGATTAAATCGTGGGCCGATGTGTGTGTCACGTCCGCCAACGCCGTGCAGATAGTGAAAAACCTGCCGAATAAAAATATACTGTTTATCCCGGATAAAAACCTGGGACGTTATGTAGCGGAACAGGTTCCGGAGAAAAATGTGGTTCTGGTAAAGGGATTCTGTCCTGTCCATGAACAGATGAAAGCAATGGAGATTGAGAAGCTGAGGAAGGAGCACCCGGAGGCAAAAGTGCTGGCCCATCCGGAATGCAATGAGGCGCTGTTAAAACAGGCGGATTACATAGGCTCCACCACAGGAATTATAAATTACACCACAAAGAGCGAAGCGGATGAGTTTATCATAGCGACGGAAATCGGAGTGCGCTATGAACTGGAAAAGAAAAATCCCGGAAAAAGGTTCTATTTTCCAGCTACCGCGCCGGTCTGTGCCGACATGAAGAAAATAACGCTGGATAAGATTATCAGTGTGCTGAAAACAGGTGACAACAAGGCCGGAGTCCGGGAGGACCTTGCCGCCCCTGCGAAAAAAACTTTGTCTAGAATGCTTGAACTGGCCTGATAAAGAGGGGGTATAACAATGGTAAAAAACATTTACTGCGATGTAGTGATTGCCGGCTGCGGCGTGGGCGGCCTTTATACGGCGTTAAGCCTGCCGCGGGAACAGAAAATTGTGATGCTGTCAAAAGAAGGAATTGAAAACTGCGATTCCATGCTGGCACAGGGAGGAATCTGTGTAATGCGGGATGACGAAGATTTTGAACCCTACTTTGAGGATACGATGAAAGCCGGACATTATGAGAACCGGAAAGAGAGTGTTGAAATCATGATTCGTTCCAGCCGGGAGGTGATCGATCATCTTGTGGAGCTGGGAGTACAGTTCGACAGAAACCCCGACGGAAGTTTAAATTATACCCGCGAAGGGGCGCATTCCCGTCCGAGAATCTGTTTCCACAAGGATATTACCGGAAAGGAAATTACGGGCGTCCTGCAGAAACGGGTGAAAGAGCTTCCGAATGTGAAGGTGCTGGAATACACGGCCATGACGGACATCCTTGTATCCGACGGAAAATGCGCCGGTATGTCTGCCGGGACGGCGCAAGGCGACACGCTTTACATCCACGCGGCCGATACGGTTATGGCTACGGGAGGTATCGGCGGGCTCTATGAACATTCGACGAATTACCCGTGTCTCACCGGCGATGCGCTGGCGGTTGCAAAGAAACACGGCGTAAAACTGGAACACCTGGATTATGTGCAGATTCATCCAACCAGTTTATACAGTGATAAACCGGGCCGCAGTTTCCTGATATCGGAGTCGGCCAGGGGAGAAGGAGCCGTACTTCTGAACGGCAGTGGGGAGCGTTTTGTAAACGAGCTCCTGCCGAGGGACGTGGTCTCAAAGGCGATTATGGAGGAGATGGAGAAAGAGGGAAGCCGCCATGTCTGGCTGTCCTTTGAGCCGGTGGGAGAGCAAGAGATACGGAGTCATTTCCCCAACATCTATAAGAAATGTCTGGAAGAGGGGTATGATATTACAAGGGAGCCAATCCCCGTTGTACCGGCCCAGCATTATTTCATGGGCGGAATCCATGTGGACTGCGATTCCAGGACGACGATGGACCGCCTGTATGCGGTAGGCGAGACAAGCTGCAACGGTGTCCATGGGAAAAACCGTTTAGCCAGCAACAGTTTACTGGAAAGCCTTGTATTTGCAAAAAGGGCCGCTGTGAAAATCGCGGAAGGCCGGAAAGGGAGTATGAATTATGAATCCAATTACCATGCAGCTTGCTGCTGACAAATACATCCGTCTTGCACTGGAGGAAGATATCAACAGCGAAGATGTGACGACCAATTCCGTAATGCCGGAATGCAAAAAGGGAGAAGTGCAGCTTATCTGCAAGGAAGACGGAATCATCGCCGGACTGCAGATATTTGAGCGGGTATTTACACTGCTTGACCCGGAAACCGTAGTGATATTTGACGTGAAAGACGGTGATGCGGTAAAAAAGGGACAGCATCTGGCCACAGTAAGCGGAGATATCAGGGTTCTCCTCTCCGGCGAGAGGACGGCGCTCAATTATCTCCAGCGAATGAGCGGAATTGCCACCTACACCAGCACGGTCGTGAAACTTCTGGAGGGAACAAAGACAAAGCTCCTGGATACGAGAAAAACGACGCCCTGTATGCGGATTTTTGAAAAATACGCGGTCCGGGTCGGAGGCGGTAACAACCACAGATACAATTTGTCGGATGGAGTCCTGCTAAAGGATAATCATATCGATGCGGCGGGAGGAGTCAGACAGGCCGTGGAGTCGGCCAGGGCGTATGCTCCTTTTGTGCGGAAAATTGAGGTGGAAACAGAGAATCTTGAGATGGTGAGAGAGGCGGTGGAAGCCGGGGCTGATATCATCATGCTCGACAATATGACACCGGAACAGATGGCAGAGGCCGTGCGCCTGATCGGTGGCCGTGCAGAGACGGAATGCTCCGGCAATATCACAAAAGATAATATCAGGGCTATTACGGACACGGGCGTGGATTATGTGTCCAGCGGAGCGCTGACGCATTCGGCGCCGATTCTGGATATCAGCCTGAAGCATCTGAGGGTTTTGGAGTAAGACCGTTTCATGCCGGGCCGCCGTTTCGGTTCTGGAAATATTTAAAATCATAGTTGGTTTCAAGCCTGCGGGGCTGCCGCAACAGTTGTATTGATTATAACTGCTGCGGCAGCCCTGTTTTGTTGAGTGCTTAAAAGGTTCGCAGAGCGCGTTTAATAAAAAAACTGTGAAGTTCAAATGCCATTTAGTACCGTCAAAGTGACGGCAATAAAGGACTTGAACTGCCTAAGCCCTATTTTGAAATTGTCAAACATCTGAGGAAAATATCTCTTAATTTAACAGAATACAATCAAAAAACTACCGGGAAAATAGTGTAAATCGAGGGAAAATGAAAAATATGGTAAAAAAACATTGACAAGAAAATTTATAAATGATATAAATAAAAATAAATTAGGACATAAAATAAATAAGTCCTAAAATGGGCGCCTGATAAAATGAAAAAGGAGATAATGAAAATGACAAATGCATTATTGACAGAATTGCTGCAGAGCATGGCACTGCTGGGTGTTTTTCTATTACTCGGAGTTTTTATCAGGGCAAAATTGAAACTGTTTCAGAAAACATTTATTCCGTCGTCGGTTATCGGAGGTTTTTTACTCCTGGTTTTAGGGCCTCAGGTATTGAATATCCTGCCTGTTCCGGAAGAATGGTTCTCCATCTACTCACTTTTGCCCGGGATTCTCATCGTTCCCGTCGTGGCCTCGGTTCCTCTGGGACTGACCATCGGTGGAGGGGAGAAGGATGGTGTGAATGCCGGAATTTTAAAAAATGTATTTCCTTTAATCGGGATCGGACTCGGAGTTTCCATGCTCCAGTTTGCAACGGGATTTGGGACGCATGTCCTCTTTAGCGGTGAGAGCTTATACGAAGTATTCGGAATTGAGCTTTCCATCGGTTTTGTAGGGGGCCACGGTACGGCCGGAACGCTGGGCAACATGCTTTCCGAACTGAATCTTCCCTACTGGCAGACTTCCCAGGGCGTGGCCACCACTACAGCCACCTTTGGCATTGTCGGCGGAATCCTGATTGGTATTATGATGATCAACTGGGCGGCCCGCCATGGACAGACAGCCGTTTTGAAGAAACCGGCCGACATTCCGGAGCCGATTCGCGTGGGTTTTGAAAAAGATATTAAAAAACAGGCCTCTGTGGGACGTGAGACAACAATGTCCTCCTCCATCGATACCCTGGCCTTCCATGCGGCGCTGATTTTTGTAGCCTGCGGTCTGGCTTACCTCCTCCTGATGGGAGCGAAGAAATACCAGATTCCGGTTCTGTCCAGCATTTCAGTATGGGCTTACGCCATGATTGTAATGTTTGTTATCTGGGGCGTCATGAGTAAATTAAAGCTGGCCTATCTGGTGGATGAGAAGATTAAGAGCAAGGTTTCCAGCTCCTTTACGGAATTCGCGGTAATTGCGGCAATTGCCAGCCTTCCCATCAAAGCGGTTGCGGCTTACATAGTTCCGATTATGGTGATGACTATCATCGGATACATCGTGACAAGCGTTGTTCTTTTCTTCTTCTGCAAGAGACTGCTGAAGGGATACTGGTTTGAGCAGATGGTGGCTACTTTGGGTATGAGTACCGGCGTATTCCTCACGGGCGTGCTGCTTCTTAGAATCTGTGACCCGAATCTGGAGAGTCCGGCCCTGGCTAATTATTCACTGTCGTATACGGTGACCAGCATCATCTATTTTGCCATGCTGAATTTGTTTATCGTGCTTCCAATGAGCTACGGCGCAGGGGTTACGGCTCTGGCGGCGCTGGCCCTGGGAATTGCCGCATTAATCTTTGCCGTTATCACCAGCCGCCTGTCATTTGGTTCAGCCTACAAGGGAAATTAAAAGAGGGAGTCCGGCTTGGAAGATATAAAAAGACTGGAAATGTAATAACGGAAAAAGAGGAAGAAGTGCGTGATACCGAAAGAAAGGTGGAGTGATAAAGTGGAAAATTACGAAGAACTGCTGACAGAGCTGAATGCCTGCATCTGGGATTATGCGGAACTGAAATTTGGAGAATACCGCTCGGCGCAGGCTCTGGAAAAGCTGTTGGAGGAAAAGGGATTTGAGATAAAAAGCGGTGTGGCGGGAATGGAAACGGCATTTACTGCGACTTACGGCTCCGGTTCCCCTGTGATTGGGATTCTGGCGGAGTATGACGCCTTATCGGGACTGAGCCAGGAGGCAGGCAAGACCTGCCAAAAGCCGCGGAAAGGGACGGATAACGGTCATGGCTGCGGTCACTGCCTTCTGGGGACGGCCGCTGTGGGAGCGGCTCTGATGGTGAAGGATTATCTGGATGAGAATCAGAAAAGCGGAACCGTGGTGCTGGCCGGATGCCCGGCGGAGGAGGGCGGTTCCGGAAAAGCCTACATGGCCAGGGCCGGTATTTTTGACTGCCTTGATATCGCCCTGACCTGGCATCCGGGCGGAGGCAATGCGGTGCTGACGGGTTCTCTCCAGGCTAACTGCCAGGCGTACTTCCGGTTTAAAGGCGTGTCGTCTCATGCCGCCGGAGCGCCCCATCTGGGAAGGAGCGCACTGGATGCGGTGGAGCTTATGGATGTGGGAGTCAATTATATGCGGGAGCATATGGAGCCGGTGGACCGAATTCATTACGCCATTACGGATACCGGAGGGAGTTCGCCGAATGTGGTGCAAAACCATGCCGAGGTGCTCTATCTGATCCGTTCCGAAGATACGGAGAAGGTCGGAAAACTTTATGAGCGGGTATGTAAAATCGCCCGGGGCGCGGCCATGATGACGGAGACAGAGGTGGAAATTGTATTTGATAAGGCATGCTCCAACACCATCTCAAACGAGGTTCTGGAAAAGCTGCTGTACGAGAGCATGGAGCGGGTTCCGCTTCCTGTCTATTCGGAGGATGAGTTAAAGTTTGCCGAAGAGATGAAAAAGACGGTTACCGACAGGGACATCGCCAGCGACTTGTCTATCGGTTTTATGGAGGGCAGGGAAAAGCGCAGTGTGGAGGCCAGATACAGGGAGCTTGTAATGAGCGATTTTGTCGTTCCTCACCGTCACCGTGAGATTTTAGTCGCAGGCTCTTCGGATGTGGGAGATGTGAGCCATACGGTTCCTACGGCCCAGTTTATCGGCGGCTGTTTTGTGCCGGGAACCCCGGCCCATTCCTGGCAGATGGTTTCCCAGAGCAGAACGGGACTTGCCGTAAAAGGAATGCTTTATGCCGCCCGGGTTCTGGCCGATGCATCCATACGCATCATTGAGGATCCGCGGATCGCCGTTTCGGCCGGAGAGGAATTTAAGACAGTCACGGAGGGAAGGGCGTATTGCTGCCCGATTCCGCCTGAGGTGCTGCCAAATAGGAATAAAGGATTAAAAGCACAGGAATAGGCCGCAGATTGTGCCGGGCGGCATGGGAGAAAAAAATCAGGAGGATAAGGGAAAACATGATATTAGAATCAGCCAGGAGGCTTCAGCCGCATCTCATAATGCTCAGAAGGGAATTTCACCGCTGCCCGGAGATATCCGGCCATGAAGCCGGGACGGCGGAGAAGATTAGGAAAGAGCTTGAAGAAATAGGCGGATATGAGCTTCACACCGGAATCGGGGGATGCGGAATCATTGCATCCCTCCGGGGGGCAAAACCGGGGAAAACAGTGGCGCTGAGGGCGGATATGGATGCTTTACAGGTCACGGAGGAGACAGGGCTTTCTTTTGGTTCGGAAGTTCCGGGAGTCATGCATGCCTGCGGCCATGATAATCACATTACGATGCTCCTGGGAGCGGCCCGTCTTCTGGCTGAGAGTAAAGAAGAACTGGCCGGCTCCGTCCGCCTCATCTTTCAGCCTTCGGAGGAGCTGTCCCCGCATGGAGGTTCCAGGGATATGATTGCGGGAGGGGCTATGGAGGGCGTAGACGCGGTGTTCGGCATGCATGTATGGCCGGAACTGCCTCTCGGATGCATCGGCGTGAAGGCAGGTCCCCTGATGGCGGCATCGGACCATTTTACCGTGAAAATTAAGGGCTGCCTGAGCCATGCGGCACGTCCCAATGAAGGGGTAGACGCCCTGGTTGCCGGTTCCCAGTTTGTAACCGCGGTGCAGACGATTGTCAGCCGGAATGCAGATCCCATGAAATCCATGGTTATTACAATCGGTAAATTCGAAGCCGGCACCCGTTATAATATTGTGGCGGGAGAATGTGTGCTGGAAGGCACCTGCCGTACCTTTGCGGCCGATATGAGGGATTTGGCGGAGAAGAGGCTCAATGAGATTTTACAGGGTGTCTGCCTGCTGTCCGGATGTACGGGGATGCTGGATTACGAAAAAGGCTACATGGCGGTCATCAATGACCCTTCCATGGCGGAGTACATGAAAAAAACGGCCTCGGAACTCTTTGGCCCCCAAAACGCGGTTTCGGTAGAACCGGCCATGACGGCGGAGGATTTCTCCTTTTATCTGGCGGAGAAGCCGGGCGCCTTTGCCTGGATTGGGACGACCGGAGACGGAGAGAATGCCTGGCCCTTACACAGCAGCCGCTATTGCCCCAACGAAGAGGTTCTGTGGAGAGGAGCGGCCCTGTTGACCGGTCTTGTCATGAACTTTGAAGATTGAATATGAAAGAAAAAAACTAAGAAAAGAACTGCCGTCCGGGAGGCTTACTGCGCCTCCCGGACGGCGGTTCTTTCAGGCGTTTTAAAAGAAAAGCAGATACCAGTTCTGTTCCACAAACTGATAAGTCTTATTGGGCCGTCCTTTTTCCTGGGCGCCCTCCAGATAGATTTCGGAAATCAGTTCGCAGGAGCAGAGCTTTTGTATAATCCGGTTGCAGCTTCTGGGGGTGATGTTCAGCCACCTGGCCAGCAGGGCGGAGGTTATAATCTGCTTGGGATTCTTTGTGAAAAGGCCGATGATTTTGTAGAGGTTGGCCTCATTAATCCCCTGTTCCCTGGAAAAATCCATTACTTTTTCATTGTCATAGCTGAAACGTAGCGTGTTGCTGACTGAGAGAGGGCCGATGAGGTGCATCTGCTCATCTAACAGGAAACCGTCGTTCTTCTTATAACGGACGGACTCCTCCAAAGCGTGTTCCGCCTGTTGCTGGCTCTGCTCATACGCGGTGGAAATACCGGCCCCGAGACGGAAATCAATCTCCTCCTTTTCCCTCAGATATCCAATCAGCGTGCGAAGACTGTGGAGAAACTGAGGAATATCTTCCAGTTCCGAGCTTAGCTGGAAATAGGTGATATTGGACTGGATGGAAAAATTCAGGCCCTGTTCCTTGCGGAAATCCACGAGATACTTATACAGAGTGACTTTTCTATACTCTATTTCGTCGCCGGGCAGGGAGTTATCATAAATCAGGCGTATCAGGACGCAGGTCTTATATAACGTAGTGTTTAACTGAAGCTTGGCCAGATGAACGGCGTTGCGTATGGACTCGGCGATGGTGTTGTCATCGGGGAAAATATAGAGATAGGGAATTTTGGCGTCCTCATACAAGGGAAGAGAGTTGGTGGAACGGACAAAAACCATATCTATTTTCTTTTCCTCCCACAGCTTTTTTGCGGTATTAAAAAGGATATCGTAGTTCAGCTCATCGGAAGTGGAATAATAAGGCATCAGCTCCGGCCTCAGATATTTATTCAAATCCAGGTAATTATTGCTGGGCACCAGGAAATCACAGTAAACCCGGTTCAGCGGAATATCCGGGTGAGTCAGGACGAAGTCCAGGGCTATGGCCAGAAAATGCTTAGTCTCGTAGGAAACAAAGGTGCAGGGCTTACTGATGTTCTCTATATTCGTAAGCTGATAGTAACCGAATTCCCCGCTGCAGAAAATAACGTCGCAACTGTCCTTGCACTGGTGGTAAATCGTTTCGATCTCCTCCAGGGAATGGTATACATATTTATGGAAGATACAGCCGAAATTATTCTGGGCAATCACCCGGTTGATGGCCTGCAGAGAAACCTCGGGGCTGATAATACTGATTGTAATCATAAAGTTCTCCAGTTTCAAAAGACTCTTTTACCGCGGCGGCGGCCGGGAAATTCAACAAAGGCGGTAAAACAGCCCCTGTCTAAGCGCCCGGACGGATCGCCGGATAAAAGGCAGTTAAATGCATATAGCTTAAGTGTACTATAAAAGCCGGTTTTTTGGAAGCTTCGGAAGAGGTGTTTGTTCAGGAAATTTGCAGTTGCAGGGACAGGAGGAATGTATTAAAATTACAGTGAAGCGTACGGGAGTGCAAACAACCGGCAAAATAGGAGAACAAAGAGTTCCGCTTGCGGAACTCTTGCGCTGCCGCATAGCGGCATATTACATCTTCGCGCGAGTGCACATCCTGCCCGGAGAGCTTTTTCATATCATAGGAGTACTTTCCTATGATGTGAAAAACGGATAAAGGAGGGGAGCGGTAATGGAAAACGGATTGACCGGGGGAAAGAGACGGGAGATTATTAAAGACATGATGAGACAGGCGGAACGGCCGCTGTCCGGAACGGCCCTGGGAAAGGCTACCGGCGTCAGCCGCCAGGTGGTGGTACAGGATATTGCCCTGCTCCGCACGGAGGGCTGTCCGATTGTCGCTACGGCACGCGGCTACATCTTAAATGAAGAGAAGCAGACGGTGCGCCTGTTTAAGGTCTGTCACGGCAATGATGAGACGGAGGATGAATTAAAAACAATTGTTGATCTGGGCGGCTGTGTTCTGGACGTCATGATCAATCACCGCGTGTACGGCAAAATGTCGGCCCCGCTGAACATTAAAAACCGCCGCGACATACAGAGATTCATGAACGACATTAAATCGGGCAAATCATCTCCTCTGATGAATGTGACTTCAGGTTACCATTTTCATCACGTATCGGCAGAACAGGAAGAGATACTCGATGAAATCGGGGAAGCTTTGCGGGAAAAGCACTATTTGACGGAGCTTATGCCGTATGAGGAGCTATAGGCGCAGTGCGGCCCAGCCGGGAATAGAACCGGAAACAGGGATGGATTGAAGCGTGTTACCGGGCACGGAGTTGAACCGTAATTGAATCGTAATAAATGTGGAAATTTGTAGTAGAAAATGCTTGCGATCATGGTTATCCTGTGGTATACTATGACCCGTTGATGCGTTTTTCTACAACTGCTTCCAAATTTCCTCAATTTGTGCTTGACAGTCGGATGGTTTTAGTATATACTACTTTTGCTGTCAAAAAACGCAGCAGACAATGCCAGGTTGGCAGAACAGCCGAGAGCAGAGGAAGTTATGTCGCCAAATGTTTGGCCAAATCGCAAAGTGAATATGAGTCTGTAGCTCAGTCGGATAGAGCAACGGCCTTCTAAGCCGTGGGTCGGGGGTTCGAATCCCTTCAGGCTCGTCATCTGAACCAACTGGTTCAGATAACGTATGGTGGGTATAGCGCAGTTGGTTAGCGCGCCAGATTGTGGCTCTGGAGGCCAAGGGTTCGAATCCCTTTATCCACCTTCCCTATATGGGGTTCGCTGATGGGCTATCGCCAAGCGGTAAGGCACAGGACTTTGACTCCTGCATTCGTTGGTTCGAATCCAACTAGCCCAGTTATTACGGGGTATTAGCTCAGTCGGTAGAGCACTTGACTTTTAATCAAGTTGTCCGGGGTTCGAATCCCCGATGCCTCATGAATGAAATGAAGCGGAAAATCTTGTGGTTACAGGGTTTTCCGCTTTTTTGCTGTTTTCGTTCTGCGCGAAAGCATGTGGTTTTAAAGCAAAGAAAATGTCTAAAATGTCCAAAATGTGTCCGTGGGCCTGGAAAGTCGGGAGGGCAGCAGGCAATAAGTGTATCTCCTGCTCATTAAATCACAGTTCTGTATAAATTCCCTTAAACATCCAATAATTTAATAAAAGCAATTTTAATAAAGCCGCGGGAGTTCCATACCGTAAAAAGGAAAGAACGGCAACAAAAAAAGAGGTCTGCAATGAACAAGTCAGAAAACCTCTTTTTAATTATCGGATCCCTCTTTTTCGAATTTAATTACATCGGCAATATCGCAGTCATACGTATTACACAGATCGTTCAAAGTATTCAGGGTGATGCTTCTGTTATGCTTTAAATTATCTAACATGCCTCTGCTCATGCGGTATTTATGGATTAAATCGTATTGGCTGATTCTTTTTCTTCTGAGAGTATCCCAAAACGGCTCGAAAGTAATCATATATACACCTCACTTTATTTAAGTGTACAAGTCAAAATCACTATTGAATATTGCCAAATGTTTGGGAATATATGTATAATGGAGATAATATCAGTAAATGGATTATGGTGAGAGGTGTGGGAGGTAAGAATATGGATCAGGAGTTTGAGCGTTTTTTATCAAAACTGGAAACTGCAATGACCTGCAGAAAAAAGACGGTGGACACAAATCAATTTATAAAGTTTGAATCCCTGTATAAAAAAACCCTGATTGAATTTGCGGATCTGTGCGAAGCGTCGATGGAAACAAAATATGATGAGGACTCCGTCTCGGTTACAATCATAGGAAAAATACTTGTGATTTCTGACTTTGACAGCGCTCTGAAAGAGATTATTATGGACAGGAATACGGTTGTTCATTTCGGTGTGGACGAGAAGGAAAAAGACAGCGTGATTATGAATTTGTGGTTCAGATGCTGGACGTGGGAAGAGTAACCGGAGGGATACGCCGCGGTTCCGCAGAGTCCATGGGGGGCCGCTGACGTCATAAATGCAGGTGGTGAAAAGCCTGTCCGGCCGGAAATATGATTTTTGATTGCGAAGATAACATCCCGCAATAACAGGCCGGGACAAGGAATATTACTTTTTTATATGGAAAATTGGAAAATATCCGGTTGACAGATATAGAGTAATATGATAAAGTTTTAAAAGAGTTAGTTAAAACTAACTATAATCGGTGAAAGGAATGGCTGTCGGGAAAAATACAGGGAAAAGCTCTTAAGATAGATAATTTTTTTTGTACATAAGTTAGATGAGACTAACTCTATGCCGGATATTTATAGCTGATCATTCTCTCACAGATAAAAAACGGAGTCTCTTAAACTTAAAAATACCGGTTCAGCCATATAAAAATACGCGGTATTTACAGATACATGCTGAGATTCACTGACACAGGCCGGAGCCGTGATGCGGCAGTGGTTTCAGGACTCATCATTCAGGGAAAGGAAGACAGTAAGAATCATGAACAGGAATTTTGAAAAGATGCTTGTTGAACAGTGCGCCCCGACTCTGGCGGGAATCAAGCCGGCCAATCTGTTCCGGTTTTCCGGAGGCGGGAAGGAGATAAGGCGGGAGGTTACATACTGGGACAGAGAGTTGAACCGGCATGGCATTTCAGTGGAGATTATCAAGGAATGTCCCGGGACAGATTCAATTCTTGTATATGTATACCGAAAGGAGTGGGTGGAAGAGATTTTATCCGGTTCCGAAGTGAGGGACTTTCTGGAACGGAAGGGCTATGCCAGGTCGGAAAACTGCGGCCGGTTTCTCGAACAGTTGTCGGAGCGCCTCTGCCTGGAAGAAGAATTTCCGCACGAGGTAGGGATTTTTCTTGGCTATCCCCTGGAGGATGTCATTGGCTTTATTGAGAACAGGGGCCAAAACTATACCAGCTGCGGATTCTGGAAGACCTACGGGGATCCGTGCGAGGCCAGGAGCCGTTTTGACGGATACAGGGCCTGCATCAACATGTTCATGAAAATGTTCGAAAACGGGATACCGGTCATTCAGCTTCTCAGAGCTGTCTGACGTGGATAGGGCCGGAAAAAGGCCTGTATAAATAATGAAAGGATGGAAGGAAAGATGAGTAAAATTGCAGTTGTTTATTGGAGCGGTACAGGAAATACAGAGGCGATGGCATATTACGTGGCAGAGGGAGCCAAGGCAGCCGGAGCGGAGGCAGATACATTTACATCGGCGGAATTTACAACGGATAAAGCGGCTGAGTACCCGGCAATTGCCTTTGGATGCCCGTCCATGGGAGCGGAGCAGTTAGAGGAGACCGAGTTTGAACCCATGTTCGAAGAAGTAAAGACCACTCTGAGCGGAAAACGCATCGGTTTATTCGGTTCCTACGGATGGGGAGACGGAGAGTGGATGAGAATCTGGGAAGACGACTGTGGCAAACTCGGCTGTACAATGCCTGCCGATCCGGTCCTGGCAAACGGAGCGCCGGACGATACGGCCGCAGAAGAGTGCAGGGCTCTCGGAGCAGCGCTTGCCCGATAAGGGGAGAGCATAAAATGAAATGGCGTCAGTCTCACTGGTGAAAGGTGAGACCGACGCCGTTTTATTTTATGGGAATGAAACTACATCTCCAGCTCCTCAAAACTTCTCCGGAGAATCTGGCAGGACTGGTCCATTTTTTCTTTTTCCTCGTCGCTTAGGGACAGCGGCAGGACCCTCTGGATGCCGTTCTGGTTGATAATGCACGGTACACCCGTAAAGACGCCGGACTGTCCGTATTCACCCCTCAGCATGGCTGATACGGTGAGAACGCTGTGCTCGTTGCCGAGAATTGCCTTGGTGATTCGCGTCAGGGCCATGCCGATGCCGTAATAGGTTGCATTTTTGGCCTCGATAATCTTATAGGCGGCTGTGCGGACTTCCTCGGAGATCTGCTCAAGCTCCTGGGAACAGATAGAGCCGTGTGATTCTTCGCAGAGCTCCGGAATGGATTTTGTGGCTACCATGGCCTGGCTCCAGGGGACGAATTCCGTGTCTCCGTGTTCCCCCATTACATATGCGTGGATATTGCGGGGATCCACTTTCAGATAGTCGCCCAGCAGATAACGCAGTCTGGCCGTATCCAGAGCGGTTCCGGTGCCCAGGACCCTTCTGGGATTAAAACCGGAGAGCGTGCATGTGATTCTTGTCATGATATCGACCGGATTGGTGGCGACAAGGAAAATGCCGTTAAAACCGGATGCCGTCACCGGCTCGATAATGGATTTAAAGACTTCGGTATTCCTCTTAAGAAGATTCAGGCGGCTTTCTCCCGGTTTCTGAGCCACTCCGGCGCAGATTACGGCAATGTCTGCATCGGTGCAGTCGTCATAACTGCCGGCGTAAATCTTCATATTGGAGCCGGAAAATGCAAGACCGTGATTTAAGTCCATGGCTTCTCCGATGGCCCTCTCTTTATTGACGTCAATTAAAACAAGCTCATCGCAGACGTTCTGGTTCAGCAGTGCATAGGCATAGCTCATGCCGACCATTCCTGTTCCGATAAGCGCAACCTTACGTTTGTCAGTTCTCATATTGGCCTCCTTTACATGGCGAAAAAAAGATTTATTAAGTTATAGATACCCATAAATACGGTAATTTATTCTTATATAAAGTTAGTAAATACTAACCTTAATATGGAATATTGTATTCTGATTATGGGAAAAATGCAAGTACAAATAGAGATTTAATTGAGGAATGAGAACGCCGCCGGGACGGTCGGGGTTCGGGATGGTGAG
>NZ_URHZ01000055.1 GCF_900547735.1 uncultured Clostridium sp. | reverse complement strand
ACTTTTTCTGCCCGGATTTCCCACCCGCGACAACCTAACGCCCGGGACTGAAGACACATAGTCCTTCCCCACCATTCCGAACCCCGACCGTCCCGGCGGCGTTCTCTTTCTTCAACTCCCTCCTAGTTAAAAAAATATCACAAACCCCTTGAAAAGAAGGATAAAATGCATTAGAATAAGATGAATTGAGGAAAAAACCAGATTTGCTGACAGAAATAGCGGGATGGAGGAATATGCTATGACAAAAGAGGTAAAGACGATCGGTGTTTTAACCAGCGGTGGAGATGCGCCGGGAATGAATGCGTGTATCAGGTCGGTTGTGAGAACAGCCATCAACAAGGGAATGAAGGTAAAGGGCATTATGAGAGGTTATGCCGGACTGCTTCAGGAAGAGATTGTTGATATGGACGGTACAAGCGTAGCGGATACCATCGGACGCGGCGGCACGATTCTTTACACGGCACGATGTCCCGAGTTTACCACAGCCGAAGGACAGAAAAAGGGTGCTGAAATTTGTAAGAAACACGGAATCGACGGCCTGGTAGTAATCGGCGGCGACGGTTCTTACCGCGGTGCGGGAAAGCTTTCCGCCCTGGGTGTGAACACGGTAGGCCTTCCGGGAACCATCGATCTTGACATAGCCTGTACCGATTATACGATTGGTTTTGACACCGCAATTAACACGGCGATGGAAGCCATTGATAAAGTAAGGGATACATCCACATCCCATGAGCGATGCAGTATTATTGAAGTTATGGGACGTCATGCCGGTTATATCGCCCTCTGGTGCGGTATTGCCAATGGAGCGGAGGACATTCTTCTTCCGGAGCGTTATGACGGCAATGAACAGGTTCTGATTAACAGAATTATAGAGAACAGGAAACGCGGCAAGAAACACCACATTATTATCAATGCGGAGGGAATCGGCCATTCGGCTTCCATGGCAAGAAGAATTGAGGCGGCTACCGGTCTTGAGACGAGGGCCACAATCCTCGGATACATGCAGAGGGGCGGAGCGCCCACCTGTAAGGACAGGGTTTACGCATCCATCATGGGCGCCAAGGCGGTGGAACTTCTGGCCGAGGGAAAGACAAACCGGGTTGTTGCATATAAGCACGGAGAATTTGTAGACTTCGATATTCAGGAAGCGCTGAATATGACGAAAGACATTCCGGAAGATCAGTACGAGATCAGCAAGCTCCTGGTGAGATAAATGGTACGGTTTTAACGATAAAAAGAAAGAAACGGTGAAGGGAATGCTTTGCAGACTTCTCACCGTCACCGACAAAGGCATGATGTCCGGAGGACAGAATGCCTTTTGATGTGTAACGGAGGCAGAAAAGTCACGGAAGATAGAAAAGTACCGGAAGACAGAAAAGTACCGGAGGATAGAAAAGTAACGGAGGGCGGAAAAATGGAACATACGGCAGGCCGGAACGCGGAGGAGAACATTGTTCTCTGCGGAGCCAACTCCTATGTGGAAAAATATTATTTTAACGAGCAGTTTGCAGGACTCCCGGAGGGAGTGAAAGAGGAACTGAGGATTATGTGCGTGCTCTTTACGGAAGACGTGGGAGGCACGATAATGCTGGAATTCACTCCGGAAGGGACACTGGAATTCCGGGTGGAGGCCGAGGAGACGGATTATCTCTTTGATGAGATAGGAAGCGGCCTCAAGATCAGGCAGTACCAGAGAGAAAAAAGGGAGCTTTTGGAATCGCTGGAGCTTTACTATAAGGTTTTTGTCCTCGGAATGCCGGCGGACGGGCTGCTTGACGATACAGAGGAAACGGATTAAATAAAAAATACGATTCACATAATAAAGGCAGGACAGATGAAGTTAAAAATAGGAAATGTAGAGCTGGAGAATAATGTGACGCTGGCCCCGATGGCCGGTGTCACGGACCTTCCGTTCCGGCTGCTGTGCAAGGAGCAGGGATGCGGCCTGATGTGCACGGAGATGGTCAGCGCCAAAGCGCTTCTCTATAATAACAGAAATACGAAGCCGATTCTTGAGATGAGGGAGGAAGAACGCCCGATTGCAGTCCAGCTGTTCGGTTCCGATCCCGATATCATGAGTGATATGGCCCTGAGACTGGAAGAAGGGCCATATGATATTATCGATGTCAATATGGGCTGCCCGGTCCCAAAGATTGTAAACAACGGGGAGGGGTCGGCTCTGATGAAGAATCCGAAGCTGGCGGAGGAGATACTCACGGCAATGGTGAAAAAACTGCACAAACCCGTAACCGTCAAATTCCGCAAGGGATTTAACGATGACTGCGTCAATGCGGTGGAATTTGCAAGGATGGCGGAGAGCTGCGGAGTGGCTGCGGTCGCCGTCCACGGCAGGACGAGGGAGCAGTACTATTCCGGCAAAGCGGACTGGGACATCATCCGGCAGGTCAAGGAGGCCGTGAAAATACCGGTAATCGGAAACGGAGATATTTTTACGCCTGAAGATGCCGGACGTATGATGGAAAAGACCGGCTGCGACGGAATCATGGTGGCCAGAGGAGCCAAGGGAAATCCATGGCTGTTCAGGCGCATTAACCACTATCTCGACACGGGAGAGTTTCTGCCGCCTCCGACTAAGGAGGAGCTGAAGGCCACAATCATCCGGCACGGAGAACTGCAGACGGGATACAAGGGTGAAGAGATTGCGATGCGGGAGATGCGCAAGCATGTGGCGTGGTATACGGCGGGTTATCCGAATTCATCTTCGCTGAGAAATGACATTAATAAGGTCAGCACGATGGAGGAATTAATCGCCCTGATCGAAGAACGGATTTAAATGCGGAGAACGGTAACAAACCCCTTGTAAATAAACGGAAAACGCCGTTTCCGATTCTTGACAAGGGGGACTTTATCAGTTATAATAATGCGATGCAATATTAGAACGATTTCGGAGACGAATTATCGGAAGGAAGGATAGTTGTCATGGCAGAGAAGAAAAATATTTTAACGTATGCAGGTCTCAAGCAGTATGAAGATGAACTGCAGGATCTGAAAGTGAATAAACGAAGAGAGATCGCCCAGAAAATTAAGGAAGCAAGAGAGCAGGGAGATTTATCCGAGAACGCGGAGTACGATGCAGCGAAAGATGAGCAGAGAGACATAGAGGCCAGGATCGAGGCTCTTGAGAAGCTTCTCAAGAACGCGGAAGTCGTTGTGGAAGACGAGATCGACCTTGACAAGATCAGCGTTGGCTGTAAAGTAAAACTTCTGGACGTGGAAGAGGACGAGGAGATGGAGTTTAAGATCGTCGGTTCCACAGAGGCAAACAGCCTTCAGAACAAGATTTCCAACGAGTCTCCCGTAGGCCATGCACTGCTTGGCAAGAAACAGGGCGAGACGGTAAAGGTAGAGACACAGGCAGGAATGATTCACTATAAAATACTGGAAATCCAGAGAGTATCATAATCTAAGTTCACAAAGGAGTGGAAGAAATTGGCAGAGCAGAATCAGCAGAACCAGCAGAATAAGAAGGAAGAGCAGGATTTAAACCAGCTTCTCAAGGTACGACGTGACAAACTGGCGGAGCTTCAGGAGAATGGCAGAGATCCGTTTCAGATTACGAAATTTGACGTGACGGCACACAGTGCCGACGTGAAGGATCACTTTGAGGAGATGGAAGGCAAAGAGGTAACCCTGGCTGGACGCATGATGTCCAAACGTGTCATGGGTAAGGCATCTTTCTGCAACATCCAGGACTTAAAGGGAAATGTTCAGTCTTACGTTGCCAGGGACAGTATCGGCGAAGAGTCCTATAAAGAATTCAAGAAGATGGATATCGGTGACATCGTAGGAATCAGAGGCACGGTATTTAAAACCAAGACAGGTGAGATTTCCATCCATGCGGAGGCCGTAACCCTTCTTTCCAAGAGCTTACAGATTCTGCCGGAGAAATTCCACGGCCTTACCAATACAGATATGCGTTACAGACAGCGTTATGTGGATCTGATCATGAACCCGGAGGTGCGCGATACCTTTGTAAAGCGTTCCCAGATTCTCAAGGAAGTCCGCAACTTCCTCGACGGCCGCGGTTTTATGGAAGTTGAGACACCGATGCTGGTTCCGAACGCAGGCGGCGCTGCCGCAAGACCTTTTACAACGCACTACAACGCACTGGACGAGGACGTGAAACTGCGTATCTCTCTGGAGCTGTATTTAAAGAGACTGATTGTAGGCGGTCTTGAGAGAGTATACGAGATTGGACGTGTATTCCGTAACGAGGGCGTGGATACGAGACACAACCCGGAATTCACCCTGATGGAGTTATACCAGGCATATACGGATTACTACGGAATGATGGAACTCGTCGAGACCATGTTCCGCGAAGTGGCGAAGAAGGTTCTCGGCACAGCAAAGATCGTGTACGACGGTGTTGAGATCGATCTGGAGAAGCCGTTTGAGAGAATTACAATGGTGGATGCCCTGAAGAAATATAAGGGAATCGACTTTACAACCATTAAGACGGACGAGGAAGCAAAGGCTCTGGCCGATCAGTACCACATCGAGTATGAGGCCAGACATAAGAAGGGCGACATCCTGAGTATGCTGTTTGAGGAGTTTGTAGAGGAACACCTGATACAGCCTACCTTTATCCTGGATCACCCGATCGAGATTTCTCCTCTGACCAAGAAGAAACCGGAGAATCCGGAATACACGGAGCGCTTCGAGCTGTTTATCACAAAGAGAGAGATGGCGAACGCATACTCCGAGTTAAATGATCCCCTGGATCAGATTGAACGTTTCAAGGCACAGGAAGCGCTGCTGGCGGCAGGCGACGAGGAAGCCAACTCCATGGATGACGACTTTGTCAACGCCCTGATGGTAGGTATGCCTCCGACAGGCGGCATCGGCATCGGTATGGACCGTTTTATCATGCTGCTTACCGATTCCTATGCAATCAGAGACGTTCTGCTCTTCCCGACGATGAAGACGCTCGGCGGTTCCGACACACCTGCAAAAGCAGAGAAGACGGCGCAGGAGAGCAGGGTACAGGAAACCATCGATTTTTCAAAGGTTAAAATCGAACCGCTTTTTGAGGAAATGGTAGACTTTGAGACATTTGCAAAGTCCGATTACCGGGCTGTAAAGGTGAAAGACTGTACGGCAGTTCCGAAGAGCAAGAAGCTTTTAAAGTTCACTCTTGACGACGGTTCCGGCACGGACCGCACGATTTTAAGCGGAATCCATGAGTATTATGAGCCGGAAGAGCTGATTGGAAAGACGGCGATTGCAATCGTAAATCTGCCTCCGCGTCCTATGATGGGCATCGACTCCTGCGGAATGCTGATCTCAGCAGTTCATGAGGAGGATGGAAAAGAAGGTCTGAACCTTTTGATGGTAGATGACCGTATTCCGGCAGGCGCGAAACTGTACTAAAACTCCTGATTTTTATAACCTATACCGGATACCAGACCGTTACGGGTGATAAGAACGGCAAGTGAATAAAATTGATTCAGGACATTTCCCAACAATGGGAAATGTCCTTTTTTAATTCACAGGCAAGAGTTCCTATGAATTAAAAGCCTTTCAATGATATAAAAAACCTCCGGGCAGAAAATGTATGCCTGCGCCGAGCGTACAGCGGAGGTAACGAATTATGACGCTGTTTTATAATTTTGGCGTCTGTATCTCTTCCCTCAGCAGTCGGATAAATAATTCCATTGCAGGGGTAATCCACTTGTTTTTATGGTAGCTGCATACTGCGGTGATATTTTTAACGGAAGGTTCCAGAGGCAGTTCAATCAATTCCCCCTGCTCCAATTCTTTTTCGACCGAATAGCGCGGCAAAAATACAACGCCTAAATTGCTGGCAACACTGCGTTTTGCCGCCTCGATGCTTTCGATTTCCATTTCACCTTCCAGGACGATATCGGATTTTTCCAGGTATCCATTCAATATTTTGTGATAGATGCTGTTTTGATCTACAGTTACAAGGCAGATGGGTTTTCTTTGGCCCGTCCTTATAAAATCGCGCTCCTTTTCATCCAGAGCCGGGCTTGCGATGAGAGCCAGGGGATAGCCGGCCAGCGGTTCGGTGATGAGAGAAGAGCCGTAGCCCCCGACATCGTAATGGACGCCGATATCAATGCTGCCGTTCAGAAGCTGGTCCCGGATGATGTAGCAATTGGGAATCTGAAGGGATAATCTCACATTAGGGGCCTGTTCCCGAAAAGTTCTGATGACAGGCTGCATCTGATATACTAAAAGTGATTCCGGCATGGCAATCCGCAGCGTCCCTGTCAGTTCTTTGCCGCTCTTTCCATAGCATTCCATCTGCGCGGCGGCCTCCAAAGCGGCGTTTATGTAAGGAAGCAGTTCTTTCCCCGCCTCGGTTAATTCCATCTTCCGGCCGATTTTATCAAATAGTTTGACGGATAATTCCTGCTCGATAATCTGCATTTGTAAGGTTACGGTAGACTGTGCATAGTTTAACCGTTCGGCCGCCTTTTGAAAACTTCCTGTTTCGAGTATTGTCTTAAATGTTCTGAGGTATTTGAGCTCCATGCGCCTGCATCCTTCCATAGCTTTATTATATCAATTCAGTATTTCTGAATTGATGAATTTGTTTTTCTTATTAGACTGAATTATCTCTTTATGTTACTATAAAATAACAAACAGCAATTGTCAAGAAAGTGAATGCAGAGAAGTATAACAAGTGGAGAAGTATAGCAAGTGAAGAAGCATATCAAGTGAAGAAGCATATCAAGTGGAGATGTATACCAGGCTGAGGGGCGGATAAAAAAAGTATACCGGGAAAGAAGTATGGTAACTATGGGAGAAAGAGAGAGTAATGTGCTGTGCGTAAAGAGGGTGGCGGTCTATCTGCTCGGACTTTTCATGACCTGTATAGGAGTAGCGGCGGTTCTGAAAACCGGCTGGGGAGTCGATGCGTGGAACGGCGTGTTTGCAGGACTGGAGCGGTTAACGGCACTTTCGATCGGCTCCTGGTCCGTTATCATTCAGGGCTGTTTCTGGTGCATTGCCGCGTTTCTTAATAAAAGGGCCGATTTATACTGCATTATCCCCATTGCCCTCAAAGGAATATTGTTGGATATGGCCAGGGACGCCGTATTTTCGTTCTCCCTTCCGGAGACGGTACCGATGAAATGTTTTCTGTTTTTTGCAGGTTATGCCCTGGTGGGGCTTGGAACCGGTGTCTATGTGGAAACGGGCTATCCCCGGATGCCAATCGACGGCCTTATGCTGGCAATTGCCGATTACTTCTCATGGGATGTAAAAAAGTCGCGTTTCCTGATTGAAATCAGTGGTTTTACCACACTTCTGCTGGTACGCGGTCCTCTGGGAATTGGCACGGTCATTATTACTCTGACTATCGGTTACGCGGTCTCGGTGTCCAGAAAGTGGACGCGGACGGCTATTTTCAGAAAGAACGCATGAAATTTTAATAATCAATAACGGAGGGAAAAGAAATGGTGGAAATCAGAACCTATAGGGAAGAAGACCGGGATGAAGTGATTGCATTGGTGCTTCATTGCCAGAATGATGGAACACGGCCGTTCGTATCGGTTGATGATCAGCCGGAGCTTCTTAATATAAGGGAAAAGTATATGAAAAATGGAGGCTGCTTCTGGGTAGCTGAGGACAACGGGAAGATAGCAGGCAGCATTGGACTGATGAACTTTGGCAATGGAATTGCCGTCCTGAAGAAATTCTTTACCTACGAGGAGTACAGAAGCGCGCCCTGCCATCTGGGACGCAGGCTGTATGAGAAGCTGCTCCGCTACGCCGAAGACACCGGAATCAAAGCGCTGTACCTGGATACACCGAAGAATACGGACCGGGCCCATCGTTTCTATGAGAGAGCCGGTTTCAAAAAAGTCGGGATGGAACAGGTGCCGGTTCTCTATGATTATCCTTATGAAGACAGTGACTTCTTTTGCCTGGATTTGGGGGCGGCGGATGAAGCCGCCTGTTAAAAGCTGATAAATGCCGACCGGCAAGAGCCGGAGCATTTTACCTTTTCTGATAAGGCCGGTTTACCGGGCGGCTGCGGGCTTATCAGGCTTAACCTGGAGCAGGGTGACTGCGGCCTGTTTCTTAAGGCATGGTGAAATACAGGCTACGGCAGAAAACGGAAGCCCTTTTACAGAAGGAACGGCACCCCAGCCGGTTCTTCCAAAACCACATAAGTATGGGAAAACGTTTATGCACGGAGGGGAGCAACGCCCGCTGCTCCCCCTTACGCTTCACTTCACAGTGGAAATTCAAATTGCCTATAACTCGAAAAAATCTCCCTGTATCTCATAGATATCATCAAAACGGATCCTCGTATTGATGATTTTCAGGATCCGGCTGGTCAGCTCCAAGGAGGAGACCATGCCGGTGATTTTGATATATTCACCGTTTCGGAAATAGATAACAGTGATAATGTCGTTCTTTTTTACCTGGCGGAGCCGCCGGTCGAGTTCCTCCTTGCTCTCTTCGGAGAGTTCGGAGCGGGGAACGATGATGCGCTCCTTCTGAGCCAGCGCCTCACGAAATCCCTTCAGACAGTCAAAGGGAGCAAAGATTTTTGCCCGTTCTGTTTTCTCACTGCTCACCGCTCTTGTGACCTCCTATCTGCTGGTTGCGTTCCTGCGTTGTGGCTGCCTTCTGTAAATCCATGCCCTTTAAAATGGCGTTATTCCCGAACTTCTTTTTAATATTCAGGACGGCCTGCTGAACATCACGGTCCTTCTGTAATTCGGCGGGATCCGTAAACAGATCATACTGTTCATAAGCCTCGTCCACCAGTTTATTAAAGGAGATGCCAAGCCGGCGGATGGGGACGAGCCGGTTGACAATATCCTGGTACAGTTGTGTAAAATGTTTTGTGATGACCTTTACCGAATTTGTCGTAACCGGCATCGTGACGCTTCCCCTTGACGACTTTGTACCTTTTTGGGCGTAGCCGACGTAGAGGGACAGGGAATTGGTGACGAGATTTTTATCGACCAGGTCCAGGCAGAGCAGATCCACCATCTCTTTGAGAATCAGCAGTCCGTCTTCATAACTGTAGTCCGTCATCAGAACCTGGACCGTGGACAGAGAACTGTCCTTTGGGCGGTATGCTTTAATCTCGGCGATTGTAGTAGGTTCGCGGCCCCAGGCGTGATCGATCAGGTATTCCGCATCCACTCCAATCAATTTATAAAGTATGGCCTCATCTGCGTGTGCAATATCCCCCATCGTATAGATGCCGACGCCTGCAAGACGGCCGGATATCCCCTTTCCGATCCGCCAGAAGTCGGTGAGAGGTTTGTGGTTCCAAAGAGTCTTCTGATACAGGGACTCATCCAGATAACCGATATTATCCTTCGTGTGTTTCGCCGTGATATCCAGGGCGATCTTACTCAGATAAAGATTCGTCCCGATCCCGCAGGTGGCCGTAATGCCCAGGAAACCGCGGATGTCGTCCATGATGCGCACACCCAGTTCTCTTGCCGTAAGCTGGTAAAGCTCCAGATAGTCGGTGACATCCAGAAACGCCTCATCTACGGAATAGACGTAAATGTCTTCTTTCGAGATATATTTCAGGTAAATGGCATAGATTTCTGCGGAATACTCAATGTAGAGCTGCATCCGCGGAGGAGCCATAATATATTCAATTCCCGCAGGGATCTCATATACCCGGCACCGGTTGGGGACGCCGAGTGCTTTCAGAGAGGGTGAGACGGCCAGACAGATGGTACCCCTCTCACGTTCGGGATCGGCGACCACCAGATTCGTTGTTAACGGATTGAGGCCGCGCTCGGCGCATTCTACCGAGGCATAGAAAGATTTTAAATCAATACAGAGATAGATATGATCCGACATGGCATCCTCCCGCTGATATTATATAGAAATTTCCCGGATGGGTTCTATGTTTATTATACCAAACGGATGTTCGAAAGTAAACAGGGAAAGTACGGAAGAACTTTTAATTGTTGCTTAATCGTTACTGCTCACGGGCAGTATTCCGCGAGGTGTTTTTTGTGAGTGGAGCAAAGCGAAAGTCACAGAAAACCCGAGGGTTACGGCGCGAAACGGCGTTTTTTGCCGTTTCTGTGCATCGCGAAGCGTGTTGCTGGGCACGGAGTGGACAGTAACGTTTAGTCGGTATTAATGATAAACCCTGTACCGTCGGACTGCTTTGCCCTGTACATTGCGGCATCCGCCCTGCTGTAGAGTTCCCCGAAATCGGAGGATTTATCATCAAACAGAGCAACTCCGATACTGCAGCTGATATCCACAGAAATACCGCAGCAGGAAAAATGAGTGGCATTGGCCAGTTCCCGGGCTTTCTTCTCGGCCAGGGCGGCGGAGGATATATTTTTGATCAGAGCCATAAATTCATCACCGCCGATCCGGCCTACGATATCGTCATTCCTGAAGACGGAGCGGATCCTCCGTGCGACCTCCACCAGAACATGGTCACCCGGCATATGGCCGAAATTATCGTTAATCGATTTGAACTTATTTACGTCGATCATAAAAAGGGCATGTTTCTGGCCGGCGCCCTCGTCCGAGAGATATTCTTTTATCAAAGTGAGGGTAGTGTCATGGTTATAGAGTCCTGTCATCTGGTCGCGCTCGGCCAGTTGTTTTAAACGTTCCATTTCCCGGTGTTGTTTGTCTATGTTCCTGAAGTAGACGAAGGCCAGCAGATCGTTATTGATAGGATCCGTCATGATATGAAGTTCGAAACTGATCCAGGCCGGAACGCCGTCTATATTTCGTATAAACTCATAGTTAATGATATGGGTGTCCTCGGAAATTAACCGGCAGATAGAATCTTTTGAGAGGGAGTGGAAATACGCGGCTGCCTCTTCGGTGATGCCTGGAATCCGGGCCAGCATTTCAGGAAGACGGTCAAGGGTGAGGCTGTTTATAAAGGACCGGTCCTCCGGAAGGTCGGTATGGCTTTCTTCAATTCTGTTTCTGGTGATATTGACCCTGATTGTAGAGAAAATATCCGATGGCAGCGTCTTATTAAATTCAATTTCCCGCTCATACTGTTCAAGCATCATCCGCTGTTCCGTCACATCGCTTGATATGCCGATGGCACGGTAAGGCTTGCCCTTTTTGTCAAATGTATTGGTGTAGTGGATCTGTTCGTACCAATACCCGGAGCGGTCCGTTGTCCTGATTTTAAAGATACCCTCCGCCTTTTTTGCGCCGTTGGCCAAATCTTCATACATCCTGACAAAGGCATGGGCGCTGTCGGGATGGACGTATTCGGAGTCGATGAAGGACTGCGGAATATTGGGAATTACGGTGTCAAAGCCGTGTATCTCGGACGAATTATGTCCCTGGATTATGCTCTTTGTTTTAAAATCGTATTCCCAGATACTGATGCTGGTGCTCTCCAGGGCAATATTGGCGAGCTGTTCGTTGTAGCGTGCTTTTTCCTCCGCATTTTTCATCTCGGTGATGTCGATGCAGAGTGAAACAATTTTTTTGCCGTTTGAATCGTCGTGGGCATATCTTCCGTTTTCGCGGATCCAGATCGTTTCACCGTCTATTTTGCGCAGGCGGTATTCACGGATGAACTCCCCTCTGCCGGAAAGCTGTTCCCTCATGGTTCTCTCCGCTTCGGCGGACTCGTCCGGGGAGATGAGATTCTGCCATTTTCCATCCAGGGAGGTGAGGAGATCTTCCGAACTCCGGTAGCCCAGGTAGTGTGACAGGGACTCGCTTGCATAGTAAACGGGATAGTCCGGCAAATCGTAGACACACAGGGTTCCTCCCCGGAGCTGCCGGTTAATCAGATCCAGAAACTCTCTCTGCAGTGAGTCGTTATATGCATACCCGATACCGTAGTTGGAGAGGACATTATTCACCCTCAGCCGAACAAGGCCGGGATCTAACGGCTTATCGACGAAATCGGCGGCGCCCAGCGAAATTGCCTGCTGTTTGACTTTATCATCCCCAACGGAGGTAATGATAATGACCGGGATGCCGTTATTATAAACGGATTTGTTCTTTTCCCGGAGAAATGTAAAACCGTCCATGACCGGCATGGAGATGTCACAGATGATAAAAACCAGATCCTGGCGGTGCTGCTCCAGTAAAAAGAGCGCAGACCGGCCGTTCTCGGCTTCCAGCACCTCAAAGTTGTTTTTGAAAATCAGCTTTGCGATGTTCCTTGTTATCATGTCATCGTCCACGATTAATATCTTGTTTTTTCCGGACATGTTTCACCTTCTTTCATCAGTCTGCCGGGAAGAGAGCCGGGTACGGCAGAGGACCTGAGGCAGATAAGAAAACCGGCAGAAGGCCTGGAGCCTCCTGCCGGTTTACTGCACATGGCTGTTCACTAGCTGTTCTTATGTATCTCGTTGATGATAATCGTATATTCCCTTTGAGCTTTATCAAAGTGTTCCGGAATATCTTCCGGATGACCCTCCCGTACGCTAAGGACAAGAGCGGAACAGGCGGACTGAAGCCTGTTAAATCCCAGATTGGCCGCCACGCCCTTCAGGGCATGGGCATAATTCTCAACGGCGCCGTAATCGGCCGTATCAACGGCTTCCTGCAGAAAATGAAATACGGGATCGTCGGGAAAACCCGTCACAAATTTGTCCAGCAGACTTTCGTTATTGCAAAAACGTTCCAGGAGTGTTGCATATTCTGAGCCGATTATCTGATAGAAAGTTTCAAGCCTCATCTAATTGGACCTCCGGTCATTTTTACTTGTTTAGATATGGTTTATTATAATATAAAGAGGAGGATAATTCAAGCGATTCGACATTTTCCGACCAGACGGCCGAAGGACTGGTTACTGTTCACGGGCAGTATTCCGCGAGGTGTTTTTTGTGAGTGGAGCAAAGCGAAAGTCACAGAAAACCCGAGGGTTACGGCGCGACGCAACGAAAAGTGCGCGATGCGGACTTTTCATTACAATCAACGGCGCTTTTTGCCGTTTCTGTGCATCGCGAAGCATGTTGCTGGGCACGGAGTGAACAGTAACATGGACTGCGCGGAAAATGCCGAAGGAATCAGCGGCGGAATCCTTATTGCATTTTCCGGCAGAGAATAGTGATTGACAGATGGATGGCTGCGATTATATCATAGGAATGGAATACCATTATAAATTGCCGATTTCCAAGCGGGGGAACCGGCCGGGGAGAAGGAACTGCAATGAAAGAAGAAAAAGATAAATCAAAAAATCTTCAAACGGTGGAGCGCGCGCTGGATGTGCTGTATCTGTTTCATAAGTACAACGGAATTACCCTGAGCTTTGTGGCTGAGGAGATGAACATGAGTACAACGGTGGCCTACCGCCTTTTGTATACACTGGCAGACAGCGGCTTTCTCAGACAGGAGAAGGCCAGCAAAAAATATTATCTGGGGGAGAAGAGCCTGCTGCTTGGCTACAGGGCGATTCAGTCCCAGGAGCTGGAGAAAACGGCATATCCGATCATGAAAAACCTGGTGGGAAAATGCGGCCTGGGAGTAATCCTGACTTCCTGCGCGGATATGCAGAGCCTGTGTGTGGAAAAGATAGATGTGGAGGATGACCTGCAGCTCTCGATGAGAGTAGGAGGAATTTATCCAATCCATAAGGGGGCGTCGAACCGGCCTCTGCTGGCATATATGGAGCGGGAGAAGGCGGACACTTATATTGATTCCCTGGATATCACGGAGGAAGAGAAAGACGCCATGCGGCGTGAGATGGAGGAAATCAGGAAAAGAGGTTATGATCATACGCAGGGGCTATTGACACCGGGACTTTTTTCCATCGGATTTCCTGTGTTCGGAATGAGAAACAAGCTGATTTTCTGTATCAGCATCGGCGGGTACTGCTTTGATATGAAAGAGGAGCAGCGCCGGCTCTACCTCCATGAGACGCGAAAAGCGGCGGCGGAGCTGAGCCGTCTGTTTGGCGCGGAGGATTATCCGGGTCTCTGATATTGATTATCCTGGCGGGATGAAGGAACGTGAAATGCGTCCTTCGTCCCGCTATTTTTTTGAGTAACAATGAAAAGTTCGCGAAGCGTGCTTTTCGTTGTTACCCGGATGGAATTATTGCAAAAGTAACAAAAAACAAGACTATATTTTGTATAATTATTCATTAAAAACAGATTGACAGAAATGCTTTAGTGATTTATCATAATAACATAATTACGATTTAAGAAAATGATTTCCGCAAATAGGAAAAATAAAAGAGGTGATACAGTGAGCGAAGGCAGTGAAAAAGCAAAAGGTCTCCAGACGGTAGAGCGTGCGCTGGATGTGCTGTACCTGTTCCGTGAGTACGAGGGAATCACCCTGAGTTTTGTGGCCGAAAAGCTCAATATGAGTCCGGCCGTGGCCTATCGCCTGCTTTATACGCTGACCGGCAGTGGATTCCTGCGTCAGGAGAGGGCAGGGAAACGCTATTATCTGGGTGAGAAAAGTCTGATGCTCGGTTATCAGGCGATACGTTCCCAGGAAATCAGACAGACGGCGTATCCCGTTATGGAGAAGCTGAAACAGAGATGCGGCCTGGACGTTTATCTCACGGTCAGTGTGGACATGCAGAGCCTGTGTGTGGAGAAGCTCGATGTGGAGGATGACCTGCAGCTTTCGATGCGCGTAGGTGGAATCTATCCCATCCATAAGGGCGCATCCAACCGTCCGCTTCTGGCATTTGCCGATGAGAAAGCAAGGGAAAGTTACATCTCATCCCTGAAACTCGGAGAAGAGGAAAAAAAGAAGCTTGAGGGTGAGATGGAAGAGGTGAGAAAGAGAGGGTATGACTATACAAGAGGTCTCCTTTCGCCGGGACTTTTTGCCATCGGTATTCCCGTATTCGGGATGAGAAACAGGCTGGCCGGCTGCATCAGTGTCGGCGGATACAGCGTCGGGATGAAAGAAGAAAAATTCGACTCTTACCTGAAGGAGACCGCGGCCGCGGCCGCGGAAATAAGCCGTCTGTCGGGAGCCGAAGAGCAGGGAATGTAAATAAAGAACAAGAGAAATAGTTCAAGAGGAACAAGGAGGATATCATGGCGAAACTTAATTTAACAATGGAACATCTGGAGGCGGCGGTTTTAGGGGGCTGTGTTCTGGGCGGAGGCGGAGGCGGCTCCATGGAAAAGGGAATGAGAACGGCAAAACTGGGACTGGAGCTTGCACCCGTGACACTGGTAGATCCGGAGGATATGGATGAGGACGCGGTTCTTGTGAATGTGTCAAACGTAGGAGCGCCGTCCGCTACGGAAGCCTGGGTGGACCCGATGGATAACGGACGCGTAGTCACCGTACTCTGTGAGAAGATGGGAATCCAGGCAGACGGCATCATTACCAACGAGGCGGGAGGAAGCGCATCGGTGAACGGTTGGCTTCAGTGCGCTCTGTTGGGGCTCCCTCTGGTGGACGCTCCCTGTAACGGCAGGGCGCATCCGACCGGAGTCATGGGTTCCATGGGACTTCACCGGATTCCTGATTATTATTCCTACCAGGCGGCAGTCGGCGGAAAACGTGAGAATGGAAGAAGGATCGAGATGGCGGCGGGCGGCAGCCTGGGCAGCGTAGCCAGACTTGTCCGTGAGACGGCCGTGGAGGCCGCGGGTCTTGTGGCGGTTGCACGAAACCCGGTAACCCTTGCCTATGCAAAAGAGAACGGAGCCTGCGGCGCGGTAAGGCAGGCGATCGAACTGGGGCAGGCCATGATAGCCGCGAAACAGGAGGGCGCCGATGCTGTGCTGAAGGCGGTCTGTGATTTCCTGGGAGGCAGCATTATTGCAAAGGCAAAAGTAGAGCAGGTGGATTTGAAATGCAGCGGCGGATTTGACACGGGTGTTGTGAAGGTCGGGGATGTGGAACTGACTTTCTGGAATGAATATATGACGGCGGAAAAGAACGGCGAAAGGCTTGCAACATTCCCCGACCTTATCATGACCTTTGATGCGGAGACGGGAATCCCGGTCACTTCGGCCGAGGTGAAAGAGGGAATGATGGCGGCGGTTCTCGTAGTCGACAGGACGAAAATCAAGCTGGGAGCCGGCATGAAGGATCCGGAATTATTTGTTCCATGTGAGAAAGCAGTGGAGAGGGAGATGATCTCCTATGTCTTTCCTGAGGCGGAATGCAACAGCAAATAATACAAAAGAGGATGGTGGGTTAATAGTATGAAAGAAGAAAACAAGAATGTTAACAAAGTGAAAAATGAACACATATCGGCATTTGAACCGCAGATTATCGGAATTGGCGTTCTTCTGGCAGTCCTTTCCGCAATCATCTGTATGCAGATTATCGGAAAAGTCGGCGTAACTCCGAATACTTCCCTGATTGGAGCAATCTTTGCCATGCTGCTTGCGAGGATACCGCTTGCGTCCATGACGAAGTTCCGTTCCCTTGAAAGACAGAACCTGCTTCAGACAATCGTGTCCGGGGCCGGATTCTCCGCGGCAAACTGCGGATTCATCGCAGTCGGTATTTTATACGGAATCGGTAAGGCCGAATATATCATGCCGATGGCGGTCGGATGTATCGTAGGAACCGGAATTTCCGTAATCGTGGTAGGAAGACTTTTCGATTCAAAAATATTCCCGGCACGCGGAGCATGGCCTCCCGGAGTTGCCACAGCCAGCGCGATCCAGGCGGGTGATGAGGGCGGAAAGAAGGGAAAAAGGCTGATAGAAGGCCTTGCCCTCGGCGTAGTCGGCAGCTACTTCAAGATTCCGATGGCCGGAATCGGTATTGTATTTATTGCAAACATTTTCTCCATGGCAGGCCTTGGAATCGGTTTAATCCTGAGAGGGTATTCCACCGTTATTTTCCGCGGATTCAACATGGGAGCCTCCAATATTCCTCAGGGCGTCATGATTGGCGCCGGCGGCGTTGCCTTAATCCAGTCTCTTCTTATTATATTTAAAGATAAAAAGAAGGCAGGTCCCGTGGAACCGGTTGTGGACGACGTGACGGTTTCGGCGGGAGCGGCCAAGAAGACGATTTTCACAAGCTTTGGAGCTTATGCACTCGGCGCAATGGTTACTGCGGCGGTGACAGGCATCATCGGAGGAATGGCACCGGGAAAGATTGTCATCTGGGTTATCTGGGCGGCCTTCTCCTCAACCGTAGCCATGATGCTCGTTGGTATGGCGGCCATGCACTCCGGCTGGTTCCCGGCTTTTGCCATAACGACCATCTTTATGACACTCGGAATTTTCATGGGCTTTGAACCGCTTCCGCTGGCAGTGCTGACCGGATATATAGGTTCCGCGGGACCATGTTTCGCAGACATGGGATACGATTTAAAGACAGGCTGGATCCTTCGAGGCGAGGGTAAGGACCGTGAAAGAGAACTCTACGGAAGAAAACAGCAGGTTATCATTGAATTTATTGGTGTTGTAATCGGTATTGTGGTGGTAATGTTCTTTGCCATGATGTTTATGAAACAGGATATCATGCCCCCGATCAGCAAGGTGTTTGCGACGGCCGTATCGGCAGGGGCCGACGCTGCCATCATTAAGGAACTGCTTATCTGGGCCGTACCGGGAGCAATCATCCAGCTTATTTTTGGAAACAAGATGGTGGGCGTGCTTTTTGCAACAGGACTTCTTTTGAACAACCCGACCTACGGAATCGCAGTATTAATCGCAGTTGTAGTCCGCATGATTTTCGGTACGGAATTCATGGAAGTAAGGGATGCCGGTTTTATTGCGGGAGACGGACTTTTTGGATTCTTCTCCAACGTACTCAGGGCATTCTTCTGATAATGTGATATGTTTACATAGTTGATTACACAGCCGGTGATTCTGAAAAAGAAGCCGCGAAAGAGAAACCGTTATTAATGAAAAAAATGCTGCATATTCTCCGGGCCAAACAGAGAGTATGCAGTATTGAGAATTTATACCATTTGGAGGGTATGCAGGACTAAAATTTTATAACCGGGAGGACAATGCAATGTTATTAAAACAGTTAATAGAATTATATGATATATTGGACAGCAGTACGGCCAGCGGAGCGGCGGTGAAAGATTACCTCTGCGGCGTCAATGAGAATGCCGATGTAACCGTCTATGAGCTGAAAGGCGCCCGTGGGAAGACCGACATGATCCGGATCCGCGTCTGCGGCACAAACGGCAAAACGGCTGGAAAAGACGCTCCTACGATGGGCATTCTCGGAAGACTCGGCGGCCTGGGAGCGAGACCGGAAAGACTGGGCTTTGTATCCGACGGCGACGGAGCCCTGGTAGCCCTGGCAGTGGCGGCAAAGCTTCTGGATATGCAGAAAAAAGGTGATTATCTGGACGGCGACGTGGTGATATCCACCCACATCTGCCCCAATGCACCGACCCAGCCCCACAAACCGGTGGCATTTATGGGCTCTCCGGTCGAGATGGCTCAGGTAAATAAGGAGGAAGTGAACGGTGAACTGGATGCCATTCTGTCCGTGGACACGACAAAAGGCAACCGGATTATCAACCACCGCGGCTTTGCCATTTCCCCGACGGTCAAAGAGGGGTATATCCTGAAAGTGAGCGATGATTTACTGGATCTGATGCAGATTACAACGGGAAAATATCCCCAGGTATTTGCTCTGTCCATGCAGGATATTACACCTTACGGCAACGATGTCTATCATCTGAACAGCATTCTTCAGCCTTCAACGGCAACGGACGCGCCGGTTGTGGGAGTCGCCATAACGACCGAGACGGCGGTTCCGGGATGTGCGACGGGAGCAAGCCATATCACCGATTTGGAAGAGGCGGCCCGCTTTATGCTTGAGGCGGCCAAGGCATACGGACGCGGTGAATGCAGACTGTATGACAAGGAAGAATACGGAAGGCTCAGGAAACTCTACGGTTCCATGAAACGTCTCCAGACACTCGACGGGAAAGAGATTCAGTAGAGGAGAGAAGAGAGAATAGAAGAGAGGGGAAGGATATGAAAATAGGGGCGATTACCATCGGACAGGCTCCCAGGGAGGATGTGACCTGTGATGTACTTCCGCTTCTGGGGGAAGGGGTTACCCTGCTTCAGGCGGGAGGCCTGGACGGACTGACCAGAGAAGAGATTGAGGCATTTGCGCCGGAACCGGGAGACTATGTGCTTATTTCAAAGCTCCTGGACGGAACTTCGGTTGTATTTGCCGAAAAATATATCCTGCCGCGGCTTCAGTCCTGCATTGAACGGCTGGAGGAACAGGGCGTCAAGTTCATCATGTTCTTTTGCACGGGCAAGTTTCCGGACTGTTTCCGGAGCCGTGTCCCTCTGATTTTCCCCTGTGACCTGCTGAACGCCGTTGTGCCGGTCCTCACTCCGAATTCAAACATCGGCGTGATTACCCCAAAGTCGGAACAGATAGACCAGGCCATGGGCAAATGGCAGGAGCTGGTGAAACAGGTGAAGGTACTGGCGGCCTCGCCCTACGGTGATCCGGCCGAGCTTACGCGGGCGGCGCAGCAGATGCGGGAGGAGCCGGCAGACCTGATTGTCCTGGACTGTATCGGATATAATGTTTCCATGAAACAGGAGATGGAGGCGCTCAGCGGTAAACCGGTGGTGCTTGGAAGAACGCTCCTGGCCAGGATAGCCGGTGAAATAGCCGGTTAACGCAGTAGAAAAGGGAGGCAGCAGATAAAATGGATATTATCAATTGTGCAAAAAAGATTCTGACCGGATGCATGGATGTGAAACCGGAAGAAACCGTTCTGGTGGTGACGGACGACAACAAAATCGCCATTGGACAGGCCTTTTATGAGGCGGCGAAGCAGCTCGGCTGTGAGGCGCTGCTGATGACGATGAAGGAGAGGGAGTACTCGGGTCAGGAACCGCCGAAACCGGTGGCCGACGCGATGCTGAGTGCCGACGTGGTTCTCTGTCCGACGGCGAAATCCCTGACCCATACGAACGCAAAAATTGCGGCGGCAAAAAATGGAGCACGTATCGGGACCATGCCCAATATTGCGGAAGAAATGCTCTATCAGGGAGCCATGACCGCCGATTACGCCCGTGTCGAGGAACTGACCGGACAGGTGACGGAGCTTCTGACGAGTGCGAAGACAGCCAGGATCGAGAAAGAGGGCTATGTCCTGAACATTGATTTGGAGGGCAGAAAAGGCGTGCCCAGCACAGGCGTTTACAGGACGAAGGGAGCCGCCGGCAACCTGCCGTCGGGCGAGGCATACATCGCTCCGCTTGAGAACGGTTCCAACGGAGAAATGAAGATAGACGGCTCCATGGTGGGCCTCGGCAAACTGGAAGAGCCGCTCTTTGTAAAGGTGGAGAACGGAAAGCTGAAGGAAATCCGCGGTAAGAGAAGCGAGGAACTGTCCGTACTTCTGGCGAATGAAAACAACGCAACACTCGGAGAACTGGGAATCGGCACAAATGAGAAGGCCATTCTCTGCGGTGTTATTCTGGAAGATGAAAAGGTGTACGGGACGGTCCATATCGCCTTCGGAACCAATGTATCCTTCGGCGGGACGGTAAAAGCGGACTGCCATATGGATGGAATTATCCTGAAACCGGATCTGTATCTGGATGACCGGCTGATTATTAAAGGCGGAGAGTTTCAGATTTAATTGAGATACGGTAATACAGGTGGGAAATGCGTCACAGTACCAGAGCGTGTTTGAAAATTCATTCTTCAGACACGCTCTAACCAGTTAAAAAGAGTGGTCACAGATTATGCCAGACATTTGAGTTTGACATGACCTGTGACCACTCTTTTTAATATATAAAATAAATTCCCATTAAAACTTTGTTATGTCCATAGCGTCGGATAACATATTTGAAATTTTCTTTTCAAGCCTAGGAGGAAAATGTCCGGGCAGTGAAGCGGCAACAAAAGGAATCGGCTTCCTGTGCTGTAAAATATGATAACATTTTACAGGCCTGGAAAACTGGAACAGAGGAAGATAACTGCTAAGAGTAAAGGCCAGCCCGTATCCCATGGAAGCAAGATGTAATGAAGCTTCCTGTCTCTTGATTTCTTCACTGTGTTCCAGATGTAAAGAATACTGTCTGAGGATGGAATCGACAAGAATTCTAAGACTTGTCTTTTCCGTCAGTAAAAGAAAAGTTTCATCCAATATATCATTCAAATTAACGGCCGGATAACGGGAGTCTTTCTCTGAACAGGGAAGCGCTTTTTCTTCTGACGCAATAAGAAGCAAATCATCTTCACCGAGAGTTTGGAGCGCCAGTCCGGGAAGACGTTTATACTGGTTACAGAGAATTAGATCAAGCTGTCCTTCTTTTAAAAGATGAAAAAGGTTCTCGCCGTAACTTTCAATGAATGTTAACTTACAGCCTGGAAAACTTCTGTAAAAAGAAGCGTAAATTATAGGGGTAAGACGGGGGGCGCGCAGTTTTTGAATGCCTATTGTCAGGCTGAATGGCTGCTTTTCCGACAGCTTTTGAAGTGACAAATGAAATTCATCACGGCATCGTATAATCTGCTTCGCTTTTTCCAGATAAAGCTCTCCGGCCGGGGTGATGGAAAAGGATTTGTTGGTTCTGATAAAAAGTGTTACGCCCAGTTCTTCTTCTACGGCTGACAAGAATTTGCTGAGAGCCGGCTGAGATACATGCAGATGCTCGGCGGCTTTTGTAATGCTTTGGGATTCGGCAATTGAGATAATATATTCCTGCTCACGAAATTCCATGGTTCCTCCTGATTTTATATGAAACTGAAAGAGACATGTTAATTATAGCATAGGATAAATAATAAATATATATACTTTTGGTTATACACGGGCCGTCTGAATGAAATATGGATATTGTACAACAGATGTAAAACTGTGATAAATATAGAGTATCGATAGTAACAGCCCGGGCAGATAAACAGGAGGAAAGAAATGGAAACAAAACAATTCGTTCAGGAAATATATTCATATATCAATGCCAATAAAACCTTGCTTTTGGAGGACTGGTTTGAGTTGATACGTCATCCCAGCATCAGTGCGACCGGAGAAGGCGTTGAGGAATGCTGCTGCTGGCTTATGAAAAAGATGACTGATATGGGGATTGACGTGACCCGGTATCCGCTGGAGCCATACCCGGTTCTGGTGGGCAGATACGGAAATGACGCTGACAAAAAAACAGTTTTGATTTATGCCCATTATGATGTGAAACCTGCCGGGGAACGGAACTTGTGGAATTCGGATCCGTTTGAGCCGACGGTCAGGGAAGGAAAGGTTTATGCGAGAGGCAGCGCAGATAATAAGTCTCCTCTAATGGCACACCTGAAGGCGCTGCAGTTTTATCAGAGTCAAAATCGGGAACTTCCTGTTAATTTGATTTTTATTTTCGAGGGGTGCGAAGAGGAGGGGAGTAAAGGACTGCCGGAATTCTTACATGCACATAAGGAGGAATTGAAGGCGGATATTGTGTTTTTTAGTGACGGTCCTAAAGATCCCGGAGGACTTCCCATAATCGCACTTGGCGCGAAAGGAAATCTGAACATAAAAATCAGGATCCGCACTATGAATAAAGATGTACATTCACGATACGCCCCCGTCCTGCCATCCGCCGCCTGGCAGCTGGTAGAGCTGCTTGGAAAATTGAAGAGCGGGGACAGGGTGCTGGTGCCGGGATTTTACGATGGAATTATTCCTGCTAAAGACAAAGAAATGAAGATTATTAACAGTCTGCCGGAATCGGAGGAAAGGCTGAATAAGATATACAGTGCCGAATCATCCGGTTATGGAGCCGGATTTTACAAGCGGCTTCTATCAATGCCGTCTTTTAACATTTGCCAAATCCAATGCGGAGCCAACGGAGTGGTTCCGGGAACAGCAGAAGCGGCTTTGGATATTCGAACGGTGGCCGGGCAGGATGCAATGGATCTGTATGAAAAAGTTAAAACATATGTGGCCGAACTGGGATATAAGCAGGCTGAGGTAAGTCTGGAAGGAATATTGAAAGGCTCAAAAACCGACATTGAAACACCTTATCTTAATGTCATAGAGCAGGCGGCAAAATTAGTATATGGTGATTATATTGTTTATCCCTGCCGCCCCTCTTCCGCGCCGGATTATTTATGGACGGAAGTGCTGGGACTGCCTGCAATCCAGGTGCGGTGGAGCGATGCGGATTCCGACAATCATGCACCCAATGAACATTTGTCCATTAACGAATATTGCGACGGTATCGCAATGACGGTATCAGCGATTAACGAAATAGGAAAAATGGGGCGGGAAAATCAGGTGGAATCACATTAATTAAGACACTGATGATAGTGATGATAGAAAAGGGGAACGCAAAATGAAAAAGAGAAAGTATAAAATGCCGCATTCATATGTCATAATCTGCATGCTGTTAATCTTTGTTTCTATTTTGACTTATATGATTTCAGCCAATGAGTATGACCGAATCCAAACGGAGGCCGGCAATACGACGGTAATTGTTGAGTCGTATCATCCGGTGGAAGGAAAACCGGTGCCTTTATGGGAGATTCCAAACTTTATTATGAAGGCGATGAGTAAACAGGCAGACATTATTTTTCCGCTTCTTGTAATAGCGGGAGCATTGGAAGTGATTCTTTCAACCGGGATGTTCCACGCTTACTGCGGAAAAATGGCGGTAAAGTGCAGGGGGAAAGAGAGGCTGTTTATACCCGCGATACTGCTGATATTTGCAATAATTGGCATTACACAGTCCACAAATAAATTTATTGGCTTTGCACCGCTTGGAGTGATGCTGGCGGCAACTTTGGGATATGACGCCATTGTCGGAGTATCAATTGTCCTTTTGGGGGTGGGGATAGGATTTTCCACCGGCATCCTGGCCCCGACCACGGCTGTGGCCCAGGATATTGCAGAACTTTCCGCCTATTCGGGAATCTGGCTTCGTATTGTAAGCTTTGTGCTGTTCTATCTGGTGACGGCCGTTTATATTGTCAGATATGGAGACAGGTGCAAAAAAGATCCGGCTAAAAGCGTTATATACGGAGAAGAGGGAGTTGAAAATTTTGACGTGGGCAGCACCCATGTAGAGCTCAACAGAAGGCATCCACTTGTACTTGCCGTATTTCTTATCTCGTTTGGGATATCGATGTTTGGCTGTGTAAACAGAGGATGGGGGCTTGTGGAGACGGCCATCTGCCTGTTCTGGATGGCGCTTGCCGGCGGGCTGATTTACGGATATAATCCGAGCACGATTGCTTCCAACTTCGTAAAAGGGGCGAAAAATATGACGCCGGCCGCATTAATTGTAGGCCTGGGAGCGGCGGTGGCTTTAATTCTGTCTTCCGCAAATGTTTTGGATACGGTGGTACATGGCTTAGCCAATATGCTGGATATATTTCCCGATTTTATTAAACCTGCGGTAATGCTGGTGATGAATGTAATTGTGAACGGTTTCGTAACATCGGGAACCGGGCAGGCGGCTGTTGTCATGCCGGTTATGGTGCCCCTCGCCGACGTGGCCGGAGTTTCCAGACAGACGGCTGTTTTGGCCTATAAATTTGGCGATGGATTCTGCAATTACATTCTGCCCCATGCATCGGCGCTGATGGGCTTTTTAGGAGCGACAGGAATCGGGTATGATAAGTGGATGAAGTTCATGGGCAAGCTGTTTGGCCTTTGGATGATTCTGGGGTCGGGTATTCTGGTTTTTGCATATATGGTTCATTATACGTGAGAAGGTTGTGTGATTGACAGCAGAGGAAGAAAAACAGCAGACGGAAATCTGGTTTTTCAGATTTCTTTCCGGACTCTGAGTACATCGTGCAGCCGGCAGCAGACGGCCTGTTTTACGGCCGTCTTTTTCTCTGGAAGAAACGTCCAGAAATCTTACAATTTCCTGAATATCGTGGAAATATATTGTATTTGAAGTAATCCTTTGCCATACTTCGTTTATTAGGTTAGAAAACAAAAATTTTAAAAATAGAAAACGGGGAGCAAGATTATGTGGCATAAAAGTAAAAAAGATGAGAATGAAAGCATGTACGATGAAATGTATGACGAAACCACTTCTCCGGAAGAGGCGGAGACAGAATCGGAGGAGAATGCGGAACCGGATTTAGAGGAAAACGCAGAAACAGACGTAAAGAAATCGTCCGATGAGAAAATCCGGCCGGATTTTGCCGAGCAGAAAAATGTGGCGATGGTCGAGCAGGAGCTGGAAGAATATCTGAAGGAAGATCACAGCGGCGGCAAGAAGAAAAAGAAAAAATTCGGCCACTGGAGCAAAAAGAAAAAGCTGATTGTGGGAGGATGCGCCGTACTTCTGGTGTTCGTCGGAGGCCGCATTGTCCTGGGAGGCAATAAGCAGGTGGTTCCCGTCGTAGCGGCGATGCCTCTTGCAAAGGGCGATGTGATTGAAATGCTGAGCCTCAGCGGTCCCGTTTCCGGGACGGAGAGCGCTGACGTGGTTTCCAATCTCCATGCGGAGGTGCTTCAGATCATGGTCCGGGAGGGCGACCGGGTGGAAAAGGGACAGACACTGGCTGTCATCGACAGCAGCGACGCCCGCAAAGCAGTCGATATCGCACAGAATTCCTATGACCTTGCCGTCAGCGAATACAACGAAAATATCAGGGACACGCAGCACAAATATGAAAAAGCGGTTCAGGATTACAATACGGCAAAGCTGAATTACGACAGAAATAAGGTCCTGTTTGACGCAGGCGATATCTCCTCGGCCGATCTGGAAGCAGCAGGCAACGCGCTTAAGGATGCCGCCAGGGAGAAAGACTCCTATACCGTGGAAAAAGGAAAGGCCCTTCCCGATAAATCCTATGAATTAAAGGTCAAATCGGCACAGTTCGAACTGGATCAGAAGAAGACGGACCTGGAAAACGCCGAGGTGAAAAGCCCGATCACGGGTACGGTAGTCCGCGTCAATTCGAAGGTGGGCCAGTTCGCGGATAAACCGGAGGATGAAAAACCGATGTTTATCGTAGAGAACCTGGATAATCTGGAGATGGAGATTGCCGTCAGCGAATACTCTATTTCCAAGGTAAAAGTGGGCCAGAAGGCACAGATTGACGCCGATATTTTAAACGGCGTAAGCCAGGAGGGCGAGATCATCTCCATCTCTCCGACCGGTGAGGAAAAGGGCGGCGGCTCCTCGGAACGAGTGGTTCCCGCGACGATTCAGATTGAAGGCGGAGCATCGAACGGACTGATAGCCGGAATTACAGCCAAGGCATCCCTTGTCACGGGAGAGGCCAAGGGAGTGTTTACGGTTCCTCAGACCGCCATTGTGACAGCCGAGGACGGCAGCATCAATGTGGCTTCCGTCGACGCCTCTACAAACACAATACATATGATTCCGGTAACAACGGGAGTGGAGAGCGATCTCGACGTCGAAATCAATCCTGTCGAGGAAGGCGCGCTGACGGAGGGAATGAAGATTGTCATTTCTCCGGCAGGACTTGCAGAGGGAATGGCGGTGACGGCCCGATGAAAGCAGTTGGAATGAGAAACGTTCCGGTTGAAACGGCGCGGTCGGGGACGGAACAGAATGAGGGAGGCGCAGACCATGTTTGACAGAGAAGAACTCCGGAGCAAAGTCAGAAAAAGGCTGGACCGGAAAGCGGAGCTGCCGGAAGTCGATACGGATGAGTTGATTAAAATTGTCAATCTCTGCAAGGTGTATGATACGGGCGCGGTCAAGGTAATCGGCCTTAAGAATATTAACCTGACCATTAAGAAAGGCGAATTTGTGGCAATCATGGGTCAGTCCGGTTCGGGAAAATCTACGCTGATGAACATTATCGGCTGTCTTGATAGACCGGTGATGGGACATTACTACCTGGACGGAATCGACATTGCCGCTCTGAACCAGGATCAGCTTTCCAGAATCAGGAACCAGAAGATCGGATTCGTATTCCAGTCCTTCAACCTGATTTCCAGGACATCGGCGGAAAAGAATGTGGAACTTCCGATGACCTATGCGCATCTGCCGAAAAAACTCCGGCATGAACGCGCCGTGGAGCTGCTCGGACGCGTCGGCCTCGGTGAGAGAACGGAGCACATGCCCAATGAGATGTCGGGCGGACAGCGTCAGAGGGTGGCAATCGCCAGAGCGCTGGCCAACGAACCGCCTCTGATCCTGGCGGATGAGCCGACCGGCAACCTGGATACGGCCTCGTCGGTTGAGATTATGGAACTCTTTTCCCAGCTTCACAAAGAGGGAGCCACGGTGGTTGTGGTTACCCATGAGGAGGATATAGCGGCTTTTACGGAGCGGATCATCCGCTTCCGTGACGGCGAAATCGTAAGCGATGTGAGAAATAAGAAGAGAGAGGATCCGGAGAGGGAGGTGGCGCCATGCTGTTAGAAAATATGTTCATGGCTTTTTCAGCCCTCAGGGCCAACAAGATGAGGTCCTTCCTGACCATGCTCGGCATTATCATCGGTATCGGTTCCGTTATCTCGATTGTATCCATCGGCGATACGATGAGAGGAATGTTCTCAAGCCTCTACCAGGATATTGGTATCACCCAGGCATATCTGGGAATCGGTTACTGGGTTGATGATACAAGACAGAGCGATTACTTTACAATGGATGAATTAAGCCGCATCAAATCGGTCTTTGGCGATAAAATCAGCTACATAGACAGCGCCATGTCCACCTCGGCCGACGCCATTGCCGGACGCAATAAGATTAAGTTTAACTTTGATGGAATCGACTATAATTACAACGATGTGCAGCCCGTGGACATTCTGTATGGAAGATACTTAAATGAGGGCGATGTCAAGGCAAGAAGAAACAATGCGGTCCTGGAAGTGGGCAGCGCCAAAATGCTGTTCGGCACGGATAACGCCGTGGGGCGGACCTTCAGAACCCAGCTCTATGGAAATGTCCAGGAATTTACGGTGGTGGGCGTCTACGAAAAGAAGCAGAGCGCCTTCCAGAAACTGATGATGAGCACTCCGAGTGATAAGGGGAGCGCATACATACCGTGGACTCTCTTAACCTGGCCCAATGATTATTTCTATTACTGCCATTTCTTTGCGGATACGACGATGAATGAGGCGGAGCTGAATACCTTTTACGATGATCTTCTGACCTATGTGGCAAAGACAAAGGGCCGTGAAAAGTCGGAATTCTACATGGAGACGGCCATCAGCCAGATGGGGCAGGTAGACTCCATGATGGCGGGACTTTCCATGGCGGTGGGCGGCATTGCCGCAATTTCCCTGATTGTAGGCGGTATCGGAATCATGAATATCATGCTGGTATCCGTGACGGAGAGAACCAGGGAGATCGGTATCCGAAAAGCGCTGGGAGCAAGAACCAGGGACGTTCTGATCCAGTTCCTTACGGAATCTGCAATTCTCTCGGCCTGCGGAGGACTGATTGGAATTCTTCTGGGCGGCGGCCTCGTCACCCTGGTTGGAGCCGTAATCGGCGTGCCGACCATCGTCAAACCGGGAGTGATCCTGGTGGCCGTGACGTTCTCGGCCGTTGTCGGAATCTTTTTCGGCCTCTATCCCGCGTCGAAAGCGGCGAAATCCGACCCCATTGACGCACTGCGGTACGAATAGAAGCTAATTTTCATTATATTTACAATTTTATGAAAATTATTTAAGACGCTCGCCATTTACCTGAACTTATGCTATAATAAATTGATACGTTTATGGTAAATGGGGAGTGAACTTATGCTCAATGAAGAGAAGATCAGGCTGATGACCGACCTGGCCGTTTTCGAAAAAAAGAACGGCGGCCGGATGACATCCGTTACCAGCTACTTCAAAGGTGATTATATCAGCCGGAACATGATACGCGGATTTATAAGCTACACTCTATGCTGTATGATGATTCTGGCCATATGGGTTTTATTTAATATGGATGTTTTCCTGAGCACCATAGGTATCGATGCTCTTACAGGCCTTGCCTGGAAGGGAGGAGCATTTTACCTTGTGGGGCTTGTTCTGTATATGGCGCTAATCTGTGCCGTTTATAGCAGGAGATACGATTATCAGGCGAGAATGAACCGTATTTATATTGCGAAATTAAAACATCTGGACAAGCGCTATGACTACCACAGCCGCTCCAGGGAACTTGCGAGGGAGGGCAGACGCGTATGAAGGGACTTCTGGTTTTTAAAGAGAGGCTCAAAGCATTTTACGGAAAAAACAGCGCATTTGTAATCCCAGTACTGAAGTTTATTGTAGCGTTTACCGCTATATTTCTGATAAACAGGAATGCCGGTTTTATGCCTAAGATATCGGGCTCCCTGGTACCGGTGGCCATGGGACTTGTAGCCACCTGCCTGCCGTACGGGACCATCGCGTTTCTGGCCGGCGGTTTTCTTTTAATACAGCTGTATGCCGCGTCCCTGGAGGTGGCGGTGATCACATGCATTTTCCTGTTTATCGTGGTCCTGCTCTATTACGGGTTTCAGCCGGGAGACAGCATCCTTCTTTTAGTGACGCCGATCCTGTTCTTTTTCAAGATACCGTTTGCCGTTCCGCTCTTAGTGGGACTGGCCGGCAGCCTGGTGTCGGTGATACCGATGAGCTGCGGGATTTTCGTTTATTACGTAATCATGTATGTGAAGCAGAACAGCAGCTTCCTGGCGGGAAGCGAACAGGTCGAGATGACCCAGGTCTTTGCCCAGGTGGTGAAAAGCCTGATAGGCAACCAGACCATGCTTGTCATGATTGCGGCGGGATGCCTGGGCGTCCTGGTGGTGCACGTTGTTAAAAATCTTTCAATTAACTATTCCTGGGGGGCCGCGATCACGGCCGGTTCCATTATCCAGTTAGTTGTAATTTTTATCGGTGACTTTAAGTTCGGCGTGTCGGTATCGGTGCCGGGCCTTATTATTGCGATTTTATTGTCGTCTGCGGTCGCGGGCGTGTATCACTTTTTCGTATTTGCCGTAGACTATAGCAGGACAGAGTTTGTTCAGTTTGAGGATGATGATTATTATTACTATGTGAAGGCGGTTCCGAAGATCGCGGTGACAAAACCCGATGTAAAGGTGCAGAAGATTAACACGCGGAGAACGCCGAGACAAAAATAAAAAATAGATTAAAAAGATAAGAGGAGGTGAGCGCATGGCCGATATTATTAAGGAACTGTATTCCTGGATAGCATTTGTGCCGGAGATTACTTTCAAAAACTTCATAGAAATTGCAATTATTACGATAGTTGTATATGAGATGCTGGTATGGATTAAGAATACAAGAGCATGGACTCTGCTGAAAGGGATTCTCTTTATATTTGCGTTCGTCCTTGTGGCCGCCATATTGGAACTTGATACGATCCTGTGGCTGCTGGAAAAGACTTCTTATATCGCGGTGACGGCTATCCTGATTATTTTCCAGCCGGAGCTTCGTAAAGCTTTGGAGCAGCTTGGCAGCAAGAATGTACTGACCAACCTGTTTACGGCGGATGACGTGAAGAAGAATGAAAGTTTTACCGAGAAGACAATCAATGAACTGGTGAGAGCCAGCTTTGAGATGGGCAAAGTGAAGACAGGCGCCCTGATGGTAATCGAGAAAGCGACTTCCCTGGGGGAGATCGAGAGAACCGGAATCGAAGTGGACGGCATCGTAACAAGCCAGCTTCTGATTAACATATTCGAACACAATACACCCCTGCACGACGGTGCCGTCGTTATCCGGGGAAACCGTGTTACGGCCGCAACGTGTTATCTGCCCCTGTCGGACAACATGGCAATCAGCAAAGACCTGGGAACAAGACACAGGGCTGCCGTCGGGGTCAGTGAAGCTACGGACAGCGTGACAATCGTTGTCTCCGAGGAGACGGGACGCGTGTCGGTGGCATCGGGAGGCCAGCTACGCAGAGTTGCAAGCGGAGACGAGCTGAGAAGCCTTTTGTCAACCCTGGTAAAACATGACGAGACGAGTGCGGGCAGATTTAAGATTTGGAAGGGAAGGCGGAAGAATGAAAGAAAAGCTGACTAAAAATTCCGGACTGAAGCTGATTTCCCTGCTCTGTGCATTTTTTGTATGGCTGGCTGTTGTGAATGTGGCCAATCCGGTGACTACAGATACAAAAGAGGTTCCGGTGGAACCGATTAACGAACAGGTTCTGGAAAAAGCGGATCTGACCTACGACATAGTAGGAAAGAAGACGGCGGTTATTACCTACCGCATCAGAACCAAGGATAAGTATAAGATAAAGACCAGTGATTTCAGGGCATATGCGGATCTTGCCGAGATGTATGACGTGACGGGGGCGATCCCGATCAAGGTTGAGGTTGTGAACAACAATGAACTGTTTGAGACGACGCCGACGGTAAAATCGCCGGAGGTTATCAAGATACAGACGGAAGCGCTGCAGACCAAGGATTTCCCGTTAAAAGCGCTGCCGTACGGCAATCTGGCCGACGGATACCAGCCGGGTGAGATCACGATGTCTCCGGATCATGTGAGCATTAAGGGACCGGTTTCACTGATTGGACAGATCAACGGAGTCGGAATTGAGTTTAATATTGACGGCGTCAGCAGTGATATTTCCGGAACGGAAACTCCTGTATTCTTTGATGCCAACGGAAACAGCCTGATGGAACAGCTTGGTGACAGCGTGAAGGTACTGGGCGGAGACATCAGCTATACGATGCAGGTTCTTAAGACCAAGACGGTACCGCTCGACTTTGTAGTCACGGGTGAAGTTGCCCAGGGATATAAGTACACAGGCGTTGAGACAAGCGTCAAGAATGTGGAAGTGGCAGGACTTAAGTCGGATCTGGCGGGTATGAGCACGATTACGGTTCAGGATCCGCTTCTCAATATCGACGGCGCCACGACGGACAAGATCTGCGAGATCGATTTGAAAGATTTCCTGGAGCCGAATGTCACGATAGCCGGTATGAGTGATACGGTGATTAAAGTAACGCTCAAAGTAGAGCCTCTGAGAGAGAAGACGTTTACGGTAGATACGAAGGACATACCGATGAACGGTAAGTCGGACGGCTACTCCTACACATTTGACGATGAGAAAGCGGAGATTAAAGTGCGCGGACTCAAAGAGGATCTGGACAGCCTTTCCACGGTAAAGATGAACATTCATGCCGATGTGACGGGGCTGGGAGTGGGAACCCACAATGTCAGGGCAGCGCTTCAGTTGGATGATGCGTTTGAAGTAATTGCTTATCCTGAAATGTCAATCACGATTGCCGAGAAGTCGCCGGCCGATGAGGTTTCAGGAACTGCGGCCGAGACAAAAGCGGGCGAATCGAAACCAAATGAAACAAAATCAAATGAGACAAAATCAGCAGAAAGCAGCGCGGCTGAAACAAAACCTGCTGAAAGTAAGTCGGAAGAACAGTAAAGAGGGGTTATTTTGTCATGGTTAAGGCAAAAATAAAAATTAGGAACCCAATCGGCCTCCATCTGAGGCCGGCCGGGATTTTCTGTAATGAAGCTGGAAAGTTTGACTGCTCCATTATGTTCAGTTTCAGAAATTCAGTATCCAATGCCAAGAGCGTGCTGAGCGTTCTGGGCGCCTGCATCAAATGCGGGGATGAAATTGAATTTATCTGTGACGGTAAAGACGAGGAGGAAGCATTGTCCGCGATGTTAAAGATCGTGAACGATGGCCTCGGCGAGTAAAATAATCCGGAAAGAGGAGGAACCACAATGGCAAGAGGAACAGGCGCATCGGCCGGTATCGGCATTGGCAGGGCTGTCATTCTGAAAGAAGAGCAGCTTGTGATCGAGAATACCGTGATAGAAGATGCAGAAGCAGAGAAATTACGTTTTAAAAAGGCGGTAGAACAGAGCATCGCGGATGTGAGCGTCCTGGCAGAGGACATGGCATCCAGAATCGGTGAAAAAGAAGCTGAGATTTTAAACGGTCATTTAATGCTTTTACAGGATCCGATGCTGACGGGCGAAATCGAGAACCAGATTGAGAACGACAAGGTCTGCAGCGAATTTGCGGTGGAGACAGTCTGCAATATGTATGCGGATATGTTTGCTTCCATGGATGATGAACTGATGCAGCAGAGAGCTGCGGATATGAGAGACATTAAGACAAGAATGCAGAAGCTGCTTCTGGGAGTCCAGTCGGTGGACGTATCCCTCCTTCCGGCCGGGACAATCCTGATGGCGCAGGACCTTACCCCGTCCGTGACCGCAGGAATCAATCCTGCCAATGTGACCGGTATTGTTACGGAGCTCGGAGGACGCACCTCCCACTCGGCTATCCTGTCCAGAGCGCTGGAAATTCCGGCCGTTGTGGCGGCAGCGGGAATCCTCAGCGAGGTGAAGGACGGAGACGAACTGATCCTGGACGGCGAGACGGGGGAGATTTTTGTGAATCCCGACAGTTCCCTGCGTGCGGAGTACGAACAGAAGAGAAGTGTTTATTTACAGGAAAAAGAGGAGCTTAAGAAGTATATCGGCATGCCCAGCACCACGAAGGACGGCGTGACGGTGGAAGTGGCGGCCAACATTGGAAAACCGGAGGATGTGGACCGGGTTCTTGCCTATGACGGCGAAGGCATCGGCCTTTTCAGAACGGAATTCCTGTTTATGGACCGGAATGAGATGCCGACCGAGGAAGAGCAGTTTGAGGCGTATAAGAAGGCAGCCGTGGCCATGAAGGGCAAACCAGTGATTATCAGGACCCTGGATATCGGCGGCGATAAAGAAATCCCTTACATGGGTCTTAAAAAGGATGAGAATCCGTTCCTGGGCTACAGGGCAATCCGTTTCTGCCTTGACAGAAAAGACGACATCTACCGCCCTCAGCTTCGCGCCCTCTTAAGAGCCAGCGCCTTCGGCAATATCAAGATTATGGTGCCTATGGTTACCTGCATTGAAGAATACAGGGAGGCAAGAGCGCTTGTAACCGACATCATGAAAGAACTGGATGAAAAAGGAATTGCCTATAACAAAGAGATTCAGGTCGGAATCATGGTCGAGACGGCGGCAGCATCCCTGATGGCGGATGTGTTTGCCAAAGAAGTTGATTTCTTCAGTATCGGTACCAATGACCTGACACAGTATACGATGTCGGTAGACCGCGGCAACGATAAGGTATCTTACCTTTATTCCACGTTCAACCCGGCTGTCCTGCGGAGCATCCGCCACATTATCGAGTGCGGACGAAACGAGGGCATCATGGTGGGAATGTGCGGTGAGGCTGCCAGCGATCCGCTGATGATTCCACTGCTTCTGGCCTTTGGGCTTAACGAATTCAGTATGAGCGCATCGGCCATTCTGAAGGCGAGAAAATATATTACAGAATACAGCGTGGAAGAGCTGAAAGCGGTTGCTGATAAGGCCATGAGCCTTGTGACGGCGGCCGAGATTGAACGGTTAATGAAAGAATTTGTCAGGGGTTGAGAAAGTGGCCGAAACACGGGATACCGCCTTTTTTCCGACCGTGAATGAACTGATATGCTGCTGTTTGCAATACAGCCGTTTATGGCAGAGTTGTGAACCGCGACATTTATCTGACTGAGGAGAAGAGGTGCCGCATAATTATAATTGTATCATTACAAATTATGATTATGCGGCATTTGGCATTGAGCGGCAGTGAAAAGATCGCGAAGCGTGCTTTTCGTTGCTGATGCCTTACAAAAATACAGAAATACCGTAAAGGATGAAATTATGACAGTTTACCTATTGTGTTATGCGGCCGCATGGCTGTTTTCATTAAGCGGCCATCCCTATCTGTCCGGGGCCGGACTGATAGGGGCAGCCGTGTATCTCTATATGGAGGATTACAGAAAAACAGAAAATATGCTGAATCTGCGGGGGCTTTTTGCACTCTCCTGGGTGGGAGGGCAGGGTCTGGCTTGTTTGAAGCTGAGCAGACTGGGGGCAAGCTGGTCCCCTATGACCTGGCTCTGTTTTCTGGCGGCATTTGCCGGATTTTACTGCACATTCCTGTTCCTGGAGCATTACCTGGGAGTGGATCGGGTGAGTCCGCTGCGGTACAACGGGTTCGGCAATTACGAGCAGTCCGTTTTCTTCTGCGCCTGCGGCCTGACGATTGTCTCCTTCGGATGTTTCCTGATCGAGGCGGCGGCTTTGGGCTTTGTGCCGCTGTTTGTCAGGGGAGTGCCGCATGCCTATTCGGCCTTTCATCTGACGGGAATCCACTATTTTACCGTATCTTGTGTTCTGGTGCCGTCCATATGCGTAATATACTTTTGTATTAACAGGGGAAGGGACAGGATAAAAAGCATCATGATGGCGGTGATGGGCCTGCTGTCCCTGGCCGTTCCGATCCTCTGCGTTTCCAGGTTCCAGCTGATATTCGCGGTGATTCTGGCCGTTCTTACCTACATACAGATGGACGGAAGGCTGAACCTTCTCTATGCGGTCTTTGCAACGGCGGCCCTGGTGCCGCTCTACCTGCTGCTGACCGTCGCGAGGAGCCATGACGTGTCCTATCTGAATGCGGTCTTTGAGATGAAGAATGAAAGTATGCCGATTTTTATTACCCAGCCCTATATGTATGTGGCAAACAACTATGACAATTTCAACTGTCTGGTGGAGGGACTCGGCAGTCATTCCTGGGGCCTCAAGATGCTGGCTCCGCTGTGGACTTTAACCGGGCTTAAATTCAAATTCCCCGCGCTGACGAATTTCCCATATTTTGTCAACCGGGAGGAACTGACCACCCTGACCATATTTTATGACGCCTACTATGATTTCGGAATCATTGGAGTGCTCGGTCTTTCCTGCATTCTCGGGGGACTGGCTTTCTATTTGATGCAGAAGATGAAAAAGGTGCGCAATCCGATTACGTATCTGTTCTATTCCCAGATCGCAATTTACATGATGCTGTCTTTTTTCACCACCTGGTACAGCAACCCGACAACCTGGTTTTATCTGGCGGCCACGGGGGCGATCGCATTTGCGACGTCCAGGCGCTGGGGAACTATCTGATTACCACGAAGCAAAGGGGATATGAGAGATGATTTCAAAGAAAATGATACCGCTTATGCAGAACAACTCTGCAATCAGAATGATGTTTGAAGAAGGAAAAAAACTTGCCGCCATCCACGGAGCCGAAAATGTATTTGATTTCAGCCTGGGAAATCCCAGTGTACCGGCGCCCGCCGAAGTAAATCAGGCAATTGCGGATATAATAAAAGAGGAAGATTCTCTTTTTATCCACGGTTACATGTCAAACGCCGGATATGAAGACGTCCGCGGGACGATAGCGGATTCCCTGAACAGACGGTTTCACACGTCGTTTGGAGTGGCGAATATCCTGATGACGGTGGGGGCGGCCAGCGGTCTTAACGTGATTTTAAAGACCGTCCTGGATCCCGGCGACCAGGTCATCACATTTGCCCCGTATTTTGTGGAGTACGGCTCCTATGTGCGCAACTACGACGGAGAGCTGGTGGTGGTTCCCCCGAATACGGCCGATTTCCAGCCTGATTTAAAGAAACTTGAGGAAATGATTAACGGCAGGACGAAAGCCGTTATTATCAATACCCCCAACAATCCCACCGGCGTGATTTATTCCGATGAAACGCTTAAAAACATTGCCTCGGTACTGGAAAAGAAGGAGAAGGAGCTGGGAATTTCCATCGTCCTGATCTCGGATGAACCGTACAGGGAGCTGGCTTATGACGGAGCCGTGGTACCCTGGGTGACAAACTATTACCACAATACCGTGGTCTGCTACTCCTACAGCAAATCCCTGTCCCTGCCGGGAGAGCGTATCGGCTATCTGGTCATCCCGGACGAGATGGAGGACAGTAAGAACGTGATTCAGGCCGCTACGATAGCCAACCGGGTCCTGGGCTGCGTCAATGCGCCTTCCCTGATGCAGAGAGTCATCAAACGCTGCGTGGATGCAGAGGTGGATGTGGCTGCCTACGACAGGAACAGAAACCTGTTGTACAACGGGCTGAAGGAATACGGATTTGAATGCATCAAACCGGAGGGGGCCTTTTACCTCTTTGTGAAATCACCGGTGGAGGATGAAAAAGAATTCTGTGAGACGGCGAAGCAGTTTAATGTGCTTGTGGTTCCGGGAAGCTCTTTTGCCTGCCCGGGCTATGTGAGAATCGCCTACTGTGTTGCTTATGAAAGAATTGAACGCTCCATGGCGGCATTTAAAAAGATCGCGGAGCATTACCATTTAATTTAAGCCGGAGAATGCCGGCTTCGGGAGGTGTTGTGCGTTGGAGGATGTAAAAAAATATCTCAGGATGATTTTAAATATTGTAATTCCTCTGGCAGGACTTTGCCTTGTATGCTTTCTGGGACCAAAGCTGCTGAGCTTCTTTATGCCCTTTGTAATCGGCTGGATTATCGCAATGATTGCCAATCCGCTGGTGAGGTTTCTGGAACGTCACTTAAAGCTGGTGCGGCGCCATGGTTCCATGGTAATCATCGTGGGCGTGCTTGTCCTGGTAATCGGTCTTCTCTATCTGGCCATTACCTGGATTTACTCGGAGTTAGCCGGCTTTGTCGGAGATCTGCCGATGCTCTATGACAACGCGCTCAGTGAAATATCGAATGCGATTCAGAACAGCCAGAAGCTGCTCACCTATCTGCCGGACAGTCTCCAGAAACCACTCCTGGAAATCTCCAACAACCTGGGAGGAACCATCGGCGCACTGTTTTCCAAAGCCGCCGCCCCAACGGTGGAGATTGCGGGAAATGTGGCGAAAAGGATTCCAAATGTCATGGTAAATACGGTTATCATGATTCTGGCATCCTACCTGTTTCTGGCGGAGCGTGAGAAGATTCTCCGCGTCCTGAGAGCGGTGCTTCCGCCGTTTGTATTCCGCTATGCGGACTATCTGAAAAAAGACGCCAGAGGCCTGATCGGCGGCTACTTCCTGGCGCAGTTTCGAATCATGTTCGTGGTGGCCGCCATCCTCGCGGCCGGGCTTTTGATACTGGGAGTCAAATATAGTCTGCTGCTGGCGATTTTTATCGCCATTTTGGACTTCCTTCCGATCTTCGGAACGGGAACCGTCCTGATCCCCTGGGCTGTTGTGAAGCTGTTTTCTGCGGAGTACCCTTATGCCGTGGGCCTGATTCTGATTTACATCACAACCCAGGTAGTCCGCCAGATTATCCAGCCGAAGATAGTCGGAGACTCCATGGGACTGCCGCCGCTTCTTACGCTCTTCCTCCTGTATATGGGATTCAAGCTGAGCGGAATAGCCGGAATGATCCTGGCGGTGCCGATTGGGCTTGTGTTTATAAACTTCTATAAATACGGGGCATTTGACTCGATGATTGAGAATATGAAGATGTTGATTCGGGAGGTTAGTGAGTTTAGAAAAGGGGGAGGGGATTGAGGAATGAGAACGCCGCCGGGACGGTCGGGGTTCGGGATGGTGAGAGGGAGGTTGTGAGTCTTCAGTCCCGGTTTGTAGGTTGTCGCGGGTGGGGAATCCGGGCAGAAAAAGTTCCTGCGGGAAACGCTTGCGCTCTTTGGAGTACATAACAGTACTAGCCTCGAAAAGACCTCGGCAAGTACTGATGAACTCCCAGGTTCCCTGCGGAATTTTTTTCTCCCGGATTTCCCACGGGAAGGTTATGTCCGGGACTGAAGACGCGAAGTTTTTTCGCCATCCCGTAACCCGGCCTGCGGCCGCTGAATTGTTCTGTTTCTTCAAAAGGGGAGGTATTGTCGCGGCCACTACGTTGTTTTGAGGGGCTGGAGAATGCCTCCTGTTTGGTATGGGATTTAGGGGATTGTTTTGGCTTATGCTGTTTCATTCTATGTTGTTTTGGTTTGATATATTTCGATTGAGCCGTTTTGCTCTAAATGTTTCGATTAAAGATATTTTATTTAAGCCGTTTTGCTCTAAGTGGTTCGGTTTGAGTCATTTCGTTTAAGTCGTATTGCTCTAAGTGGTTCGGTTTGAGTCATTTCGTTTAAGCAGTTTTGTTCTAAGTGGTTCGGTTTGAGTCATTTCGTTTAAGTCGTTTTGTTCTAAGAGGTTTCGCGTTAAGCCGCTTCTCATAAAGTCATTTCATAGTATTTCTTCTAATATTTATTTCTCTCTAAATACATCATTAGAATCATCAAGAGAAACCGTCAGCACGTAAAAGTATTGCAATTATGTAGTGGCTGCGACAATACCTCCCACCGCACTTGACGAAAGAGACAATCAGCCCCTGAAGATGACGGACGGGGCAACACCCTTCGCTGAGTCTTCAGTCCCGTCGATGATCTGCCCGGGGAAGGAAGGAGAAAACTTTCCGAAGGGGACCTTGGAATCCGCCG
>NZ_URHZ01000054.1 GCF_900547735.1 uncultured Clostridium sp. | reverse complement strand
GAACTTTTTCTGCCCGGATTCCCCACCCGCGACAACCTACAAACCGGGACTGAAGGCTCATCCCCCCTCACCATCCCGCCCCTCGGCCGTCCGGCGGCGTTCTCATTTTTCAGCCTATCAGAAGACCCAGCACCGCCGCCAGCAGCATGGTCTTCGGCACCGACAGACGGAACTTATACATGGCGCCGCCTGTGACGAGGGCAATGATGACCAGATTCCAGTGAACCGCAAAGCCGACGCCCATGAATGTGCTGCCGCTGAGTGTGATCACGACCGCGGCCAGCATTCCCACGCAGGCCGGGCGGATTCCCCACAGGGCGTGTTCCATCCAAGGGTTTCCCTTTAAACGTTTCAAGAAGTGGGCTGCCAGCATGCAGAGAGTCAGGGAGGGGACCATGACTCCGAGGCTGCTGAGCAGGGCGCAGGGAATGCCGTCTATCCGGTAGCCGACAAAGGTGGCGCAGTTGATTCCCATGGAGCCCGGCGTAATCTCGGCCAGCGCCATAACATCCATTACCTGCGCTTCGGTCATCCATCCGTTTGCCGTCACCTCATCCAGGATGACCGGGATCATCGTGAGGCCGCCGAAACTGCAAAATCCAATCCGTATAAATGCAAATACCAGTTTAAGATAAATCTCTGCCACGGCCTCTCCTCTCCTTTATATACATTGCAATTCCGATCAGTCCGCACACGACGACAATCGCCAGTTTATTCAGATCGGAAACTACACAGATGACAGTGACGATGATTCCTATAAGATAGGTAGCCCTGTCCGTCAGGGCGTTCTTTTTTAACTTCCACGCGGCTCCGATGATGACGGGGATAACGGCGCTTCTGACTCCGTTCATCATCCGTATCACATAGGGATTATTGCAGAAAATATCATAAAAATTCGTGATGACCGCGATGACGATCACCGCCGGTGAGACAAGGCCGAAGGATGCGGCGAACGCTCCCGGGACGCCGGCCACCGTATAGCCGAACAGGACCGAATAATTGACTATCATGATGCCCGGAAGAGACTTCGCCACGGACATGAAATCCAGGATCTGTTCCTCGGTCACCCAGTCCCTTTTTCTGCAGAACTCATCTTCTATCTGGGCGATAATGCTCCATCCGCCCCCAAATGTAAAACAGCCTATCTTAAACATCGTGCAGTATATCACGAGCAGTTTTTTATATTGTTCTTTCAAACTCATCATCCCCTTTTCTAATTCATTATACCCTCCGGGCCGGGCGGTGTCAAAGCGGTAATCGGCTGCTTGATCAAAACTCTGTCATTGCTATTTTTTCCCGGAAATGATATGATCGTAGCACAGCACCGCTTCAGGCGCTGCAAAAGCAAACACAGACGGGGGAATATTAAATGAATCTTAAACATGCCCAGTACATGCTCACTGTCCTTCAGGAAGGAAGTATCACCGGTGCGGCAAAAAAGCTCTATGTATCCCAGCCTTCTCTGAGCCAGATGATCAAACTCGTGGAGACCAATCTGGGAACACCGATTTTTAACCGTTCCACCGAGCCTCTCACACTGACCTATGCCGGTGAAAAATATATGGAAGCTGCCCAGCAGATCCTGACCATCAATGCGAATCTCGCCAAAGAGATTGAGGAGATTACACAGGAGGATCACGGTAAACTCCGGTTCGGCGTTCCCGTACAGAGAGGAATGCAGGTGCTCCCCTACGTGCTGCCTAAATTTTTCAAGATGTACCCTTACGTGGATGTGGAAGTTTTTGAGCAGGGGTCGGGTCTGATGGAGAATATGGTTCTGGACGGAACCGTGGACATGGCCTGCATGACGACCACCGCCCGGCACAGCGAACTCAAATATATCCTGGTGGAGAACGAGGATCTCGTCCTCCTGACTTCCAGAAACACGGCCCTGGCCAAACGGATTCCCGAGGGCACTCCCATCCAGATTACGGAGGCGCGCAATGAGAAGTTTGTCTCCAACAGGCCCGGCCACAGTGTAAGGGCGGTTCAGGATAATCTTTTCATCACCAACGACATGCATCCGAAGATCATCCTGGAGACAGTCAGCATCGAGGTGGAGAAAAAAGTCTGCATTGCCTGTGACGCCGTCATGATCTGCCCAAAGAACTACATTGAGAAGACGCCGGAGATGCAGCAGAAGTCCGTTACATATCCGATTCTCAACACCGACAGCCAGCGCCACTGCTATATCTGCCACAGAAAGAATCTGTACCTGACCAAATATATGCGTGATTTCATCAACATCCTGGTGGAAGTAGAAAATCCATTCCTATAACAGTATCAAGAACCCCGGCTGACCTTACTCTGTGTTTAGAGTGAGATGTCAGCCGGGGTTCCTGCATAGACGGCGGCCTGTTTAAAGCGCACAGGCTGCCGCATCTATTTGCTTTCTGCTTTATTTTTTACAAAAAGTGGTTTAACAAAAGGATAAATCAGCATGATGATACAGCAAACCATGATAACCGCGGTGATCGGCTTTGTGAAAATTGCCGACATGCTTCCGTTAGTCAGTGTGTACGCACGGCGGAAGTTGGATTCGCACATCTGTCCAAGAACAAGACCGAGCACGAGGGCGGCTGAATTGTATCCCAGCTTTACAAACATATATCCGATAATTCCGGCGCCTGCCATCAGGGCAACATCGCCTGTATTATTGTTCAGCGCATAGGCGCCGATTGCCGCCATCATAATGATAACCGGTCCAAGGATACTGTAAGGCACGGAAAGGATTCTGGCGAATACCTTCGCCACTGCCATTGCTACAATTACCATGATAATATTTGTTACAAGCATGGAACCGAATACGGATGCAAGATACTCAGGCTGAGTCTTAACAAGCATAGGTCCAATCTGAACGCCTTTGATTACAAGGGCCGTCATCATGATAGCCGCGGCGTTTCCTCCCGGGATACCCAGGGAAAGCAGAGGAACCATCGAACCGCCGGTAGCCGCGTTGTTGGCCGCCTCGGAGGCCACGATGCCGTCCGGGATACCGGTTCCCAGTTTTTCGGGATGTTTGGAAACCTTCTTCTCAATCGCATAGGATAAGAAGGAAGCAATTGTTGCGCCCGCTCCGGGAAGGATACCTACAATCGTACCGATTACGGAAGAACGGGCCATCGTAAACTTTGTTTCCCATACTTCGCGGAAACTTGGAAGAACCGTCTTCATCTTTGTGGATGATTTACCGGTTGCATCTTTTTCCGTGTCAATCTTCTTCGGCTTAACCGTCTGCTTGAGAACCTCGGTCACAGCAAAAAGTCCAATCATGACCGGAATCATCTCAATACCGGAAAGCAGTGTGGAATTGCCCCAGGTAAAACGTGCGATTCCAAGCATCGGGTCCATTCCGACACAGGCAAGAAGAAGGCCTAAGAGTCCGGAAATCAGAGTTTTTATAATATTGTCGCTGTCCAGGCAGGACAGAACGGAAAGTCCGAGGAACGATACCGCAAACAGCTCGGAAGGACCGAACTGCAGGGCTACCGTTGCCAGCTGAGGAGATACGAGAGCCATGGCGAATGCGGCAACAAGACCGCCTACTGCAGACGCGATCAGCGAAAATCCAAGCGCTTTGCCCGCCTCACCTCTTTGAGCCATCGGATAGCCGTCGAACGTGGTGGGCGCACTGGACGGTGTTCCCGGAATACGGAACAGAATCGCCGTGATGCCGCCGCCCGTAATCGACGCGCAATATACGGAAACCAGGAACGCAATCGCGATAACCGGATTCATCGCATAAGCAAATGGAAGGGCCAGGGCAACCGCCATCGATGCGCTTACACCCGGCATCGCCCCGAATATAACACCTAAAACCGTACCTGCTACTAAAAGGAAAAATGTAGAAGGCGTAAATACTATTTTTAAACCAGTCAGTAATAAATCAAACATACCTTACACTCCTTCCTTAAAATGGCAGTTTTGTTTCAAAGAACAATGCAAACTCACGGAAAATACCGGTACCTCTTGCCAGCATGATATCAAGCGCTCCCTGGAACAGTAAGTAGAGGATAGCCGTAATAACGAGGGCTACAATAACCAGAAATCCGATTCTTCTCTCCCCTAAAAGCACGCCGTAGGCAATCAGGAACAGGAACGAAACCGGTATAAATCCGATAATCGGCATCAGAACAGCCATAACTGCTACTAAAATCATGCCGACAAATAATTTACTTTTTAAGAATTCTCCCAGATTAAATCCGGCGGTCAGCTTCTCTCCGCTTCCCTTCATCTTTTTCAAAGAATTCACTATATTCACGATTATTAATATTATAAGAAGGACGAGAATAATTCTCGGCCAGAACGCTGCACCAAGTTCTGTCGCTGTAGGAGCTGGTGACTCGGCGCCTACCAGGAAGAAAAGGTATATGCAGAAGATTCCCAATACAAGTGAAAAAATAATGTCCAAATCAGATAACCTGCCTTTCCCTGCCTCTTTTATTCAGGGGGAGCGGATTAATCCACTCCCCTCAGTTTCATTGTTTTAAATATTCATTTGCAGTCAACATCTGTTAAATCAATTATTTAGTACCGAACATTTCTGTTAAATCTTTGTAATCGTTATCCCAGGATGCCTGGTAATCTGCTGTGTTTAACCAGCCCTGTCTCTGATCGAGACCCTGCTGTTTTGCCCATGTCTGGAATTCTTCGCTGGCAACTGCCTTCTCTGCTGCTGCTTCAAAAGCCTTGATAGCCGCTTCAGGAGTTCCTTCGGTATAGAAAATACCGCGGGACGGTCCAAAGTAGCAGTCCAGTCCAAGGTCGCCTGCGCTGTCTACGCTCTCAAATCCTGCCAGTGTCAGTTTTTTCTCCGTACAGGACATAACAACCTTCATATCGCCGGATTCCAGCATAGCGGAAACCTCTGCCGGTCCTACACATGCCAGATCCACATGTCCGCCGATAACGTCTGCGTTTAACTGGGAACCTTCCGTGTAAGCAACTGCCTCTACATCGCCTTCAAATGCCGCTTCCACACATGCCGCATCCAGACCTGTGATTGTCATAACGCCGCATTTAACCTTGCCCGGGTTAGCCTGTGCGTATTCTTTCAGTTCTGCATAGTTGCTGTATGGTGACTTGGAACTGGTAACGAAAATGTTGCAGTCGTGTACGAGCTGGCACAGCGGTTTGATTTTTCCGTAAACGTCAAAATCGGTTGCGCCGGAAATCTGTGCTAACATAGGGGACTGTGTACAAAGTAAGTATGTATATCCATCGGCCGGCTGGCTGGTTGCGAACTGTACGCCGGTAACTCCGCCTGCGCCTGCTTTGTTATTAACAACTACGGATACGCCAAGTTCTTTCTCAAGAGCGGAAGCAAATGTACGGAGTGTTGTATCGGCTCCGCCGCCTGTGCCCCATGGACAGATAATCTCGATGTTCCTCTCCCATTTCCAATCCTCAGCGCCTGCCGCTGCTTCCTGTCCGCCTTCGGCTGCTTTCGTCTCCGCCGGTTTGTCTGCGGTACCGGAACTGCTGCTTCCACATCCTGCGAGGCTTACTGCCATTGCTGCTGTCAATGCCAGACTAATCACTCTTTTCTTCATAACATCTTCTCCTTTTCATTCATTATTTTGGTTTGCTGCGGGGTGCTGCTTTCCAAACCCTTGATTCTATTATACCTTTTTTTAGCAGCTTTTCAACACTTCTTGTATGAATTGTACAATTTTTGGTGCTTTTAACGAATTATAATTGTGCAATTATACCAGTCATAAGATAACACTTATGTACCGGAAAACCATATAAAATAAGGTTTTTTTACACTTCTTTAACAAAAATTTTATAAATTGCCGTTTTTGGAAATAACTCTCAGAAAGCTGTTTTTTGTTCAAAGTGACATTTATTGTATTTTTACACGTGCAATGTTCTATTCTGTGATCCGGGCGGACAAGCCGTAATGTGTTCCCACTGCTGAAAAAGGGACCTGCTTCTATTGCTGAAAAAGAGCCTGTTTTCCGCTGGTTCCGGAAAACAGACTCCCTTTGTTATTTTAGTCGAAATGATATCTAGTCAAACTGATATCTAATCAAACTGATATTCACGGATTTCCCTTACGACATCCATGACGGTTCCGTCACGTCCCTCGATAATGCCGACAACACGCTCGCCAAACTGAACCGGATCCGGTTCTCCGACCATGCTGTACGCTTTATCACGCAGTTCCTCTATTGTGCAGAACGGCAGGTTGACATTCTTCATACACTCGATCAAATCCTGACGGCGCGGGTTGATGGCAATGCCGTAATCCGTGATTACAACGTCCACGGTCTCGCCCGGTGTCGTCACCGTCGTAACGTTGGTGCAGATAGCGGGAATTCTGCCCTGCAGAAGCGGAGCAATGACAATCGTGCACTTTGCCCCGGCCGCCGTATCGGGATGGCCTCCCTGTGCGCCGGTGATGACGCCGTCGGAACCTACTACGACATTACAGTTAAAATTGATATCCACTTCCAGAGATGCCAGGATAACAAAGTCCAGCTTATTGACATAAGCGCCCTTGTTAAACGGGTTGGCGTACTCGGATGCGGAGATTTCAATATGGTTCGGGTTCTTTTTAATGGATTCGATGGCACCCTGATCAAAGTCCTGTGTATCCACAAGGGTGCGGATCAGGCCTTTTTCCAGAAGTTCACACATGGGGGTGGTGATTCCGCCGAGACCGAGTCCCATCTGGATTCCCCTCTCCTCCATAATCTTGCCGAGTGAAATCGTGGAGGCGATGGACGCGCCGCCGACACCCGTCTGGTAGGAAAAACCGTCTTTAAAGTAAGGGGTATTAATTACAAACTGGGTGCAGTAATCGGCCATCATGATTTTTCTCACATCGGTCGTTGGTTTGGCTGCTCCTGTCGCAATCTTATCGGGATTGCCGATGGCGTCCACAACGCAGACATAGTCTACATTTGTCATGGAAATGCTGGCCGGGATGTTCGGGAATGCAACGAGGCAGTCCGTCACGGCCACCACTTTATCTGCATACTGGGCATCCACCACCCCGTAAGATAAAACGCCGCAGTCGCTCTTTCCGCCGTTCGGGCGGCAGTTGCCGTATTCGTCGCAGGTAGGCGCGCCGATAAAGGCGATGTCCACATGCACCTCCCCCGTCTCAATGGCACGCACACGGCCGCCGTGGGAACGCATAACCGCCAGATTCTTTAACTTGCCGGTCGAGATAGCCTCGCCGATTTTGCCTCTCACACCGGAAGACTGGATACCTGTGATCGTTCCATCCTCAATAAACGGCACAATCGGATCATTGGCCTTTCCGAGAGAACTGGCACAGATGGTGAGATCCTTGATTCCCATGTTGTGAATCTCTTCCATCACCATATTGACAACGTAATCTCCCTCACGGAAATGATGATGGAAGGACAGGGTCATGCCATCGCGGATTTCACATTTTTCAAGCGCTTCCCTGATGGACTGCACCATTTTGGAACGCGTCGGATCGGACAGCGCCCGTACTACGGGAGCTGCCTTCTTATACTCATAATTATCATATACGTAAGCGCCTTCAAATACTTTTTTGCCGGTCGCCTTTAACACTTCCTCCGGAATATCTCTTCCTACTTTATTTATCATTTTACATATCCCCCTCATAAACGCCTGCGGCTTTAGCCATAGCCAGGGTCCTCTTGGCCCCGTCATAGAAAGCGATATCAATCATTTTTCCATCTACCGTAAATACGCCGATGCCTTTTGCTTTCTTGTCATCAATTTCACGCACCACTTTTTCAGCAAAAATAATCTCCTTCTCGGTAGGAGTGAAAATCTTGTGGACAATTGCAATCTGACGCGGATTGACAAGCGATTTTCCGTCAAATCCCATCATCTTGATCATGGCGGTTTCTTTTTCGAATCCTTCCATGTCTTCCAGGTTTGTAAACACCGTGTCGAAGCACTGGACGCCTGCGGCGCGGGCAGCCATAATCATATGCTGTCTCGCTCCCATCAGCTCCACGCCGGTACCTGTGATTACGGTCTGAAGATCTTTCGTATAATCTCCTCCCGACAGGGCGATTCCGATCAGACGGTCGGAAGAAACACAAATCTCCTGGGCATTCAGAACACCCTTACAGGATTCCAGGGCGGACATTAAGAGGGTGCTGCCCTCGGGACGGCCAAATTCACGCTCTGCAGCCAGCACGTGCTCTTCCACTGTGCGTACATCCTGAGCGGATTCCGTTTTTGCTATACGGATGGTATCGGCTCCTCCCGCCACACAGACACGGATATCTTCCTTCCAGTGCGGTGTGTCAAGCCCGTTGATGCGGACAACCCTCTCCACGCCCCGGTAGTCGATCTCCTTGAGCGCATGAAACAGGGAATACCTTGCGGCATCCTTCTGGTTCTCGGCAACCGCGTCCTCCAGGTCAAGCATAATGGAATCCGGTTTATAAATATACGGGTCTTTAATCAGTCCCGGTTTCTGGCAGTTCAGAAACATCATGGATCTTCTCAGTCTCTTTTTTAATGGATGGCTCATTATCTGATTGCACCTCCCCATGGTAAATTTTCCGTAATGCCGCTGGAACGGTATACGGCGCATTCCACTCTGGCCTTTAAAGTACAGTCTAAAGCTCCTTTGTCCACAACCTTTACCCTTGCATCGTTCACATTAAGGCGCTCCAGCGTCTCCAGGACAACTGCCCTGATCTGCTTTCCAAACTGATGGATAACGCTGCTCTCAATGACAAGCTCAACCTTTCCATCACCCGGTTCAACTGTAATCTGCGCATCACTGGACTCCAGTGTACCGGCCACAGCCGCTTTTTCGATTACCATAAGATTTCCTCCTCTATTGCTTATATGTTTGTGTATATTGTTACTTTTTCTGAATTAATTATTGGGTCTTTCTACATATTATCTAAAAATATAGTAGCATGGTAAAATGGATAATTCAAATACTTATGCTGTTATGGAGTTCATAGGAGAAAAGTTATCAGGGGGTAGTTGGAAGGGCGGGGAGGACTGTGAAATGGGGGCGGGACTGGGGAGAGGGAAGGTTGGTGAGTCTTCAGTCCCAGGGGGAGGTTGTCGTAATAGGGGAATCCGGGACGAAAAAATTCCTACGGGGACCCGCTCCCGCTTGTGGAATGCGAAACGGATGCTAAACTCGTGTAAAACCTCGTTAAGCACCGTCGGATTCCAAGGTCCCCTGCGGAAAGTTTTCGCCCTCCTTCCCCGGGCAGTCTGTCGCTCGGACTGAAGACGCGCAGGTTATCGGCCTCCCGCCGTCCACTGCCATTTCACCGGTTAATCTCCCCTTCTCCAAGTACGGTTGGGCGTATTGTCGCGGCCACTACCTAGTTTCCAAATAGAATAGATTTGAGATAAGGTTTTCCTGGGAACTGAATTAAAGATGACCGGATTAAGTCCTGTTCCAAAGTTAGAAATCAGCTATACTGACATATTATATTGATACACTCCGTTAACATTATTTTAATGCTTATATCACTCTGTTTTTCATCGCTCTATATTTTCATTATTCTATATTTTCATTATCTATATTTTCATCATTCCACATTTTTAACATCCTATATTTTAAACGTCTTATATTTTATACATCTTATACTTTCGGTATCCTATATTTGCATCAAATTCATAATACCCTATTAATACCCTATATCCACTCCATTTTCCGGAATATTTAACCATGCCGGGATAAATCACCTTAACTTCATTCCGTGATAAATGGCCATTCTACGTCAGAATGTAGTGGCTGCGGCAATACTCTCCCCCGCACTTGGGGAGGAGGACAATCAGCAGCCGGCAGGCCGGGGTATGGAATGGGTATCGATAACCTGCGCGTCTTCAGTCCCGGTCATAATCTGGGCGGTGGGGAAGGAGGAAGAAAAAATCTGCGCAGGGGACGTAGGAATCCGCCGGTGCTTGGACGCCGTTTTATGGCGTCTTAGCATCCGCTGCGCATTCCATAAGCGCGAGCGGGTCCCCGTAGCAGATTTCTTTCTTCCGTATTCCCCGCCTTTACGACAAACCTCCCTCCGGGACTGAAGACTCATCCCCTCCCCTCCCATTCCGGCCCCCAGCCGTCCCGGCAGCGTCCTCATTTCTCAATTAAATCTCAACTTCCTGTTGTTTTAAATGCCGCTTTTCTTTATAATAAGAAGTCAGGGGCATAATATCTCTGTGCCCGCACTGTATGGGAACATTTTCCCGAAATTAATCTACAGGAGGATTCGGACATGGATTTGACGGTGAATAATGAGGTATTACTTGAAGAAATGCTGGCTGCCAGGGAGCGGCGCGTCTTCCTGCAGAACTCTTTGACGGAAAAATATAATACGACACTTATCAGCTTTACCCTGAACATCCCGGGACCCGTGAAGGTGTTTGAAGGGATACCGGAGATTTTCGACGGCGGGTACCGAGAAATTCTGAAGACACTTTCCGATGCAGGCATTGCCGTGCTTCATGAACATGCGATCCGCGAGAAGACGGGCTATGAGGCTTTTATTGCCGCCGATGCCTCTCCACTCACAATCAAGCGTCTGATGACAAGACTGGAGGACGGCTCTTCGATCGGGCGCCTCTATGATATTGATATTATAAAACTGGACGGAAGCAAGGTTTCCAGGGAGGAGCTTGGTCTTCCCTGCCGCACCTGTCTGATATGCGGACAGCCCGCCCACGCCTGCAGCCGAAGCAGGAATCACAGCGTGGAAGAACTGGTTGCCCATATTAAGAAAATGATATCGGAAGATCACCCGGGAGCTGATAAAGGCAGGACTGAGCTATGAGTGTGAAAAAAGAGATTGGCAGCCGGGAGTTTTCCCTGAATCTGATGCAGAAACAGTTTCTGGATTCGTTGGAATGCGCAGCAGGCCGCTCTCTCACCGATGAGGTGGAGGCCACTCCCAAACCGGGACTGGTGGATTTAAAGGACAGCGGCGCCCATAAAGATATGGATCACAGGACATTTGAACTCAGCATTGCTGCAATTCTGCCCTTTATCGGAGAGATGGCCGAGATCGGAATCCATCACGGAGCTATGGAAGTGGAAGCCGGTCTTCAAAACGGAAATGAGCCGGATGCCGAAAATGCGGAACGGTTATTTGCCGCCATCCGGCCGGCCGGAGTACGGGCCGAGAAAGCCATGTTTGAAGCGACGGGCGGTGTTAATACCCACAAAGGCATTATTTTCTCCATGGGACTCCTGGCCGCGGCGGCCGGCCGTTTTTGGGGCAGACGCCCTGTATGCTCCGGCGTTCAAGAGGAGGAACTTTTATCCTACTGCGGCCTGATGTGCCGCCGTCCAATGGAGCGCGACTTTTCCGCCGTCGTACCGGGAGAAAATAACACGCATGGGGAACTGCTCTACCTGAAATACGGATGCCGAGGAATCAGGGGGGAGGCGGCCGATGGGTTTCCGGCCGTCCGTTTTGTCGGACTTCCCGCGCTTCGGGAATACTTTGAATATGCGAAGTTGTCCGGTATGCATCCCGGCAGGAACCAGCTTTCCCTCCACATCCTTCTTCATCTGATGGCCAATGTGGACGATACGAACGTGCTTTTCAGGACAAACTATGAATCACTTGAATATGTAAAACAGTGCGCCCTGTCTGTCCTCTCGCTTGGGGGCAGCAAAACGGAGGAAGGGATGGAGGCCCTTACACGGCTGAACAAAGATTTCACGGATAAAAACATAAGTCCCGGAGGCTGCGCGGATTTACTGTCCATGACTCTTTTCCTCTGGCGGATCGAATCACTTTTTCGCGCTGATAACGGCGGGAACAGCATGAATAGAAACTTCCCAATTGGAGATTGATTGAAATTATAACAACCTTGGATTTGAAACTATACTGGATTTGCAACTATATTAGATTTGAAAGGAATGACCAACTATGGCTTTTGACGGAATAGTAATTGCCGGTCTGGTAAAGGAATTTAATGATAAACTGACCGGCGGAAAGATCTCAAAGATTGCTCAGACGGAAAAGGACGAACTCCTTTTTACAATCAAAAACAACAGGGAGAATTACCGTCTTCTGATGTCGGTAAATGCAAGTCTCCCGTTAATCTATCTGACGCAGACGAATAAACAGAGTCCCATGACGGCGCCCAATTTCTGCATGCTCCTCAGAAAGCATATCGGAAACGGGAAAATTGTATCCGTGAGCCAGCCCGGGCTGGAACGGATTATCCGTTTTGAGATTGAACACCTGGATGAACTCGGCGACCTCTGCCGCAAGTTCCTGATTGTCGAGCTGATGGGAAAACACAGCAATATCATTTTCTGTACACCGGACGACAAAATCATAGACAGTATTAAACATATTTCCGCCCAGATCAGTTCTGTCCGGGAAGTGCTTCCGGGACGTGATTATTTTATCCCGCAGGCCGCAGGAAAAAAAGATCCGCTCTCTGCGGATGAGACCGTATTCACGGAAACGCTCTCTGCCGCCCAGGCGCCTGCCGGCAAAGCAATTTATACAAGCTTCACCGGAATCAGCCCCGTCATGGCGGAAGAATTCTGCCATCTTGCCTCCATTGACGCCGATGTGCCGGCTTCGGCTCTCTCCGAACTGGAAATCACCCATTTGAGCCGTACGCTCACGCTTGCCATGGAACAGGTGAAGGAAGGCAGGTTTGAGCCGAATATTCTTTACCGCGACGAGGAGCCGGTTGAATTCTCCGCTCTCCCGCTCACCTCCTGGCCGCCGGAGTACAGGGCCGTCCGTTTTGATTCCATCAGCAGCACACTGGAACTTTATTATGCATCCAAAAATGTAATCACACGCATCCGGCAGAAATCCTCCGATCTGCGGAGAATTGTCCAGACCGCACTGGAACGAGGATATAAAAAATACGATTTACAGTTAAAACAGTTAAAGGATACGGAAAAAAGAGACAAATACAAAATATACGGCGAGCTCCTCAACACCTACGGTTATGAACTGAGCGGAGGGGAAAAAGAGCTTGAATGCATCAACTACTATACGAATGAAACGGTAAAGATCCCTCTGGATCCCCAGCTTACCGCCAGAGAAAACTCACAGAAATTTTTTGACAAATACAATAAACTGAAACGCACCTGGGAAGCTCTCTCCAAATTTGTGGAAGAGACAAAACAGGAGATCGAGCATCTGGAATCCATCAGCACATCCCTCGACATTGCCCTGAAGGAGGAGGATCTGGCACAGATTAAACAGGAACTGACGGAGTACGGCTTTATCAAAAAGCACGGACCATCGGGAAAGAAGGTCAAAATCACCAGCCGTCCTTTCCACTATATTTCCTCCGACGGGTTCCATATTTACGTTGGAAAGAACAATTACCAGAACGAAGAACTGACCTTCAAGGTGGCCTCAGGCAACGACTGGTGGTTTCACGCAAAGGGAATCCCCGGCTCCCATGTCATCGTAAAAGCAGAAGGCCGCGAGCTTCCCGACAGAACATTTGAGGAAGCCGGTTCCCTTGCCGCCTATTATTCTAAGGGGCGCGGCAATGAAAAAGTGGAGATCGATTATATCCAGAAAAAATCCGTCAAGAAAGTGGCCGGAGCCGCCCCCGGTTTTGTTATCTACCATACAAATTATTCGCTGATGGCGGTTCCGAAAGTGACATTGGAAGAGGTGCTTTAAACTCTCAAATCAGGAGGTAATATGTCAGAATTAACATCTATGATGAATATCGGGAAAGAAATGGCCAAAAAGCTGACATCGGTCGGAATCGATTCAGCCGAAAAACTGATTGAGGCAGGTTCCAAACAGTCATTTTTGAAACTGAAAGAAACATATCCTAATGTTTGCCTGGTCCATCTCTATACCTTGGAAGGCGCCATCCGCAATGTTGAATTCAACCGTCTTTCGGAAGATAAGAAAAAAGAATTAAAGGAGTTCAGCGACTTTTTAAATTCGGTTCCGCCTGCGTGCTGAACTGCCAATCCATATAGAATGCCCCCTCTTTCTCAAAAGAGGGGGCATTCTATATGGATTGAGTGGCAATGAAAAGTTCGCGAAGCGTGCTTTTCGTTGTTATCTTGACTACATCCCTATTCTCCCAGCAGACGGTCTATCATTCTGTATCCTTCTTTTATCAGGATACCGGATTTCTTTCCATTGGCCTCACTGTATAAGAGTCCCTGGCCGGATTTCTTTCTGCTGTCATAGAGAAGATATGGCACCGGGTCGGAGACGTGTGTGCGGCAGCGGATTGGCGTCGGGTGATCCGGCATGATAAGAAGCCTGTAATCCTCGCCGGATTGATCCATCTCTTCCGCCACAATTCGGATCAGTCTCTGATCCAGGTATTCGATGGCCTTCACCTTTTTCTCCACGCTTCCCTGATGTCCCATCTCATCCGGGGCCTCCACATGGATATAGACAAAGTCGGCGCCTTCTTCCAGCAGGGCTTTTACGCCCGCCAGGGCCTTTCCCTCATAGTTTGTGTTAAGACCGCCGTTGGCGCCGGGAACCTCAATATTTCTCATGCCTGCGCCGACCGCAATGCCTTTGAGAAGATCGACAGCCGAAATCATAACGCCCTTCTTTCCTGTCTTTTCATAGAAAGAGGACAAGGCAGGCCTTGTACCGGCTCCCCAGAACCAGAGTGAATTGGCTTTGTTCTTTCCCTCCGCGGCCCGTTTTTCATTGAGCGGATGATGGTTCAGGATATCAAAGCTCTTTTTCATCATTTCCCTCAATTTTTCATCCTGAGGAAGATGTTGGCCAATCTTCTGTGTCAGCACATCATGAGGCGGCGTCAGCTCCACAACCTCACCCTTTTCCCAGATCAGGAGATGGCGGTAGCTGGTGCCCACATGGAAATGGTATATCTCATTTTCAAATACTTCTTTTACCGCGTCTAAAAGCACGGCGGCGTCCTCCGTGGAAATCTCATCGGAACTGTGGTCAATGATTGTTCTCTCCTCGTAGGGCCCCTCCTCCTCAGACAGCGTAACAATGTTGCAGCGCAGGGCAATGTCGGTCGTCTTCATATCCACGCCGATGCTGAGAGCCTCTAACGGTGAACGGCCCGTGTAATATTTCTGCGGGTTATATCCGAGAACGGCAAGGTTCGCCGTGTCACTGCCCGGCTTCATTCCTTCCGGAATCGTCGCTGCCAGTCCCACCTCGGAGAGAGGGGTCAGCCGGTCCATTGCCGGAGTGTCCGCATATTCGATCGGGGTCTTTCCACCCAGGGCCTCAAGTGGCTCATCGGCCATCCCATCACCAAGCACAATTATATACTTCATTCTGTCATCCTCCTGATTTTCGTCGTTCCAATATTTCTGATTACTGCCTTTTATTCTACACGTTCTTTCTATAAAATGCAACCGTCCGTGTGGAGCGGACAAAAAGAGGGGGTGAATCCGTTGCTGCCGGCGGACGGCCGCCTAGAGCCCTCCCGTCAGAAGTACGGCCAGCGCGGCTAACACGGCAAAAAAAGCCAGGTTCCATCCCGTGAATATTTTAAAATACACGCCTTTCTTTTCACCGTAGGCCCTGACAAAAAATTTATAGGAAATGAGGCTGGCGAGGGAGGCAATCAGCGTTCCCAGTCCTCCCAGGTTAACGGCTGTCAGAAGGGTTTTATATTCTCCGGTAAAACCCGACAGCAAAATGGCGGCCGGAACATTGCTGATAATCTGGCTGGCCGCGATTCCCGTTATCAGTTCGCGGCCGTCAATCAGACTGCTCAGCCATAAATTCACTGCATCGATCCGCTTCATATTGCCGATGAAGATGAAAAAGCAGACAAACGTCAGCAGAAGAAAATAATCCAGCTCTTTTAAAACCTTCCTGTCTCTCGCAAGCATCCAGAACAGCACGGCTAAAAACGCAAGCTGCCACGGTACGATATGGATCACCACCAGAAGGCTGAACAGAAACAGCAGCAGGTATACGGCGAATCTTTTGACAAATGCTCCCGCATCTTCCGGCCCCGTTCCCATCCGCACCTTCACTTCTATTTTTTCATCCTTCTCTGCGGCCAGGACAAAACCCAGGAGGAGCATGGAAACCGCGGCATAGGGCAGCACCGCCTCCATGAAGTCTGCCATTGAAATCGCTGACACCGAATAGAGATAAAGATTCTGCGGATTCCCCACCGGAGTCGCCATACTGCCCAGATTGGCGGCAATTGTCTCAAGCACAATTAATTTAATCAGCCTCTCCTCCTTCCCCACCATCTGATAGACTAGAATGGTAAAGGGGACAAAGGTGATAAGCGATACGTCGTTGGTGATTGCCATACTGCAGAAAAAACAGAGAAATACCAGAATAAATGAGAGCTTTTTCGTGCCGTGGGTGCCGGACAGAAGCTTCTGTCCCAGCAGGGTAAAGACTCCGATGGACTGCATGCCAGCAACCACCGCCATCAGGCAGAATAAGAGCGCCAGTGTCCTGAAATCGATATATCCCACATACTCTTTCCCCGGCCGTATCACCAGGGAAGATAACAAGGCAAGCATCGCCGCGATGCAGAACACCGTCTCGTTTTTCAGAAACTGTTTTAATGATGTGATTTTTTGATTCATACTTCCGTCCCCGTTTACTCGATAAAGAGTTCAATCTATCCCTAAAAAAAGGCAGGAGCCGTTTTTCGGTTATCTCCTGCCTTTTTATTGAGTGGCAATGAAAAGTTCGCGAAGCGTGCTTTTCGTTGTTTTACTGTTTGACCGGCACAATGGAACCGGAGCCGGTTATTTTTTTATTGAAACCGCACAGTCTTCGGCTTCAAGGTTAATTTTTGCAGTACCATTTCCGCTCGTATGGCGGTACTCCGTTTCCTTGAAACTGAACCCCGGCCAGCCGTCCGGTAACGATACCGCGCAGTCCGATATGGATGCGTTTACCGTGACATCCGTATTTCCGTTCAAGCCGATGGTGCAGGCGCTGGAATCGGCTGTATAGGTGACTGTTTTGATGAAATCGGACGGGAGCTCCACACTCACCGCTCCGGAATGATTGATGACCGTGATATCGGCATTCACTGAAGGGATATTAAATGCTCCATTTTCAGCCACGCCTTTCACTGAGGCATATGGCATATCAGGAATATAGACCTTTACCCTGTCCTCAAAATTCTGCCTGCCGGCGGTTTTTCTGCCTATCTGTATCCTGGTGGTGTGGGCAGACTCCGTTGTATCAACCGTAAACCTGGAACTATCGTACTCAAAGTGATACTTCCCATCCTCCGAAAATGCGATTGCAGCATTGACGTCATTTACCGTAATTTCCAAACTATCCTCTGTATTCGCCGCACGATCCGGCTCTCCCGCTCCTTTTTCCGTCACGGGTTTTGCCAGGGCTGAGCCGCCGGCGCCGAGTGAGAATATACATACTGCCAAAAGACAGGTCAAAATTTTTTTGATCATTGCCGCTCCTATCTAACCTTGTTACAGGTTTCTGGAAACCGAACCCAAAGGATGTTTGTAACTCCCGCAGATCAGCGGATCTCCGTCATTCCGCCCATATATGGACGCAGAGGCTCAGGAATTCTGACGGAACCGTCTGCCTGGAGGTTGTTCTCCAGGAATGCAATGAGCATACGCGGAGGAGCTACCACCGTGTTGTTCAATGTGTGGGCAAAATATTTGCCGTCCTGGCCGTTTACGCGGATTTTAAGTCTTCTGGCCTGGGCGTCTCCAAGGTTGGAACAACTTCCGACCTCAAAATACTTCTTTTGTCTCGGGGACCATGCCTCCACATCGACCGATTTTACTTTCAGATCGGCCAGATCTCCGGAACAGCATTCCAGTGTTCTTACCGGAACATCCAGGGAACGGAATAAATCAACGGTATTCTGCCACAGTTTGTCGAACCACATCTTGCTGTCTTCCGGTTTGCAGACAACAATCATCTCCTGCTTCTCAAACTGATGGATTCTGTATACGCCTCTCTCCTCAATACCATGGGCTCCCTTTTCCTTACGGAAACATGGGGAGTAGCTGGTAAGCGTCTTAGGAAGCTCTTCCTCCTGTACAACCGTATCAATAAATTTACCAATCATGGAGTGCTCGCTTGTCCCGATGAGGTAGAGATCCTCTCCCTCAATCTTATACATCATGGCATCCATCTCGGCAAAGCTCATAACGCCGGTAACAACGTTGCTGCGGATCATGAACGGCGGTACACAGTAGGTAAAACCGCGGTTGATCATGAAATCTCTTGCATAGGAAATTACTGCGGAGTGAAGTCTGGCGATATCACCCATCAGGTAATAAAAACCGTTTCCTGCCACTTTCCTGGCGCTGTCCAGATCAATTCCGTTAAAACGCTCCATGATCTCCGTATGATAAGGAATCTCGAAATCGGGAACCACCGGCTCGCCGTATTTCTGTACTTCCACATTCTCACTGTCGTCTTTTCCAATCGGAACGCTCGGATCAATGATGTTAGGGATGGTCATCATCTTCTTTAAGATCTGCTCTCCCAGTTCTTTCTCCTGTTCCTCCAGCTCGGCCAGACGCGCAGACTGCTCGGCAACCTGCTTCTTCATCTCTTCGGCCTCATCTTTTTTCCCCTGTCCCATCAGGGCGCCGATCTGTTTGGCAATCTTATTTTTATTGGCGCGAAGGTCATCCGCTTCTTTCTTGGCTGCTCTGTTCTTCGCATCCAGTTCAATCACTTCATCCACAAGGCACAGCTTGCTGTCCTGAAATTTATTTTTAATATTCTGCTTTACGATTTCAGGATTTTCTCTGACAAACTTTAAATCTAACATTTCTTCCTCCTGTTAATAACTGTCTTTCTTTCGGTTTGCTCCGTGCCCATCGGCACGCTTCGCGGAATCGATCCGGTGTGAGCGGCAGCCAATTTTTTCCCCGACTGCCATATCTTTGTCGATTATACTACAGTTTTTTCTTTATGGAAAGCCCTATTTCAGGTTGTTCCCTTTATTAGTTGAGATGCGGGGATGGCTTTGAGGGATGCGGGCGGGGGGGATTGGTTGGATAAGTCTTCAGTCCCGGGGGTTAGGGTGTGGTGAAGGGGAATCCGGGAGAAAAAATTCCTACGGGGACTCGCTCTCGCTTGTGGAATGCGCAGCGAGTGCTAGCTTCGAAAATACCTCAGCAAGCACCGGCGGATTCCCATGTCCCCTTCGGAAAGTTTTCTCCCTCCTTCCCCCGGGTACGTTGTCGGCGGGACTGAAAACTGGGAAGGGATCGGCCCCGTCCGGCATCTTCAAAGGCTGATTGTCCCTTTCGTCAAATGCGGGGGATGGTATGGCCGCGGTTCGGAATGGCGAAAACCTTCGCGTCTTCAGTCCCGGTCTTAGCCTGCCTGTGGGAAAGGAGGGAGAAAATGATTCCGGAGGGAACCTGAAGTTCATCGGCACTTACCGAGGTCTTTTCGAGGTTAGTTCCGTTATGAACTTCGAAGAGCGCAAGCGTTTCCCGCAGGAATCATTTTCTGCCCGTATTTCCCACCCGCGACAACCTGTAAACCGGGACTGAAGACTCATAACCTGCCTCCCACCATTCCGAACCCCGACCGTCCCGGCGGCGTTCTCGTTCCTCAGCTAATTTTCATTAAATAGGACAAACATTCTTCCAGACACAGCCCTTCCACTTCCGGCACGCCCAGTTCTTCGGAGCGCTCGACGCATTTTCTGGTGAATGCGGCCGCTCTTCTGACCGCTTCCTCCAGGCCGACGCCTTTTACGATGCTGGCCCCAATCACGGCGGAGAATACGTCGCCCGATCCGTGGTGGCTTCCCTCTACGTAATGGGCAGTCTGGAAGACCGGTTCTTTTCCTCTCTCATGAATCACATTGAGGATGAGGCTGCCTTTGACCACTCCGGTGAGCACCACGGCTCCCGCTCCCATCAGGATCAGTTTGTAGGTCAAATCGGCAAGTTTTCTCTTGCTCCATCCCTTTTCCTGGTACTGGGTGTCCGTCAGGATGCACGCCTCCGTCAGGTTCGGAGTGATGATGTCCGCGTACTGTATCAGTTCTTTCATCCCGTCGAAGAGCTGCTGATCGCAGACGCTGTAGGCCATTCCGTTGTCTCCCATCGTGGGATCCACCAGGAGCAGCGTATTCTCTTTTTTGAAATACCGGATAAACTCCGTTACGATTTCCACCTGTCTTGCAGAACCCAGAAATCCGGTCATGATCCCGTCAAAGGAAAAGCCAAGCTTCTTCCATTCCTCGATGTAAGCCTCCATCCGGTCCGTGTAATCATCAAAAAAGCAGGAGGGATATCCTGCATGGTTGGAAAGTACGGCTGTGACGAGCGGACAGCACTGTACTTTCAATGCGCTGATTACAGGAATAGCCGCTGTCAGTGCACAGCGGCCATATCCTGCCATATCGTTAATCGCGGCAATTTTTTTTGGTTGTAAAGATGTTACCAGTTTTTCCGTAACATTTGTCGTATTTAAATCTTCCATGTGTTTTTCGTTGTCTCCATTGTTTTTTTACGCAGACAATCCGGAAAAGAGACCGGCTTTCCTGAGTGCCGGACGAAGCGCCATATACACAGCCACCGATACAATGGCCGAGGTTACGGCATTGATGGATGTGGAAGCCACATTCCAGGCCAGGCTCAGCTCCGCCGCCGGTTTTCCGATAATCCACAGTTTATAATAATACCCTATCAGCGGATCGGCTATCACATTGAACAAAAGTCCCGCCGTTGCTGCTATTACCGTATAATTAAAAATATGTTTTTTATCACTGCTGTGCTCGATTTTCCCAAGCTTATGTGCAATTAATCCCGTAATCAGGCCGATACAGAGCTTGCAGATAAATGTCTTCGGCGCATAGATGACGTAGATGGGATCCAGAAGATCGCCGATGGTCATGCCGATGGCTCCTCCCAGGCCTCCGTAAAAGCCTCCAATCAGAAGCGCCCCGAGTACACAGACCGCGTTTCCAAGATGGATGGATGTTGCGTCACCGCCCGGCAGTGATATCTTGATCTGGCCGAACGTAAATACCACGTATGAGAGGGCGGCCAAAAGCCCGGTCATTGCGATTTTGTATGCCTGACTGTTTCTTGTTGTCATGATGATCTCTCCTTTTTCATTCCGGTTCTTTAAGGGAGCTGAGAGGTTACTGTTTATTGGTAATGTCCCGCGAGGAATTTCACGCGTGATATGCGTGAAATCCCTGGGTAAGCAGCGCGATATAGTGCTCTTTACCATTTCTGTGCAGTTTCCTTCATCTCGGATATGCATCATCATAACATAGAGTTGTACTTGTAAAAACATACAGATTTTATTATTTTAATCAGGTCAGTTTTTATTTCTGTTTTTAGTCGTGCGCCTCCACACAAATCAGAACGCCCGTTTCGACCTCCATGATTCCTTCTTCCCCATTCAGCTCATTGCTGATGCAGAGGCAGGAACCGAGTTCAATGCGGCGCCTGTTTAACGGATACTTAAATCCTTTTAACGTCAGCCCCGACACAACCTCGGTGAGCGGCATAAAAGAGATGTATTTTCCGTAAATTTCCGACCGTCTGAACACTTTTCCGCCGTCCAGCAGATACAGCTTGTTCTGGGCATCGTAAATACATACTTCCATCCCCTGCTTGAAGAACTGGTAGATGAGCTGGATGTTGCTGATTTCATGATCCATCCTTCCGCCGAGGGCGCCCAGCAGATCCACCCTGTCGCAGCCGCAGCGGGCGGCCGTCAGAAGAGCCAGTTCCGTATCAGTCTCATCCTTCTCCGGCTGATGGATCTCAAATGTCACGGAGGGGTTGTCCCTGTATTCTTTTAGCACCGACTGCTCCACCGTATCCAGATCCCCCACAACCTCATCCGGCATGATATGCAGGGAATTCAGAATCTCCAGACCGGCGTCCACCGCAATAACCCAGTCATAGCTCCGGTTTTGCAGAAAATCCTTAACAAATGAAATATCGATTGAACCGCCTGTCACAACCAAACACTTTTTCATACATCATCACTTCTCTTTTTGATTATTTGTCATATTCACTAAAAATATCCAGGAATGTCTGCACATTCTTTCCCGCATCCCCCTTGAACACCGCCGAACCGGCCACAATCACATCCGCGCCCGCCTCGATTACCTCTCTCACATTGGATGGAGAGATGCCGCCGTCCACCTGAATACGCGTGGAAAGCCCTTTTTCATTACAGAGATTCCGCAGTTTTCGGATCTTATTCAGGGTGTAGGGAATGAACTTCTGGCCTCCGAATCCCGGATTGACCGACATGATGAGAACCATGTCCACCTGATCGAGGATGCAGGACAGCGTGGATACCGGCGTCGCAGGATTCAGCGCCACACCGGCCATCAGCCCGGCCTCTTTGATCTGATTGATAGTCCGATCCAGATGGATACATGCCTCCTGGTGCACGCAGATCAAATCTGCGCCGGCCTTTTTCATCGCATCCACGTATCTGCCCGGCTCCTCCACCATCATGTGTACGTCAAATACCTTGTCCGTACAGCTTCTCAGGCTCTCGATTACCGGCATTCCGAATGAAATGCTGGGAACAAAGGCCCCGTCCATAATATCCAGATGAATATACGGCGCTCCAGCCCTGTCTACTTCCTGTACCTGTTCTCCAAGGCGCTTAAAATCGGCTCCCAGTATGGAGGGTGCTAAAATAATCATAATCAGTATCTCCTCTTATCTTTTAATTCCTGGTAAAGAAGAAGGTAATTGTCGTAACGGCTCCGGTCTATCTTTCCTTCCGCCACGGCCGTCTTCACTCCGCACACTTTCTCGCCCACGTGGATGCATCCAAGAAAACGGCACTCATCCTCATAGGCGGAAAATTCCGGAAAATAGTCCTTCAGTTCATTCGGTTCCAAGTCTTCAATATACATGGAACTGAATCCCGGAGTGTCCATCATATAGGTTCCTTCTTCAACAAAGAAAAGCTCCGAATGTCTTGTCGTGTGCTTTCCTCTTTTTATCTTTTCGCTGACAACGCCCGTCTCCATCCTGGCTTCCGGCTGCAGATAATTGGTGATGGACGACTTCCCAACGCCGGAGGGACCCGCGAGAACGGTCGTTTTCCCTGCAATCAGCCGGTGCAGCTCCTCAAGCCCCGATGCCTCGTAGGTGCTGATGAAATGGAGCGGATAGCCGGGAGGGCCGTAGATGGCCTTCAGCCTCTCAATCTCCGCCTCACCGGACAGATCAATCTTGTTAAAGCAGATGATTACCGGTATCTCCTGGCGCTCCATCATGACAAGAAACCGATCTAACAGGTTCAGGTTCGGCATCGGTTCCGTCACGGCAAAAACCACCACGGCCTGGTCCACATTCGAGACGGCCGGGCGGATCAGCCTGTTTTTCCGCGGCAGGATGGCGTCAATATTCCCGGTCTTTTCCTTTTCATCGAGAACCGTGAATTCGACGTCGTCCCCCACCAGCGGTTTTATATTTCTGTTTCTGAAAATTCCTTTTGCCTTGCATTCGTATATTTCACTGTGTCCGTCGTGGACGTAGTAAAAACCGGCAATGCCTTTGATAATCTTACCTTCCATTCGTCTCATTTACCTTTATTCGTCCACTTCCAGAAATTCCAGAGGATAGGACTTCAGTACTTTGTCGTTGCTCAGGTCCTGGATCTGGAGCTCTCCGGTAAGAACACCCGGCTCACCCGGAATCCTGTAATGAACGGGAATCGTGATATTGCCGCCCATTGTCCTCGGAGGCATAAGTTCATTTACAACCTGCCTTCCGTCCACTTCCTGTATCGCTACAATTCGGACCTGAATCTGCATATCACCGGAACTGGGACCGAACAAATCCTTCAGCGGAAAATCATCGTTAATCACGGCCACATACTGTTTTCCCTTGCCCGTGCTGACCGTATAACCAACGGCCGTTCCCTGCGGAGTATCGGTCGGGGCCAGGATATCCTGGCTGATAATCATGCCCTTGGCCACATCCTCACTCTTTTCTTCCTTGCGTTCTCCGAGTGTCAGGCCGATTGCCTCAAGGGCCGTTTTAGCATCCTCTTCCGACATCCCTGTGATTTCAATCATCGGAACAAGAGGGATGGCCGGGCCGGAACTTACAAAGAGCTTCACCGTCGAACCCGGCTCCGCTTTTTCCGGATCGAAACGCAGCACCTTGCCCTTTTCGATTGTTTCACTCGATTCATCCTGCAGTTCCACAAGAAGTTTCTGGGCTTCCAGCACCTGTTTGGCCTCTTCCCCGGTCATTTCAGTCAGTCCCATCTTCGTCAGGTCCACCCTGCCGCTTCCGAGTCCGACCGTAACAACGATCTCAGACTGTTTTGAGACAATGGTTCCCGCCAGGACACTCTGGCTGATAACGAGTCCCTCTTTCTCATCTTCCGAGTCGTCGTATTCGTATCTTATTTTCAGGAATGCGTCTTTTAATGACGTCTCCGCCTGTTCCGCACTCAGTCCGAGAAGCTGCGGCACCTTACATTCCGTACTGTTGAGCGTTTCTTCCGTCTGAACCGAAGATTCCGTGCTCTTATCCGGAGTCTTCCCGGAACCCAGGTTAAAAATTCCTCCCAGTCTTGCAAAGATAACGAGAACCACGGCTACAATAATGACTGCGGCAATAATTCCAATCGTGGTCATTATTTTTTCGATCTGAGGGTTTACATCGTCCGAAGGATCTTTTTTCTTTTTCCTGGCCGGAGGAGCTGCCGGAGTTCTGGGTTCCCTTCTTATGACGGGAACATCGATTCCGTCATCCCATCCCTCCCCATGGTTTGTCGAAGTATTGCGGCGCTGTGTATCGCGCACATATTCCACTTCACCCTGGTCACGGATTACCGTGGGAGATGATTCGTCCAGCTGCGGTTCCGGTTTCAGGTATTCATCCTCCGGATCCACCAGCGCGTGGCGCAGATCGGCAATCAGTTCATACGCGTCCTGATAGCGCCGCTCCGGCTTCTTCGCCGTACATTTTAAAATAATGCGCTCCAGGCTTGGGGTGACATCCCGGTTTAAACGGCTTGGGGGCGGCACCGGCTCCTCTAAATGGGCCAGCGCAATTGTCACCGTATTATCCCCGTCAAACGGCACCTGTCCCGTCACCATCTCGTACATCGTGATTCCCAGCGAATAGAGATCGCTTCTGGCGTCACTGTAGCCGCCCTTGGCCTGCTCCGGCGAAATATAGTGCACGGAACCCACGGCATTGGAACCGATGGTCTGAGAAGACACGGCCCTTGCAATTCCGAAATCGGCAACCTTGACCTTGCCGTCGCGCGAAATAATCATATTCTGCGGCTTGATGTCACGGTGGACAATATGCTGATCGTGTGCGGCCGCAATGCCCTGGGCCACCTGGATCGCGATGCCGATCGTCTCCTTGACCCCCAGATGGTTCTTTTTAAGAATATAGCTCTTGAGCGTAATGCCCTCTATCAGCTCCATCACGATATAATGGAGATCACCCTCATCCACAACGTCATAGACGCTTACAATGTTGGGGTGGGAAAGGCCGGCGGCCGCCTGGGCCTCCATCTTGAACTTACTGACAAAATTAGAATCCTGGCTGAATTCCTCCTTCAGTAACTTTATGGCAACAAGGCGGTTCAGTTTGTGGCACTTAGCCTGATAAACTTCCGACATGCCGCCCACGCCAATCATGGCGAGTATCTCATATCTGTCCTGTAAATAACTTCCCGGCTGCAGCATCATAATGGATTCACCTCGCTTATCTGGGGATCCGCAAGGATGACGGCTATGTTATCCCTGCCCCCGTTCTGATTCGCCAGCGCAACGAGAGCCCTGGCTTTCATCTGAAGTGAACCCGGCAAAAGCACCAGACGGAATATGGCCGAATTGTCAACCATGTTTGTCAGTCCGTCCGAACACAGCAGAATATAATCGCCCGGTTTTAAGGGAACTTCAAAAAAGTCTACATCGACTTTCCTGCCGATACCCACGGCCCTGGTGATAATATTCTTTTTTTCCTTATATTCGCTGCTGCCTCTGTCCATCTGTCCCATGGAGACCATCTCCTCCACAAAGGAATGATCCCTGGTAATCTGGCTGATGCCCTCCCGCTCGATGAGATAAAGCCTGCTGTCACCGACATTGGCCACGTAGAGGGTGGAGTCTTCAATTGTCGCGGCGACAATCGTAGTCCCCATTCCGGCCAGTTCCGTATTTGTGAGAGACTGTTCATACAGTTCCCGGTTTATTTTTGCGATTCCGTTGTTAATGGCAGATACCGCGCTCCCATCGTCACATTCCTTTATGTAAGATACAAGGTGTTCCACCAGATAGCGGGATGCATAGTCCCCCGCTTTATGGCCTCCCATACCGTCTGCTACGATAAACAGGTTTGAAAGAGGCCCCACAGATTCTGTGCTGGCAAACTGGTAATCCTGGTTGAGCTGCCGGACACGGCCGACATCTGTCAAGGCGTATGCTTTCATTCTCCCTCTTTCCTTTCGTCGTCTATAAAACTTTTTCTAAGCTGTCCGCAGGCGCCGTCAATGTCCTTTCCCATCTCTCTTCTGACCGTAACATTGATGCCGCTTTTTTCCAGCAGGTTCTTAAATGCTTCGATGGCCTGACGGCCGGAACGGACGTAATCTCTCTCTTTTATCGGATTAACCGGTATCAGGTTGACGTGGCCGTGCTGATCTTTGATCAGACGCACCAGAGCCCTGGCTTCATCCAGGTTGTCATTTACTCCCTGAACCAGACTGTATTCAAAAGTAAGCCTGCGCCCCGTCTTCTCAAAATAGTAACGGCAGGCATCCATCACCTCATCCAGGCTGTAGCGTCTGGCAATCGGCATGAGTTCCCTCCTCACCTCATCATTCGGGGCGTGCAGGGAAAGAGCCAGCGTAATCTGCAGGTTTTCCTCCGCCAGTTTCCGGATGCCCGGCACGATGCCGCAGGTGGAAACGGTAATATTTCTCTGGCTGATATTGAGTCCGCCCTCTCCGGAAAGCAGGCAGATAAAACGGATCAGGTTATCGTAATTATCCATCGGTTCGCCCGAACCCATCACGACGACATTGGAAACACGCTCCCCCGTATCCCGCTGGATGCGGTAGATCTGTTCAAGCATCTCGGAGGGGGTTAAGTTCCGTTCCAGTCCGTCCAGGGTGGAGGCGCAGAAACGGCAGCCCATCCGGCAGCCGACCTGGGAAGAGATGCAGACAGAGTTTCCGTGCTTATATCTCATCAGAACGCTCTCAATCACATTGCCGTCATTCAGCTCGAACAGGTATTTTCTCGTATCGTCTATTTTCGAAATCTTCACGCACACCGTCTTCAGGGTGGTATAGGTGCAGTTTTCCCTCAGTTTTTCGCGCAGCTCCTTCGAAAGGTTTGTCATCTCATCAAAAGAAGCCGCCAGTTTTTCATGCATCCACTGGTAGAGCTGGCCTGCGCGGAATGGTTTTTCTCCCATCTCCCGCAGTAAATCCTTAAGCTCCGGAAGCGTCAGCGACTTAATATCTGTTTTTTCCATAATACTACTGTTTTCTCCTCATGACTGCGATAAAGAAACCGTCACAGGGGTGCACTCCGGGCAGAAACTGGATATACCCGGACTCCATGGTCGGTTCCGCAAGTTCTTCTCCCAGACGTCCTTTTATGTTCACCGGTTCAAAGGGAAACTGTTCCATAAACCAGCGCATATTCTCTTCATTCTCTTCCCTGTTGACCGTACATGTGCTGTAGACCAGCGTACCGCCCGGTTTTACATACCGGTGCACTACGGAAAGAATCTCCCTCTGAAGGCAGGCCAGCTCATGCAGCTTCCCGGGAGTCATATTGTATTTGATGTCCGGTTTCCTGCCTATAATTCCAAGGCCGGAACACGGAAGATCGGCTATCACGACATCGGCGGCCTCCTCGGACGCTTTGTCAAACGTGAGTGCGTCAAAGACGGCGGCCCTTACATTGCCAAGGCCGCTTCTAGCGATATTCTCCTCTATCATGGCTGCTTTCGCATCGCTGATATCCCGGATTTCCACCATGCCGGTGCCGTTCAGGATATCGGCGGCGTGGAGACCTTTTCCGCCCGGCGCGCCGCACACGTCGATCACGTAATCGCCTTCCTTAATTCCGGCGGCATCTCCCGCCAGGGAAGAACTCAAATCCTGGATCTGAAGCAGTCCCTGCCTGAAGGCATCCAGGCTCTCCAGATAGTCCACTCCGCGAAGACGGATGACATCGGAAGCATACCGGCTGTCCTCCACCGTGACTCCCTGTGCCGTCAAAGACTCGATAATCTGCTGTTTACCGGCCTTATTAAGACAGCATCTGGCCGTCAGGGGACGCTCCGTGAGAAGGCTTTCAAGCATCACCCTCAGTGTTTCCTCACCGTACGACTTTTTCCACATGGCAAGCAGCCATTCCGGAACGGAATACCGGACGGAGTCATTCGGGAATTTAAGATCCGCTTTCCCTCTGGATATGCTTCGGAGCACTCCGTTTACAAAGCCCTTTAACCCTGAAAAGCCGCGTTTCTCAGCCAGTTTCACCGCTTCATTGCAGGCGGCCGAATCCGGCACACGGTCCATATGGCAGATCTGGTATACGGACATCCTGAGAATCGTACGGATCACCGGTTTCATTTTATTTACTTTTACTTTAGAATATGAATTTATAATATAATCAATCTGAATCAGGTACTCCACCGTACCGTCCACAACCCTCTTAATGAAGGAACGGTCCTGCTTCTCCAGATACTGGTACTTCGTGAGCGCCTGTGAAAGAATCACATGGCTGTATTTCCCCTTTTCCAGCACTTCGAGCAGTATATCCAGGATAATCTCCCTGAGAGCCGGTTCTTTAACGGTCATCTCTTCTTCCTCCAAACAGGATTAACAGACGCAGAAGCTGTAAAATAGAGCCTGCGGCTGCCGCTACATAGGTGAGCGCGGCTGCGCCCAGTACATTTTTCGTATATCCGACCTCTTCTCCGGAAAGGATTCCCGTCTCATCGAGAAGCTTTACGGCGCGCGAGGACGCGTTGAATTCCACGGGAAGCGTTACAAGCTGGAATAAAACACAGAGCGTAAACAGAAGAATGCCGATCTGCACCAGCGGGGAACCTGCGCCTCCAATGAAAATACCCAGGATAATCATCGGCCAGGAAAGCTGGGTGCCGATGTTCACAACCGGAACAATGGCTCCTCTGACCTTTAAGGGAACATATTCCGTATTGTCCTGGATTGCATGGCCGCACTCATGGGCCGCCACGCCGATTGCCGCAACCGATGCCGAATCATAGACCGATTCCGACAGGTTTACCGTCTTGCTCCTCGGATCATAGTGGTCCGTCAGATTGCCGGCCACCCTGCGCACCTGCACGTCGTATATTCCCTGGGAATTTAAAAGACGTTTGGCCGTCTCGGCACCGGTCATCCCGGTCATGCTTCTGACCCTGGAATATTTCGCATAGGTGCTCTGGACTTTGGATGAAGCGATCATCGAAAGCACAACACCAATTAAAACAAGTATCATTGTCGGTTCAAACAGGTTATAATATCCGTATCCATAGCCGTACATAAAAAACTCCTTTCATCACTCGATTCCTATCAGGCGTTTTTCATACTTATCCCGGAAGACAATTATTATTCTCCCAGAACCGTCCCCTCTTTCACCGGATACCCGCGCAAAAATGCGCCCGTATCCATCCTCTTTTTGCCTTCCAGCTGAAGTTCATTAATCTTCAGACAGCCTTTTCCCGTTTTTATAAGAAAACTGTCCTTCAAAACGCCGACAATCTGCCCGTTTACGGCTTCCGGCGTTACTTTTGCATCATCACAGGGAACTACCTCTGCATCCCAGAACTTTAACGTCTTTCCCTCATAGGAGGTGTAGGCGCTCGGCCAGGGATTCAGGCCCCGGATCAGGCGCTCGATGGCCTCCGCTTCCATATCCCAGTTTATTTTACCAAGTGCCTTGTCAAGCATTCCCGCATAGCAGGCGCCCTCTTCCGGCTGTCTGGTCCTTAAAAGCGTCCCGTTCTCCGCCTTTTCGAGGGTGGAGAGAATTAATTCCCCGCCCGCGGTGCTGAGCCGGTCAAACAGGCTTCCTCCGGTTTCCTTCTCATCCAGAGTCACAACGGTTCTCTCGAGCATATCGCCGGTATCCAATCCCACATCCATCATCATCGTGGTGACGCCCGATTCACGGTCGCCGTTGATTACGGCCCATTGAATCGGCGCAGAGCCCCGGTACTTCGGAAGCAGAGACGCGTGTACGTTGATACAGCCGTATTTCGGGAGATTCAGGATCCTCTCGGGAAGAATCTGGCCAAAAGCGGTCACCACAATCGCATCGGGAGCAATCTCCTCAAGGATGTGGAAAAATTCTTCGTCCTTCTTTATCCTGGACGGCTGGTAGACAGGTATCCCATGTTCCAGCGCCTTCTCCTTCACAGGAGTCATAAGCACCGCTTTCCCTCTGCCCTTCGGCTTGTCGGGCTGGGTTACAACGGCTTCCACCCGGTGTCCTCCCCTGATCAGCGCCTCCAGTGTCGGGACGGCAAAATCAGGCGTACCCATAAATACAATTCTCATTCTTAATCCTCTTCCTCTTCCATCGTCACATCTTCCAGTTTGCCTTCCACGAGGCTTACATAGAGCTGTCCCTTCAGATGGTCGCATTCATGGCAGATCGCCCTTGCAAGAAGGCCTTCACCCTCCAGCTCAAACTCTTCCATCTTTGCGTTTAAGGCTTTTACCTTCACTTTTTCCGGTCTTGTGACGATACCCGTCTTGCCCGGTACGCTCAGACAGCCTTCCGAACCGGTCTGGCTGCCTTCCGTCTCCGTAATCTCCGGGTTAATCAGCACATACTGATTGCCGTCGTCCACATCGATTACGACGATCTGCTTTCTGATTCCCACCTGAGGAGCCGCGAGGCCGACTCCGTTCGCCTCGTACATCGTCTCAAACATATCTTCTATTAACTCAGCGGTATGCTCCGTCATCTCCTTAACAGGTTTACACTCTTTTTCAAGGACTTCGTCCCCCATGGTTCTGATTGATCTGATTGCCATTTCTCATTCCCTCTCTGTAAATATGGTTCTTTTTCTTAAAATCAGGCTATGAAACATCAAACTGAAGTGACAGTGTTTTGAACCTCTCATCTCCTGCCGCCAATGTTTCGATATTACACCTGATTTTATCAAGTATATCACAATTTTTACTCTTTATATATAAAATTTTTCTGTATATATCATTAACTTTGTATACGGGCGCCCTGACGGGTCCTATGATTTGCACTTCTTTTTCCGTATATCCCATGGCCTCCACCGCGGCCAGGGCAAGGCCCGAGCAGAGTTCAAGCTGCCTTTCACTGTTCGCCGAAAAGAGCACGGCCTGCATGAAACAGGCGGGCGGATAACTCATCATCCTGCGGTATACCATCTCCTGCCGGTAAAATTCTTCATAATTCTGTTCCGCCGCCGTTACAATGGCATAATGCTCCGGCTGGTAAGTCTGAATTACCACATTTCCGGAAAGGCTGCCTCTTCCGGCCCGGCCCGCCGCCTGGGTTAAAAGCTGGAACGTCCTCTCACTGCAGCGGTAATCCGGCGTATTCAGGGACAGGTCGGCCGCCATAATTCCGACCAGGGTCACATTGCCGAAATCATGGCCCTTTACAATCATCTGCGTGCCGATCAGGATATCCGCCTCGTGTGCGGAAAACGCGGCCAGAATCTCTTCATGACCTCCCTTGCGCGCCGTCGTGTCGGCGTCCATCCTGAGAATCCTGGCCTGCGGAAAGGCGTTCTGCGTCAGCTCCTGGAGCTTTTGCGTACCCGCGCCGAAACCGGCTATATAGGGTGAGCCGCAGGACGGACAGAGCTTCATCAGGGGCACCGAATAGCCGCAGTAATGGCAGACCAGACGGTTATTTTTATGGAGTGTGAGCGATACGTCGCAGTGAGGGCATTTAACCGCCTCACCGCAGGAACGGCAGGAAATAAAGTTGGAATATCCCCTTCTGTTGATAAAAAGCATGATCTGCTCTTTTTTCATCAGTCTGTCCTCTATCAGCTGTGTAAGCCTCCTGCTGAACATGCTCTTATTCCCCTCGGCCATCTCCTTCCGCAGATCGACGACGTCCACCTGTGAAAGGGCGCTGCCGCTCACCGCCCTGTTTTTGAGGGCCAGTAGCCTGTATTCGCCGCTTACCGCTCTGGTGTACGCCTCCATAGACGGCGTGGCCGACCCGAGCACCAGGCTGGCGCTACACAGTTCAGCCCTCTTCTGCGCCACATCCCTGGCATGGTAACGCGGCATGGTTTCGCTCTTATAGGCGCCCTCATGCTCCTCGTCTATAATAATCAGCCCCAGGTCCTGAAACGGGGTGAACAGCGCGGAACGGGGGCCTATCATCACCGAGACCTCTCCCTTTGCCGCGCGTTCCCACTGATCGTAGCGTTCGCCTGCCGAAAGTCTGGAATTGATAATTGCAATCCGATCCCCGAAACGGCTGTAGAAGCGCATGACGGTCTGGTAAGTCAGCGCAATCTCCGGTATCAAAAGGATTACCTGCCTGCCCTGGTTTAATACATGATCCATCAGCTCCATGTAAACTTCCGTCTTTCCGCTGCCGGTAATTCCGTAAAGAAGATAGGTGCTCCGTAGTCCTTCATCATACTCCGCAAAGAACCGCCCGGCCGCCGCCTTCTGTTCTTCATTCAAGCTGGCCGCGGCGCCGGTGTGGGTCAGGGATTTAAACGGAGTCCTGTATACCTCCCGCGTTAAAATCTCCACCTGGCCTTTTTCGAGCATCGGCTTTAACGTAGCCGCCGTGATCTGGAGCTGGGCTTCCGCCACCTCCGAAGGAATCACGGGCGTTTTGTCAAGCGCTTTCAACAGCCGGAGCCTGGCCTTATAATTCTTTTTCTCCGCCTCGGCTATGGCATCCCGAAGCTCCTCTTTTTCAAGCAGGCATCGGATGCTCTTCTTCTCCTTCGGCTTCATCTTCTGCTTGACCGGAAGGACCGTCTTAAGAGCCTGGTTCATCGTAGAACCGTATGTTTCCCGCATCCACCATGCAAGCTGAATTAGCTGGGACTGGACCGATATACTTCCGGTCACAACCCCAGCTATCTCTTTCATCCGTTCCGTATCAAATTCAGGCGTGTTGCTCAAGCCCACCACGAACCCGCTGCGGGCCGCGTTCCCATTGCCGAAGGGCACCTTAACGCGCACCCCCACATAGATTTCTCCCGCCAATTCTTCCGGTATCCTGTACTGAAACGTGCGGTCTACCTTCTCATGGGATATGTCAATAATTATATCGGCATAGGTGTATTTTGTCATTCCATCGTTCCTCTCCGGATAAAGTGTGCAGCCGTCTCCCCCAGCTTCATGCTGTTGGAACCTTTGAAAAGCACGGCGTCGCCTTCCTGAAGAAGTGTTTCAAGATACTGCGTCATCTCTTCTTTCTGTGCTTCTTTAAAGACTGCGGTTTTGATTTTCCCCTCCGCGCCTTTTGCAATCTCCTCTGCCAGTTCCCCGTAAACCACTACTTCATCCACCGGCTGTCCCGTCAGGAAGGTTCCGATCTCGCGGTGGAACAGGGGAGCATTTTCCCCCAGCTCTTTCATATCGGCCAGGACGGCAATTCTTCTCCTGCAGTCCTCAAGCGATGCCAGGACACGGATTCCCGCCTTCATGGAATCGGGACTTGCATTATAGGTATCATCGATCACCGTGACGCCTCCGGTTACATAAATCTGCTGGCGGTTTTTGAAGCCGTCGAATTCCCTGAGCGCCTCCGCCGCATCTTTTAAGGGCACGCCATAGTGATCCGCCACTGCCAGCGCAGCCAGTGCGTTCAATATGTTGTGCTCCCCCATCACTTCCAGCCTTACCGGCAGCACCGTGTCCCCATGAACCATGTCAAAGGAGGGGCGGCCATTGTCAAAGGCAATGTTTACGGCACGGTAACCGCAGTTTTCCCCCAGCCCGTAATAGACCGTACTGCAGCCCTCTTTGGCCTTCACATCCTGAAGCAAATCGTTGTCCCCGTTCAAAAACAGGGTTCCGCCTGCCTTCATTCCATCCTGGATATGAAGCTTTTCTTTCAGGATATTCTCCCTGGAACCGAGATTTTCAATATGTGTTACACCGATGTTGGTAATCACGGCCGTATCCACGCGGGCGATATCCGCTATCACTTCCATCTCCCCCGGTTCGCTCATCCCCAGCTCCAAAACACCGATTCCGTCTTCGTTTGAAATTTCGGATATTGTAATCGGGACTCCCACCTGGCTGTTGTGGTTGGCGGGCGTCTTAAAGGTCCTGTAACCCGCCGAAAGCGCCGCCGCAACCATCTCCCTGGTCGTGGTCTTCCCCACACTTCCGGTGATGCCGACAAGAGGCAGCGTGAGACGCTCCCTGATATACCTGCCGATATCCTGAAGGGCTTTCTTCGTATCCTCCACACGGATGAGCGCCCCTGTGATTTCCTCCGGCGGCTCATCGTGCTCCGAGGTCAGTGAAGCCGCCGCGCCGTTTTCAAAGGCCTGCTTTAAAAAGCGGTGTGCATCCGCCTTTTCACCGATCAGGGGCACAAAAAGATCCGCTCCCTTCATGCTTCTGGAATCAATGCTTATATGTTTTAACGGCGTTTCTTCACCGCCGCAGAGGAGACGGCCGTTTACCGCCTCCACAATCTCTTTTACCCTGATATTTTCCATTGTCTGACTGCTCCACATCTCTTCTATTCTAACATCCCAAGCTTTTTGACGGCTTCCTTCACCACGGTCCTGTCTAAGAACGGATGTCTTACGCCCTCGATCTCCTGGTAATTCTCATGTCCTTTACCGATTATCGCGATGATATCGCCGTCTTCTGCGTGGGACAGGCTATATTCGATCGCTTCCCGTCTGTCCGGGATTTCGATGAATTCTCCCGCTGTCCGGGCAAGGCCTGTTTTAATATCCGTGAGGATGTCTTCCACCTTCTCAAAGCGTGAATTGTCCGCCGTAATAATCGAAAGATCCGCCAGCTTTCCGCCGATCTCTCCCATGGAATACCTTCTGTCCTTCGCCCGGTTCCCGCCGCAGCCGAAGACAACGACGAGGCGCCTGGGCTTGTAGTCCCTGAGGGTCCTTAAAAGGCTCTCCATGCTGACCGCATTGTGGGCGTAATCGACGATCACCGTGCACTTTGCCGATTTGTAGACAATCTCCATCCGGCCGTCCACCTGCATGTGTTCCATGGCGTGAGCCACCTTATCCGCCGGTAACCCCAGATAACTGCACACTCCTGCGGCAGCCATCGCATTATAAACATTGAAAAGTCCCGGGACATTAACCCGAAGTTCGATGTTGTATTCCCCGGTCATCTTAAAATCAAGGCCGACGAAATTGTCTTCCCTTATGTACTTCACATCCCCGGCCCGGAAATCTGCGTCGTGTTCCATTGAAAATGTCTTAATCTCCGCTTTAGAACCCTCGATGATCTCACTGTAATGTCCGTCGTCCCGGTTCACGAGGCAAAGGCGGCTGTTCTGCAGAAGCTGTTTTTTATAGTAAAGATATTCTTCAAAACTGGCATGCTCATTCGGTCCGATATGATCGTTGGAAATATTGAGAAAGATGGAATAGTCGAAAAAGATTCCGTCCACCCGGTGCATCAGATAGCTCTGGGAGGAAACCTCCATCACCATGTAGCGGCAGCCCTGTTCCACCATCTTTGCAAAATACTGCTGCAGGAGATAGGATTCCGGGGTGGTATTCATGGTCTGGTAATGTTCCTCCCCGATAATCGCCCCATTGGTACCTATCAGGCCGGTCTTTTCCCCCGCCGCTTCCAGAATCGCTTTTATCATATAAGTCGATGTGGTCTTTCCTTTTGTTCCGGTCACGCCGATCGTCGTCATCTTTCTGGCCGGGTATCCAAAACGGGCGGCCGAAAGCAGGGAAAGGGCATTCCTTCCGTTTTCAACCTTTAAAACCGTGATATCGGAAGGCACTTCCACCGCCTCCTCCGTCACCAGAACCCTGGTTCCCTTCGCAATGACGTCCGGGATAAATTTATGGGAATCCACATTCGCTCCCCGCATGCAGATAAACACCGAATGCTCCGCGGCCTTCCTGGAGTCGTAGACCACCTCGTTTACCTCTTCGTCCAGGTTTCCCTTCAGAAGCTCATATTTCATCTCACTAAGCCATTCTCTAAGTTTCATTGTAGTTCCTCCTGATTTATCATACGCATTTCAGGGCAAAACAATCACTTCCATGCGTCAATTACCCGCTGTACCCTGTTATTCACTCATCATATTCTCGAACTGTTCCATGGTCATCAGGACTTTTCTGGGCTTTGTGCCCTCCTCTTCCCCGACAACGCCTGCGTCGGCTAACTGATCCATGATTCTGGCTGCCCTGTTGAAACCGATCTTGAACATTCTCTGCAGCATTCCGATGGATGCCTTGTCTTTCTCAATAATAAACCGGCCCGCCTGGACAAAATAGGCATCCCGGTCACTGCCGCCGGAGGGACCGTCACTGAAGGACGCGGTGCTGATTTTGGACTCCACCTCGGGATTGTAATCCGCCGTCATTCCCTGTTCCGTCAGGAATTCAACGACGCGCGATACCTCCTGATCCGAGACAAAGGCGCCCTGCACACGCTGCGGTTTCTGGTAACCGGAAGGATAAAAGAGCATATCTCCCTTTCCAAGCAGCTTCTCCGCACCGTTCATATCGATAATCGTCCTGGAATCCACACCCGATGATACGGAGAATGCGATTCTGGACGGAATATTAGCCTTAATGAGACCCGTAATGACATTAACCGACGGCCTCTGGGTGGCAATAACGAGATGGATGCCCGCGGCGCGGGCAAGCTGAGCCAGACGGCAGATGGAATCCTCCACCTCCCCCGGGGCAACCATCATGAGATCCGCAAGCTCGTCCACGATAATGACAATCTGCGGGAGCTTCTCCGGCTTCTTATCATCGTCAACATCCGCAATGGATTCTACCTTTTCGTTGTAGCCTTTTAAATCCCTGACATTGTATTTGGCAAATTTATTATAGCGGTCCGTCATCTCGGCCACGGCCCAGTTAAGAGCGCCGGACGCCTTCTTCGGATCGGTTACAACCGGAATCAGAAGATGCGGGATTCCGTTGTATACGCTGAGTTCCACGACTTTCGGGTCAATCATGATGAGCTTGACCTCGTCTGGCTTTGCCTTGTAAATCACACTCATAATGAGCGTATTGATACACACCGATTTACCGGAACCGGTGGCGCCGGCAATCAGAAGATGCGGCATCTTCGCAATATCGGTCACAACCACCTGTCCCGCAATATCCTTGCCGACGGCGAACGCCATCCTGGAACCGTGACGTTTAAAGTCCTCCGACTCCAGCAGATCGCGGAGCAGGACCACGTTATTTTCCTTATTGGGGACCTCAATGCCCACGGCCGCTTTTCCGGGGATCGGAGCCTCGATACGGATATCCGCGGCAGCCAGGTTGAGCTTGATGTCATCCGAGAGCGCGACAATCTTACTGACCTTCACTCCCTGTTCCGGGTGAAGTTCATACCTTGTTACGGACGGGCCGCAGCTGATATTGGTAACGGTAACGCCGACGCCGAAGTTCTGCAGCGTCTGCTGCAGCTTGATAGCCGTCTCCTTATACTCTTTTTCGGAAAATCCACCGTTGTTCTTTGTTCCCTTTTTCAGTAAATCCAGCGGAGGAACCTTGTATTCCTTCTTGACGACCTTCTCGGCCTCGGCCCTTTTTTCAATCTGCTCATTGACGCTCATTTCGTCCTCGGGCCGGGCTTTTTTCTCCGCCCTCTTCTTCTCCATGGTCTTGCGGACCATCTCCGTATCCGTCTCGATCACCTTGCCCGATGACGTGACAACGGTCTTAGGCTCCTCCGGGACGTAGAAACTGTCATAATTAAGCCCCTCGTCTTCCGGCGCGCCTGCGTCCGTATCTTCGTAAATTTCATCTTCTATGTAGTTTGCCTCCGCGCTTCCGTACGGCTCACTTCCTTCATACTCATCATAGAAACGGTTCACCTGTTCCGAATCGTCAAAATGCTCCGGTTCGGGGGATGGTTCCGTGTAAGATTCCGTATAGTAGCCCTCCGGTTCCTCTCCGCCGTCCCAGGGGATTTCCTCCTCCGCATAATCGGATGTGTTCACGGCTGTAAAACCGGGATGCCTGCCGCCTATCTCGCGCTCCTCGCCGGAGAATTCTTCAAAGGTCCTGGTATCGCGCCTTACATAGATATTCTTAAGGATATCGTCCGTCTCCTCGCTGGCCCTGTCTCTCTTTCTGCCTTCCTTCTTTATATCCGCAGCGGGAGCCGGTTTTTCATCGGCCGCAGCGCTTGTCCGCTCCGATGCGGCTGCTGCTTCCTCCTCGTCCGTCTCAGCGGCATAATGGGGCATGGCAATGCTTCCACGGAAAATATCGGCCGGATTTCCGGGCCGGTCCATATTCTCCCCGCCGCTCACCGCCTGCTTTGCCGGAATATCCACTTCCATATCCATGGCCGTATCGTCGTCGGCCAGCAGGGTTCCCTCCGGTATGCCGGCCGCAAATTCACGCATCAGCGGAGCATCGTTTAAGTTGGTAGCGTCCAAATCCACGCCGCGCACGCGCTGTTCTTCCCTCATGCGCCTCTTCTCTTCCCTGCGCTCCTCATGGATTTCACGTCTCCTGCTCATATCTTCTCTGGCGTATTCATAGGCTCGTCCGCTGCCCTTTTTCACAAGGCTTACCAGGGACTTTTCCGTTATGCACACGGCGCCCAGAATCAAAGCGACAATCAGGACAAGATAAGTGCCCACTTTTCCAAGGGCCGGACAGAGCATCAGCACAAGCGCTCCGCCTGCAAATCCGCCGCCGTCGCCGCTGGTTCCCGACTGGACATAGTACTGCCCCAGTTTCCAGCCCTCTTTCAGTCCTCCGCCAAATGTCATCTGGTCCAGGCCGCAGAGTGCCAGGAGCACGATAACCACGGCTCCCATCTTCAAAAACGCCCTGTAATTTCCCCTGTTGGACATATAAAAACAGGTGCCCAAAAAGAGGAGTACCGGAGCCGCATAACCCATGCTCCCGAAAACTCCCAGCATCACCTTGCGGAAAAAATCGCCCACTGCGCCGCAAAGGCCAAAGTTACTCAAAAACAGAAGCACCGATACTGCAAATGAAACAATAATCGCCACTTCCGTTCCCATAAAACTATTCTCTTCTACGACCGGAGCCGCCTTTTTTCTACCAGTGCCTGAACGCTTTGTGTTCGTCGTACCCGCCTGCTTCTTCCTGCTGCCTGTATCCTGTTTCTTTCTGCTCGTGCCTGCCACTGTATCTAAGCCTCCAAACATATTTTCTATCTTCTACTTAGCATAGTATACAAAAGTTTGAGTAAAAAAGCAACGCGGTAGCTTATTTTTTTATCGGCATGAGGAGGGGGAGTTGAGATGTGAGGACGCCTCTGTAAGACGGCGGACGGGGAGTGGGGGGGGGGATGGATGAGTCTTCAGTCCCGGTTTATAGGATGTGGTGAGGGGGAATCCAGGAGAAAAAATTCCTACGGGGACTCGCTCCCG
>NZ_URHZ01000053.1 GCF_900547735.1 uncultured Clostridium sp. | reverse complement strand
TGCAAACCGGGACTGAAGACTCACAGCCTCCCTCTCACCATCCCGAACCCCGACCGTCACCGGCGGCGTTCTCATTCCTCAATTAAATCCCTATTTAAATGCAGAACTGTTACGATCTAACCATAGGTGCATAAAATTATCTAATTGACATTGGGAGTGAACAATAACATAATTCAGACAGGAACAATAAATATCAAATCAGGAGGCTGAGACATGAAAATTGTAATTCTGGACGGATATACAGAAAATCCCGGAGATCTGAGCTGGGAAGGTTTTGAAGCGTTAGGCGAGGTTACCGTATACGACAGAACTCCGGCGGATCAGATCACGGAGAGAATCGGAGACGCGGAGATCGTTATTATCAATAAGACACCGATCAGCAGGGAAACGCTGGATGTTTGCAAAAGCATCCGATATGTCGGCGTACTGGCTACCGGATTTAATGTAGTTGACATAAAAGCATGCAAAGAGGCGGGAGTGGTGGTTGCGAATATCCCCACCTACGGAACGGACGCAGTGGGACAGTTCGCCATCGCCCTTCTGCTTGAAATCTGCCATCATGTGGCACATCACAGCAATGCGGTTCATGAGGGCCGGTGGTCATCGAACGAGGACTGGTGCTTCTGGGATTACCCCCTGATTGAACTGGCCGGTAAGACCATGGGCATTATCGGTTTCGGCCGGATTGGAAGGGCGACGGGCCGGATTGCAAAAGCTATGGGGATGCGTGTCATTGCTTATGATGGTTATCCGTGTGAGGAAGGCAGGGAACTGGGTGAGTACGTCGGCCTTGATGAGCTTCTTGCCCAGTCGGATGTGATTGCACTCCACTGTCCTCTGACGCCGGAGAACACCGGTCTTATCTGCAGGGCGACGATTGATAAAATGAAGGACGGTGTGATTATTCTCAATAATTCCAGAGGTCCTCTGATTAACGAGGAGGATCTGGCGGAGGCCCTGAACCAGGGAAAGGTCTATGCCGCCGGACTGGATGTGGTGGGGGCGGAGCCAATCAGTATGGATAATCCTCTCCTGAAAGCGGAAAACTGTTTTATCACACCCCACATCTCCTGGGCTCCGAGAGAATCCAGAAAACGGCTGATGGATTTGGCTGTAGACAACTTAAAAGCTTTCCTTGCCGGAAATCCAATCAATGTGGTGAATTAACAGGCAATGATGAGAAGGGGATTTTACAGCGGAAGCTGGAAGATACCCCTTTTTCTTTTAAAGACGGCAGCCTGCCCGCCGGGGATACGGGCTGCCGTTCGGTTGGCGGGCGGCGTAAAGTTTACAGAGTGTGCTTTTCACTGTTTCATTATGGAGGTTATAATATGAGGACATTAGAGTTTAATTATGAAAATGCAATGAATTTTTTAGACAGTGACGAACTTGGTTGTTTCGGACCTACCGTCCGGAACGCGAGGAATCTGCTGGTAAACCGGGAAGGGGAGAGCAGCGGCTATCTGGGCTGGCTCGATCTTCCGGAGGACTATGATAAAGAAGAGTTTGCGGCAATCAAAAAGGCGGCGGAAAAGATTCGGAAGGATTCGGACGTTCTGCTTGTAATCGGAATCGGCGGTTCCTACCTCGGTGCGCGCGCGGCGTATGAACTCTTAGCGGCAAACCGGCCGGAAGAGACTGACAGGGAAGGTAAAACAGAACTTTACTTTGCGGGCAACAATCTGAGCTCCCTCTATATTGAAAATATTAAGAGTAAGCTTGCCGGAAAGGATTTTTCCATCAACGTAATATCCAAATCGGGCACAACCACGGAACCGGCGGTTGCCTTCCGGATTTTTAAAGAGCTCCTGGTGGAGAAGTACGGCGCAGATGAGGCAAAAAACCGGATTTACTGTACAACGGACCGAAAAAGGGGGGCGCTGAAACAGATGGCGGACGAGGAGGGATACCCGACCTTCGTCATTCCAGATGATGTGGGCGGCCGGTTTTCCGTTCTGACTCCGGTGGGACTCCTTCCCATTGCGGCGGCGGGTATCGACGTGGATGACCTGCTTCAGGGAGCCGCCGATATGAGAAAAACGGCTCTCGGCGCGCCCCTGGAAGAAAATCCGGCGCTCCTCTATGCGGCAGTCCGAAATCTCCTTCACCGGAAAGGGAAGGCGGTGGAGATTCTGGTCAATTATGAACCGAACATGCAGTACATCGCGGAGTGGTGCAAGCAGCTTTTTGCGGAGAGCGAAGGAAAGTCGGGAAAGGGGATTTTCCCTGCCTCGGTCAATATGACAACCGATCTTCATTCCCTGGGCCAGTTTATCCAGGACGGTTCCCGCATCATGTTTGAGACGGTGTTTGAAATTGAAAAATCCGGGGCGGAGATTACGCTCAAAAGAGAAGAAAAAGACCTGGACGGCCTGAATTATCTGGATGGAAAGACGCTTGACTTCGTCAACAGGAGCGCAATGAAGGGAACGATGAAGGCGCATGTTGAGGGTGGCGTCCCCAACCTGATTGTGCGGATACCGGAACAGTCGGCATACTGGCTGGGGCAGCTTTTCTATTTCTTTGAGTTTGCAATCGGGGTCAGCGGCTATATATCGGGCATCAATCCGTTTAACCAGCCGGGAGTGGAAATGTATAAATCCAATATGTTCGCCCTTCTCGGAAAACCGGGGTATACGGATTAATCGGCAATGGATTAAGCATAAGCTGTGGTTTGCTCCGCACCCGGTCATATTTATGCGTCCGAGCATATAGTGAACAGATACAGAATTCTTCCATGCAGGAATAATTGTATGATATAATGTCTGTGTTACAGACATTATATCTGCTCATTCCGGTTTCTGCGCTCACCGCAGAAATTCGGGCGCTGCATTCCGTCGGAGACTCATATCCACGGAGTGGATATGATATAATGGAACTGTTTAGAGTCAATATTGTAACTGCGCATCTTTGCCGCCGTAAAGCCCGCAGGGGTAAACGGCGGCGTCAAAAAAGATAGGGGGAATTTGCATGATTGAAGTAAGCTGCAAAGAAAAAATAAAGGGCAGTATGCATTTGCTTACCAACAGTGAAAGTAAAATAGCGAAATACGTACTTGACAATTATAATGAGACACTGAATTATAACGTGTCGGAGCTGGCTGATAAAGCCGGAGTCAGCGACGCCTCGGTCGTCCGTTTCTGCAAGAGCCTGGGCTATAAAGGATTCCAGGATTTTAAAATCAGCGCGGCGCGTGACATTCTGCCGCGTGACCGCTATTTCAACCCCAGCCTGGAGCAGAACGACGATGTGGAGACAATCTGCAAAAAGATATTTAATCTGGAGATGGCGGCTCTCAACAGAACGTTCTCCCTGATTAATTTTAGCGATATGGAGGCGGCCTGCGAGGCCATCAGCAGGGCGGACAAGGTTCTGGCCATGGGCAGCGGCGGGAGCCTGATTGTGGCAAAGGATATGCAGCACAAGCTCATGAAAATCGGCGTCCAGTCATTTGTCCATGACGACATCGATCTGCAGATGATGGCGGCATCTCTGCTGACGGATAAAGACGTCGCCATCTGCATTTCCCATTCTGGCAGTAACCGCAATATACTGAGCGGGCTGAAGCTGGCCCACGACAACGGCGCTACGACAATCGCGCTGACGGGGCAGGGAAAGACGCCGATTGCCAACACCGCGGACATTTCGCTGTATGTAGCGTCGGAGAAAACCATGTTCCGCTCCGAATCCGCGAGTACGAGAATCGCCCAATTGTCCATGATCGATTCCATGGTGTCGATTATTGCGTTTAAAAATTATGAGAAGTCATACCGGGCCGTCCAGCAGACGAGGCAGGCGACGGCGGAAAATAAATTCTGATTTTGACGGGAGGAGAAGGATGAAGGTAACAATTGCAATTGACTCACTGAAGGGCAGCCTGACTTCCCTGGAGGCCGGAGAGGCGGCTGCGGAGGGCATCAGGAGAGTATACGGGGATGCCGCCGTCTGTGTGCGCCCCCTGGCCGACGGAGGAGAGGGGACCGTGCAGGCCCTGGCCTGCGGAATGGGCGGAATGCTCAGGAAAGTCACCGTTACCGGTCCATTAGGGAAGCCGGTGGACTGTGAGTACGGGATTATTAAGGAGAGCAGAACTGCGGTCGTCGAGATGGCCGGAGCCGCCGGAATCACCCTGGTTTCAGACGCGGAGCGCAATCCGCTCTATGCGACTACATACGGAGTCGGGGAAGTAATCAAAGATGCAATTGCAAACGGCTGCCGGAGATTTGTCGTGGGAATCGGAGGCAGCGCCACCAATGACGGAGGCGTGGGAATGCTGCAGGCGCTGGGATACGGGATCCTGGACGGAGACGGCGCACAGGTGCCCTTCGGCGCCGCCGGTCTTGAAAAAATCACATCCATCACCGATGACAACGTGCTGCCGGAGCTATCCGAGTGCACGTTCCGGATTGCCTGTGACGTGACGAACCCCCTCTGCGGGGAGCAGGGATGCAGCGCCGTGTTCGGCCCCCAGAAAGGTGCGGATCCGGATATGATCCGCCGGATGGATGAGTGGCTGATGCGGTTCGCCGTGCTAGCGCAGGAGAAATACCCGAATGCCGATCCGAATTATCCGGGAACGGGAGCGGCCGGAGGCCTTGGTTTTGCATTCCTCGGCTTCACAAACGCGGTTCTGGAATCGGGAGTGAAGATTGTGCTCGATGAAACCAGGCTGGACGAATATGTCAGGGATGCCGATATCGTTATCACCGGAGAGGGCAGGCTGGACGGCCAGACCGTGATGGGAAAGGCTCCCATCGGAGTGGCGCGGACGGCAAAGAAGTACGGGAAAACGGTCATTGGATTGTCCGGTTGTGTGACCAGAGACGCGGTGGCCTGTAACGCGGAGGGCATCGATGCATTTTTCCCGATTCTGCGGACCGTGGTCAGCCTGGATGAGGCGATGGAGACGGAGACTGCGAGGCGGAATCTGGCGGATACGGCGGAGCAGGTATTTCGGCTGATTCATACCCTGAAGGAGCGGTAATCTATATACTGCATACAGAATGCCGCGGATGTCCAACACCGCCATAACTACTGTTATCACCATAAAAGCCAATACCGGCCGCTGCTGTTACGCAGGACCGGTATTGGCTTTTATGGGTTCAAAGTTCAGTGAGTTTGGCTGCCCCGGTATTCGAGGGTCCATGGACAGCCTTAATAAGGATAGGTTGAATATATTGTAAAGGCTTATAAAGCCAGTTTACCAACAGCTTTTTCTGCGGCTTCAACAAATTCGCCGTCTTTTAATACTTTGAAGATCTTGTTCATGTCTTTGTAGATAGCGCGGTCTGTTTCCATGAAGGATACTTCGCGGCGTACCAGGTCATAAACGGCCTTTGTGCCTTTGCCGAGTTTGTCGGCGCCCTTGAAATCAGCAGCCTGTGCGGCACAGATAAGCTCGATGGCCAGTACATGCTCCGCATGGTCGATGATGGTTGCTGCCTTACGGGAAGCGATGGTACCCATACTTACATGGTCTTCCTGGTTGGCGGATGTCGGAATACTGTCTACGCTGGCCGGATGAGCCAGAACTTTATTCTCGGATACGAGAGCTGCCGCAGCGTACTGTGCAACCATGAATCCGTCGTTGATTCCTTCTTCTACACATAAGAAGCCCGGAAGTCCGCTGAGCTGTGGGTTAACAAGGCGCTCAATTCTGCGCTCTGCAACGTTTGCAAACTCTGCCATAGCGATTCCCAGAGTATCCATAGCGATAGCAACAGGCTGTCCGTGGAAGTTTCCGCCGGAGAAGATGTCGCCGTTATCCGGGAAGATAATTGGGTTGTCTGTTACGGAGTTGATCTCTGTCTCAATTACGCCTCTTACATAGTCGAATGCAAGGCGGCTTGCGCCGTGAATCTGAGGCAGGCAGCGTAAGGAATAAGCATCCTGTACACGGATCTGTCCCTGTCTGGTTGTCAGCTTGCTGCCCTGTAAAAGCTGAAGCATGTTGGCGGCAACGTCAACCTGGCCCTTGTGAGGACGAACCATCTGGATTCTTGGATCGTATGGGTCGATAATGCCTTCCAGGGAATCTACGGTAAGAGCAGAAGTGATATCTGCCATCTTTGTCAAAATTTCAGCATCATGGATAGCCAGGCTGGCTACGCCAAGCATAGCGCAGGTACCGTTGATTAAAGCCAGGCCCTCTTTTGCTTTTAATGTAACTACGGGGATTCCGGCTGCTTCCATTGCTGCGCGGCCTTCCATTACTTTACCCTCGTACTCTGCTTCGCCTTCTCCGATCATCGGAAGAACCATATGAGCCAGTGGGCACAGATCGCCGCTGGAACCTACGGAGCCTTTCTCCGGGATAACAGGATGAACGCCCTTGTTAATCATGGCAATCAGGGTCTCTACGGTAGATAAACGGATACCGGAGAATCCTTTAGCCAGAGCATTTACACGCAGCAGCATGATAGCTCTTGTAACGTCCTGTTTAAATGGATCGCCTACGCCTACGGCGTCGGATAAGATCAGGTTCAACTGCAGTTTGTCCAGTTCATTTTCTGATATTGCCACATTTACGAATTTACCAAAACCTGTGTTAAGTCCGTAAATAACTTTCTTTTCTTCAATGTTTTTCTCTACGATATCACGGGAGATCTGAATATTTTTTTTGGCCTCTTCGCTTAAGCCCACTTCTGCCTTATTGCGGGCAATTTCCACTACCTGATCAATTGTCAGGCTGTTGCCGTCCAGAAAAATCATAATATGTAAACCCTCCAATCACATAATTTGCCGCTTTGGCGGCCGTTCGTTGTTTTGATGTTTTTAGTCTACACCCTCGATGTCGATAAACTGTCGATGTCAGGGCCTGTACTAGATTATATTCTATTTTTTTCTAAAACAGAAGCAAATATTTTATCGTCGTTATACAGGCGGTTAATGGAAAGTTTTATTTCGTAATTCTTTACAAAAATAAGTTGTGTTTTGTTGCGAATTTGTGTGATATGCTTTAATATTGTATAGGGAACATTCAGACACGACTTGGGGAGGGCTTCTTGATGAAGGACGTTACTGTTGTATTAATGAACACACCGTCAGTGATAGTGGATGGGGAGAAGAAAGTATTTCCATACAGGAAAGTCGAAGGCCTATTCTATTACATATGTGTAAGAAAAAGAATAACGAGGGATGAAGCGATTGGGATTTTCTGGGCGGACTGCGACGAAACCAGCGCCAGGAAAAACCTGAGGGATGCGCTGTACCATATCAAAAAGATTGTAGGCCCGGATATTATCAGCATGGACGGCAATGTGTTCATTTCGCTGAATCCCGAGCTTCATATAAAAGTAGATGTGGACGAGGCCAGGGCAAATATTCTGGAACATTACGAGGGGGAGTTTATGAGCTTCTTCTATGTAAAGAACTGTCTGGAATTTGAGAACTGGATGGATGATTACAGAAGAGAGCTGAAGGAACATTATATTAAGGCGGCTGAGCACAAAGCCGAGCAGGCGATACACGACGGCGATACTTCGGAGGCGCTCCGCTATGCGGGGAAGCTGGTTGAAGTTTTATTCCTGGACGAGAGCTTTTACAGAAAGATGCTGACGTTCCTGATGGGGGAAGGGGAGTATTCCTCGGCAATATCCCTGTACCAGAAGTTTGCGCTGGCGCTTAAGCAGGATCTGGAGGAAGAGCCGGAAGCGGAAACAAAGGCGCTGATGGATAAGATTCTCAAGCTGCGCAAGAAAATTGCGGAGCATCCGGTAAAAGAACAGCGGCTTTTCATGGGGCGCCAGAAGGAACTGTACGGAATCTATGAGAGTATCCAGAAACACAGGGTGAAGGGCAAGGATTCCGGGGAGAATTTCGTTCTCATCTCGGGTGAGGCGGGGGTCGGGAAGACGGCCCTGATGGGGCAGCTCCGGACACTTCTGGAGGAGGAAAATCATACCGTGTTTTCTTATTGCTGCTGTTCATCGGAATCGGATCTGTATCTGAAACCGTGGAATGATATTTTAAACCAGGTGAGGGAATTCTGCTTAAAACAGCGGAAGGATTTGAAGACCCTGGAATATTTTATTTCCAAAGAAGTGACGGATTACAGGATTTTTGCCACCCAGTACGGGATTCATATGGAAGATATGCTCCGGACCTTCTGCAGGGATTTTGGCAATACGGAGATTATTATTTTTCTGGATGATATCCAGTGGATGGATTCGTCGAGCATCCAGCTTCTGAACAATATGCTGTTCCATCTGAGGGACTGCCCGATTTTCATAGTTGCGGCCAGCAGACTGGAAACGGTGAAAGAAATCCGGGATATGGAAGTTTCCCTGATGAGGGAAGGGCTGATTCGGGAACTGAAATTAAAGCGGTTTACCCTGGAGGAGACGAGAGAGCTGATCGAGGCGCAGGCCCATGAGCTTCTGGGAGATCCGGAAAAACTTGATAAAATATATGAGTATACGGATGGAAATGCACTGTTCCTGACCGAGCTTCTCAAGATATTGAAAGATAATGACGGGGGAATGATGACGGACAATCCGCTGACCTCCAAGATGGTCAGCATCATCCAGAGCCGTCTGATGAAACTGACGGACGAGGAGCAGAATCTGCTTAATGTAATGTCTGTTTTCTACCATGAAGTGACGATAGAAGACATTCAGATTCTGTATCCGGAAGCAGAACTTAGAATCTACGATCTTCTGGAGGGCCTTCTGGCGCGCCAGATTATCTATGAGAAGGTGGAAACGTCGGCCATTACCTATCAGTTTACCCACAGCCTGATCCACAACTATGTCCAGTCGAAGATTTCGGCGGGCAGAAAGCAGATTTACCACAGGCAGGTTGCCGGATATTACGAGCAGAAATATAAGGAGACAGGGGATATCACCCTGATGCCGGAGCTGATCTACCATTTTGAAAATGCTAAGGATTTATACAAAAAATACGAGTACAAGCTGGAATACTTTAAAGAGTTTTTCTCCGGCACCCAGGAGATTTACCCAGTGATGTCATCCAGCTTTACCGATAAATTCTTTTTCCCGGATCTGGATTCCAGCGAGAACGTGCTGATCCCTCTGGCGGAGGAGATCAGGGCATTGCCGAACCGGGATCAGAAATATCAGGAGCTTCGTATGAAGGTGGAGTATCTGATTGGAAGATACGATCTTTCGAGCGGGGATTACCAGTACGGCCTGCGCAATATGAATGCCTGCATCGAGGCGGCTAGGATACTTAAGAATTCCAGATACCTGATGGACAGCTATCTTCAGATGATTTATTATGCGATCCAGGTGTACGATCTGGATATGATGAAGGAATATGTCGGGTACTGCTCGGAACTTCTGGATGAGTACCATTATCCTGAGTCTACATCCTATATGATACAGCGCCTCACCGCGCTTTACTACAGCAAGACTCTGCAGTACGATAAGGCGGCCGAGCTTCTGGAAAACCTGATTCCCAAACTGGAAAGACTCCAGATGGATCCGTCCTGTATGGCGGGGCTGATTGCCTGCTACAATTACCGCGGTGAAATCTTCATGAAACTGGAAGACTGGGAGAATGCGCACACCTGTATCAGCAAAGCGCTTTCCTTCAGCCATGCGGCACCCCCGACGGCAGGGCTGGGAATGTCGTTTACCAATATGGGCATTATCCTTTACAGAATGGATAATTATGACAAGGCATCCGAATACTTCGACAAGGCCAGGGGCTGTTTCCAGAATCTTTCCATCCAGTGGGGGCGTGCGAAAGAAGAGGCATATTCCGCGCTGCTGGAATTGAAACTGGGCAAAACAAAGAGTGCGCTGGTACGCTATAAGGCGGCATGCAAGTACACGGACAAAGACTACAGTCCGAATACACTGCTCATGCTGCAGACCGTTTACAATCAACTGAAAGAAATACCGGGACTGGATGTCCCGGAACCGCCGAAGATTCCGGCAAAAAAGGTAAAGCCGGTATAACCGTGCCGGCCGGGGATACCTGGTGTTGAAAAAAGTATAATCAAAAAATAGAAAAAAGAGGAAATTCAGTCTGAACGGGCAAGGGCCCAACTGGATTTCCTCTTTTTTCTAATACTATAATACCACAAAAATGGCTTATTTTCAAGACTTGTAATGCATCTGCGCCGGGCGTATAATGAGCAGCTACAATACATTTTACCAGATCCGGACCAAAAAGGGAGCCGGCTCTGGAACCGTTAAGAGAAGACGAAAGGGGGATATATGGAGGAACGGATTTTTGAGGTGATGCAGCTTAAAAATACGGAGGAAGAGATTGCGGGACTTCTGGCATGCAGTGAAAAGACGGAAGAGCACGGTCTGACTCTGACCAGGGAGGAGGCTGCGGAGCTGGTGGTCAGCCGCAATGGCAGCCTGAAGAAATACCGCCGTGTGGAGTTTGGCAGGGGGATGCTGGATAAACTGGTATATACATTCTGCGATTCCGAGTATATAAACAGCGACGACTATCTGGAAACTCTGGAGGAGCTGCTGGAACTGTTCTATGAATTCAGGAATGAATCAGGCGACAAACTCAGCGACGACGAACTTCTGGCATTCATGAAAGAGCAGTTTGAGGGCGTCTGTTACGGCGACCTGGAATATCTGGGCGGTACCTGCCTGGAGCGTTTTGCCGCGACGGTGAGAGCCGGATATACCGGATTTCGGAGCACACAGGGGAAAGGAGAGTATGAGGCTCTTTCTTCAGAACAAAGATGGGACAACGAACTGTATATGAAAGTTTTAAAAGAACAGTTCTGGGAGTAATAGTAACGGTTCTGCCATGGTTAATTTTGCTGCAGTTTGGCCGAAGGCTGAACGGTAACGAGTAATACGAAAGGAGTATGGTATGGAATATGAGATGGCGCAGCTTCTGGAGCTGACGAAACAACTGACCGAACAGTACACGTCAAAAGATATGAGTTCAATCACATACGAAACAGCGGGAATGCTGATGGAGGCGGTTCTATACTGCATCAGGGAAGACAGATACCGGGAAGAATCCGCGCTTTTGGGAAGACAGATGCCCGCAGAACAGGGAATAATGGATGCCGCAGCCGCCTATGCGAGAGGTTATAAAGCCGTACTGGGCAAGGTGAACCGTGCAAGGGGAATCTACGGAATGCTGATCAACGGGTTCGAAGACTATGGCTGCATTAATTACAGAGACACGATAACCAGAGGAATGCCCGGATTCTTCGTAAAATACGACGCCAAATACTGTCCCCAGGATCACATCCTGACCCTGGACTATCCCGTCATAGGAGGCAACGCCATCAAAAGAGGAGAGCACACGCTCTGCGGAATCGATCTAATCTACGAATACCTGAAAGGCATATGGTCGGAAAAGCGATTCCTGGCCCACTTCGGGCGCCAGGAGATCATAAACCTGATGCATTCACTCTACGGCGAGTACGAGTCCCTCTGCCTGGATAACCTGTGCGAACCGGTCCTCCTTAACGCCGCAGGCTGCCTAATCGCCCAAAAACCGGTCCAGACCCTGGAAGTAGGCCGGGACGGCCTCTGCCTCCTGGAAAACTACTTCGAAAACTGCACCACCGCCCAAATAGCCGCCAAACTACAACCCTACATCCTGGCCCTGACAGAAAACACAGAATGGTTCCGCCAGACCCCCACCCTCTACGCCCCCAGCATAGAAAACGCTATAAAACACAAAAATCTGGAATCACTCTTCCAGATTTAAAGACCATTCAATTCTATCACTTCAACAACCTCTTCAACCACCGCCCACCCTAACAGAAACTCAAAGTCCGCCCCCAATCCCTCCAATCACTTAGTGGCCGCAACAATACCACTCCCCCGGAAAAACGAGGCAGCCGGCCGTTTCAGGAACAGGACGGGCCGATCCCTGCCCTGGTCTTCAGTCCCGTCGACACGCTGCCCGGGGGGAAGAAGGGTGGAAACATTCCGCAGGGGACCTTGGAATCCGCCGGCGCTTAACGAGGTATTCCACGAGTTTAGCACCGTTGTGCATTCCACAAGCGGGAGCGAGTCCCCGGAGGAATATTTTCAGCCCTGATTCCCCCTGCCGATACCCCCTCCCCGGGACTGAAGACCCACCAACAAACTCCCCCGCCCGTCCCCTTCCTGTAAACAGCCCTCATTTTTCCCCACACAAAACGGGGAGAGAAACCTATCACAATTTCTCTCCCCATATATAATCACCATTTTAAAGAATTGCAGCTTTCCGGCTCCCGGTCCGCCGCATTGTATTTATCACCAAAGAGGGTTTTAGAAATATAACTGATCCATTGAGAAGGTATGTGTTCTCAGATAGAACTTAAGCACTTCTTCCAGAGCGTAAACTGGAACAGGTCCTACCAGTTCGCAGTCCTCAACCAGGATGCCGTACTGGGATGCCTCGGATTTGATTGTCTCAAATACGCGGTGGATTGGTGTCTTCTCATAGTTTGTCAGGTTCATGGAAACCTGAACGATTCCGCGCTCTTCCAGAGGAAGTGCGATGGCGCGTACGTTCTGATATCCGCCGGCAGCGCCTCTGACCGCTTTTACAATCTGTTTTGCGATAGCGATGTCAGCCGTTTTTAAGTTTACGTTGAATGCTACAAGCGGGAAACGTACGCCGGTAACGGTAGCGCCGCTCTTGGCATTGAAGTCCTTAGGTCCTTCATCCGGAACCCATGCAGGATCTTTCATACGCTCGCAGAGAGCTTCGTACTCGCCCTTACGGATGCGTACCAGGTTCTTTCTCTCTTCGCAGGTAGCAGCGTCTTCGTAGTAATATACCGGAACGCCCAGTTCTTCGCCCAGATAGTTTCCGAATGCTCTTGCAATAACGAGAGCCTCATCGATCGATACATCTTTTACAGGGATAAACGGAACAACGTCAACGGCGCCGATACGTGGATGGCTTCCGATGTGTTTTGTCATATCGATCAGCTCGATCGCTTTTGCAGCCAGGCGTTTTGTTCCGGCTAAAACAGCCTCTGGGCTTCCCTTGTAGGTAAATACGGTACGGTTGTGGTTTGCATTGGAGTTAATGTCCATTACATCAACTTCTTCTCCGTCCAGAAGAGCGGCCTTAACCTGCTCGACCAGATCCAGATCCTTGCCTTCGCTGATATTAACTTCAGCCATTAAAACTTTCATTACTTTTCCTCCTGATTTCTTTAATTCATGGCGTATGTAATTACACACATCTATTTCAAAGGGGCGTTACGCCTCTGAAATGACTTTTACATCATTCCCTTTCCGAGATCTGCCATTGCGTCTTCCATTTCCTTTGTTCTGGCTTCGTCCTTAATCATGGACAGGTTGGCCTGGATGTTTAAAACACAGCCCTTTACGCCGGATTCGGACAGATATTTTGCACTCATAAGGTCGGAGAGGCAGGCAGGGTTGGAAGAACCTTCCAGACGGCATACCAGATCGTAAACTCTCTTATTGTTATATCCGTTGTTCTTCGGAACAAGGGCAGCCTGGTAAGCAGCGTCGCGGACAGCCTGTTTTCTGACTTCTTTTTCTTCGTCTGTGGACTTTGGAAGAGCAAAAGCGTCTTTAATCATGCAGTAAGCTTCCGTGTCCTGCTCGGATCCTTTTAAAAGGGTCTGGGCGAGTTGATCCAGTTCCTCAGACATAGCCGTGTATTCTTCTACGGTGAGATTAACCGGTTTTGCCATGGAAAGTTTCGCAACCATGGAAGCCATGCCGGCAGCCATAGCTCCGGCCAGAGCGGAAGCGGAGCCGCCTCCTACGGTAAAGTCATCTGAATCAACAACCTTGTTAAATACGTCTAAATACATAAAATGCCTCCCTGAGCCGCTACTTTGCCTTTTTTAATGATCGTTTCGATCGGATTGCGGCCATATTTGTAAATTAAATCTTCGTAAGTATCTGTGTCTAGAATCAAGAGATCCGCCATCTTACCGGGGGTAAGGGAACCTCTGTCTTTCAATCCCATTGCTTTGGCGGCGCCTTTTGTTGCGGCGCGCAGCGCTTCTTCCGGAGTAAATCCATGCTGCCTGCAGGCAAGCACAAGAATGAAGATCATGGATTCGCACCAGCATCCGGGACAGCAGTTGGTAGCAAGGCCCAGATCCATTCCAATCTCTAACATTGGGCGCGGATTAACCTGTTTTGCATGGTTTACGGCAAAGTCGGTGCCTACCAGTAAAACTCCGGTAACATCGGCATCCTTCAGTTTCTGGAATACGTCCACCGGTGTGTAGTTCAGATGATCGGCCGACAGCATATGCATATCGGCAGCCAGATCGGAACCGCCTATATAAGAGTAGGCGTCGGTGTGAATTCTTGGAGCCAGTCCGTAATCGCGGCCGGCAGCCAGTACGGTTTCACATTCCTTCGCCGTATAATGTCCTTCGTCACACCAGATGTCGTTGCAGCCGGCCAGTTTCTCTTCGGCCACGCGCGGAATCATCTCCTTGCAGAGAAGCTCTATGTAATCCTCTTTTTTCATTCCTTCCGTCCAGCCATGGGCTCCGAGGAAGGTGGAGAAAATATCCAGAGGCAGTTCAGCGTTTAACTCGCGGTTTACCTCCAGCATACGGATTTCGGATTCCATTGTCAGGCCGTATCCGCTTTTCCCTTCAAGAGTAGTGGTTCCGTTCATAAACATATTTTCCAGACGGCGTTTTGTCTGTGCCTTTAACTCTTCTTTGGGAAGGTTAACCGTCATGTTGACGGAGGCATAGATTCCGGTCGGGATTCCTTTTTTAACCAGAGTTTCCGGATTGTCATCCGTAACGGAAATGGAATAAGCGGCTACTCTGGAACCGCCGAATGTCACGTGAGTATGGCAGTCGATAAAGCCCGGCAGTACAACCTTCCTGGAAGCGTCGATGGTTTCCACTTCAGTGCCTTCGGCTTTCAGTTTCTCAGCCAGTTTATCAATCTCCGCCGCTTTGCCCGCGGCCTCGATCAGACCGTCACGGATCAGGACGCTGCCGCCTTCAATCAGGCCGATATCGTTATTATGATCGCCTTCCATGGTCAGAAGCTGCCTGGCGTTTCGGATCAGGAGAACTTTTTTACTGTTATCCATTGTGGTCTCCTTTCATAAATCAATCAGTTTACATAAATCAAAGGTATAAAAAAACACAATCAGGAGGGCACATAAGTACCCTTATGAACCCTCCTGCAATGTACATTTCTGTACGATTATCTGATATATTCGCCTTCTGGAGCAAATGTAACCTTATCGGCTGTTTCCCACCAGAGCGGAATCTTGATGCCTTCGCCGCCAGCAATCTTGCCGGTTCCGTTGCAGACATCTTTTGCAGCCTGGTATCCGGACTGAGCGTGACGTACAACACCGATACCGGAGTCAACGGTCAGAGCAGAGTCAAGTCTAACATCAGCTTCTTCTGTACCATCAGCGATCATGGTAACACCTGTATGTACAGCCTCACCCATGGAGTAGTTAGCCTGGATAGCGATCAGGTCGCAGCCTGCTGCACAGTTTAATAAACCATTTAAGTATGGCCAGTCAGAGATGTAGTCTCCGCCGTCTGGCATGTTCTCGGACTCGAATGTCGGGTTAACGATAGAACCGGAGTCTAAGTTATCTCTGGAGAATGCTACCGGGCCCTTTACCTCGCCCTTCTTAATTAATTCGTTTACAGCAAGACCGAAACGTCTTCTTTCGCCAAAGCCCATGTAGCAGATACGTGCCGGAAGAGCCTCGATCGGAAGGTGTTTTCTAGCCAGGTTGATCCATCTCTCAACGAGTTTGTCACCCTTGCAGATTTCAAGTGCCAGGTCATCCAGACGTGCAAGGTCGGATGCTTCACCGGAGATACAGGTCCAACGGAAAGGTCCGCGGCCTTCGCAGAACAGTGGTCTGATGTAAGCTGCTACGAAACCTTCAATCTGTTTTGCTTCTTTCTCAGGCATACCTGCATCGATACACTCTTTACGAATGCTTGTGCCGTACTCAAATGCTTCAACGCCGCGTTTTTTGAACTCGATCATAGCGCGTAACTGACGCTGCATTGTCTCACGTGCTGCTGCAAGATATGCTTTTCTGTCTTTTCCTCTGAATACGTCAGCCTCTTCTCCTGTATATCCTGCAGGGATATAGGAAATCGGGTCGTGGCAAGGACACATTTCTGTAACTACGTCCGGAAGGAAGTTCTTAGCAAGAGCCTCTTCGTAAACTTCTGCTGCGTTACCAACAACACCGATGGAGATCGGGTCATCTTTCTCAATATGCTCTTTAGCGATAGCGATAGCTTCGTCTAAAGTTCTAACCATCATATCCATGTAGTTCTTCTCGATACGTCTCTGGATAACTCTCTCGTCAGCATCAACAAGGATAACTACTGCGCCATGCATCTTGCCGGCCCATGTCTGGTTTCCACCCATGCCGCCTGCACCTGCTGTTAAGAAAATCTTGCCGTGCATGTCATTATCCCACTCTTTTTTAAGAGCGATAGCTGTCAGAGTCTCGAATGTTCCTTCGATAACGCCCTGTGTACCAATGTACTCCCAAGGAGCAGCTGTGTACTGTGCGAAGATTGTAAGGTTTTTATCCTGAAGGTCGTAGAAACGCTCCCAGTCAGCTTTCATAATATTAGTAGTAGCCATAACAACACGTGGAGCTAATTTGTGTGTTTTGAATACTGCAACCGGCATACCGGACTGGATAACCAGTGTCTCATTGTCTTCAAGGTCTTTTAAGGACTGAACGATTGCATGGTAGGATTCCCAGTTTCTTGCGCATTTTCCGTTACCACCGTAAATAACTAACTGCTCCGGAATCTCTGCGTTTTCCATGTTGTTCTCAAGCATTCTTAAGATTGTTTCCTGTTTCCAGCCTTTACATCTTAATGTGTCACCTCTCTGGGCTTTTACGGAATAATAGATTTCCGGTTTTCCTTCCTTTGCTGGGTACATGTTTCCACCGTTCATTGACATAGCTAAATTCCTCCATTTCTTTTTGTTTGCTTTTGATTTCTACACCCTATGTAGTATTGTTTCTTTCAGGCCGTTTACGATATTGGCATTTCGTAAGCGGTGTTTGTTTGTATCTGATGGTTCAAGTATATGTACAGGCAGTCGAGGAAATGTCGATGATTTCGGGGAAATAACAAGATGTTAAAAAAAAATTTAAAAGGGGGGTATTCGACACTTTATCGGCGGGTTGAAAATATACTGGACGTAGTTTTAATAAACCAGTTTTACCTTAATAATGAAAGGGTAAAACGCAATCCTCTTAATGAACTGCGGATGCGCATGAGTTCCGGCTTTGTAATGGAAAGCGGTGATACCGGCGTTCCGGCATTATATTTAATGACTCTTCTATATTCTATATAAGAGAGCGGATTTCGTTAAGAGAACCGGAGTTAGGGATATTACTGCGGCTTTGGGGAGCCAATGGTAATAAATGGCGCCGTTCTTTCTATAACTTAGTGGAAACTCGCAATAAAGTGAAAATTTGCTTTTCGGATGTGGGAAAAAGAAAAGCAGATCGGTGTGAAAGCCGGATTGGGATAGTCACAGTTTAAGAAAGAGGTGCAGGGACGGAGGTGTTCTGAAAGAAAGGAAAAAAGAATAAACTGATACAAAAGGGGTTAGTTACAAACAGACGGATGCCGTTAAGCGCGGCAGCGCCGGTGGCCGGTTTAAAACCGGTATTGGGGCCCGGTGAGATTCTGTTTAAGAAAAGTTGACGAAGTAATGAAAGAGGGGGTATTCAGTTATGGCTGAAAATGAAAAGAAGAAAAAATTCCAATTACCACACATTTATCTATTATTACTTATCATTATTTTTGCCTGTGCAATTGCAACCTGGATTTTGCCGGCAGGCGAATTCGAACATACGATTAATGATGCTGGAATTGAAGTAGTAGTTCCCGGGACGTTTCATATTGTTGAGTCTACACCGGTAGGGCCTTTTGCAGCTTTAAAATCGCTTTACGGAGGCATGCTGAACGGCGCGGGCGTTATCTTCTTCGTATTTATTTCCTATGCATCAATTGGACTTATTATTCAGACCGGCGCTTTTAACGGTCTCGTCGCATTCCTGCTAAGGGTTCTCAAGGGAAACATGAGAGCGATTATTATACCAATCTTTATCACTGTGATTGGTGCTGCCTCCTCAACGATTGGTATATTTGAAGAGACGCTGCCCTTTATTCCCATTTTTGTCGGCATCGCAATCGCGATGGGATACGACGCCCTGGTGGGAACCGCTATCGTAGCGCTTGGAGCCGGACTTGGTTACAGCGGAGCGTTTATGAACCCGTTTACCGTTGGTATGGCACAGAGTATTGCGGGCCTTCCCCAGATGTCGGGAACCGGCTACAGAATTTTCTGCCACGCCATGATGATCGCGGTGGCTTCCATTTACGTTGTACGCTATGCATTAAAGATACAGAAAGATCCGACTCAGAGCCTCGTATACGGAGACGATTTCAGCCATATGACTATGGACACTTCGGACCTTGAAAACCATCCTTTCGGCATTCGTGAGAAGCTGGTGCTCTTCACCCTGGTAGCCGGTATCGCAGTCATTGTCTGGGGTTCCAAGACACAGGGCTGGTATTTTGAAGAGTTAAACGTTATTTTCCTTCTCATGGGCGTTATCAGCGCGATTATTATGGGCTGGAAACCAAACGATATTGCCGACAAGATTGCCCACGGATTTACAGATATCGCCATGGCGTGTCTTATGATCGGACTTGCACGCTCGATTCTTGTTGTACTGCAGTCGGGCCACATTATTGACACAGTAGTCTATGGCGCATCGATTCCGTTGTCCTATCTGCCGAGCTGGCTGTCCTCTATCGCCATGCTGCTTGTGCAGACGGTACTTAACTTCCTGATTCCGTCAGGTTCAGGCCAGGCCGTAACCAGTATGCCTATCATGGCTCCTCTTTCGGACCTGATCGGTGTTTCACGCCAGACGGCAGTCCTTGCGTTCCAGTTTGGCGACGGTATTTCCAATATCCTCTGGCCAACCGGTTTTGCTCCAATCCTCTGCGGTATTGCAGGACTTAAGCTTGATAAATGGTGGAAATGGTTTGTTCCGCTGTTCCTGCTTATCCTGCTCACACAAGCGGTTCTGATGGCGCTTTCAGTAGTAGTTTGGGCATAGAAAAACAGTAAATATATGACGGAACCGTAAATAACAGCAATTCTATTTTGTATTAACAAAGATATGATACATATTCAGGAGGTATAGAAGTGAACGACATTTTAAAAGAAGCCCAGGAGCTGCAGCATAAAATTGTAGAATGGAGAAGAATTCTCCACCGTTACCCGGAGACAGGGTTAGTGCTCCCCAAAACAGCGGATTTTGTGACAAAGCAGTTAACTGCAGCCGGTATCGAATACCAGACATACAAGAACCATTCGGGAATCACGGCGGTGATTGGCAAGGGTGAGGGGAAAACCATTGCGATCCGGGCCGATATGGACGGTCTGCCGATCAAGGAAGAAACAGGACTTACCTATGCTTCCGCGAACGAAAATATGCATGCCTGCGGCCATGACGCCCATACGGCAATGCTCATTGCGACGGCGGTAATGCTTAAGAATCATGAGGATGAACTGAAGGGGAAAGTCAAACTCATTTTCCAGCCCGCCGAGGAGGGCCCGGGAGGAGCAGAGCCAATGGTAAGGGACGGTGTGATTGAGGACGTGGACGCGATTCTGGCGCTGCATGTCGGATCCATGTTCGGAGCCTTTACAAACGGCGATATATCAGTAAGCTACTCCAATACAACGGCAGCGGATGATCAGCTCCTGATCAAGATACAGGGCTTTGGAGGCCATGGTTCCGTGCCTCATGAGTGTATCGATCCAGTGGCAATTGCCGCGCTCATTATAAACAATATTCAGTATATTATCAGCCGTGAAGTTGCACCGGCCGAATCTGCAGTAATTACTCTTGCCAGCGTCGAAGCGGGCAGAGGCGCCTATAATATTATCCCGGAGACGGCAGTGATCAAGGGAACGATCCGAAACGGTTCACCGGTGGTAAGAGAATTCGTACTTAAAAGAATTGAAGAGATAGCCAAAGCTACCGCTCAGATGATGAGGGGAAGCTGTACGGTGGAGGTGCTGGACGGATATCCGGCGCTGGTGAATGACCGGGCAATGGTGGAGAGCTTCTTAAAGTCGGCTAAAAAGCTTGTTTCGGAGGAGGAAATCCACATTGCAAGCCATGGAATGATGGGAGGGGAGGATGCAGCATTTTTCTTCCAGGAAGTGCCTGGCTGCTATTTCTTCCTGACAAATCACGCTCCATGCCCTGCAGACGGCAAAGAGTACGGAGCGCACCATCCGAAATTCTGTCTGGATGAGGATGTATTTTACAGAGGACCGGCATTATTTACGCAGGCGGCAATGGACTGGCTGGAAGAAAACTAGAATAATAAGACTTAGATAAAGGGGAATATTTTGATATGTATTTAGATGCAATATTTTATTTTGCGGTAATTCTGGCAATTATGGCAGTTGCCGATATTATCGCCACAGCTACAAAAGCAATGATACCGTCGATGTTTTCGATTTCGGTAATCTGTATTGTATTATTCTGGAGCGGCCTGCTTCCTCCGAACGTGCTGGAGCTGGCCGGTATCAGTACAACACTTGTATACGTTATCTACTATCTGCAATTACCTCATATGGGGGCTCTTATGAGCATGAGGGAGATGGCAGTCCAGTGGAAGACGATAGTAATCTGTCTGGCAGGCCTGGTCGGAATGTGCGTTCTCAATGTAACGGTCGGCGCACTGCTGCTGGGAAAGCTGGTAGTTCTGGCCGGAACGCCTCCGCTGAGCGGCGGAATCGTAGCTTACATGATCGTGAGCGAAAAAGCTACGGCGATGGGCCGCACGGATTTGGCAACGATGGCTCTGGCGGTATTTGTATTACAGAGCTTTGTCGGCTACCCACTCACCTCTTTCTTCCTGAAAAAAGAAGCTAATTATCTGCTGAAAGGTTACAGGGAAGGAGTTGTGGAAGGAGAAAAGGAAGCAATTAAATCGGATAAAAAGCCTCTGTTTCCTCAGCTTCCGGAAAAGTATATCACGACAAACACAGTTCTCTTCAAGGTTGCGGTTGCAGGTGTAATTGGTATTCTTATTACAATCGTTACAAGAGAATTCCTGTCACGTTATGTTATTCTTCTGATTACGGGCGTTATCCTTTCGGAAATCGGTTTTCTGGATCGTTCGCCGCTGATTAAATCGCAGGTGTTTGGTTTCTCGATGGTAGTAATCATTGGTTATGTTGTGGTAGCCGGTATCGGCGGAACAACTCCCGATGTTGTGCTCTCTTCCCTGGTTCCGACGATTGGGGTTATCGTCATTGGAACAATTGGATTGGGAATTGGAGCAATGATTGCGGGAAAACTGCTCGGTTTCAGAAAAGAGATGGCAATTTCGGTAGCACTTACGGCTCTCTACGGTTATCCGGGAACTTATATCCTGTCCCAGGAGAGCGTTAAAGCGGTAACGGAAGATGAGAAAGAGAAAGCATATCTGACTTCCAGAATCGAACCGAAGATGATAGTCGGCGGATTTACCACGGTAACATTTGCATCTGTATTCGTTGCAAGCATCCTGGTTAAATTCTTTTAAAATGAAAAGCATTGCCGCGGCACGGATAAAAAGACCGCTGCGGTATGAGAGATTCGGAATGATTTATAAAGGCGTCATGCTCCCGGAACGGGGCACGGCGCCTTTTTCTTTTAACAACTGTAATTTGAAACACCAAAATTCCGGTATCAGAATTCTTCTGCATCCCTGGACGGATGTTCAACATGGGGCTCTTGATCGGCGTTGAGATAATCAAACTGTTTCATATCAATGTCGGTAAAAACCAGATCAAACTTAAACGTGATGTTGTCTCCCCTGAATTCGAGGTGTCCCGCTCCCTCTTCCAGGCTAATTGAAGTGTTGATATTTACCCTTTTCTGGTGTGTGCTGCTGGTATCCAGTATGACAACATCCTCGTTTTCCGGGGTTACATACACAATCTGAACGGCTCCCGACAGGGAACTTAATTTGCCTTTGAACTTTATCTCCGTATTTTCCGAGGGAGTCATGTACAGAATATCAGAGGAGCCGTCCACCCTCGCTTTCCCTGTGAGTGTATATTTGGCGTCCTCGCCCTTTGCCGTAAAGTTGTTATAATAGCTTCCTGTGCTGAGCGTAAGGCCGCTGCAGGAGGTGAGACAGATAAACAGGATGATGCAGGAAACGGACATAACTATGTGTTTCATAATGAATTCTCCTTTCTGGTGAGGGAAATGCGGAGGGCAAATGTGTACTGCTTAATTATTTTAACGAGGTACGGCTGTGTTTTCCTTCATAATTGTATTATGTACGGGAGTGAAAGGGGAAAAGTTACTGTTCACAGCGCGCAAATCATGTAAAATACCAGAAAACCGGAATCGGTTGTAAATTTATTTTACCCGTGTTACACTATGATTTATCAGGCCTTTTCGGGGTATAATAGGAAAAACGTTATTGTCCGGGCCGCTGACGGAGAGCGGCATTTCGGCGGACAGGGACAAATAAACAACGATACGGGAGATGGCGCCATGGCAGCAGAAGATAAGACAGGAATAAAGAAAAAGAATGATATGATGACAGGACATCCGGGAAGGAGCCTGTTGTTTTTTGCCCTACCGATGATACTGGGCAATCTTTTCCAGCAGTTTTATAATATCGTGGATTCGATCGTGGTGGGAAAATTCGTCAGCGAAGAAGCGCTGGCGTCGGTCGGAGCCTCCTATGCAATCACCAACGTTTTCATTGCGGTCGCCATAGGCGGAGGCGTGGGAAGCGCGGTGATCATATCACAGTTTCTGGGTGCCGGAAGAAGCGGGAAGATGAAAACGGCGGTTTCCACGACGCTGATCAATTTTATCATTATCAGCCTGCTTTTAGGCACGGCAGGATTCATTGGAAACGACTGGATTCTTCATCTTCTGAAGGTGCCGGCCAATGTATTCGACGATGCCGCCGCCTATCTGAGAATTTATTTTATCGGTCTGCCCTTTCTCTTTATGTATAATGTCCAGGCCTCTGTTTTCAACTCCCTCGGCGATTCGCGCACTCCGCTGTATCTGCTGATTTTCTCATCACTTCTGAATATCGTTCTGGATTTGGTGTTTGTAATCCGGTTCGGGCTGGGCGTACGGGGCGTGGCTTATGCGACGCTGATTGCACAGGGAATATCGGCCGTGATTTCCTTTGGGCTTTTGCTCCGAAAAATAAAAAAATATCCTCATGAACGGCAGGAATTCCACTTTTACGACGGAAAAATGCTGCATTCCATGACCAGGGTCGCAATACCGTCGATATTGCAGCAGTCGATTGTCAATATGGGAATCCTGCTGGTCCAGTCGGTGGTCAATACATTTGGTTCGGCGGTCATGGCCGGCTATTCGGCGGGGACCAGGATAGAATCCCTGGCAATTGTCCCAATGACGGCGGTTGGAAACGCCATGTCGACGTTTACGGCCCAGAACATGGGAGCCGGAAATGTAAAACGGGTCAAGGAGGGCTACCGCTTCTGCTATATTATACTGGGATGTTTTGCGGTGATACTGTGCGTATCCATCCAGCTTTTCGGTCATTCCTTTGTGTCTGCCTTCCTGGATGCAGATGCCAGCAGCGCGGCATTTGAGACAGGAATGTCCTATTCGGATTTTATCTCGTTTTTCTTTATTTTTATTGGGCTTAAGATGACGACCGACGGACTTCTGCGCGGGTCGGGCGATGTTGTGGCTTTTACAATCGCCAATCTGGCCAACTTAAGCATCAGGGTGTTTGTCGCCAATTATTTTGCTCCGAGGTATGGAGTGGCATTCGTATGGTATGCCGTGCCGATTGGCTGGGCGGTTAACTATATCATTTCTTTTTCCTGGTATCTGACCGGACACTGGAGCCGGATACGGCTGGTCGGCAGGAAGGGCGCCGAAGTTCAGGGCAGCGAGGGATAGCAGTGAGTCACTGCAGATACAATTACAAATGAAAGGAACAGGAGGTACAAGATGAGAGAAAAATCGTACATGCTGGCAATACCGGGGAAGCAGGAGCCGGAGGGAAGGATGGAGGTGCTTGGAAGACTTAAGAATGCACCCGATTTCCGGGTTATTACGGCGGACATGGAGGATGAGGATAATATCGGATTGACGGTTGAATATGGCGGCCGCCGGTACAGGGCCCTGATTTATCCGACGAATTTTGAGCTGCCGGAATTCTACCGCTGCCAGCACCTGTTCCCTGATGTGGATATAGAGGCGATGGAGAGTGCCTCCGGCGGCCTGGCGGTGGAGATGATGTTCGGGGAGGATGCCCTGGCGTCCTACCATCTCCAGCTAAAGATTATCCATGCCATTCTTCCCGATGCCGTCGCGGTTCTGGACGACAGCTCGGAGAAGATTCTTTCCGGCCACTGGGTGGCTCTGGCGGCCGTATCCTCCGTGCCTCCGGCGCCTCGTTATATTTATACGGCCCAGGCCGTGTCCGGAGATGATCCGATTGTCTGGCTTCATACGCATGGGCTGAACCGATGCGGGATTTCGGAGCTGGAAGTCCTGAATTCCACGAAGGAAACCTACAACAGCCATTACAATGTCCTGGAGACAATGGCAAACCGTCTCCTGGAACTGGAGGAGCCGCTGGAACCGAAGGAACCGCTGTACCTTGCCAGACTGACCGACCGGGCGGCGCTGATCACGACGCTGGTTCCCTGGAACGAGGCGGTGGAGCTCTATGACGACGATATGCTGGGGGGCAAAGACGACAGGACAGAAGGGCATAATGAGAATACCAGCGCTATTTTTACATATAAGACGAAAGATGACTATGAGGAGGGAAAATACTCACCGATTTCCATATATGATGAGATTCTTGAGAAAAACCCGATCTACTGGATCTCCACATCGGAAACGGAGCGGATGAAGGCGCTTGCGGCCGAGCGCGCCTCCTATATGATGCGCGCCCTTCCTGATAAGGAAAACCACATCCTGATTAAAATAGGCCTCACCATTGACAAGGAGTATCAGGAGGATAATAACACAAAGGAACACATCTGGTTTGAACTGCTCGAAGCAAAGGACGGAACACTGACGGGCAAACTGACGCAGGAGCCGTATTATGTAAGCGGGATGCATCAGGATGATATCGGAACTTATACGCTGGAGGATTTGACGGACTGGATTATCTTTACGCCAAAGCGGAGAATTACGCCGGATGATGTCTATATTATGGATTTGGAAGAGAAAGAGTAAAAGGTAATTGCCATGGAATTTTTGCAGATCAGCGCCTTTGTCAGCCTGGCCCAGTCCCTTCATATGCCTCTCACGGCGCAGGAGCTGAATACCACGCAGTCCCATATCAGCAAGCTGCTTTCTTCGCTGGAGGCGGAACTGGGAGTGAAACTGTTCGACCGGGTGGGCCGGGGAATTGTCCTGAACGAACACGGAAGACTGTTCTATGAATATGCCTCCGGCGCCCTGCAGCTGATGAACGACGGACAGACAGCCGTTAAAAATGTGAGGAATACCGTGCTGGGAACCGTGAAAATCGGAGCGTATGCGTTTACCCCGCTGATCCACCCCTGCGTAAAGGCATTCGCAAGGAAACATCCTCAGGTGGATTTTCATTTCTCCGAGGTACATCAGCAGAACAGCAATGTGCTCATGGATATGACGGATCTGGTCCTGGCGGCGACGAAAAATGAGATGTATACGATGCAGAGCTATTTTCCCGTGTACCGGGAGCTTTTGGAGGAGGAATTTTATGCAGTCGTTTCTCCACAAATGGTCCGATACTCCAAAGAAAAATCTTCCGTCCACCTGTCGGAACTCAGTTCGCTGCCCCTGGTAGAAATTACGCCGTCCCACTATTATCAGAACTGGCTCTTTCAGGATAACGACAGGGAACACTTCCGCGATATTCAGGGCATTACCTTCCGGATTGGCTATACGACGAATGATTTTTATACCAAGGTGTCCATGGTGGATCAGGGGCTGGGATTTGCCCTGTTTCCACAGGTATGCATTGAATCGGCGCTTAAGATAGCACCGGATCTCCAGGTTTTTAAAATCGAGGATTATCCAATCCGCCGCCGCATCCTGGCGGCCAGAAAACACCGGGAGCAGATGACGTCGGCGGCGAGGGCATTCTGGGATTTTCTGCTGGAATATTATCATCTGCCGCCGGATGTGTAACGGGGAATAGAAAAGGTGGAGTATCTCAACGAGGGATACTCCACCTTTTTACGGCTGCTATGCTTTTTACCGTTATCTTACTTTTTATGCGGCCATAATTTTTAATGCTGCCGTCGGTAACATTATAACCCGAAATAAATGGGCACCCAGACGGAAGTGACAATTGCCTGGACCAGAATAACGGGGACGCCGAATTTAATCATGTCCTTATAGGAATAACCGCCCATTGTGTAGGCCAGCATGCCTCCGGGACCGGAGAGCGGCGTTATAATGGAGGCCATGGAGGACAGGTCGACGCAGCAGATAATAGGCAGAGGATTAAGCCCCACTCCGCCGCAGGCGGCGATCATCACGGGCGTCATAATATTGACCAGCGTATTATTGTCAAAGAACTGAGTAACAACAGCGCAGAAAATAAAAATTATCACACATAACAGGATCAGGCTTGTTTTATTGGTAATCACATGGCCGGTGAGATCGGCAATGACTGCGGCCGCGCCGGAGGACACCATAGCGGAACTCATGGCAATGGTGAAGGCAACCATGTAAACAATGGACCAGTTGACGCTGGCAAAGGCCTCTTTTTGAGGGAGGATGCCCAGAACCAGGTAAAGCACTGCGCCCAGAAATGCAACCTGGCCGCCGGAGACCCCCAACTGGTTATTAAAGATCATGCCCAGGAGAACACCGATAAAAATAAGGTAGGACATATTTTCCTTCCATCTCGGAAGTTCCGATACCTTCAGTTCAATCTCTGCGGGGATGTCGCTGCTGGTGCGGCCGGGAACCTCGGGAAGCAGTTTGTATCCGATCAGCAGTACGAACAACATGGATGCCAGGACGCCGGGAAGACGCGTATTCATAATGTCCCAGAACCCCAGCCGGTAAGACGAATTCAGGTTGGCGAGGAATTCGTTCTTCTGCAGATACAGAGCGGTGCTCATTCCCACGGGAAACAGTCCGATGCCGAACTGGGAACCAAGCAGGGCGGGCAGAATCAGGCGGGTCCGCGGAATCTTATTCGTATCTGCCAAACCGACCAGAAGGGGGACCGTCGTCATCAGGGAACTGACGCCTCCCATGAATTGACACAGGATAAAAGGGGTGAACATGGCGACGACATAGAGAACCCGCTCCCCGCCGTTAAGTTTTTTAACCAGGTGTGTGATATGCAGCAGGATATTGGTTTTCATAAGACCTGCGCTGCATATCATCATAAATATCATGACAATAATGGTATTTCCCGAGAATTGGCCGAATGCGGTACCGGTATCCAGGATTTTGGTAAACCACAGGATTCCCAGGGAAAGCATGACCACAATACAAGGCTCCGATTTCCCCCAAATCATAAACACAATCATAAATAGAAATGTCCCAAAAACGATGGCTATTTGCAGTGTCATTTTATACTCTCTCCTTTATGTATTTAATCAGACAGTTGGATACCGGTATTTCCAGCTTGTCCTTATTCTAGCCGATTTCTTCCACTCATTCAATGACCCGATCCGCATCAATCAATTCCTGGCAGGAATTCATTGATGCGGATCGGGTCATTGAATGTCGGGCGGAAAATTATTAGAATCAGATTTAGAAACAGAGTTTAGTAAAGGCGCAGGCATCTGCCTGCAATGGAGGTACATGAAATGAAAACAATCAGTACAAGGTTTTTAAACACATTTCCGCCGGATGAAATGCTTCGCCATTCTTATCTGATGGCGGAAAAGTCTTTCCGCATCTGGGGAAATCTTTATTTTGTAGGGAACTCCTGGTGTTCCTCTCATCTGATCGATACGGGAGAAGGGCTGATTCTGCTCGATACGCCGTGCCTGGCGGAACTTCCGTATCTGCTGGACAGTATCTGGGCGGCAGGCTTTGATCCAAGGAGTATCAAAATCATCTTAATTTCCCATGCCCACCACGATCACTATGGGGCGGCCTCGGCTCTTCAGCATATCACCGGCGCAGAGATTTACTTTGGGGCGCTGGACGCGGAGGATATGAAAACCAGAGCCTGGTGGTTTGAAGAACATAACAGGGAGCGGATTCCGGAGGAAGACTGCTTTCAGGCAGACCGGCTTTTGAATGACGGGGATATGATCACCCTCGGAAACACGGAAATAAAGTGCATCCTGACTCCGGGGCATACACTGGGAACCATGTCCCATTTCTTTAATGCCTGCGACGGCAATGGAAATACCGTGCGGGTTGGAATCTATGGCGGATCGGGATTCGGCACGGTACGCACGGAATTTTTAAACAGGGCCAAACTGCCGCTGTCCCTGCAGGACGAATTTGTGCAATCGATTGATAAAGTAATTAACCTTCCGATAGACCTCACGCTGGGGAATCATCCGTGCCACAACGACACGTTTGACAAATTTAAGCGGATTTGTGAAGGAGAAACAGACGCATTTATAAACCCGGGCGAGTGGAAGGGATTTCTCACCGAACTGAAAGAGTCATATCTCACATTCATGAAGTTGACTCCGGAGGAGCAGGCAGAGCTGTATCTGGAAAGTCATTTTGCAGATTACTGCGGCCCTCATGCCTTGCGATGGTTTAAATGAATCAGCAAAAAAAATTAATAGAAAGGTGTATTTGGCATATGAGAGAAAAAAGTATACAGGAAATCATGGAGGAGGCAAGACAGCCTCTGGATCTTTCCCAATTTCCGGTCCGGGCATTTTTGGACATTCCGTATTGCGGTGACGGCAATCCTGCCCATACACTGGACATTGCCTTGCCTGCACAGGGCGACGGCCCGTTTCCGGTTATCGTATTTATACACGGAGGCGGTTTTTACTACGGTTATAAGCATAATGTACATACCGCCCCGGCCTGGTCTACGGTTCCGGATTCCGGTTTTGCCCTTGTCTCCATCGACTACAGGCTGACCCCGGAAGCGCCCTGGCCGGCGCAGATATATGACTGTAAAGCGGCGATCCGGTTTCTCCGTGAAAAGGGCGGTGAATACGGTCTCGACACAGGCCGCATCGGTGTGTGGGGAAACTCCGCAGGAGGAATGCTGGCCGCCAACCTGGCTGCCACCGGTGATGTTCCGGCATTTGAGGATCGGTCTATGGGCTGCGCGCAGCAGTCCAGCGCCGTGGATGCCGCCTGCGTCTGGTATGGCATCTACGATATTCCGGAATTTGGCCGCCACTGGGACCGCATTCTGAAACCCGATGAGTCACCGGAAAAAGAGGACTATGATGTGCTGGGGGCACTGCTTGCAAATCCGGCATATGATAAAGAGGCCATGGCCGTATTTGCAAGCGCCTCATATCATATCCATGAAAACATGCCGCCAATGCTGCTGTATCACGGAACAGGCGACCGCGTGGTGCCCTACCTGCAGTCTGTGGAATTTTTTGAACGGTATGTACAGAAAAACGACCATAAAAAAATCCACCTTTCCCTGATAGAAGCGGCGCCCCACGGAGGGCCTGATTTTGCAAATGAAGCAAATCTGGATGCGGTGAGCCGGTTTTTCCGCAGATGGCTGTGAGATTAGGTATGGGCAGTTAATCAGCCTGGGTCAGCTAAAGGAAGCGGAGTTACCGCTTCCGGACCTGCCGGAACGGTTTGAACGCTTATTCTGGTCATAGAGAAGCAGAAACAGTCCTGCAAAAACTGTAAGGCAGCCGATTCCTTCCATCGCATTTAACGTTTCCCGGAAAAAGAGGGTTCCGCAGAGGACACTGGTGATAGGTTCCAATGCAGACAGGATGGATGCATCGGCCGGTCCTGCCAGGCGCATTCCGATCTGGAATAAAAGTGTACCCCCGATGGAGTTGCACAGGGAGGCGAGAAAGATGATACCCCATCCGGAAGGCGTCATGCTGAAAGAGAATCCTCCCGTAAGAAGTCCCAGAATTCCCGTAGACACGGTTATCACGGAACAAAAATAAAAGGTGAGCAGAAGCGGGTTCTGGCCTTTCAGGCCGGAATGGGTGAAAAACAAAATGTAGAAGGCATATCCCGTTCCGGAGAGAAGCGCCAGGACAGCGCCTTTTGCCTGGACGGCCAGGGTGTCATGCGAAAAGAGAGCGATTCCCAATGTCACGGCAGCCAGTGCGGCCCATCCAAGAGGATGCAGCCGCTCTTTGAAAAAAATCCATCCGCCCAGCGCGGTGAGAGCCGGGTAAACAAAACGGAGGGTGGTGGCAAGTCCGCTGGAAATATACAGGAAGGACATGTTTAAAAGCAGACCGCTGACAGAGCCCCCAATTAATGCAGCCAGAATCACGCTTCTCAGGCAGGAAGAAGGGAGGCGCAGAGAGACGCCTTTTATTTTGAGCAGGGCCAACAGCATCGGCATTGCAATGGCGGTACGGAGAAATGTAACAGTCAGAGGATTTCCTCCGGTCTGGTATGCTATTTTGCACATCATCGGTCCGAGGCCGAGCAGGAAAGCGGAAAATGCAGCAAAACAGATGCCTTTTAATCGGGTAGATTGGTTCATAATAGTCTCCTGTGAAATAGATTAATGCGGCAAAAATCAGACTCAGACGAGAAACATCCATCCGATACCTGCGGCGAGAAACAGTGAAAGAATGGTCCGTTCCACCCAAATCAGCAGTACGTCCTTCATAGTGACCGGAATATCGGTTGAAAGCAGTGAAGGGATAGACGCTGAGAAAAATAAAACGGCGGTAACACTGGTCACTGCTATTGTAAATTTTGTGATAAGAGGCGCAGAGGCTACCAGCAGCGAGGGAAGAAACATTTCCGCAATCTCAATTGCAGCAGCTTTGGCGGCAAGCATCGGTTCCGGGAGCTGCAGCAGGCATGTAAAGGGGTAAAAAATATAGCCGATGATATCAAACAGAGGAGTCAGGTTGGCAAGAAGGATTCCGGCGAGACCAATAGAAAGAATGCTGGCGGTGACGGTACATCCCATTCCAATTGCATCTCCGAGATAGTAATTTTTTACCAGGGTAAGAAACGGATCTGCCTTTTGGGCTGCCGACACACCCTGTTCCATTGCCTGTGACAAAACAGTTCCGTCCTGTACGGGACAGGCGGGAGCCGGCTTGTCATAGTACGTATCGGGAATTCTGGAAATCGGATAAATTCTTGCCGTAATCGCAGTCACGGAAAAGGTAACAAAGAAGCAGGTGAAAAAATACAGGTTCCAATACTCGGTCAGGCCAAGCGCATTTGCAATAATAAGAAGAAACGAGATGGCAACGGTGGAAAAACCGGTAGCGACGATTACACTCTCTTTGGCGGTATAAATGCCGCGTTTATAAAAGCTGTTGGTCACCAGGACGGCCAGGGCATAACCGCCGCTGAAGGATACAATGGCGTCTACTGCGCTTTCCCCCGGGGTTTTCCATATCTTCCTCATAAAGCCCTTCATAAATGCGCCGAGAAATTCAGGCAGTCCGTAATTAAGCAGAGCCACAAAACCGACTCCCATGACAGGAAACATAACTACAATTGGAATAACGATACTGTTAAACAGAAACGGTATGTAACTGGGCTGAAGCAGCAGGGCGGGTCCTACCTGAAAAACGGCCATAATGGCAATGATCACGCCTATTATTTTTGCAGCCGTAAAAACGATATCCATCACGGAGCGTTTGTAGGTTTTCATGACAAACGGGAGGATGGCGCCGCCTGTCACCATAGCCAGGGCGTAGTATGGTATAATGGGGGCCAGGCAGCGGTTGATCAGGTTGGTAAGGTGCTGAACAGGGATTGCCTTGACACCGCCGATTGTGATATTGACAAAAAACATAAAAATACCGAATAGTGAAAAAAGAATAAACTGAGCAGTACTTAAAGAACGGCTCTTGGCCAATGAGATATTTTGTCCGACCGGAACGGTACCGGCGCTGCATTCGTTCACAACTTCATTTTTCATGCTTTTACTCCTCCTTATTCTGGCTGATTCAGTTATTCAGTTTCCGGTACAGTTCATCCAGAAGACGGTCGGAATCACTTGGTTCCGGCAATTCATGGGTGAAGGGAGCGACTCCCATTTCCTTCAGCCTTTCGGTATAGGCGGCGGGATTATCTGTTAATCCGGGCATATTTTTGTAAACCGGAGCAAGATCAAGTTTATCGGCAAAAGGATAGGCGACATGGAAATGACGCAGGGAGTTCAGATGCTGATCCTTTCCGCACAGCCGTTTCCTGCGCACGAAGTCTAAATCGAGAGTGCATGTCAGGCGGGCCGGAACATTTCCGCACCGATCGACAACCTGTCCCTCCGGATCGATTACAACGGATCGTCCGCAGGAGGTACCGCCGAGTCCCTGTCCGGTACCGCAGGTCCAGATATAATACAGCTCATTTTCCAGAGCTCTGGCCCTCGGTAAGATATCAGGAATATGACGGAACTCAATCGGATCACCGGACGGACAAATGATAAGTTCCGCTCCCATCAGTGCCAGTGTACGCGGGATTTCCGGAAAAAACTGATCATAGCAGACTAAAACACCTGCTGTTATATCTTTTTCGGGAATATGGAACAGACAGTAATTATTACTCTCATCGGGGCAGGAGCCTTCGCAGGGGCGGACGGGTACTTTTTTCCTGCAGACAGTGAGAAGCGTTCCATCCGGGCCAAATACCGGGCAGGAATTGTAGAATCCGCCGTCCGGAAGTTCAGGCGCAGATTCCGCCATCGTACCGGGAATGAAGTAAATGCCGTGCTTTTTGGCAATGGCTCCAAGAAAATCGGTGGCCGGGCCGGGAATTGTCTGCGGTACCATGCTGATACCCATTTCAACGCCGACAATTAATTCCGGCTTTACGTATCCGGCCATCAGGGAATCAACGGAATTGCGCAGGTATAAAAGATTTGCAGCGAGATCAGCCCGCGGCATTTGGATAATAGAGACATTCAGGTTTCGGTTCATAACAACGACCTCCTATAACTGTTTTTTCTTAAGTATACATGTTGTTGTCGTTGTAAAGTCAATGGAGTAATATCGTTATCAAACGGTCTTTAACCTGCTTTAGTCGGGCCTTCAAACATTATACCGGTATAATGTTTGGATTTTAAAACCGATTATGCCCGATTGAAGCAAAAAAAAGCAGGCTATACATTTCTGTATAACCTACGTAATCCGGTTGTTACTGCGGCTGTCTGCCTCTTTTACCGGAATTTGAATTTCAGTTATATAATTTTCAGGGTTGTCGGTAAATGCGATATCCGCAATCGAAATCTCCGTGGAATTCCCTGCGATGGAATAATCGTGTTCCGTGAGATAATCCCACAGTTTTTTATAAGTTACATGTATGGTATCATACCCGCCCATATGATAGGCACAGGCGTACATTCCGCCGGGAATTGTATGACGGTTCCCGCTTTGGACCGGATGTTCCAGCAGAAATCCGATTCCGCCGTACAGCCTGAACCGGCGCGCTTCCAACCTCGTCTGTTCAATTGTCAGAACAATGCGCTTCAGGCTTTGACGTTTCTGGCCGCTGCATGATACCCGGTAAGAGTTAAGGAGAAGAGCCATATACAGCTCCAGGTCGGATATTTCAAAGTTGGCGGGGATAAAGTAAGTGTGGCGGTCCGGAAGAAGTTTTATTTCGTACAGGTTTTTATAATTTCCCCGGGATAAGCGGATTTTTTGAAGGTAACTTTCCACGTGCCGCCGCATGGCGGTAAGCTCTTCAATTTCTTTCTCGAGAGCTGCACTGCTTTTTTGCAGGGTAGCCTCCAACTGTTCCATGTCTTTCTTTGCGCAGTATTCCCTGATCTCCTTCAGGGAGAGGCCGAGGCTCCGCAATTCTACAATCAGATAAAGCTTGCGGAAATTTTTCCGGTCATACATCCGGTAATTGTTATCGGAGCCGATAATACTTGGCTTCAGGAGGCCTATTTTATCATAATGGCGCAGTGTCTGTGCCGAAATATTGAAAAATCCCGCCAGTTCAGAGATTGTATATGTATCCTTCATGACTTCACCCCGTAAAACAGTTATTTGCCTCAGTATATCATAGCAAAACTGAGAATGCAAAAAAATCGGACGAACTATCATTTTATATGAAAAAACCGGCAGTCATCCATATTTTCCAGGACTTCTGCCGATTTTTCTTAAAACGCTCCGGGCGCCAGTTTCATCATATCTTCAGGAATTCTGCCCTGTTCCCGTTCCACCACCTCATAAACGACCACATCCGGTTTATATTCCTCCAGCATGGAAGCGTCGAAGGCCTGCCAGTGGTAGAAATCCGTATACTGGAAGTATTTGTTCAGTGTCTGTGAAAGGGAGTATCCGAAGGAGTCGCGGTACACTGCGACCCGGCGCGGATCGGGCGCTCCCGGTGTGACCAGGTGGGTGATGTTGCCGTCTCCGTTTACGTCCTCCCGGGTTGTTTCCAGTTCGTCATAGTAACCGCTTATGGCGGCAAAGGTGTCGTCGGTCCGCGATGCGGGCATGTGGAACAGTTTTCCCAGATCTCCGACACCGGAGGGGAGGTAGGATACGGTCACATCATCTATGGATACCGGAGTCCCTTCCAGCGCCTCGATCAGCATCTGGTTTGTCACAAAACCGGCGGCATCGTTCCAGTGGGTGTCGGTCTTAAAGTACCACTTATAATCTCTGTTTTCCTTAAAACAGGGAGCCGGATCAATGACCGTCACGCTGCTGTGCTCCTTAATATAGGAAATCAACTCCTCGGAACGCGTGGGTGAACTGAGCTGGCGGCAGCTGTCGGGAAGATATTCCCTGTATACAGACTCCTTGCTGGGCGGGAGTACGAGCAGAAATTCGATCCCCTGCGATTCAAAATAGTCGGCCGCAGTCTGGATGTGTGCGGTGATGGATTCCAGAACGGGCTGCGGATACCGGTTGATGCCGAGACAGTCGGCTATCGACGAACCGGCCGTATAGAAATACCATCCGTCTTTTCCCTTCAGCACCTGCGTGGAATCGGGGTAATCGAACAAATCCAGATTCAGTCTGGCGTTGAGGGAGAGAAAACGGTTCCGGAAGGCGGCATGGTCATTGATATAACCGTCCATTTCGGAGGGAAAACGTTCCAGATTCTCAGCGGACAGCACCGGAAACTCTGCAAGCGTACGGTTCTCATCACTTCCGGCATCCGACTCATTTTTCATAAGTGGAAACAGCAGGTTGGGCGCCAGAAGGCACAGCCAGAACCCGGCAATCATTATGATCTTTTTGTTCATAAACAAAACTCCTTATATCAGAACTTATCAGAATTAATCAGAACTGGAAATAAATAAACGCGGTATAGGTACTGCTTACAACGACCAGAGTGGACAGGAATAAGAGCACGATCATCACGGCAATATCTCCATAGGATACGGATTCCTCATCAAAAATATGGGCCTTAAACCGGGGAAAAAGAGCCTGCACCGGTCCGCACAGGAGAATTCCCAGGGCGGCGAGGAACAGAATCTTGTTGTTGGCAAAGAGCCCCGCATTCCAAAGACCCCGGGTGGGGCGGATCATGGCTTTTGCAAGGTTAACGGCAAAGGTCATGCTGGGAGCGCGGAACAGGAGCCAGCCGAAGACGACCACGATCATTGCATACAGATGGTTAAGAATCTTAAATGGGTTTTTATCCAGCAGCTTTTTCAGCCAGAGCCGTTCCGAAAGGATAAAAATACCGTGGTAGATTCCCCAGATAATAAACGTCATGCTTGCGCCGTGCCAGAGGCCGGTTGCCAGGAATACGATAAAAAGGTTTACACAGGTTCTTGAAAGTCCCTTCCGGTTGCCGCCGAGAGGAATATACAGATATTCCCTGAACCAGGTTGACAGGGAAATATGCCACCGCCTCCAGAATTCGGTAATGGAAGAGGAGAGGTAGGGGTAATTAAAGTTTTCCTCATAGTAAAACCCGAACATCCTTCCCAGTCCGATTGCCATGTCCGAATAACCGGAAAAGTCGTAGTATATCTGAAGCGTGTACAGAATCACAGCCAGCCAGGCGGTCACGGTCCCCATCTGCTCCGACGGCACGCCCATAATATAGTCGACGGACTGGCCGAATGTGTTGGCCAGCAGAACTTTCTTTGCAAGGCCGTATACAAACCGTTTAATTCCGTAAAACTGCATGGAAAGCGTCTCCGTGCGGTCCGTAAGCTGTCCGGCGATCTGGTGGTATTTTACAATGGGTCCCGATAGAATCTGAGGGAACAGGAAGATGTAAAGCGCCATGTGAAACAGATTTTTCTGCGCCGGGCTTTTGCCGCGGTAGACATCGACCACATAGGAGATGGCCTGGAAAGTATAAAAAGAGATGCCGAGGGGAAGGACGATATTCCTCAGAGGGAAAAGTTCTGTTCCGGCAAGGCGTCCCACCGTTGTCACAAAGAAATTATAGTATTTAAAATACCCGAGGATACCCAGGGTAATCAAGGCAAATACCGCCACGGTCAGTTTCTTAAGACCTGTGCGGCTGTCTGCGGCGTCCAGGCACAGTCCGGCCGTATAGCACAAAAAGACTGTAAGGAGCACTAAAAGCAGATAACGCGGTCCGCCCCATCCGTAGAAGATGAGGCTGGCCGCGAAAAGGACAATATTTTTAGCATTCCTGCCTGGAACCAAGTAGTATAAAAACGCCGTGGCCGGCAGGAAAAACCAAAGAAATACAAGGGAACTGAATAACATAATAATACCGCCTTTTGTATATTATCTCAGGATGTTTTTGTTACGGGTTGTCCGCCGGAGGCTCCGGCGTCTTAGCGGGTTTCGGAGGTTTCGATCTTTCCTTAATATCGAAGGATAACTGTGCCTTAAACAGATCGCCGTCAATATAAATTTCAAAACTGCCTTTCTGAAGCTCCGTCAGGCTCTTGGCAATGGACAGGCCCAGTCCGCTTCCCTCCGTCGCTCTGGCCACATCGCCGCGTACGAAACGTTCCGTCAGCTCATCACCGCGGATATTCAGCGGATTGGCCGAAATATTTTTAATGGTGAATACAACCTGTGGGGGAAGTATCAGTCCCTCCTCGTTAATCCGCAGATTGTCCTTCGTAATATCAATGTAAATACGGCTGTTTTCCATCGCGTACTTAAACGCGTTGTTATAGAGGTTTTCCAGAACGCGCCACAGCCTGCGTCCGTCGGCTTCTATCAGCAGTGTTTCTTCGGGAGCGGTGGTGATGAGTTCCAGATGCCTGCTGGCAAATTTCTCCTCAAACTCCCCATTTGTCTGATAGACCAGCTCAATAAAGTCGATATCGCTGATCTCCAGTTTCAGATTACCGGAACTGGCCTTTGACGCCTCCACCAGATCTTCCGTCAGTGTCTTCAGACGGTTGGATTTCTGTTCCAGAACGTCCAGGTAGCGGAGAATTTTTTCATCCTGGATATTTTCACGCCGTATCAGTCCTACATAATTGATGATGGAGGTCAGAGGCGTCTTGATATCGTGGGATACATTGGTAATCAGGTCCGTTTTCAGGCGTTCGCTCTTAACCTTTTCCTGAAGTGCAGACTCCAGGCCGAGACTGATATTGTTGATATTGGCCGCCAGTTCAAATTCCCTGCCGTCAAAGTCATCCAGATTTACCTGATAGCTCGTCTCACCGGCTGCCAGGCGTTCTATGGCCGTGCTGATCATATCGTGTTCCACCGCATGTTTAAACAGCAGGTAGAAGATCCAGAGATTGAATGCGACACATGCGAGAATCACCATTCCCGTCAGGGCGTAAATGGTAGTCTTGCTCAGGTAAATTCTGTCCCACAAAAACCATGCAAGGCTGATGAGGGAGGTGTTGATGGCCGCGTAGGCCAGGAAACTGACAACCATACGGGTCGTAAAGCTCTGCCCGGTAAAAAAGATGGACATGCGCTCACTCCACCGGCAGATAAAACTTCCGGTCCAAATGGTTCCGGCCTTATATCTTCTGAGCAGACTGAAGAACAGAAGCAGCGCTCCCAGATAGAAGACCGCCGTATAAAGCACGCGTTCCGACAGCGCCCAGGATTCCTCCGGCAGCACCAGATGGGCAATCCGCACAAGGGCCAGACGGCAGAAGGCGAAGCCTGCAATGGTTAAGAGGGAGAACATGACAATGCCTGTCTCCGTGCTCGTTCTGTCAAATCCGTGCAGGGTGATGGTCTTGTCACCGGCATTTTTGTGCCCTGATACCTTGAGCAGGAACAGGAGCGTGAGCAGGGCAATCATGCCTCCGGTCACCAGGAGAACAAAACCGCTGATATAATAGTGCTGCATGCTCCGGAAAGCATCCCTGTTATTCGAATAGACATCCTGCACCGGATAGGTGGTGTCCACTCCGGCCAGCAGATAAAATGTGTTCGTATTATAAGGATTGTTCGCCGCCAGGGCGGACACGGTATTTAACGCAATTGATTTCAGGTTTGTATCATAGAATACGGAATTTCCCGGAAGGTATGCATATTTGCCGTATGTTTTTAATGTGTCTGAAGTCAAATCACGATCGTTGGCATAAATGGTCGCTCTTTTCGTGCTGGATTCATCGTCATAATATTCCACCTTAAAATGCAGATTGCTGGGATTGACAAGCAGCCGGTTGTAGGTGGAATAGTACTGGTGGAGCATCTCCATGATCTCCAGTGAAACCTCTTCCAGTGAAGCTCTGCGCGTTCCGGGTATCAGGTAACTGTAGTGTTTTTCAGGATCACTGGCCGCCCAGTCGATGTATCCTTCCCGGGTCCTGGCGTCGATGGCCGGTGTGGAGACCTTTGTGCACTGGAAATCTTCATTCAACTGGTAGCCCATGGACTGCAGATAGGAAATGATATCCGCCAGGCTGAAGCTCTCCGTCTCGTTCGGGCCAAAGGTCATCTGCAGCATCTCCTTGGAAACATCGATGGCCCCGCCGCTCTCAAACGTGGAATTGTATTCAATGTACTGGAAAATGTCATTCAAATCACGGTTAAACTGTCTTGTAAATTCATCGGTATCCTCATAAGCCATATTCTGGACACGCGTGATGCCGACGCCAAAGTTATCATTCAGATACATGGTGCCGATGCCCGCGAACATAACAGTCAGGAAAATGAGGTGCAGGGCGCTGGCGATAAGCTTCTGGGCCTGCATGGATAGTCGCGAATATTTCATATTATTTATCACCTGTTTTCTGCGTTAGAGGATGAAAGGCAGCCGTATGAGACGGCTGCTGCTGTTTTTTGATCAATCAGCCGACGCCTGCTGTTTCTCAGTCAATCAGCGGATGCCTGCTTCTCGATCAATCAGCGGACGCTTACTGCTTCTCAATCTTGTAGCCGACGCCCCACACTACCTTGAGGTAACGCGGCTCCCTGGGGTTAATCTCAATTTTCTCACGGATATGGCGGATATGGACAGCCACCGTATTGTCGGCTCCAATAGCCTCCTCATTCCAGATTTCCTCATAAATCTGGTCGATGGAGAAGACCTTCCCTGCATTCTTAACGAGCAGAAGCAGAATATTGTATTCAATCGGGGTCAGCTTAATCAGATCGCCGTCCACGGTCACTTCCTTATTTTCGTCATTGATCAGGAGGCCGCCGCATTTAAAAATATGGCCGCCGGCCTGGGTGTTCATATTGCCGAGCTGAGTATAGCGGCGAAGCTGGGATTTCACCCTTGCCACCAGTTCCAGTGGATTAAACGGTTTTGTGATATAGTCGTCGGCCCCGATATTAAGTCCCAGAATCTTATCGGCGTCCTCAGACTTCGCGGACAGGATAATAATCGGGATACTGCTGGTTTCACGCACCTTAAGAGTGGTCCTGATACCATCCAGGCCCGGCATCATCACATCTATAATCATCAGGTTTACATTGTGGGACTGCAAAAGTTCCAGCGCCTCGAACCCGTCGTAGGCCTTAATCACCTCAAAACCTTCCCCGGTGAGGTAAATGTCAATCGCTTCCACAATTTGTTTATCATCATCACAGACAAGAATACTCTGCATAAGTAAACCTCCTTCTCCATTCTCATTATCGGTAAAAAAGCATAGTTTTTTTCATTATACAACGAAATTGGATAAAAAGGGTATTACTTTTTCTTAAGCTTTTTAGGGGATGGGGAATTAGTTGAGATGTGAGGACGCCTCTGTAAGACGGCGGACGGGGGAGTGGGAGGGTGTGTATGAGTCTT
>NZ_URHZ01000052.1 GCF_900547735.1 uncultured Clostridium sp. | reverse complement strand
TTTGCCCAATGGCAATTCACGTTGCATTTCCCTATATTGACATTCTGCGATATGGAGGCTCCTTGCCGGTAGGAAAGTCTGGTGATATTCGCTTCTGCTGCCCGGATGCTGATGTGTTGAATATCTTTCGTGTGGAGATAGATGACAAAAATTAGAAAAGTGTGATAGCTGTGCTCAATAAATAGGTTGATACTATCAATTTGAGGGGAGGGGTAACATGAATCATGTGTTGATAATAGATAAGGATTTATTAACTTGCAAGGAAATAAAATACAGTTTGCAGGATGATATAACGGACGTGTATTATACGCAATCTGTCAAAGAAGCGATACATATGTTGCAAAAAGAATCCTATTCACTTGTGATTATGGACGCCTGCCTTTCTCAATATGGTGGGGCGACGCTCATTCAACAAATCCGGCAAATGAACCCTCTCCCTATCCTTGCCCTCTCTGAAACCGCCAGTACAGCGGATAAGGTGGCGGCGCTCAAATGTGGTGCAGATGATTTTCTGAACAAGCCTTATGATTTGGAGGAATGTCTTGCCAGAGCGCAGGCGCTTATGCGGCGATACACCCAGCTTAACCATATAAGCGGCCGCAATTATGCCCTTGTCAGCCATGGAAATTTGATGTTAGATACAGCACGGCGGCAAGTTACCGTAGGAAATGAAAAAATTATCCTGACAAAGAAAGAATATGATCTCCTGCTGTATTTCATAAAGAACAGTAATCGTGTATTAACATTTGAGCAGATATATAACGCGGTATGGCATGAGGAATATCTAATGGATAACTCGACCATCTTCTACCATGTCGGGAATCTTAGAAAAAAGATAAAAGCCGATTGGATAGAGTCCCAATATGGCGTGGGCTATTATATTCATAACCCCAGCGAAGTTTAATTTTATCATTTGTGCGAAAATTGTCGTAAAATGCGAAATATCTAAGAATGTCCTTTGCATATTCTAAGCGTGTTCTTAGTATTGTTTGCTAAAATTTCCCTCGGTCAAAACACGAGAGGAAATGACAGATGCAGACAGAAAGAATGAAAATGTCCCTCTTGATATATAGGAGGGGCATTACATCAGCACACACAATCAGAAGAAACCAATTTATGGTTTAGGTACAAAACAGAATAACGATTGCTCTAAGGCTGTAATTCCCAACGCTGGGGTTACAGTCTTTTTTTGTTCGACAGGATATGTCAATATTTTCCTGTCAAGGGCAGCTTGCCGGCATCCACGGTTTTATTGTGGGTGCTGTTTCTGCGTCCGGCATTTATGGCCGCATTGCCGGGGTCCGCCCTTTCCGGTTTGAAATTCAAAAAATTTCAACCGGAGGAAAGGAAAATGCGGAAATATTGGACAAGCGATTATGCTGTCAACAAAGACCGCAAGGGGATTGTCTATCAGTTTGCTGATGGAAGCGAAATAGAAATCTCCCTTGCGGAATATTTACAAGTCAATCCCGACAAGACAGAGCAGGATTTCATGGAGCTGAAGGCTCTGTCGGATGGCATTTACTATGAACAGGCTTTAGAGGACACCCGGTACGGGAAACAAAAACAGTCCCTCGGCAAGCTGGAGGATTCCGAACAGTTTGCTACGCCGTCCGTTGATACCCTGCTCATACATAACAGCGAGAAAGACGAAGCCTTGAAAGCCGCCAGACTGCTTTTAGAGAGCAGCGATCTGACCGAGACACAGCGGCGGAGGTTCATCAGGCATTTCTTTGAGGGACAGTCCTACCGGCAGATTGCCAGTCAGGAAAGTGTACATTTCACCTCGGTACAGGAGAGCATTGAGGGCGCCGTGCGCAAAATGAAAAAATATTTGAAAAATTTTTAGCTGAATACCCCTACACCCCCCTTGTTTTTGGACATTAGGTGAAAGGCAAGTTTACAGCCGCCTTTCATCGGTTCCTTGACAAGTGAATACGGGTGTGGAGGCACAGCGATGACAGGCCGGGAAACCGGAAGCGACGCACTGGAACGCGCCAAGACGACAGTAAGATGGTCAGAGAACCTTGCCGATCCGAGCGATACCGTTTGCAGTGATGACATCCCGTGGTGGGATGGATTGCGATAACCCCTGTCACAATCATGGTACTTCTGCCGAGAACCGGCAGCCCTGAAAAACGGGAAAACGCACACCCCTGTTTGAGAAAGAACAGGGGGCGGCTTTTATGGTGTCCGCAAACCAAGCGGAACGCTTTCCACACCTTTGCAATACAGAAACAATCTATCGCACTATTGGAGCGATAGAAACCATGGGTTGGAGCGGGCATTTTTGTCAACAGACAACCAACCAAGCCCAGCTCCATCCTATGCTTGTGTCGCTCCTTTAGGCTGCAAAGGAGGCTGAAAGCTATGAATGAAGAACTTGTCTGCATGGCGGACATTCAGAATAAAATTTATGAGGCCGGACTGTTCCGACCGGAGGAAAAGGTCGTGCTTGCCACCAAAGGCTGTGTACTGCTGGAATATTTCACGGGCAAGACATACAGCTACCGTATGGTAGATTTGAACACGTTAAAGGCGAAACGCCTGTTTTCCCGGCAGAAGCCGCTCACACAGGAGGGGTATCAGCGTGCAATCGAAAAAATGCTGGCAAAGGCGCCGGAGCCGGAAACCCCGGCAGAAAATGATGGGCGGAAAAGGTCAAAGGAACTGCTGGCCTATATTTTCAGCGAAATACTGCCAAGGCATGGGATGGTGCTGCGGGATAACCAGCTTTCTCTTTCCCTGACGATGTTGGACGCTCTGTGGGAGAACAAGCTGGCGCTGTGCGAGGCCGAAGTGGGAACCGGAAAGACCCACGCCTATATTCTTGCCGCCATTGTGTACCGGCTTTTTAAGGGCAGTATACGCCCGACCGTGATTTCCACCTCGACCATCGCTTTGCAAAAGGCGCTGACAGAGGAATATATACCGCAGATTTCCACTGTTTTGCTGGAACACCGGATCATCAACCGGCCGCTGACCTTTGCAATCCGCAAGGGGAAATCCCATTATGCCTGTGATGACAGGGTGCGTAATTACCTGTCCTCGATCCGGCACAATAACCGGCGGTCGGACGGAACACTCATGGAAACCCTGACTGCGCTTTTTAGCGGCGGCTGTCCCATTGATTTAGACGGACTGCCGCTGACGGACTATGTAAAAGGGCGTATCTGCGTAAACCACTGCCATTTCCACTGTGACCTGTCCGCAGTCTGCCGATACCGGGACTTCCTGCGAAAGACGCAGACAATGGCGTATGATTTTCAGATTGCCAACCACAACCTTGTGCTGGCGGACATTTTAAGTCAGAAAGGCGGCAGGAACCGTCTGCTTCCGCAGAGCGGCATCCTGATCTTTGATGAAGCCCATAAGCTGCTGGACGCCGCAAGGCAGATGTACGGCATGACTTTTGACGCTGCGGAGCTGGAGCAGCTTGTGTCCAGCGCATACCGGAGCGTGAGCGGTATTTCTAACCGTAAGGAAGCGTCCCTGCTATGTGGGGAGCTGCTCCGGCTGAACAGCCTGCTATTTGATGTCATCCGGCATGAAGCAGGGGTACATTACGACAAAGGCTGTCAGGCATTTGACTTTACCACGGGCAGCATACGCATTTTGAACGCACTGGCGGCCGCGCTCGGCAGGCTGTCCGTGTGTTTTTATCTGCCAAGGGCGGGAAACGCACATAAACGTCTCCTGAACCGTATGGAGCAGGAACAGGCAAAACTTTCGGTGCTTTTGGACAGTTCGGAGTCCATCTGCTGGCTGGAGTACACGGGCGTGTCAACGTACCGGCTCTGTACCCTGTCGAAAGCGTTGGACTTCCTGCTCTACGAGGATATTTGGAATCAGGAAACGCCCTGTGTGCTGACCTCGGCCACGCTGTCCATTGGCGGGGATTTCAGCCACTTTATGCACCAGACAGGCATTGACCTGTTAGAACAGCGCAGGCTCCTGACAGTCAGCAAGGCATCCCCTTTTGACTATGAGAACCATGCCCTTTTGTACTTGCCGGAGGATATGCCGTTCCCGGATAGGAAGAATGGCGCCTATCTGACGGCGGTACTGGAACGGCTTACTGAACTGATCCGGCAGAGCCACGGACATACGCTGGTGCTGTTTACGTCCTACCGCATGATGGAGCTTGTGTATCAGGAGCTGTTGAGGCCGCAGGCGGTGGCTTATCCGCTGTTCTGCATGGGCAAGGGGCGGCTGGAAACCATTGATTCTTTCAGAAAGAGTGGGAATGGCGTGCTGCTGGCAAGCGACAGCGCCGGGGAGGGCATTGACCTTCCGGGGGATATTCTGTCCTCATTGGTGGTGGTACGTCTGCCGTTCCCCACTCCCGACCCGGTATCGGAATATGAACGCACCCTCCATGATGATTTTTACAGCTACCTGTCGGAACGCATCGTACCGGATATGCTCATCAAGCTGCGCCAGTGGATTGGGCGCGGCATCCGCAGGGAGACGGACACCTGTGTGTTCTCTATCCTCGACAGCCGCGCCGCCGGCCGCTATAAAAATGACATATTGGCCGCCCTGCCTGATATGCCGGTCACAGACCGGATTGATGATGTGGGGCGGTTTCTTTTGTCCCATAAGGACGAGAGCTACTTTGACGCCTAAGCGTGTGGAGGGAACTGCCAGTGGCAGTTCCCGGAGCATAGGACAAGACAACATTTCATATAGATGTAAAAACGAAAAGGAGGGCTGTCAGTGGGCGAATTTGATTTATCTCAGGTGGATTTTGAGGCGTTACGGCAAGTGGATGTGCGGACGGTTGACCCGGACACCCTTGTGGATATAAAGGAACTGGATATTGATAAGACCCTGCCGAGGGAGCAGCGGATGGCGGAGTTTGTCCGTCAGGTAAAGAACCCCTATTGTTTCAAGGTGGGAAAGGTCGCCGTCAGCGTGGGGTATTCCGGTGACGGCGTGACTTTTGAACAGCGGATGGAACACTATCTGCAAACATTGTAAAGAGGCTTATGGATATGAAAAACGACCGTGGATTTTCTGAAAATCAATCTGGACGCGCAGTTCTTTTTGTGGTAAGCTGGGACACAAAATAGGACTTGCGGTAAAACTCCAACATCAAATTGGCTTTCTGAAATCCAAAATGATTAGGAGTATATCGTATGGAAGCAAACAACCAAATACTTTATGATGCAGACCTCTATCTGCGCCTGTCCCGTGAGGACGGCGACAAGGCGGAGAGTGAAAGCATCGCCGGTCAGCGGGATCTCCTGCTGTCTTTTTTAGAGAAGCACCCGGAAATCCGTCTCCACTCGATCAGGGTGGATGACGGGTATTCCGGGGTCAATTTTGACCGCCCGGACTTTATCAAAATGATGGAGTCTGTAAAAAACAAAGAAATCAACTGTATCATTGTCAAGGATTTATCCCGTTTGGGAAGAAATTTCATTGAGACGGGGAAATATGTGGAGCGCCTGTTTCCGTTCATGGGCGTTCGGTTCATAGCAGTCAATGACGGATACGACAGCGCGGAACCGAAAAAATCTTCGGATAACCTGTTGCTGCCGGTAAAAAACCTGATGAATGACGCTTACTGCCGGGACACGTCTATCAAAATCCGCAGTCAGCTTGCAATTAAACGGAAAAAGGGTGAGTGTATCGCCCCGTTTGCCGTTTATGGGTATCTGAAAGACCCGCAAAATAAGAACCGGCTGATTGTAGACGAAATGGCGGCCAGCGTTGTACAGGATATTTTTAAGAGAAAACTGGATGGCTATTCCGCACAGGCGATTGCAGACTGGCTGAATGAGCAGGATATACTTTCCCCCATAGAATACAAACGCTATTTGGGGAGCAGCTTTTCCAGCCCGTTTAAGAGAAACGCAAAATCCCGCTGGACAGCGGTTTCTATCCTGCGTATTTTGAAAAATCCAGTTTACATAGGAACGCTGGTGCAGGGGAAACGGAGTACGCCAAACTATAAAATTAAGAAGCAGATGGAGGTTCCAAGGGAACGGTGGGTAACGGTAGAAAACAGCCATGAGACGATTGTCAGCAGGGAAACTTTTGATAACGTGGCAAAGATACTGTTGGCAGACACCCGCACATCTCCCAAGGAAGATACGGTATTTTTCCTTTCCGGGCTTGTGTACTGTGGGGACTGCGGACGGAGCATGGTGCGGAAAAACAACGCATCCGGCGCAAAACCGTATTACTATTATATCTGCTCCGGCTATAAACAGAAAACCGGCTGTACCAGCCACAGCATCCGTGACCAGCTTTTAGAAGAAGCGGTATTATGTGCGGTGCAGGAGCATATCCGCAGCGTGCTGGATGTGGAGGAAACCCTGCAATCAATCCACAACCTCCCCTATACGACACGGGCGGTAAAGAAAACGGATGAACGCCTTGCGGCGAAACGTGAGGAAATTGAGAAGTACCAGAGACGCAAACTCCGGCTGCATGAGGATTATGCGGACGGCGTGATTTCCCGCGAGGATTACCGTGCCTTTGGGAAACGGTATGAGGACAAAATACAAGAAGCCGAGGAAGCCGTATTCAAGCTGGAGCAGGAAATTGACCGGCTGGCAAATGGCAACTCCGGCGAACAACAGTGGATTGCTTATTTTAAGGAACACCAAAACATTGACCGCTTGAACCGGAAACTGGCGGTGGAATTGATTGACCGGGTTTTTGTCTATACCGGACAGCGAATCCGGATTGAATTTAAGTTTCAGGCAGAGTATGACCGGCTGGCTGCTTTTGTAAATACGCTGCGGCAGACCCGCCCCTCTGAACAGGAGGTGGGATAAATGGCGAGAAAAAGCAGAATTACAGAACAGCCGCCGCTTTCCCTGCTGGAACGGATTTATAAGGTTGGCCTTTATGTCCGTCTTTCCGTGCCGGACAGCGGCAAAAAGGACAGTGACACCGTAGAAACACAGGAAGCAATCCTGCGTCAGTTCATAGAGGGAAAGCCATATTTCTCCCTCGTTTCAGTATACGTTGACAACGGACAGACAGGGGTAAACTTTGAAAGGGACGAATTTGAGCGTCTCCTTGAAGATGTCCGCAGCGGCCGCGTGGACTGCATTATTGTAAAAGACCTTTCCCGCTTTGGCAGGAATTATATTGAAACCGGCGAATACTTAGAAAAAGTATTCCCCTTCATGGGAGTACGGTTTATTGCCATCAATGACCGTTACGACAGCATTGATCCATCCACTTCCGACAGCCTGACCATGCACCTGAAGAATCTGGTCAATGACGTTTACGCCCGTGATATATCCCACAAAATCTGCCCGGTACTCCGTGCAAAGCAGGAACGGGGGGAATTTATAGGGGCGTGGGCGGCTTATGGTTATTTGAAGTCCGCAGAGGATAAGCACCGCCTTGTGGTGGATGAAGAAACCGCCCCTGTGGTTCGTGATATTTTTCTATGGCGGGCTATGGGCAAGAGTTTTCAGGAGATTGCTAAAATGCTGCGGGAGAGGAATATCCCCTCACCGAGCCAGTACCGCTTTTCAAAAGGGCTGGTAAAAGACGGGCGGCTGGCGCAGGCTCCGTGGAAAATTGCAACGGTTAAGCAGCTATTGTCCAATGAAGTGTATTTAGGGCATATGGTTCAGGGGCGCAAGCAGGAAGCCCTATGGAAAGGGCAAAAGCAGTCACGGGTTCCTAAGAATCAGTGGGTTATCGTAAAAAACACCCATGAGGCGATAGTGGAGGAAGAACTGTTTTATGCCGTGCAGGAAATGAACCGGCAGGCAAACGAACAATATTGGGAAAAGAAAAAGCGGTTTGACCATATCCAGAATACCGAAAATATCCTGAAAGGGCTTGTGTACTGTGGGAATTGCGGCACAAAGCTGACCCGGTACAAGAATGTCCGGGAGAATAAGCACAAAGAGCCTAAATTCCATGTCTGGTATAATTATATCTGCCCGGTACACGCTACCTCGGCTGATCTTTGTTCTTTTATCAGCATACCGGAGCAGGACTTACTTGCTTTGGTTTATGATGTAATAAGAGTACAGTTTTTAGCGGCGCTGGATATGGATAAGCTGATGAAAAAGTCACGGTTTGGCAGCACGGCATCGGCAGAGAAAAGAAAGCTGGAACAGCAAATCGCACAGGCAAAGTTAAGCCTTGAGAGTATCAGGCGGCACGAGGAAACACTTTACGATGATTACTCGGAGCAGCTCATGTCGGAGAGAGACTATCTATATGCGCAGAACCGTTATCAGGAACAGGCAAAATCGCTTCGTCAGCAGATTGGGGAGCTGGAGGAACAGCAGCGGGTACATAGTCAGGAAAAAACGGGAGAAAACCCGTGGCTGAAAGCATTTCTGCAATTTCATAGTGAACCGTTACTGACCCGGCCCATGGCGCTGGAACTGATTGACAGCGTGGTGGTGTACAGCAAGACCCGCATTGCCGTGAATTTACGCTTTCAGGAGGAATATCAAAGGCTGTTAGAGTTGGTAATGCCACAGTACGAGGTGGCCGCCAATGAATGAAGCCATGGTAGTTGTGCTTTATCTGCGGCTGTCTGTGGAGGATTATGACGCCCGGATCGGAGAGCAGGACGAAAGCAACAGCATTACCGCACAGCGGAATATTTTACGGGATTTTGTTGCAGGACGTGAGGAATTTCAGGGCTGCGAAATCATAGAACTTTGCGATGACGGATACTCTGGTACAAATCTCCATCGTCCTCAAATTCAGAAACTGCTGGAAATGGCAAAGGCGAAAACCGTGGATTGTATTATTGTAAAGGACTTTTCCCGGTTTGGCCGTGATTATCTGACCGTAAGCGACTATGTGGATCAGATATTCCCGTTTTTGGGAGTCCGCTTTATTTCCATCAATGACGGTTACGACAGTGCGGACTATAACGGCATGACCAGCGGCGTGGATATGGCATTTCGGAATGTGGTGTATGCCTATTACAGCAAGGATATTTCCGAGAAAGTCAGAAGCGGGAAAAGAATCAGAGCGGAAAAGGGCAAATATTTAAGCCCATTCGCCCCAATCGGATACCGGAAAGATGAAAAGGATAAGAACCACCTCGTCATTGATGAAGCATCCGCCGGGATTGTCCGGCGCATTTTTCGTCTGGCAGGCATGGGCATGAGCGTGATACAGATTACCCAACTGCTGAATGCGGAAAAGGTTCCCACCCCCAGCACTTTAAAAAATGAGCAGGGGCTTCGGCATAAATGGTGGGATGGAATCGGCGGAGAAAAGCAATGGTTTGAAGATGTCATTGTCCGCATAATACGGGATGAACGCTATCTTGGGAAGAACATTTACGGCAGGCGCTACCGCCCGGAGGTGGGAAACCACAAGACAAAAAAGAGCGGGAAAGACAACTGGATTATTGTGGAGGACTGCCATGAACCACTAGTGACGCCGGAAGAATTTCAGGCGGCTAAAGATATGCTGAAAGAGTATGTGGAGAAAGATACCCCCGCTTTACAGCCGCATCTTTTCAGCGGAAAATTGCGCTGCGGGGTATGCCATTACGCTTTGGAACGAAAAAAAACTCCGACGCCAAGGTATTCCTGCACGACACGATACCGTACCTCTGGTTTTGACTGTATGAAAGGGCATATCAAAGAGACAGATTTAGCAGAAGTGGTTTTTCAGGCCATCCTTTTATATTGTCAGACACTTTTGGATAAGCAGAAACGGGTAAAAAAAGCGGCAAGAATTGAGAGTGTCCCCAATCTGCAAAAGCAAGTGGAGGAATACCAGTCAGCGGTTATGGGCTATGAGGAACGAAAAGCACTCCTGTATGACAGCAAGCTGGACGGTGCAATCAGTAAGGAACAGTATATTGCAAAGAGGGATGAGCTTTCCGCACAGCAGGAGGATTTAGAGCAGAAGATTGAGGAAATGAATGCGAAAATCAAACTCTTAAAGCAACAGCAGAACGGCGATACCCCACAGATCGAGGTGTTTGAAACGTATCTTTCCAGCGACTGCCTGACCCGTGAAATGGTTGAGGTGTTCGTGGATTGTATCTATGTCCATAGTGATAGGTCGATTCATATTGATTGGCTTTTTGACGAGAAAGGATTCCAAAATGAACAGAAATGAAAAGGTATGGTTATACTGCCGGGTGGCGCGGGACGATAAAGCGGCGTTGGAGAATCAGGAAAAAAGACTGATTGATTTTGCAGGAAAAAAGGGTTATGCAATAGCCGGTGTGTCTAAAGATACAGGCTCCGGGCTGACTATGGAACGTCCGGGGTGGAAAGAGGTTGAGCAGGCCATTACCGCACATCAAGTCGGAGCGGTTTTAGCAATCAACAGTAGCAGGATTGCCCGGAATACGGTTGAACTTCTTGCGTGCGCAGAAAGGCTTCACCGGCAAGGTGTACAACTGGTAACTGAATCCGATGGAAACATAGGAAAAATGCGCGTAGCCATGTATATGAGACTGGCACAGGAAGAAAGATAAATCGAAAGAGCAGGCCGCTGGAGTGTTGCTAGCCGCCTGCTCTTTCTGCGTTTCGGCAAAATATTTTAAAAAACTTCAACTTTTTTTACGTCCTTACTTGACACTATCAGACGACGGCTACTCCGGCACTTCGTTCGACCGCCCGGGTTTTTGCAGCATGATCGAGGATATTGAAAAAAAAGAAATCAGGCTGGTTCTCACCAAGGATCTGTCACGGCTTGGCAGGGATTACATTAAAACGGGAGAGTATACGGAGTTATTCTTTCCATCCAGAGGCGTCCGTTTCATTGCCGTCGGAGACGGATATGACTCCGCCTATTCAAGTACCGACCTGATTCCGTTCCGTAACGTGGTAAATGAAATGTATGCCCGCGATATTTCCAGAAAAATCCGGGCATCCCTGCAGGTACGGATGGAGGAAGGTTCCTATATCGGCAACTTTGCCCCTTACGGCTACAGTAAATGCGGAAAAGAACGCCATCAGCTTGTTCCTGACGGCGAGGCAGCTCCCATTGTACTGCGGATTTTCCTTGAAGCGGCTTCGGGTGTTCTCCCCTCCGCGCTGGCCGGAGAATTAAATGCGGAACACATCCCCTGTCCTTCCCTCTACCGCTGTCTGAAACATCCCGGCCTGAACCCGGGCCATTACAGCAAAAGCGGCCTGTGGACGGCCAACACCATCATAAAAATACTGCACAATCCCGTGTACCTCGGCCATATGGTGCAGGGAAAAACGAAGAAACTGTCCTTCAAAAGCAGGACGTCTCTCACGGTTCCCTCCTGTGACCGGATAAAGGTCCCCGGCACACATCCTCCCATTGTGACGGAAAAACTGTTTGCCCGGTGCAGCGAACAGCTTAAAAGCAGGGCAACCCGTAAAAAAACACCGCCTTCCCAGGGGATGCATTGACCACTCATGGCTATGGGCTTCGGCTGCAATGCCGCCGGCGTCGTCGGATGCCGTATTATCGACTCTCCAAGAGAGAGGCTGATTGCCATCCTGACCAACTCCATGGTTCCCTGTAACGGCCGTTTTCCTACCCTTATCATGCTGATTACAATCTTTTTTATGGGAATCGGCTCACAGAGCGGCGGAATTCTTGAATCCTTTACCACCGCGCTTGTCCTGACGGCATTCATCCTGCTCGGGGTTCTTGCCACTCTTTTATCATCCCTTCTGCTGTCCAAAACAGTGCTCAAAGGAATTCCGTCTTCTTTTACTCTGGAACTGCCTCCCTACAGACGGCCGCAGATCGGCAAGGTCATTGTCCGCTCCATTTTTGACAGAACGCTCTTTGTCCTCGGCCGCGCCGTTTGTGTGGCGGCTCCCGCGGGCCTGATTATCTGGATAGCCGGAAACCTGTTTATCGACGGCCAGAGCCTCTTATCCCACATGTCCTCCTTCCTCGATCCGTTCGGGCGTTTCCTGGGAATGGACGGTATGATTCTGGTTGGATTCATACTGGGATTTCCAGCCAATGAGATTGTAGTCCCCATCATTCTGATGGGTTACCTGCAGACCGGCAGCCTGGTCGAGATGTCCGACCCATCCGTCCTGATGGGACTCTTCGCCGCCCATGGATGGACGATGAAGACCGCGGTGTGCATGGCAGTCTTCGCCCTGTTCCACTGGCCCTGTTCCACCACCTGCCTCACTGTAAAAAAGGAAACAGGAAGTATCCGCTGGACTGTCGTCTCATTCCTGCTGCCGACAGTGATCGGAATCATTCTCTGTTCCCTGATTAATCTTATATTCTAATAGCCTCTCAAAACTTCCGCCCCCCGCCGCCGTGCATCCTTCCGCTGCTGCTTCTGTGAAGGGTCGTGCGGCCGGCTGAGGAGCCGGGTCCCTGGCTGGAACCGGAACTTCCTGTATCCTCGGGGATTCTTCTCTGTGTAACCATCCTGTTTAAAAACAGGTCGTTTACAAGGCGGTACTGAAATTCGCTGTTTCCCCTGTAAGAGAAACGGTAATTAAGAGCCTGTTTCTGCTCCTTTTTCATCTTATACTGGTTGACTGTACTGATGCACGGCAGAGCGGCGGCGGCTCCGGCGGCCACAAATGCAAATACCACTTCATACCATCTGAGGGAAGGCCGGTGATCGCTCCGTATATAATCATGCTGATTTGCCGGAATCCCGGCCTCCATGTAACTGCCGATCTGCTTTACCGCTGCATCCGCACATCCCGCATAGTCTCCGTCGGAGACGTAGCCGTAAGCAGCGTCCAGCACCTTTTCGATTCTCTCATCCGTCAGATAACCGGCCATCTTTCCCAGTGTGGAAACATGAATTTCCCGGTTATCCATATCTATAACGAGGAGCGCTCCGCTGTGATCGCTTCCCATGCCCAGGCCGTTTCTGTCATAGAAATCATCCGCAAGACGTTCCGTCGATTTTCCCCGCGCATCGTTCGTTGTCATGATTCCCAGATCCATCTTCCACTCATCGCGGAAAGAAGTGAGCTTTTGCTCCAGTGCTTCTTTTTCATCCTTATCAAACAGTCCTCCGTTATCAAAGACGCGCTGTTCCCCGGCGTAAGCTAATCCCGGAGACGCAAGGGCGATAAGGACAGACAAAGCCGCTGCCAGGAATCCGGCACAGACAAGTCTTATATAATTGCCCGTATGGCTGACTGTTCTCATATCAGGTACCCTCCTATCAGCAGCAGGATCAGAACCGGAAAAAAGATAACGGCAAATAGGCCCGCCAGTTTTCCATAGTCCACCGGCAGTACACCACAGATTTTCCCGCTCTGGCCGTTCATCGCAAAATAGTACATTTTATCGTTCTTTTTATCCCTGTAAGTCAGGACCCACACGGGCAGAAGCGAGTAATTCCACTCCGAATCCACAATTTCTTCCCTGTGGTTTTTAATATTGACGCTGTCATAAGAGGAAATGCTGTTTTTCAGGGAATTAACTGCAAAATCACGCACTTCCGCCTCAAGTCCCTGTCTGAATTCATCCCTCTCCATATCACGCCGCTCGGCCTTAAATCCGGAAAGATATGCGGCCTGGAACGGTTTCAGTTTTTCCATGTCAAAGGGAAGCACATTCTCCGAAAGTCTTCGGTCGGCCTGTTTCAGGGCATTCCGGGAGATATTTTTAACGTCCATCTCCCCCTTTCTCTCGACCTGATACCGGCTGGTCTCCAGATACTCAATGCTCCCCGTCCTCGTTGTCCTGCGCTTAATTCCCTCCGCGTCAATCCATCCGTCCACCTTGCAGCTATAGAGCCAGTAGGGGTAATAGATCCCTTCCATCAGCTCTATCTGTCTCGGTGAATAGAAGTCTCCCGGTACATATTTTTTGCGTTTAATCCAGTCTTTGAAAATCTCCTCTGCCTTTTTCCGATCCATCTCAAAAGGAATGATATAATCCGGCTTATAAATACCTTCCAGCCTGCCCGAAAGCACCACCGGATTGTGGCAGTAATAGCAGAATGTGGCCGCTGTCGTCTCATCCGTGACAATCTCGGCTCCGCAGCTTGGGCAGTGATAAAGAACCAATGGGGAAGCATCCTGTGAATTTTCCTCAGAACCTCCTGCCGGTTCTGCAGGTTCTTCCACTCCTGATGCTCCTCCCGGTTCTGCCGCGTCTTCCCGCTCCGCCGTCTCTGCCTCTTCCGTGTCGGCCAGTCCTACCAGCTCTTCCTGCGTAAACTCGGACAGGCAGTAACCGCATTTGAATTTCCGGGTTTTCGGATCAAATACCAAACCGCCGTCACAGTTGGGACACTTATATGTAATTGTGTTCATCTTTTGTTTCACCTTTTATGGCCTCGGTTTTCCACATTCCGAACAGAAATTTCCCTTGTTTACATTGCCGCAGCTGCAGGTCCACTCCTCTGAGGGTTTCGGTGTTCCGCATTCGGAACAGAACTTACCCGTATTCGCAGTTCCGCAGGCACAGGTCCATGATGCCGGCTGAATGGGGGCCGTCCTTCGTCCCGCGCCTCCCTGGGCATTTCCCTGGAAATTTCCCTGTGCGCCTGCCTGCTGCATCCAGTCCGTCTGAAACATCGGCGGCTGTCCCATGGCCTGGTTCATCTGCATCTGCTGCATATTGGCCGCCGACAGCGCTCCCATCAGGCCGCCGCCTGCGTTCATTCCAACACCCATACCCATGAATCCGGCCAGGGAGCCGTTTGCATTGGAGCCTGCCGCCTCCATTCCTCTTGCCACAGAGCCCTGCACGTATCCCTCGCGTACGGACGGATCACCGAGCATGGCTCCCTGATTTCTCATATTAATCAGCTTCTGGGATTCCTCGTCATAGGAAATGCTGGCAATACCCACCGCCTGAATCTCCATTCCCCTCATCTGGTTCCACTCGGCATCCAGCGTTGTCGACATATACTGGCCGAGCTCGCGGCTCTTGGAGCTGACATAGGAGATCCTTGTGCCGTCCGACGACATCTGGTTGATGGAGGACTGGAGGGCCGACAAAAATTCGGACAGATACTGTTCGTTGATTACGTCGATATCCACATGGTCTTCGTTCTTTGGAATGACTTCCGAATAGAACTTGAGAGGCTCCGTAACCTTGATCGAATAGGTTCCGTGCGCCCTTAAAAACAGCTCGGCATTGTAGAAATTATCAAAATAATTAATCGGTGTCCTGGTGCCGAAACGGATTCCCTTGATTTCCTGAAGATTAATAAAATACACCACCTGTTTCAGAGGCGTCTGGCCGCCGAAACGGATTCTGTTAAACGTCTCCTTCAGTGCGTCTCCGAATTCACCGTTAAAAAGGGACGGCATCGCGGAATTATCCACCTTGTAATATCCCTCTTCCGCCGTATAATCCACAACCTTGCCGCCGTCCACCAGCATCATGAACTGATTCGGGTACACATGGATCATGGAACCGTTGGAAACCACGTCAGCCAGTCCCTTTTTATTCTGTCCCGACCTGATTTTAACGCCTTTCGTAAATACCGTCTGATCGCTCATATCCTCAGCTTCGATGACCTCCAGCCACTGATCCGCTAAAGATGTCCCGATTGCCCCCGTTACCGCTTTAATAATTCCCATTCCACTACCTCCTGTTTTAATCCCTGTATTTTGATTTGAGCAGCGCTATCTCCCTTGCATATCCGTCCAAATCATTGGGCGTTTCCAGATAAAAAGGCAGATTTCTAAGCGCCGGATGATTGATTATCCGCACCATCGCATCGAGGCCGATATGGCCCTCCCCGATCTTTGCATGGCGGTCCTTGTGTGCGCCCAGGGGATTCATGCTGTCGTTTAAATGGATGGCTTTCAGCCTGTGAAGGCCAATCTCCCGGTCAAAATGATTCAGGACACCATCCAGATCATTCACAATATCATACCCGCCGTCCCATACATGGCAGGTGTCCAGGCAGACTCCCATCTTGTCGGCAAGTTCCACCCGTGAAAGGATTTCCCGGAGTTCTTCAAACTCCCGTCCCACCTCACTGCCTTTTCCCGCCATCGTCTCCAGGAGCACGGTCGTCCTCTGTTCCGGTTTCAAAATCCCGTTCAGCATTTCCGCAATATATGCAATTCCGATTTCCACTCCCTGCTTTACATGGCTGCCCGGGTGAAAATTGTAACAGTTTCCCGGGGTGTATTCCATTCTGTTTAAATCATCCTCCATGGTTTCCCTGGCGAACTTTCTGATATTTTCATCGGCGGAACAGCCGTTTAACGTGTAGGGCGCATGGGCCAGAATCTTTTCAATTCCCTGTTTTTCGGCAAATGCAAGAAAGTTCCCGGCATCGGCCGGATCGATCTTTTTCGCGCTGCCGCCCCTCGGGTTCCTGGTAAAAAACTGAAACGTCCCGGCGTCTATTTTCTCCGCCTCTTTTCCCATGGCCAGATACCCCTTGGATGATGATAAATGACATCCGATTCTCAACATGGCTGTCTCCTCTTTTCTCTTTCAAATCCTCTGATTTTCTCATGCTGCACCGCCTTATCTTTCCTTCCGTGGATAGGCGTAACGGCATAGATGGAAATTACAATCAATATTATGGCCAGAACAAGTTGAATCGCCATGCTCACTCCGGCCCAGTGATCCATGATAAAGTTATCGGGCAGAGCCCCAAACCACTGTTCAAACGGTTTGCGGATATCCCCGGCCCCCGCCTGTCCGTTGATCACGGAATAAAATGTCAGCGCCGGATTCAGGAGCAGCAGGTAAATAAAGCCGCCCGAGCTGGCCTGCCTGGCCGCGGAGTTTAAAACCGACACATAGGAATTGACCTCATTGGCATCCAGACGGTATGTAAACACATTGACGGCATACGTCCCGGCCACCAGAAGCACAATGGTGACATAGGTGCAGACCGTGGCTACGGTAGAACGTTTCAGCAGGGAGGAATAAAACATGCCGATGCCTCCCGTAAACAGCGCCACAATGCCGTAACAGAGAAACAGCACCAGCACATCCACAATCGTAATGCCACCGTATACAAATACAAGCGACTGCACCGGCAGCGCGGATATGGCCAGAATCAGCATCGTAGTGAGCGCCGACCAGAATTTGCCCAGGATAATCTCTTTGGGCTGCATCGTCGTGGTCAGCATCAGTTCCAGCGTCTGCCGCTCCCTCTCACCGCTGATGCTGCTGGCCGTCAGAGCCGGCATAATAAACATCAGCATCAAAAATTCGATGGAGGATACAAAGGTGTACAGCTCCAGAAATCTGGAATACTGTATCTCCGCCGTCACCTTTACCTGTTCCACTACGGTAAACATATTGAACAGGGCAACTATGGCCAGAACACTGTTAAATATCAGAAGAATCAGCGCCATACGGATACTGCGGCTGCTGACAGTCAGTTCTCTTTTATAAACCGGATTCAATTTCATGTTTCAGCACCGCCTTCTCTCCTTCGTGACCGGTAATCTGCATAAAGAGCGTTTCCAGACTACCCTTTTCTCTCATAAAACCGCTTATCATTACATCGGCATCTATCATCTGCTGGAGCAGCATCGCTTCATCCTGCTTATCCCCGATAAATCCGACCTTAATCTCCTCTTCCTTCACCGATATCGTCTGCACGCAGGGATGGCTCTTTAATATGGTCAGCGCCTTCTCCTTATTGCTGAAAACGCAGATTAAAAGCGGATTGGAAGAATTGACGCGCTCAAAAATCTGGGACATGCTGCCCTGCAGGACCATCCTGCCCTGCTCTATGATGCCGATGCTGGTGCATAATTCCGACAGCTCCGACAGCATGTGGGAACTTACAATCAGCGTCTTGCCCTGTTCCCTCAGTTCCTTCAGCATCAGCGTGTACTCCACCCTCGTCCTGGGATCCAGGCCGGAAGCCGGTTCGTCCAGAATCAGCAGTTCCGGATCATGGATCAGGGCCCTGGCCAGGCAGAGTCTCTGCTTCATCCCTCTGGAAAGGCCGTCCACAAAAAAGTCCGCCTTGTCCTCCAGCTTTACCTGCTCAAGCAGAAGTCCGCACCGTTTTCTGGCCATCAGTCCTTCTATTCCATAGCAGGAGGCGAAGAATTCCATATACTCCGATACCTTCAGGTTGTCGTAAACCCCGAAAAAGTCAGGAACATATCCGATCTTCTGTTTCAGCGCCGTATTGTCCCGGACGGCATCCACGCCGTCAATTATCACTTCACCGCCGTCCGGCGCCAGAAGGCCGGCCGCGATCTTCAGCGTCGTTGTTTTACCTGCCCCGTTGGGACCGACAAAGCCGAACAGTTCCCCCTTGGCTATCTCCAGATTTAAACCGTCGAGGGCCTGGAAATTGCCGTATTTTTTTCGAAGCTGTCTAATCTCCAGCATTATTTTTCCCTCCCTGTAACGTAAAGCATCGGAAGCTGTCTGTCCCATCCGTTCTCGTTCGTTCCCTCACTGACATATTTCACGGTGAGCGTATTGGCCGGTGACAGGTATGGCCTTAATTCCTGGGCCGTATAGCTGTCCTTTTCTTCCATCAGATCATTGCGTCCGGTGTCGTAGTTATAAAAATACATCTTCCCGGTAAAGATATTCAGATATGGATATCTCGGGTTGTCGATAAATACAGGTGACAATTTCTTAAAGTCCACACGGGTGATATCCAGGTCATTGCCGAGCGAATACTCAATAATCGCGGGCTCCGCCGGTTCTCCCGTGTACATGCTGTTATATCTAGGCTGATAATTGCCTGAAATCACCTTCGGATCCTGCTCCAGAGCCGTCCTGTAAACAAGGCCGTTCTCCTTCCGGCTGAGTTCCACTTTGGCGGTCACCATCGTGAGTCCCTCCGCAATAATATCATCGCCCTCCAGGAACGTTTCCGTCTGGTTGGGACTGAAGCCCACAACCGTTGCCTCAGGCGTATATTCATCCATCACGGAATCCAGGTAAAAGGACAGCAGGCGGCTGTGTTCCTGCGAGCGCATATAGCCTTCATCATTGATGTCCGTCTTTTCATACTGGTCGCCTCCGGTAACCCGTTGTGAAAGAGCATACGTATAACTCAGAGGGTAATTGAGGATTTCCAAATCGTCCAGTATAATCTCCTGGCCCGGCTCCATATCTCCCAGCAATACGGCCTGTCCGTAAAGGAGAAGAACGGCGTCCTCCAGCTTGTAATCAAACCGGTTGACCAGGGTGCCCTCGATTTCCCCTCCATATATATCCACTTTTCCGTCTATTCCCACATGCTCCGTCCTGTCGAGCTGTTTTCTCAGCATAAACAGTTTCGGTGTAAATGCGACGGTATCGCGTATCTTGATCTCGGTTCTGTCCGGAAGGAAATTAATATCCGTCTTGTAATCTTCCTCCCCTGTAAAACGTGTTGCGGTAAACGAATCATAGTAATAGCCCTTCGTCACCGGCCTCACCGCATACTGCGGATTCAGTTTCACGGTATACGGTTTATTGTAAGGGCTGCGGATATTGACATAGGTCTCCTCCTCCACATCCTTCCCCGAAACATCCAGGATCGTCGCATAAGTAAAGAAGGGTTCCCTGAACCTTGTCTTCATTCCCAGAATATAAATAATCCCCGTAAAAATCAGGGCACAGGCGGTCACGCCTCCCATATAATACCGGTGGATGGAACGTTTTTTCAGATAGAGATAGATAACCGGACCTATCAAAACCAGATAAACGACAATGACAAATGTGTAGAGAATGATATTGGGCAGCCTTCCGGCATCCCCTGTGTTGATCAGTCCCTGTACGGTAAAATAAAGGCTGGCAAAGCCGGAATACTCCATCTGGGCCAGTTCATTCGTCTTCATTTCACCCATGGCCATTGTGTAGAATTTTTCGATAAAAGCGGGATGGGTTTCGCAAAATCCCCTGATATCTTTCAGTTCAAATGCCGCAGCAACAATCCTGCCCTTTTTCCTGTGTACATAAGAAAGGAGAGGAAACGCGTCCCCCGGCATCAGGGCCGAACCGTTTTTCAGTCCGATATTGGCACAGACCATCTCCATAACGGCGTCCTGCGGAGCATTCTGTGAGTATTCCGCTCCGAGATTAACCTCCTGAAGAACAGCATCCTCGTATGGCGGCTCCAGAATCTCGGAAGCAAAGCGCCCCATGGACTCTTGATACCGCGCGCCCCCTCCCACAAGAAGCGTCCCGCCGTCATCTATCCAGCGGCTGACCGCCTTATGCTGCGCTTCGGAAAGCTGGTTTAAATCATAGTCCGACACCAGAATCATGTCCAGCTGATCATAGCCGAAGGCATTCTCCGGAGCCGTATCACGGTTCAGGTAAACCTGGCGGATTTTAATAGAACCGTAATGGATTCCCACTTCGTCCATAAACTGCAGTTCTTCCGGATGGTCGCTGAACACACCGACAAACGTCTCCGCGACATCGCCGCTTATATTCAGTTTCAGGCGTTTCCGGATTACCTCATTGCCGCCTGCATCCGTCATGCTGACAAACAGTTGATCCGTCTTGATTCCAAGGGGGATGTAGACAGACTTTTCTTCCTGTCCTCCGCCTTTAATCGATATCGGGTAATCGTAGCGGTAAACCTCCATACTCGACTCGGTGGTCAGGATTTCCAGTCTTCCCGTAAAGTCCTGCTCTTCCCTGTTTTCCATTTGAACCTTTATCTGCAGGTAGCGGTTTCCTTTAGCCGTGTCGTCAAATCCGTATGTTACCTCCATTGCAACAGGCGCGTCCTTTCCTGCCTGGACGGCCGCCATGGTTCTGAGCGGGAGCAGTACCGCCCCTGCCAGGAATATTAGTGCAAATAAGGCAAAAAAGAGGCCTGCCCCTCTTTTTCCCTGTTTTATATGATCTTTCATGTCCACTCTTCCCCCGCTTTACGCCGGTGTGTCAAAATTCTCTTTGTTTACGTCAAAGTTTGTCTTCAGCTTAACGGTGAATACGGTACCGTTCAAATCGCTTGTCACCTGGATCGTGCCGCCATGTATATCCACGATATTTTTGGCAATCGCAAGGCCCAGGCCCGTCCCTCCCGTGTTGGTGGAACGCGACTGCTCCACTCTGTAGAACTTGTTGAATATAAACGGAAGCTCATCCGCCGGAATCACGTAACCGTAATTGGTGACGGAAACGGTAACCGTCGGCTCGGCGACCTGTATCTTAACAAGCACCCGTTTCCCGTCGGCTCCGTATTTAATTGCATTGTTAATCAGGTTGTCAAAGAGACGGGCCAGAAGATTTCCGTCCGCCGTAATCACTTTGCCGGGCACATTGCTCTGAAGTTCATAGGACAGATTCTTGTCCACAAAGCTCGGATAGAACTCCTCCAGAAGCTGGCTCAAAAGCTTAACAACGTCCACCTTTCCCACATGCATGCTCATCTTACCGTAATTCATCTTGGTAAATCCGAACAGATCCTCGATCAGCTTCTCCAGGCGTTTGGACTTGGCATATGCGATATCAATGTACTTCTTCTGCATCTCCTGCGGAATCTCCACCTTGCCGGACAGCAGCTCCAGATATCCGATGATCGATGTGAGGGGCGTCCTCAGGTCATGAGCCACATTGGTAATCAGCTCATTCTTCGTCCTCTCCGCTTCCCTCTCCTTATCCATCAGCCTGCGGATATCCTCCATCATCTTGTTGAGGTTTACCGCCATCTGGGTAAATTCGTCATCTCCCGTGACCTCCACCGTTGTGTTCAGATCTCCCTCCGAAATATTCTGGATGGCGGAAGATATCTTCCCGATGTAGCGCAGCGCTTTCTCCTGCAGGGTCATGAACGTCACGGTAAATACGCCAATCCCCATGATCACATAGATGAGAACCATCAGCGTATTGATTTCCGTCATCTGCAGAAAAAAGGAATCGGCGTATCTCGTCTCTTTCAGATACCCAATGATCATGGAAACATTCGCGATGAGAAATACTTCTATCAGGCAGGTTATCACTGCACTGTAAAATATGTTTGTAACGATTTTCGTGCGAAACCGTTTGCTCATGTCACTACTTTTCAATTTTGTATCCTACCCCCCAGACGGTAGTGATGATCTTGTTCTGTCTGGTGTCCTCTTTCATCTTACCGCGAAGGCGCCGGATATGTACCATAACTGTGTTGTTGGCTTCATAGACCTTCTCATTCCAAACCTTCTCAAATATCTCATCGGTGCTGAATACGCGGCCCGGATTGGAAGCGAGAAGATAGAGGATATCGAATTCAATCGGGGTCAGCTTGATCTCTTCCCCATATACCATCACCTTGTGGTTATCCTTGTTAATAATCAGTCCCTTGATGGAAATCTCATTCTTGGCGGAGGAACTTACGTTGCTCTGCGGATTTAACTGTGTGTATCTGCGAAGCTGGGACTTTACCCTGGCCGTCAGCTCCAGCGGGTTAAACGGCTTTACCACATAATCGTCCGCCCCGGTTCCGAGACCCAGAATCTTATCAAGATCCGTGGAGCGGGCGCTGAGCATGATAATCGGGATGTTATTGGTCTCCCTGATCTTCTTACACATCTCAAGTCCGTCCATCCCCGGCATCATGATATCCAGAAGGACAAGATGAATGCTCTCCTTCTCCAGAATATCGAGTCCCGCCTGCGCGTTATCCGCCTTAAATACTTTATATCCGTCACTGACCAGGTAAATCTCCACCAGGTCCGCTATTTCCTTTTCATCATCTACCACTAAGATGTTGATCTCTGACATAAAAAATCCTCCCTCATTAGTAAACCTTTTCTGTCATTTTCCCGTTTTGTTTCTCTCCGGAAAATCATACAGTCTTAGTTTACCATACAGCTGAAAAATTTGCTTTAATTTTCTCTTACATTTTTGGAGAAATCTTCCCTTGTAAATCAAGGGTTTTCTGGAATTTCGTTACTAACTTGTTACTAATGCAATCGAATGAATTCACACAAAATCGCTCTCAATATGTATATAACAGAGGCGGCCGGAACATTCCCCGCCGCCCCTTGTTATTCCAATAATGCCTCATAGCTGCATCCTAATATTTCTTTAATTGCCCTTAATTGACTGGCTTTTACATGCTGCGTATTCGCTTCAATCTTCGATAAACTGAAGATTGTCATGGACACGCCAAGCAGATTTACCTCTCTCACCAGTTCCGATGGTCTCATGCCTTTTGCTGTTCTAAGTTTCTTTAAATTGCTCCCAATTTGTACATCGCTGTCATTTTTTATAAAAGTGTCTTCTATCATCTCTGTCCTCACGCTTGCTCGTTTAAGCAATCTTTTTCTTTATAGTATGTGAGGTTTATGGTAAAATGTTGCTTGTATTAGCAAAGCGAAATATATTTCCATCTATTTCCAGATTTAGTGCTGCATCAGAGAAGTATGACAAATCCGTAAGGGGAAAGGGATGGAAAATGAAAAGATATAGGAATCGAATTAAAAATAATATTTTATATTACTGGTCTGTGATCGACCTTACCATAACCGGATTGGCCTGCCACATTGTCCATTTTGTAAAAACGGGGCGGTTGCCCCAGAAAAGGACAAAGTACAGCCAGGATGAGATTCGGGAAGAACTGAGAAAAATTGCTGAAGAAATTGATATGAAAGATAAAGAGGCCCCGGTTGAGGGCCCGGGGCCAATGGAGTAATAGGATATGGGGCGAGGCCAGTGGAGAGTCGTGTCTCCGGGCGTCGCCCCCTTTCATTATAACGCGGGCATGTTTTTGCCCCTATATCCAACAAACGGATAAGGTTCTGTTTTTGTGACAACTCTCCCCGCAGGTCCCTGCAAAACGACGGAATGCATTGACGGATACGCCAAAAAATGTATATAATTAAATCACTACAAAAGCATACGGTTCTAAGTGAACAGGAGGTACACGGATGTCAAAGCGAGATATAAAAAGGATTGCCCTGCTGCTGCCCAACACGGATTCCATTCTGGAAACGGATCTTCAGATTTATCTTCCTTCCAATGTCATTATCCACACTGCCAGGATGCGCCTGGATGAAGTAGGGGAAGAGGCGGAAAAGCGTATGGTAGACGAAGAACTGCCGAAGGCAATCTCATTTCTGAAAGACATTACTCAGTTTGACGGCGCGGTGTTCGGCTGTACATCGGCCTCGGCGGTTTACGGTGAGGAGGGGCTGCAGCGCATCGGACATCTGATGGAAGAGGGGCTAAAATGTCCCGTGACCAATGCATTTTCTGCCGTTCTGTCTGAAATCAGGCGCTTTGAAGCAAAGCGAATCGGCCTCCTGACCCCTTACACCGGGGAGGTTAACCAATTCTTTGCGGCCACTCTGGCGGAGTTCCACATCGCCTGCGGGGCCTATTACGGTCTTGGAATCTCCGACGATACACAGATTGCCCGGGTGGAGCCTCAGGAGATTGAGGATATGGCATCCAGATACAGGGATGAATTAAAAGAACAGGATCTGCTCTTACTTTCCTGCACGAATTTCCGTGCCGCCGAGATCCATAACAGAATCAGCCGAATGCTGGAGCTTCCGGTTGTCACCAGTAATCAGGCTATTATCCACTGGATATTATCGATTGTATGACAGCCTGGGGAAACATTGTCCTCAGAAAATATAAAAACGAAACAGCGGTGCTTCAGAGCGGTACAAAGCCTGATAAGCATCGCTGTTTCGTTTTTTATGTTTTTACAGAATCCTTAAGCAGAGCCGGTTCACCGCGGTTCTAAATCCCGGTTTCCTCGGTTCCCGCCTTAGTTCCACCGCGGTTCATCCTTGATTCTTTCTCCCATTCCATCCAGCTTCCGGAGCCATCCCCAATTCCCTACTGTTCCAGAGGGATAAATACCCGGTTCTTTACCGGATCCGTCAGATCCTTCTCCGCCCTGGCCGCCTGGATCGCCTCCTCGCAGAATACCTCCTGGGAGATGACAAGGGCTTTCCCCCTCTTATCCTTCTTTGCATAGGTGCCGTCCGGCTGCAGGAAATGAGCCTTCACATTGTCATTTAACTGGACATCCAGGATGTGGATTACACGCGCTTTCAGCTTCTCGTCTTCCACCGGGAAGAGGATTTCCACACGCCGGTCCAGGTTTCGCGGCATCCAGTCCGCGCTTCCCATAAACACCTTCTGTTCCCCGCTGTTCTCGAAGAAGAAGATTCGGCTGTGCTCCAGGAAATTGCCGACGATAGAGCAGACCGTAATATTCTCACTCAGTCCCGGCACGCCCGCTTTCAGGCAGCAGATGCCGCGTACAATCAGTTCCACCTTAACGCCTGCGCAGGACGCTTCGTACAGGTTGGCAATGATCTCCTTGTCGCAAAGGGAATTCAGTTTCGCCACAATTCTTGCATTCTTTCCGTTCCTGGCATTTTTCGTCTCTCTCTGAATCAGGCGCAGAAACTTGCCGCGAAGCCACAGGGGAGCCAGAGACAGTTTATTCCATCCCAGAGGTTCGGAATATCCCGACAGCATGTTGAATACGGCCGTGGCATCCTCTCCAATCTGCGGATCGCAGGTGAACAGGCCGCAGTCCGTATAGAGCTTGGCTGTGGAATCATTGTAGTTGCCCGTTCCCAGATGGACGTAACGGCGGATGCCCTCCTCCTCTTTTCTGACAATCAGGGTGATCTTACTGTGCGTTTTAAGACCCAGCAGGCCGTAAATTACATGGCAGCCTGCTTTCTCCAGCATCTTCGCCCAGATAATATTATTCTCTTCATCAAAACGCGCCTTCAGCTCTACGAGAACAGAAACCTGTTTTCCATTGTCCGCCGCCTCTGCAAGGGCCGCAATGATCGGAGAGTTTCCGCTGACGCGGTACAGGGTCTGCTTGATAGCCAGGACATCCGGATCCTTGGCCGCCCGTTTGATAAATTCCACTACCGGTTCGAACGACTCAAACGGATGGTATAAGAGAATATCACCCTTTCTGATATTGGTGAAAATATCGTCGTCATTCATCAGGGCCGGTACCGGCTGCGGCGTGTAGCCAGGCGTCTTGAACGCCTCATAGCCCGGAAGGCCGTAAACTTTCATAAGCACGGTCAAATCCAGCGGGCCGTTTATCTCATATATCTCGTCGCTTGTCACTTCCAGCTCATTTTTCAGAATATCCAGAAGGCGTTTATCGGCTTTTTCCTCGATGTCCAGACGGATTGCCTCGCCCCACTGGCGTTTTTTCAACTGTTTTTCAATCTCCTGCAGCAGATCCTCGGCCTCATCCTCGTCGATGCTCAAATCGGCGTTTCTCATAACACGGAACGGATGGGAGCAGATGATATCATAGTTCAGGAACAGCTTGTCGATATTCCGTTCAATGATCTCCTCCAGATAGATAATCGTTGTCTTCGTCTCTTTCTGTTCCTGGCCGTCGCCCCCGGCGTTCTTCTCGTCGTCCGGGATCACAACGACCCTCGGCAGACCGGTTGGCACACGGACCATGGCAAAGTCCAGCTCGCTGTCTCCCTTTTTCTTTCTCACCAGTGCGGCAATGTTCAGGGATTTATTGCGAATCAGCGGAAACGGTCTCGAAGAATCCACCGCCATCGGCGTAAGGACCGGATAAACCACATCTTCGAAATACTTATCTACGTAGGCCGCCTCTTTTCTTGTCAGGTTCTCATGGCAGGTCACTATCTTCAGGCCATTCTGTTTTAAAACCGGAAGGAGGCCCCTGTTATAGGTCTTATACTGATCCGCCACCAGCTCATGTGTCTTAACTCCGATGGCCTCAAGCTGTTTTGTGGCCGTCATTCCCGCAATGTCGGGCTTTGTATATCCGGCATGGATCATATCCTTTAAAGAGGCTACACGGACCATGAAAAATTCATCCAGGTTGGAAGCTGTGATGCTTAAAAACTTCAGCCGGTCAAACAGCGGAGTGGTTTTATCCCTGGCCTCACCCAGAACACGGTAGTTGAATTCCAGCCAGCTCAGTTCCCTGTTCACATAATTTTCAGGACTGGTATATTTCGATGCTGTCTCTGTCATCTCTTAAATCCCCCTTTTCTGTCTCAGTACCGGATGTATGCCGAAGATCTCCTCGAAGAAGTCGGCCCTCTGCTCGAACGAGAAGCGTTCCAGCACAATACTGTCGGTATAGCCCGTCGTGATAACCAGGTTTCCGTCCCTGACCGCCACTTTGAAATCGGAGAGCTTCTGTTTATGGCCCCTGTCCATGGAATTGGCAAGGCGCAGGATCGCGGTCAGCTTTGCAATAATAATGGTCAGCTCCCGCCTTGAAATGTTCTTGCCTCCGTGCCGCGAAAAATCGGATTCCAGAACCACCTCGTCATAGGCAAATTCCTGTATATTATATCTCACGACGTTGGCGACAATCTCCCTCTCCAGATGGGAAAGTCCGATAATCTCCGTCGCCATGATAATCTGGTAAGCATTTTCCGTGCTCTTTGTGATGCTGACAAATTTACCGCAGGCGTGGAGAATCGCGGCAATCTGAAGCAGCAGCCTCTCCCTGTTTCCCAAACCGTGATATTTTCTGGTCGCATTGAAGATAGCCACCGCCGTCCTCTCCACTTCCTGGGTGTGGGCTGCATAACACTTATACCGCTTCGCCATATTTCGGGCCGAGGAGAGAATATCTCCCTCAAAATCATGGTGAAATTTTACAAGGCGGCTTTCTTCCGCATACTCCGCCGCAATCCCGTCGCAGAGCCGGATTCCCGGGATCCATACGGATTCCGCCCCCAGCATATCCAGCACCTTTTTATAAATAATGGCGCCCGGAATCAAAAGAGCCGCATAGTCGTGCTCTATCTCATAGTAGTCTTCTATCTCGTCCACGGACATCGAGGTCAGCTTCTTGCAGAAGGCCTTGAACTGCTCCGCGGTAAAGCGGTCCCGGTTCGCCTCCTTCATCCCTCTTTTGACCATATAGATAATGCTCTCGCCGGTCGCAATCAGGTTCTTGATCTGTCTGTCCTTCAGGTACATCTTTTTAAATGTGTAGAGCTCGTTGTCCACCAGCTCGTCAATTATCTCCGGTATCATCTGGTAATTGACCTTCCAGTGGGCGGACATCTCACTGAGGCGCAGCACACCCAGAATCAGGTTCTGGGTTGATACGAGAGAGTCCTTGTCAAACAGGGAAATCTGGGAGCTTCCAAATCCCACGTCCACAATCGCGGTTCCCGTCTGCACGGTCTTCTGGAACTCCGCGTCCTTGGATGCCACCGCTTTATAGGTCATAAAACGAAGCTCGGAGTTATTGATCGGTATTACCCTGACGCCGGTCCGGACCAGGATCTGATCAAGGACGATCTGGCTGTTTCTGGCCTCCCTGAGCGCACTGCTGGCATAGGCCCGGTAATCCTGGACCCTGTAGGTCTTCATGACGTCCATGAATTCCTTCAGCACCCGGCACATCTCGTCCACCAGCACATAAGTGATCTTACCGTCATTGTAGGTGTCTTTTCCCAAAGCCAGAACATGGCGCAGGTGATCTATTTCCCTGATGCCGTATTTGCCTGAAATCTCATAGATTCCAAGTTCCAGCTCAAACGATCCTACGTCAATCGCAGCAAATGTTTTAATTGCCATACTGTTTTTCCTCCAGCTTTAACTTACCCAGCAAATGAGTGATGAACTGGGTGGCCGTCCTGCCGGACAGTCCGCCATGGCTCAGCTCCCATTTATTTGCCTCCAGATACAATTCTTCCTCCGGCATATTTACATGGTATTTCTCCGCCAGCACCTTCACGATCTTCTGGAATTCCTTTTTGTCCGGGGAACCGTAATAGATCGTCACTCCAAACCTGGCCACGAGGGATAATTTTTCCTGCACCGTGTCGTTGACATGCAGATCATCGTCCAGCTCACGTTTATCACTGAACTTCTCCCGGATCAGATGACGTCTGTTGGAGGTTGCGTAAATCAGGACATTCTGGGGTTTGATTCCCAGCCCGCCCTCGATAATCGCTTTCAGATATTTGTACTCTATCTCATATTCCTCAAAAGACAGATCATCCATATAGATAATAAATTTGTAGTTCCTGTCCTTAATCTGCTCCAGAACATCCGACAAGCTGCGGAACTGATGCTTATATACTTCTATCATCCGCAATCCCCGGTCATAATATTTATTCAGAATCGCCTTGATGCTGGAAGATTTTCCCGTACCGCTGTCGCCAAACAAAAGTACGTTGTTGGCCGCCCTGCCTTCTATAAATGATTCCGTATTTTCGATAAGTTTTGCTTTCTGCATCTCGTATCCGACGAGATCCTCCAGATAGATATGCTCCACCCTGGTGATCGGCTCAATCGATGCCTTTGGGCTGTTCTCGTTCATGCTGATATGGAATGCCTTATTAAGGCCGAATTTGCCGACGCCGAATTCCCTGTAAAACTCGGTCACCGTATCCTGGAACGTCCCGTCGTCGCCTGCGCTCTCAAGCGCCGCGGCCAGCTCTACAATTCTGTCACGGATTCTGCGGTTGAATACCCGGCTCTCATCCGATGAACTCTGATACCGCTTCATCAAATGCCAAATGCCGCCGTCCCCATGGTCCAGAGCGGCGATATCGCGTGAAAAAAGCTCCCTCATCAGCCGGAAATCATGGGCCGCCAGCTCATTTAACGTGCCTTTTACAGGGCCTGTAATCTCACATGAAGTGCTGTAGGCGTTCTCATGGTTTGCCATACAGAAAGCCAAAAAGCAGTGCCATAGATTTCCTTTAAAACCATAGGTCACTGCCAGTTCTATCAAACAGTTGGCACAGGCAAAGGCATCCGGGGCCTCAGGGCCCCCGTCCGATGCCAGCAGTGCGCATACGTCGTCAAATAAGTTCTGATATTTTAAATTTCTGTAGAGAATCATCTGATTCCCCTGTATTTTTCCGTTTTCTTTCCTCATTATCTCTTCCATGCTGCCCTCTTTCCGGCTGAACATAAATACCGTACCGTCAATAATTACCGAGAATCCTCATATTCTTCGCTTCCTGTGATATACCGTAAAGCGCACTTATAACTCCCGGATTCTCCAGATTTCCTTCTATGTCGACAAAGAAACGGTATTCCCAGTTACGCCCGGGAACCGGACGCGACTCGATCATCCTCATGTTGACGTGATTAAAAATAAAGTTCCCCAGTATGTTGTAAAGAGTACCAATCTTGTGGGGAAGTTCAAAACAGATGCTGATCTTCCCGGCATCTTCCCTGTATACCGGCTCAGCCGACAAAATCAGAAAACGCGTCGTGTTCTCTTTACTGTTGTTAATGGAAGTGGCAAGCGGTTTTAAACCGTAGATTTCCCCTGCTATCTCACTTGCTACCGCGGCCTGGGTCCTGTCGTTCTCATCCCGGATCTTCTTGGCTGCGACCGCATTATTCTCCATGCTGAGCTGCTGCCAGTTCTCCCTCCCGTTCAGGAACTCGGAACTCTGCATCAGCGCCTGGGGATGGGCATATACGCGCCGGATATCCTCAATGGAGGCATCCTGTGTACCGAGCAGGAAGTGGTTTACCGGAACAAAGGTTTCCGCCACTATGTAATTGTTATACTTTAAAAGCAGATCATAGTTATCCGTAACGGCTCCTGCGGAGGAGTTCTCGATCGGGAGCACGCTGTAATCGGCCCGTCCCTCCTTCACCTCTATCATCAGATCTTCAAACCTGCGGACATGATGGATATCGGCCTCTTTGCCAAAGTACCGCAGCGCAGCAGCATGGCCATAGGCCCCTTCCAGGCCCTGGAATACAATCCTTTTCCCCGCAGTGTCCAGTTTCTTCACTTTCTCAAAGCCCAGCTCCATCAGGCCGGTACGCCCCGCCATCGTCTGGTACTGGTAACGGCGGCTCAGTGTCATCATCTGGAGAAAAAGCTCTCCTACCGCCTGCTTATTAAAATCACCCTCCGCCATTCCGGTAAGGGTTTCTATCTTCTCCTGTTCGCGCTTAGCGTCGTAAACAGCCTTGCCCGTCTCAATCTTATACTCCGCCACATCCGCGCAGAATCTCATTCTCTCTTCGAAAAGTTTCTCAATCTGTGTATCGATTCCATCCAGTTTAATTCTGATTTCCTGTAAGTCCATGCTGCTCCTTTTCAAGCATTCTGATAATCTGCTTTCTCGTATATGCCCCGACAAACTTGCGCTCCTCCGGAGGCAGTTCCTTGATAATAAACGGCTGTCCAAACTCAATCGTCACATGGGCCGGCCTGATAATCGGAAAATGTTTTTCAAATATCTCCGCCGTACCGGTGATGGCAACCGGTATTACCGGGCATCCGGATTTCTCGGCAATCTTTAAGCTTCCCTCTTTAAAGGGCAGAAGTTCCAGGAGATCTTCCCCTCTGTTTCTCGTTCCCTCCGGAAAAATCCAGATGGAAACGCCCCTCTTTACCTTTTCGATTCCTTCCAGGATTGTCTTAAGTCCCTCTTTCAGGTTCTTGCGGTCCAGAAACAGGCAGTTGACATTGGTCATCCAGTCGGAAAGCAGCGGATACCGCTTCATCTCTTTCTTTGCTACAAATCCCAGTAAGCTCGGCACCGTCGTATAACCTACGAGAATATCAAAATAACTTCTGTGGTTTCCCACATACAGGACAGGCTGTCCTTCCGGCACATTCTCCATCCCTTTGACGGTCACGGTCACTCCCGACATCTTAAGTATGAAACGGAATACTTTCTGCACAATGCGCAGGCTCTCCCGCTCCATCTTCTCCTGGTCACTTTTGCCTGTCTTTTTAAGTTTATACAAAAGTCCTGTGGAAAAAATAAGGAAACCAATTACAGTTGATGCCACTAATATAAAACGTATCATATCTTCACCTCTCTATCCGTTCTATTATATAAAAATAACGGCTCTTTTACAAGCTTTTCCTGTCTGTAAAATGCCTGTAAAGAACCGTTGTGTTTGACCCAAGGGGGCCCGCTGTCTGTGACTTTCGCTTTGCTCCACTCACAAAAAACACCTCGCGGAATACATCCGGTCTGAACCGTAACACGTTCTGTAATTTTTATCCGTCCTATAAAAGCGATGACAGCAGACGGCTGCACTGTTCCTTAAAGCGGATCACAAGCCCCCTGGCCTCATAATCCTCCGGTGTAATCTCCCTGCACAGCGGAAGATCATTCAGGAATGCCTCTTCCAGGCGTTCCGTCGTAGCCTCGTCATAGATGACCGCATTGACTTCAAAATTCAGTTCAAAACTTCGAATATCCATATTGGCCGTACCGTAACAGCTCACAAAGCCGTCCACGGAAACGCCTTTGGCATGGAGGAAACCGTTCTCATAGGTGTAGCATCTGGCTCCCGCCTTCAGCAGATCGCCCACATAGGAATAGGTGGCCCAGTACACAAACGGATGATCCGGTTTGCAGGGAATCATCAAACGCACATCCACGCCCGAGCGGGCTGCAATCTGAATGGCGGACAGAACGGCGTCATCCGGGACAAAATAAGGCGTCTGAATATAGATATGATGCCGGGCCTTATGGAACAGTTCCAGATAATTATCGCGTATCTGCCGGGTCTGGGTATCGGGTCCGCTGGAAACGATCTGGATTCCAACCATGCTGTCAATCGACGTGGGTTCCGTCAGATCAACGGTCTCATTAAAATAGCTCATATCTTTAAACAGATTCTCCCCGGCCGCATAATTCCAGTCCTGGGCAAAACGGAGCTGCAGGCCGATTACCGCCTCGCCGTAAATTTTCAGATGGGTATCCCGCCAGTATCCGAACTTCGGATCCTTGGAGATATATTCCCGGCCGATATTAAAACCGCCGACATAACCGACGCGGCCGTCAATCACGACAATCTTCCTGTGGTTTCTGTAATTCACACGGAAATTGAGACGGCCCAGAATCGGCGGGAAGAAGCTGGCAATCCCAATTCCGGCTTCCTCAAGCATCTTCCACTTTCGCTTCGGCATAAAACGGCCGCCCATCCCATCGTACAGAATCCTGACTTCAACGCCCTCCCTCACCTTTTCAAGCAGGATCGGAATCATTGAATCAAACAGTTCATCATTCTTTATAATATAGTACTGGATGTGGATATAACGTCTGGCCTTCTTCAGTTCTTCTTTTAAGTCGTCAAACTTCTCCACGCCGTCAGTAAAAATCTCCACCTGGTTGTTCATCGTCAGGACTGCTCCGGATACCTCCAGGTTATAGAGAACCAGATCCGCATATCCTCCGGCCAGAGAACCCAAAAGTCCCATATCCTGGCTCTTGATGAATTCTTCCTGGTTTTTAGCCGAATATTTGAGGCGGTCCTCCACCTCTTTGATCCTGAACATCTTGCTCTTCCTGAAATCCTGGTCAAAGAACAGATAAAAGAGAATGCCGAACACCGGAATGAAATACAAAGCCAGAAGCCACGTCCAGACCGTCTTCGGATCATGCCTCCTGAAAAATACGATAATAATCGACAGTATTAAATTGACAAAAATCAGATGTTCCAAAAGCCATGTCCAGACCGACACCGCTCCGTCAAAAATCGTTGCAATCAAGCCCACTGTATTTACTCCGTCCCATTCTCTATAGCCGGCATGTTCCATAAGCCGGCTCAATCCATTACTGCCTCAGTTCATAACTGCTTCATTCCTTAGCGGCATTAGTCCGTATCCGTTTTCTCGTCCGAACTCTGTTCTTCTTCGTCCTCTGTTATTTCGGTTTTTCTAATGCTGATCTCCGGCTTATCCTTGACAATCGCAATATCACCCGTTAACTTTACCGATATTTTGTAGTCATCCACCACGTAAATAAATCCAATCAGCACAGACTGTACAAAACGGAATTCCTGTATCTCCGCTCCCATTGTGGCTCTCCTCGTCAGGTACGGATTCAACACGTGCCGCTTTGAAGATACTTCAATTTCACATAGCTTAGCCGCCAGTTTCTCCTGTGTGAGCGGAGTGCCGGCTGCCTCCATATCGATCATATACAATTGGGTAGCCAGGCAGACGCTTTCCGCCTCCGTCATATAACGCTGTTCTCTGGCTTTTTCGATATATTTTGCCAAAACAGGCGCCGCCATCCCGATGAATATTGCAAGTATTGATACTGATATAACCAGTTCCAGCAATGTAAATCCGCTGCATTCTCTGTTCTCGTTCATCTTCTGTCTTTTATTCATATTCAGCGAAAACGGTTCTGGCCTTTGTCATAACAGTAACCAGCTTCTGCCAGTTTTTTCTCCAGCTCCTGGCGGTCCACCGCCAGGTCGTCACAAAGTGATTCCAGGCTGGAATAATAGTCGCGAAGCTGAGTATTAATAAAACTCAGGCACATAATTGGATCCTGTGGTATTTTTTTCATCTTGGGTCACGCTTCCTTCTCTGTCAGTTATCTTTTTCCCACACACTTTATCACAATGCACCTGTAAATTCAATTGTTTGTCAACATAAATTTACAAAATTTTACACATTTCTACAAACTTACTCTTCCGGAAACGTAACAGTCACATAAAAACCCCTGTCATTTTCCACAATTTCCTTCACAATTCCTCTTGTAACCCCGTTCTCCGTCTTTAACCGGTTGTTGAGTTTGAAAAGCCCTGACATCGCCACGGCCGGTTCTATCATATAGTTGACATTAAAGGGGGTGACCGATTCACTCACCTCTACTTCCTGGCCCTGCTCCACAAGCCCCGGCCTCTCCATCTTAAATATGATTTCCTTTGCCATCACAATCCCTCTTTCATCCGTATATTGGTTATTGTCCATTATAAATATTACCATAAGAACTGTCTTTTTTCCAGGGTTCGTACGGCTGCGGTTAATCTATCTTGATTCTGCTGTAATCCACGGTCAGCTTTTCCCTGGAAATTCCGCCCGACATATGGTCTATTCTTCCTGCTCTCTTCCTAGTTTCCGCTTTCCCGGCCGTTTTATTCGTTTTGTTCATCTTATCCGGCTCTTTAACAGGTTCTTCTCCCGGATTTCTTTCTTCCGGAGCCGATGCGGTTTTCACCCCCTGCGCGCTTACTTTCCCGTTGCCCTTCTCTTCCTTATCATTGATGTCCGGAGGAAGGAATGAGGCTCTTTTGACGGCATCCGTGCCGAATTTACCGCGGATGGCATCCACGGCCCGGTCTAACTTTTCCAGTTTTTCGTAGTCTGTTGTATCGAAAATACTCATCTGGCGGGCGCTTTCCTCCTTGATCCTGGTCGTCTGTATTCCGAGATGGCGGATTGGCGCCCCATCCCACAGCTCTTCAAAAAGACGGCAGGCCGCCTGGTATATCTCCGCCGTAATATTAGTCGGCGCCGCCAGCACCATCTGATGCCCCTGTGACTGCAGAAGATTGTTCTTAATTGATACAGAGACTACCTCCGCCTTAACTCCATGGCTTCTCAGCCGCGTCCCAACGGTCTCCGCCAGAGACAGAAGTACCATCTTCGCTATCTGCGCGTCCGTCACGTCAAAAGAAATCGTCGTGCTGTTGCCGTATCCCTTATTGTCCGGCGCTTCCGGCTCCACCAGATCGGGAGCCTCTCCATTGGCAAAATTCCAAATCACTTCACCGTGCTTTTTCAAATGGCTGGTCACGATGGACAGTTCCGTATTCGCCAGCTCCCCAATCGTATGGATTCCCATAGCCGAAAGCTTCTGTTCGGTTGCACGGCCGACAAAAAAAAGTTCCCTCACGGGCAGAGGCCACATCTTCTCCGCGATCTCATCCTGAAAAAGCGTATGCACCAGATTGGGCTTCTTAAAATCCGAGGCCATCTTCGCCAGCAGCTTATTGGATGATACACCGATATTGACGGTAAATCCAAGCTCCGACTCAATCCTCTCCCGGATGCGGTTGGCCGCTTCCTCCGGCGGCCCGAACAGCTTCTCCATCCCGGTCATATCCATAAAAGCCTCATCAATACTGTATGGTTCCACATTGGGAGAATATTCTTTCAACATATCCATAAAAGCCTGAGATGATTCCTTATAGAGATTATAATGAGCCGGCACCAGTTCCAACTGGGGACATTTCTTTCGTGCTTCCATGATGGATTCCCCTGTCCGGACGCCAAACTGCTTGGCCTTTATGGACTTGGCCAGAATAATGCCGCGGCGCTTACTGCTGTCGCCGCCCACAGCGCAGATTCCTTCCCTTAAATCCCTGGTTCCCCCCAGGTGCTTCAGACGGTAAACCGCCTCCCAGGAAAGAAATGCGCTGTTCACATCCACATGAAATACAACCTGTCCCACGTTTCCACCTCCGGTCAATTTCAGAAAACATAGTTCCTGTCCAAAACAGGAACCGTGCGGCGGCTCCTGCTGTTTAATAAATCCATTATATCAGAACGTGTGTTCTGTGTAAATAGAGAACTTTTTTCCATATCAGCATGACAGTTTAAAATCCGTTATTGCATGACGGCTCAAAATCCATTATTCAGTCTCTTGTACTTTCGTGGAATGCTGGATTCCATAGACATCCATTTTGTAATCCCTAGTGTAAATCAGCTCTGAGACGGGTACAATTGTATATCCCCTGGCCTGTATTTCTTTAATAATTGTCTCCAGTGCCTGAGGCGTATATTCCGCCCCGTTGTGCATCAGGATAATCGTCCCGTTTTCAGCTTTCCGCTGTTCAGTACGCCGTCCAGAAGCGGCTGAATTCCCAGATTCTTCCAATCCAAAGAATCAATTGACCATTGAATACAGTAATACCCGTTATTTTTGACCGTGTCAATCACTTTTGAATTATAGGCTCCGTATGGGGCTCTGAATAGAAATGCCTCCCGCCCCGTCAATTCCTTTATTTTCTCATGGGCAGCCTGTATCTGGGCGGAAATCTGTTCCGGCGTCATACCCGTCATATCCGGGTGGCTGACGCTGTGATTGCCGATTTCATGGCCTGCCTCATAAATCTTTTTAACGCTGTCCTCGTGGTCATCCATCCAATCCTTGGTCAGGAAAAAGGTCGTGCGCACATTATAACGTTTCAGGATTTCCAGAAGCTGATCCGTATAGTCAAATACGGAACCGGAGTCAAATGACAGCGCTACCAGCGGTTTTTCCGTATCTACCTGGAAAATCGGCTCGCTTTGTTTTCCGGCATAATGATTGCAGGATTCATCCGGCGCGATATGCTCATACCGTTCAATCTGCGGAATTTTCTGAATCCACGCTCCATCCTTCCCCACCGTATAGCCGTCGGGCGTGACGCCGTCCGTCACCATGTTTCCCTGGGTATCCAGATAATACCAGCAGCCGTCGTCATCCTGAAACCATTGAGAGGCCAGATGGCTTCCGTCATTATTTTCGTACTTCCAGACTTCCTCCCCGTAAACCCAATTGCCCGCCAGGGCGGGAACCGCCGCCAGCAGGGCCATTGATGTTCCCAAAACAAGTGCTGCCGCCGTCCAAATCTTATTTTTCATAACGCCTCCCCTTCCCAAACACTTCCGTTACAAATCAAAATGTAATCTGTTAATTTCCGGTTTGATTTTGGTTTTATCAGTGTTTTATCTATAAATACAGTATAAAACAGAACAGTAAAATAAGCAATCTTAATCGGCAAACTGCCGTCCTTCCTGATCAAGATGAAAATTTTCCTTCCATATAAGAGAGGAAACCGGAACAATTTCAAAACCTTTTTGCTGCAGCCCTGCAATGACCGCTTCCAGGGCATCCGGGGTATACTTTGCCCCATTGTGCATCAGAATAATACTTCCATTGCCAAGATGCGGATCGTCCAGTACTTTATTCACAATCGAATCGGTGCCGTAATCCTTCCAGTCCAAACTGTCAACGTCCCACTGAATCGGGTAATATCCCATGGAATCCGCAACTTCTATTACATTATTATTATAATCACCGTAGGGAGGACGGAACAGCGTCATGTCTTTTCCCGTCAGTTTCTTCACTTTGTCATGTACCGTCTGCAGCTCCGACTTAATCTTTGCCTTGTCGAGCCGGCTCATATTCTTGTGGTTTTCGCTGTGGTTTCCAAGCTCATGTCCCTGTTGTGCAATATAGCGGACATCCTCCGGATATTTTTCCACCCATCCGCCCGTCATAAAAAAAGTAACCTTGATATTGTGGGCCCCCAGGATATCCATCAGCCGGCGTGTATCCTCATTTCCCCACGCCGCGTCGAACGTCAGCGCCACCTGTGGTTTATCCGTCTTCACGCAGTAAATAGGAAGTCTTCTTTCCTTAATCTGATAATTCCTGCCTGCGGCTTTGACATACTTAAACACGCTCTGTGATGAGACGCTGGATGCATCCCCCTTATGTATGGATTTCTCATATAGAGACGTGATGCAGCCGATTGACAAAAGCACCAACAGCATCCAGAACAGCGCGTTCTCCGCCATAGGCAGATGATGGCCGGAATGCCTCTCCGACGGTTCCCTCTTTCTTTGTTCAAAAAATTTCATTTGACCACCTCAACAGATTATAATTTTCAGACTGCGCGCCGGTCCGCAAAATGCCGTCAGAATTGCCGTCAAAGAGGGCCGGATCGCCTTATTATTATAAGTATATGAGGGAAAAAATGTTACATGCCTATTGACATTTCGACACCGTAGTGATATAGTCAGATTATGATAATATCGTTTACAAAATTACAATATCGTTTTTCAATGTACCATATTTCGTCCACGAAAGGAGTTTTTTATTATGCAGAATAAGCCAGTTATCTATCAGCCAGGCGTAGTGCCACAGGAAATTTACAGCGGTGTACCATCTTTTATGGGACTGCCGGTAGCAAAGACAGCAGACGATGTAAAACAGTTCGATTTCGCCGTTATGGGTGTTCCGTGGGAAGGCGGATGTACATATGGCGGATACTCCTCCTGCGTTGTAGCGCCGAAAACATTCCGTGCCGTATCGACACGCTATACGGGATATCTTCCTGATTATGATATAGATACATTTGATTATCTGACCGCCTGTGATTACGGCGATACCGTTGTCCAGAACGGCAACTATGACCTGACATTTGCAAAGATGCGTGAGAAATTCGGTGAGATCATTGACGCAGGCGCGATCCCGATCACATTTGGCGGCGATCACTCCATCTCCTACCCAATGATCAGCGAACTGGCAAAACGTCATAAAAAGAGAGTCGGCGTTATCCATTTTGACGCACATCTCGATACAATGCCATCCTTTGGCGACGACCTTTATTCAAGATGCTCTCCTTTCAACCGCCTGTATCAGGATGAGAACTTTGATTCCACCAAGATTGTACATATCGGAATCAGAGGACCGAGAAACCATCCTCAGGAGAGAAGGGAGGCCGAGAAATACGGCGCAACCGTAATTCCGGCTATGGAAATCAAAAAGACCGGATACGAGGCTTCCATCAAGAAAGCCCTGGAAATTGTGTCTAAAGATACGGATGTAATCTATGTAACCATCTGCTCCGACGTACTGGATGCTTCCGCTAACCCACAGGGACCGGTAGATCCATGCGGCGTTACCTCCTTTGAGCTGGCTATGATGGTCAACGAATGCGGCAGGGCCGGAGCCAACGCATTTGACTTTGTAGAGATTTACCCGGAAACCTGCGGGGCGCAGACATCTGCCCACACAGGTGTATGGATGGCGCTCTATTTCATGAATGGTCTGGCTGCCAGAAAAGCAGAATTAAAATAATTCTGTTTTCTTAAGAGGTGTATTTTATTGAAAAATCTGCATGCATGAAAAAAACATATTAAAAGAAGGGTAAGAATTCCATTTTCCTGGAGTTCCTGCCCTTCTTGAATTTACTTTAACGAGTTTCCGCCCGCTCCTTCTCCCGGATGCTCCGTCACCCGACCGGATATCGTTCTTTTGGCCTTATTGACCGGACGGTTCCAAATACACAAATACGTTTTTCCTTGTCTTCCAAAACGCTTCTTTGTCCGCTAGAACAAAAGATTCTCTGTCACGAATGCCGCGCAATCCCTCATTGGAATGATAACATCCTGAATAATCGGCATCACAATGGAACTGGAGGCCACGATACTGATCGTCCCGTAAAGCGCCCCGTTCTTCTTCATGACCGGAATGGCAATACTGCTGATTCCAAGACCTATCTCTTCAAATTCCGTGGCATATCCCCATTCTTCAATCTTATCCAGCTCTTTTTGCAAATCTTCCCTGGTTATAAGCGTGTTCTTTGTATACATCCGCTTATCCAGCGTCCTAAAATACCGTTCCCTCTGGCGATCCCCCATATAATACAAAAGCAGCTTTCCGGACGCGGTGGCATTTAACGCAAAGGTCGTGTTTAAACGCGTGAGAAGAATGTAATGTGCGTTTTCCGGATTGATGTTTTCAATCGTAAAAATGTTGTAATTAGAGACCACCTGAAGACGGGCCGATACCTGAAATGTGTTGGAAATCTGCTCCAGATACGGCCTGGCCAGCTTCTTGACGCGATCCATATCATTAGAGCTCACCAAATCCGCCTTGGGAATAAATACAGGTCCCAACGTATAAATATTTGCTTCTCCATCATGTTCCAGATAACCATTAGCCACCAGAGTATTGACAATTCCCCTGGTCGTATTGATATTCAGGGACAGCATCTCACTGATCTTCGGCAAAGTCAGCTTCGGTGTCTGATCACTGAAACAGTTGATAATATCAAATGCCCTCTGGATAGACTGGATCAGACGCACTTCTTTTTCCATAGTACAGGCTCCTTTTCTCTTCGATACAAGATAGATTTATACTACAACATTTTCGGAAAATATGCAACGAATCCCAATTTATTGTACGCGTTTTCTCAATGATTTGTTACTGATTGGACATAAATAGGGATTTAATTGAGGAATGAGAACGCCGCCGGGACGGTCGGGGTTCGGG